>CAYPND010000024.1:0-37125 GCA_964412175.1 uncultured Microbacteriaceae bacterium | reverse complement strand
ATGTTCCGCTACGGCCGCATGTGGCACGTGTTCATCAACCACGGCGAGTCCGACAAGATGTACATGACCACCAATCAGTACAAGGCCTACGATTACGCTTTCGTCGCCGGGCAGGCCGCCCGCGACCGCCTGGCCCGCAAGCTGTGGTCGTACGACGTCGAGCACCGCACGATCGAGATCGGCCGCCCGCAGGCCGACCACTTCGCGGGCGAGACCCCGTACGCGCCCGACGACCGCACCGTCGTGCTCTACGCCCCCACCTGGGAGGGCGACCGGCCTGCGGCTGCCTACGGCTCGATCGCGAGCCATGGCGAGGCCCTCGTGGATGCTCTGCTCGCGACCGGCCGTCACCGCGTGATCTACCGTCCGCACCCGCGCAGCGGGGTGCTGAGCCGCGCGTACGCTGCAGCACATCGGCGCATCATCGCGGCTCTGGAGCGAGCCAACGCCGCCGATCCTTCCGCCCACCACGTGCACGACACAGGAGCCACGCTCGGCTGGCAGCTCGCCGCCGCCGACGTGGCGATCACTGACATCTCGGCCATGGTCTACGACCGGCTCGCGACCGGTCGGCCGATCATCATCGCGCGGCCCGCCTCGCCCGAAGCCGAGATCGACGATTCGGGCTACCTGAGCGACTGCGAGTGGCTGCGCCCGGAGGGTGCCGCGAGCGTCGTGCCGCTCGTCGACGGCGTGCTCACGAGCACCGAGGCGCACGAGAAGCTCACCCACTGGGTGTGGCGCTACTTCGGTGACACGACCCCGGGGGCCGCGACCGCGCGCTTCCACGCGGCGGTCGAGGCGCTCTATGCCGAGTGGGAGCGCGTCGCCGCGGTGCACGCGCTCGACCCCATCACGTCGGAGTCGAGTCCTTTCGACGAAGACGACGACGAAGACGAGGCTCCTTCGGCAGACTGACGACGTCGAGCTCGGCCGGCCAGCGCGCGGGCGCGGGGCCGAAGGCCTGCTGGGCCGTGCGCACGACCTTGCCACCGATGAGCCGGTTTCCGGCTCCGCCGATGACGGCACCGATGCCGAAAGGCACGAGCCGGCCAGCCATGCTGCCTCCCTGCTTGACGGCCAGGTTCTTGACGAGCTCGTCGCGCAGGCGCTTGTTGAGCATGCCCACGAGGGCCTTCGGCATGCCGGCCGTGATCGACTCGCCCCAGTACTGGGTGCGGTCGGGGCCCGCGCCGGTCGCCTGACCGACGAACTGCTGCACGAGGTCTTTGCCCGGGCCGCCGAGCATGAGCGCCATGACGAGGTTGTGCGCGCGCTCTTCATCGTCGACGACGATGCCGTGGATCTCGGCCACCGATTGCGCGAAGAGGGCGGTCATCTCGAAGAACGCGACCGTCTCGACGCCGATCACGGTGAGACCGAGCGCCGTGCCGACCCCCGGGATGAGCGCCGCAGCGCCGCTGCCCGCGCCCGTGAGCGTGACGCTGTTGAGGAACCGCCGCTCCAGGATCATGATGACCTGCTCGGGCGTCGCCGCGGGATACTGCCGGCGGATCGAGCGGATGTGCAGCAGCACGGCCGGCCGCTGGGCCGACATCGCGGCCCTCAGTCCCCGCACGATGAGCGGATCGACCTCGGGCGCCGCCGCGGCGGGTGTCGTCGGCGCGAGGGCCTCGTCGTCGATCGGGATGCCCTGCAACGGCCCGCGCTCGACCGCGGCCCCCGGCTCTCCGGTACCGCTCGGGTCGTTCGGGGTTAGGGTCACCGCGGCCTCCTGACGTCGAGAATCAAGTCTAGAAGGGGCCGCTGGGCACGCGCCGGGTCGTCAGACCGAGCCGCTGCCGTAGTCGCGGTTGTACGCGTCGAGCACCTCGCCGATTGGAGCGTCGAGCACGAGCGCGCCCTTGTCGAGGTAGAGGCCACGGGTGCAGAAGCGCGTGAGGTCGCGCTCGTTGTGCGAGACGAAGAAGAGCGTGCGCCCACCCGCGAGCAGCTCGTCGATGCGGGCATAGCACTTGTCGCGGAAGGCCTTGTCACCGACCGCGAGCACCTCGTCGACGAGCAGGATGGGCTCTTCGAGGCGCGAGATCACCGAGAAAGCGAGCCGCACCTTCATGCCGCTCGAGAGGTGCTTATACGGAGTGCCCACGAAGTCGCGCAGCTCGGCGAAGTCGATGATCTCGTCGTAGCGCGCCTCGATCTCGGCCTTCGTCATGCCGTGGAGTCCGGCTGTGAGGTACAGGTTCTCGCGCACCGTGAGGTCGTCGACGAATCCGCCCGTGATTTCGATGAGCGGCGCGACGCCGCCGTGAACCTCGACCGTGCCCTCGTCGGGCAGCATGACCCCCGCGACGAGCTTGAGCAGCGTCGACTTGCCCTGCCCGTTGCGGCCGACGACCCCGATCGCCTCGCCCGCCCGCACGGCGACGTCGACGCCGCGCAGGGCCCAGAACTCGTCGGGCCGCGAGCGGCGCTTCGAGCCCGCGAACAGGTCTTTGAATGATCGGCGGCCCCGCCGGTTGCGGCGAAACCGGATGCCGCCGCCCGACACGCGAATGACCGTTTCGGCCTCCATCAGACCTCCTTCAGCACGGCGCGTTCCATGCGCCGGAAGACGAGCACTCCGATCGCGAGGATGACGAGGCTCATCACCGTCGCGATGAGCACGGCTCGGGCATCCAGCTGATCGGGGAAGAAGCTCGCCCGATAGAGCGACATGATGCCCGAGAGCGGGTTGAACGATGCCCAGAGGTCGAGGCCCGCGGGCAGGTCGGAGAGGCCGTAGATGATGGGCGAGGCGTAGAACAGGAAGCGCAGGATGAGCTTGACCGCACGCTCGAGATCGCGGAAGAACACCACGAGCGGGGCGATGATGAGCCCGAGCCCGACCGTGAGCACGGCCTGCAGCGCGATCGCGACCGGCAGCCACAGCACGCCCCACGTCGGCGCGGCGCCGAAGATGATCGCGAAGATGACGATGACCGGCAACGCCGCCACAAACTCGATGCCCTTCGAGAGCGCGATGCGGGTGACCCACACCGAGCGGGGGATGCGCGTCGAGCGCACGAGCTTGGCGTCTTTGATGAAGGCGCGAGTGGCGTCGCCGACGGCACCGGTGAACCACATCCACGGCAGCAGGCCGGCGAGCAGGAAGACGATATACGGTTCGTTCCCGATCGTGCGGTCGACGATCTGGGTGAAGACGAACCAGTAGATGATCGCCATCACGAGCGGATCAAGCACCGACCACACATAGCCGAGGAACGATGTGGCGTACCGCACCTTGAGATCGCGGCTCGTGAGCAGCCACAGCGATTGCCGGTAGACCTGCGCGGGGCTGCGCGCGGGGCGCGGCGGCGGGGCGGTGGTCACGAACGTCAACGCTAGCGCCACGCGTGCCGCTTCGCCCGCGAATCGGGCGTCAGACTCTGGATGCCCGGAGCGCCGAGAACGCTAGACGTGCAGGTTCGCGCGCTCGAGGTCTTCCGCGAAATCGATCTCGACGGCGTAGAGGTCGCTGATGTCGACGGGCTCGACCGTGATGCCGTCGTGCTCGATCGCGAGTTCGATGCCGCGCTCGAAGTAGTCTTGGTCTGCGCAACGCGCGAGGTGGCGGATGAGCACCGCCTTATCGCGGCTCGAGATGTAGTTGATGCCTACGGCCTCGCCGAGGCCGCCTGCCACGGTCTTCGAGAGCTTCTGGATGAAGCCCTCGGCGTCGACGGTGTACTTGACCTCTTCGTCGCTCACGGTCGAGGTGTTGACGCTCACGAACGAGCGGTCGGCGTGCACGAGGCTCGCGGCGCGCACGAGCACCTGCGGGTCGAAGACGACGTCGCCGTTCATCCACAGCACGCCGTGCTTGCCCGTCGCCTTGAGGGCACGCAGCAGACTCTTCGAGGTGTTGGTCTGGTCGTACTGCTCGTTGTAGACGTACTCGACTTCAGGGAACGCGTCGATGATGTGCTCAAGCTTGTAGCCCACGACGGTCGTGATAGTCACGTCGGTGCCGAACGCGGCGGCGATGTTGTCGTGCTGCTGACGCATGATGGTGCGACCGTCGCTGAGCTCGGTCAGCGGTTTCGGCAACTCGCGGCCGAGGCGGCTGCCCATGCCCGCGGCAAGGATGACGACCTGAGTGGTCATGTGATGGCTCCTGATGTGTCGATCGGAAGAATGTGGAGACACACCGTCGTGCTCCGCGAGTTTACCGGGGCCCACCCCGCTTCGTCACGTGCTGTTCACTCTTTGTTTCCCAACTGTGACCCGCAGAGGCACTGTCAAGGGCCCCGGGGGCGATGCCCCGCATTGGTAGCGTGGGTCTCGTGGAATCCTCGCCAGCATCGCCCCACCGCTCGGGGAAGCCTGCTCGGTCGACGGCCGCGCGCCGCACCGGCAAGCCCACGGCCAAGACCGCCGCCAAGCCCGTCACGCCCACGGCGCGCTCCACGGCGGCGCGACCGGCCCCGCCCCTCGCCCCGGTCGTGCTCCAGGTGCGAGGACTGCGCAAGACCTTCGGCGGCACGGTGGCGGTCGACGACGCGAGCTTCACAGTTCGGCGCGGCTCGATCTTCGGTTTCGTCGGGCCCAACGGCGCCGGCAAGACCACCACCCTCTCGATGATAACGGGGCTCCTGCGGCCCGCGGCCGGCGAGGTCGTCGTCGGCGGCACCGACGTCTGGCGCGAGCCGACCGCGGCGAAGCGCAAGCTCGGAGTGCTGCCCGACCGCATGCGGCTGTTCGATCGCCTCACCGGCGCGCAGATGCTCTACTACGCCGCCGTGCTGCACGGCCTCGACCGGGCCGCCGCACGATCGCGCATGGACGACCTCGCCATCGCGCTGGGCCTCGACGGATCGCTCGACCGGCCGGTGCGCGACTACTCGGTCGGCATGGTCAAGAAGATCTCGCTCGCCGCTGCTCTCATCCACTCGCCCTCGGTGCTCGTGCTCGACGAGCCGTTCGAATCGGTCGACCCGGTCTCGACCGCGCAGGCCATCGACCTGCTGACCCGGTTCGCCGCGGCGGGAGGCACGGTCGTGCTCTCGAGCCACAACATGGATCTCGTCGAGCGGGTCTGCGACAGCGTCGCCGTGATCGTCGCCGGCCGCATCCTCGCCGCCGGCAACCTCGACGAGGTGCGCGCGGGGTCGAGCCTCGAAGAGCGCTTTGTCGACCTCGCGGGTGGGCGCGTTGCGGTGGAAGGGCTTGAGTGGTTGACGACATTCTCCGACTGAAGGTCGCGCTGCTCGGCTCGGCATTCCGGCCGCGGGCGGCGCTCGCGCGCACGCTCGCCGTCATCGCGCTCGGCATCGCCGTGGGCACCGCGATCATCGTGCTCGCGCTCGAGGTCGACGTGCGCCTCGCCAGCCATCGCGCCGGTCTCGTCATCGTCGCCTCGGCCCTCGCGCTCGCGCTCACGGTCGCCCCGCTGAGCGCCGGCCTCGGCTCGGCACTCGAGCCGCGCCGCTTCGCCTCGTTCCCCATCGCGCCGCGCGTCCTCGCCCTCGGGCTCGGCGCCGCGGGGGCCGTCGGGCTGCCGGGCCTGCTCGCGGCCGTGCTCGGCATCGGGCTCGAACTCGCCTGGGCGGAAACCCCGACGGCGGGGGCGGCCATCGTCGCGGGCGTGCTCGGGGCAGCGGCGATCATCCTGACCTCGCAGTACCTCGTGGCGGTGGGCGCGCAGCTCGCCGTCTCGCCCTCGGCCCGTCGGCTCGTGACCGTCGCCGCGCGCACCATCATCGCTCTCGCGCTCGCCGCGTCGGCGACCACGGTGCTCGTCGTGCAGGGGGGCGGCGACGACGACGCCCTCGGGGCGATTGCCGCGACGCTCGGCGTCACGCCCCTGGGAATGCTGTGGGCCGCACCCGCGAGCGACGTCGCGCCCCTCGTCGCGCGCCTCCTCGGCGGCGCGATCATGGTCGGTGTGCTGGTCGCCGGGTGGGTCTGGCTCGTCGGCCGTGTGATCGAGGCTCCCCAGCGGGCCCGCACGGGTGCGCCCGCACACGGGCTCGGCTGGTTCGATCTCGTGCCGGCCACACCCGCGGGCGTCATCGCCGCACGCAGCCTGCTCTACTGGTGGCGCGACGCCCGCTACCGGGTCGTCGTGCTCGCGCTGCCCGTCGTGCCCGTGCTCATGATGCTCGCCTTCGCCGCGGCCGGGGCGCCCCTGCCGCCGCTGTGGCTCGTGCCCCTGCCCGTGCTGGCCCTCTTCCTCGGCTGGTTCGTGCACAACGACGCGGCCTACGACCACACGGCCCTGTGGGTGCACGTCGCGGCACCCGTGCAGGGCGCGGCCGATCGCTGGGGCCGCTGCGTGCCGCCCCTGCTGCTCGGGGTGCCGCTCGTGCTCGTGCTCTCCCCGCTCTTCACGCTCTGGTCGGGGGTCGAAGGGGTGCTCCCGGCCCTCATCGGGGTCAGCATCGGACTGCTGCTGACCGGCCTCGGCGTCTCAAGCGTCGCGTCGGCGATCGGCGCCTACCCCGCCGCCCGACCCGGCGCGGGGCCCTTCGACCAGCCGCCCATGCTCGGAGTGCGCGCCGGATGGGCGCAGGCCATCGCCCTGCTCGCGACCATCGCGTTGATGGCCCCCGCACTCGTAGTTGCGATCGGAGGCTTCTCGCAGCCCACCTGGTTCGTCGTCGCTGGCCTCGCCGGGGCGGCGACGGGGCTCGGGATGCTCCTGCTCGGCATCGTCATCGGCGGCCGGGCGTTCCGGCGCCGGGCGCCCGAGCTGCTCGATCTCGTGATGCGCACCTAGCAGCGCCGCGCTGCTCGGGGGGCGGGCTGCCGGTGGCGGGCATCCGCCCCCGTCGTAGACTGGCGGCATGGCGACACTGGACGAACCGGGCGGAGCGGGGCAGGGCGGCGGCACGGATGTGCTCGACCGCCAGCTCGAGAAGCTGCTGAACGAGGAGCAGCTGGAAGACGGCGACCACGAGCGCTTCTCGCACTACGTGCCCAAGAACAAGATCATCGAGTCCGCCCTCACGGGCAAACCCGTGCGCGCCTTGTGCGGCAAGAAATGGACGCCCGGGCGCGACCCCGAGAAGTTCCCCATCTGCCCTGACTGCCAGAAGATCTACGAGAAGATGCGCGACGAGTAGCCCCACCTGGTCCAGATCTGGGCCAAGAGGGCGCTACTCCCTCACGGTCGCCCCAATTTGAGAAGAATCTGACGAGAATCGCACACTGACCGGTCGAGATCTCGCGGCGAGGGAACTTAAGGGTGTGACACGACAACCCGAACCGACCCCGGCTGCTGTCCGCGGCGAGTCCCTCTCGACTGCCGAAGCCCTGCGCCTCGGGGTGCCGCCCGATCGCCTCCGCCGAGCGGATGTCGGGCACCCGTTCCACGGCGTCGTCACCTTCGCGGTTCCGCTCGCCACGATCGCGGACCGCTCGTGGGCGTACGCGCAGGTCATGCCCGAGTCGGCGTGGTTCTCGAACACGACCGCCGCCGCGCTCCGGGGGTTGCCACTGCCGGCCCGGTGCCGCGCCAGCCCCCTGCACGTGACCGTCGATCGCGGAGGGCATGCGCCGCGAGGAGCGGGTGTGGTCAGGCATCAGCGAGACCTCGAAGCGCCAGCTTCCGAAGTCATGCTCGTACCCCTGTCGACCGGCGAGACCGTCCCGTTGCGGGTCGGCACCATCGGAGCGACTCTGCTGACGGCGGCGACTGACCTGGCGCTGCCGGACCTGGTGGCGATCGTCGACGCCGCGCGCTGGGCAGATGAAACGAACACTCTCGACGGCATTGACCGGATGCTCGCCCGCAGCGCGCGCCGTGCTGGTGCATCGGCACTCCGTCGGGCAGCCCAGCTCTCGCGAGCGGGCGTGCGATCCAGGCCCGAGTCGCACCTGCGACTGCTGCTCCGACGTGCTGGGTTCCCCGAGCCGGAGATCGCCTCCAAAGTCGAGACCCCGATCGGGGCGCTACATCCCGACCTCGCCTGGTCAGACTTCCGCGTCCTCGTCGAGTACGAGGGCGATCGGCACCGCACCGACGGCCGCGTCTTCGCGAACGATCTGCGCCGTTTCGACGCCTTCGCCGACGTCGGCTGGAGCGCGGTCCGCTGCACGCGTTCCGACCTGTACGGCGAACCGCGACGAGTGCTCGGGTCGCTTACTCGGCGGCTTCGGGATCGCGGGTGGGTGGCGCCAGCGAGGCTCCGGTTGGGCACCCGCCCCCTCGCGATGCCCTGACCACCCTGGATGCGCGCGGCGGCGCATGCTACCGAGATTCTCCTCAAAGTGGGTCGATCCTGCGGCCGATGCGCCCTTTTGCTCCAGATCTGCGACGAAGGGACCGGGGAGGGGCGCCGGTAGGCTGGGAGCATGGCTGAGGGGTGGAGTCTCGGGGGCGCGCTGCGCGGCCTGTTCACGAGCCCGACGATCGACGACGACACGTGGGACGACCTTGAGACGGCGCTGCTCGGTGCCGACTTCGGCCCTGACATCGCTGAGGCGCTGCTCGATGAACTGCGCGCGAACGTCGCACGGTTCAAGACGACCGACCCGCGCGACCTCAAGCGCATGCTGCGCGAGGCCCTAGAGGAGCGCCTCGTCGCGCACGACCCGACGCTCTCGCTCAGCAACCGCCCCGCGGTCGTGCTCGTGGTCGGGGTCAACGGCGTCGGGAAGACCACGACGATCGGCAAGTTCGCGAAGTTCCTGACCGGGTACGGGCGCTCGGTCGTCGTCGGCGCCGCCGACACCTTCCGCGCCGCGGCCGTCGACCAGCTCGCGACGTGGGCCGAGCGCGCGGGCGCCCAGGTCGTGCGGCCCCAGCACCCGGGGCAGGATCCCGCGAGCGTCGCCTACCAGACGGTGCAGTTCGCGATCGACAACGGCGTCGAGATCGCCATCATCGACACCGCCGGCCGCCTGCAGACGAAGGCCGGCCTCATGGATGAACTGCGCAAGGTCACGCGCGTCATCGAGAAGCTCGCGCCAATCGCCGAGGTGCTGCTCGTGCTCGACGGCACGACAGGCCAGAACGGCCTCGCGCAGGCCGAGGCGTTCATCGAGAGCGCGGGGGTGACCGGGCTCGTCGTCACGAAGCTCGACGGCTCGGCCAAGGGCGGCTTCGTGCTGCGGGTGCAGCAGCAGACGGGCATCCCGATCAAGCTCATCGGTCAGGGCGAGGGCATCGGCGACCTGACGGGTTTCACGCCGCACGTCTTCGCCGCGAGCCTTGTGCCCTGACCATACTTGCTGTGTCAGATCTGGGCCAAAACGGCGAGTCGGGGTCGGCGAAGCGCCCTTTTGCCCCAGATCTGGAGCCGCAGGTGGTTAGTTGAGCGCAGCGTGCTCTGCCGAGAGCATGAGGTAGGTCTCCGCGTTGCGGCGGATGCCCGCCACCTCCTCGTCGGTCAGCTCGCGCCGCACCTTCGCGGGCACGCCGGCCACGAGCGACCGGGGCGGCACGATGGTGCCCTCGAGCACGACCGCGCCCGCGGCGACGAGCGACTCGCGCCCGATGACGGCACCGCTGAGCACCGTCGCGCTCATGCCGATGAGGCAGTCGTCGTCGATCATGCAGCCGTGCAGCACCGCCGCGTGCCCGACACTCACGCCGCGGCCGACGATCGTCGGGCTGCCCGGGTCGACGTGCACGGTCACGGTGTCTTGCAGGTTTGAGCCCTCGCCGAGCTCGATGAGGTCGCGGTCGCCGCGCAGCACCGCGCCGTAGAACACCGACGCGCGCGGGTGGATGCGCACCTGGCCGATGAGCGTGGCGTTCGGGGCGACCCATGCCGTGGCATCCACCTGGGGTTCGTGGCCGAAGATCGCGCGTCGCATGGTTCCTCCTCAGAGCCGGTGCCCACAGTCAACCAGAGCTCGCCGCCTAGAATGGGGCCACTATGGCGACCTTCGGCACCCTCTCCGACCGGCTCACAGCGACCTTCACCGCCCTGCGCACGAAGGGCAAGCTGAGCCCGGCCGATGTCGACGGCACGGTGCGCGAGATCCGCCGGGCGCTGCTCGATGCCGACGTCGCGCTGTCGGTCGTCAAAGACTTCACGGCGGCGGTGCGCGAACGCGCGCTCGGCGACGAGGTCAACAAGGCGCTCAACCCCGCCCAGCAGGTCGTGCAGATCGTCAACGACGAGCTCATCACGATCCTCGGCGGTCAGCAGCGCCGGCTCGAGTTCGCGAAGAATCCGCCGACCGTCATCATGCTCGCGGGTCTGCAGGGTGCCGGCAAGACGACGCTCGCAGGCAAGCTCGCCAAGTGGTTGAAGGCGGATGGCCACACGCCGCTGCTCGTCGCCGCCGACCTGCAGCGCCCCAACGCCGTGCAGCAGCTGCAGGTCGTGGCCGAGCAGGCGGGGGTCGCGGTGTTCGCGCCCGAGCCCGGCAATGGCGTGGGAAACCCGGTCAGGGTCGCGACCGACGCGCTGAAGCACGCGAAGACGGCGCTGCACGACGTCGTGATCGTCGACACCGCCGGCCGCCTCGGCGTCGATGCCGAGCTCATGAAGCAGGCCGCCGACATCCGCACGGCTGTCGACGCCGACGAGGTGCTCTTCGTCATCGACGCCATGATCGGTCAAGACGCCGTATCGACGGCGAAGGCCTTCCAAGACGGCGTCGACTTCACGGGCGTCGTGCTCTCGAAGCAGGATGGCGACGCGCGCGGCGGTGCCGCGCTGAGCGTCGCGAGCATCACGGGCCGCCCCATCATGTTCGCGAGCACGGGCGAGGGCCTCGACGACTTCGAGCCGTTCCACCCCGACCGCATGGCGAGCCGCATCCTCGACCTCGGCGACATCCTGACCCTCATCGAGCAGGCGCAGAAGACCTTCGACGAAGAAGATGCGCGCAAGACGGCCGAGAAGTTCGCGACCGACAGCTTCACGCTCGAAGACTTCCTCTCGCAGATGCAGCAGCTCAAGCAGATGGGCTCGCTCAAGGGCATGCTCGGCATGCTCCCGGGCGCGCGCGGCATGCGCGAGCAGCTCGACAACTTCGACGAGCGCGAGCTCGTGCGCACGGAGGCGATCATCCAGTCGATGACGCCCGCCGAGCGCCGGCTGCCCAAGCTGCTCAACGGCTCGCGCCGCCTGCGCATCGCCAAGGGCGCGGGCACGACCGTCACCGAGGTCAACTCGCTCGTCACGCGCTTCGAGCAGGCGGCGAAGATGATGAAGACGGTCGCCAAGGGCGGCATGCCCCAGATTCCGGGGATGGGCCCGATGCCCGGCATGGGCGGCGGCGGAGGTGCCGCGACGGCGCGCAAGGCCGCGGCGAAGAAGAAGGGCAAGGGCGCCTCGAGGTCGGGCAATCCGGCCAAGCGCGCGGCCGAGGAGGCCGCTCGCGCGCGGGGCGAAGCGCCCGGTGCGGGGGCGGGCGCATCCGGTGCCGGATTCGGCCTCGGTGCTGGCCAGGGCGGTGGCGCCGCGACGGGTGCGCAGCCGAGCGCGGAAGACCTCGCGACCATCCAGAAGCTGCTCGGACGCTGAGGCCCGCGCGCTCGGATCGCGCGACGTAGGGTGATGCCATGACCCTCCTCACCGCCGCGGAGACCGCCGCCGCCGTGCGCGCCGGCACGACGACCGCCGTCGCCGAGACCCGTGCCGCCCTCGACCGCATCGCCGCGCTCGACCCCGCGCTCGGGGCCTTCCAGGTGGTGCGCGCCGAGCGCGCCATCGCCGAGGCCGCCGACGTGGATGCGCGCATCGCCGCGGGAGAGAACCTGCCGCTCGCGGGGGTGCCGATCGCGATCAAAGACAACATCCCCGTCGCGGGCGAGCCGATGCGCGAGGGCAGCGCGGCCACGAGCGCCGAGCCGCGGCCGGCCGACCACGAGGTCGTCGCGCGGCTGCGCGCCGCCGGCGCGGTCGTCGTCGGCATCACGCGCGTGCCCGAGCTCTGCGTCTTCGGCACGACCGACTCGGCCTACGGCACGACCCGCAACCCGCACAACCCGGAGCTCACCTCGGGCGGCTCGTCGGGCGGCTCGGCCGCCGCGGTCGCGAGCGGCATGGTCGCCGTCGCGCACGCGGCCGACGGCATGGGGTCGATCCGCATCCCCGCCGCCAACTGCGGGCTCGTGGGGCTCAAACCCGGCTCCGGCCTCGTACCCGCTGACATGGGCGCGCACAGCTGGTTCGGCATGAGCGAAAACGGCCCCCTCGCGACCACGGTGGCGGATGCCGCGCTCGTGCTCTCGGTCATGGCGGGCCGCCTGGCGCTCGCCGAGGTGGCGGCCCCGCGCGCGCTGCGCATCGGGCTCGCGACGGGCATCCCGACCCCGCTCGCGACCCTCGATCCGCAGTGGAAGGCGGCCGCCGAGCGCGCTGCCGCGACGCTGCGGGCCGCCGGCCACGAGGTCGTCGAGCTGGTGATCCCCTACCCGGCCGACCCGCTGCCGGTGCTCGCGCGCTGGTTCGCGGGCGCCGCCGATGATGCTGCGCACGAGGGGCTCGACGTGCGGCTCCTCGAGCCGCGCGTGCGCGCCCACGTGCGCGCGGGCCCCGTGCTGCGGCGCCTCGGAGGGTTGCGCCCCGGGCCCGTCGATCGGCTGCGGGCACGGGTCGAGGCGGCTACGGCCGAGGTCGACCTCCTCCTCACGCCGGGCCTCGCCCAGCCGGGGCCGCTCGCCGAGGGTTGGCACCGGCGCGGTTGGGTCGCGAACCTGCGCGCGAACATCGGCTACGCGCCCTACGCGGCCCTGTGGAACCTGCTCGGGTGGCCTGCCGCCGCGGTTCCGGCCGGGTGGCATGAGGGCGCGCAGGTGCCGCTGAGCGTCCAGCTCGTGGCGCATCCTGCGGCCGACGGCGCGGGGGAGGCCCTGCTGCTCGGCGTCGCGGCGCAACTCGAGGCGGCGAGCCCGTGGACCCGCACCGCGGCATCGCCCGCGACCGTAGGCTGAGAAGCATGACGACTCGACCCGTGCGCCTCGGCGTGCAGCTGCGGCCCCAGCACACCTCGTACGAGCGGATCCGCGATGCGGCCGCCGAGCTTGACGCCCTCGGCGTCGACGTGATCTTCAACTGGGACCACTTCTTTCCGCTCTACGGCGAGCCCGATGGCAAGCACTTCGAGTCGTGGACGATGCTCGCGGCGATCGCCGAGCAGACGACGCACGCCGAGCTCGGTGCGCTCGTGAACTGCAACAGCTACCGCAATGCGAACCTGCAGGCCGACATGGCCCGCACGATCGACCACATCAGCGCCAAGGGCGGCGCGGGCCGGTTCATCTTCGGCACGGGCTCGGGCTGGTTCGAGCGCGACTACGACGAGTACGGCTACGAGTTCGGCACCGTCGGGGGCCGGCTGGATGCTCTGGCCGACAATCTGCCGATCATCCGCGATCGCTGGTCGCGCCTCAACCCGGCCCCGACCCGCGACATCCCGATTCTCATCGGGGGCGGCGGCGAGAAGAAGACGCTGCGCATCGTCGCCCAGCACGCGGATATCTGGCACTCCTTCGCCGACGTGCCGACGCTCGAGCACAAGCTCGGCGTGCTCGCCGGGCACGGTGCGGCGGTCGGTCGCGACGTGAGCCAGATCGAGATCTCGGTCGAGATCCGCGAGCGCACGATGCGGCAGGCCGACGAGTTGCATGCTGCCGGCGCGACCTTGTTCACGTTCGGCCTCGAGGGCCCCGCGTTCGACATGGCCCCCGTGCGCGAGTGGCTCAGCTGGCGCGACGGGCACCGCTGAGGCCGACCGCGATGACGCGGCGGCAGTCCCGCCGAAAATCTGCCAGAATGGGGGGTCGAGTGCTCGCGGGCCCGACCCTCTAATCAGGCCGCGCGAGCATCCATTACGAGCTTTCGCGCCGAGTGTGCCCCACGCAGCCGGTCGCAACTCATCCCTTCACACACTTCGGAGAAACGTGGCCGTCAAGATTCGCCTCAAGCGCATGGGCAAGATCCGTGCACCGTACTACCGCATCGTCGTCGCCGACTCGCGCACCAAGCGCGACGGCCGCGCGATCGAGGAGATCGGCAAGTACCACCCCACGGAGGAGCCCTCGGTCATCGAGGTCAACTCCGAGCGCGCCCAGTACTGGCTGAGCGTCGGCGCCCAGCCGAGCCCGCAGGTGCTCGCGCTGCTCAAGCTCACGGGCGACTGGGGCATGTTCAAGGGCGAGAAGGGTGCCAAGAGCACCGTCACGTTCGCTGAGCCCAAGGCCGAGTTCGTCATGGACGAGAAGAAGAAGCCGGTGCTCAAGCCGAAGGCCGAGAAGCCCGTCGTCGCCGAGAAGGCCCCCGTGGCTGAAGTGGCCGCTGAGGCGCCCGCCGCCGAGGTCGTCGAGGCGGCTCCCGCCGCCGAGGCGCCGGCCGAGGCCGCCGCTGAGGAGACTCCCGCAGCGGAGGCTCCCGCTGAAGATGCCCCCGCCGAGGCTCCCGCCGACGCCGCTGCTGACGACACTGAGGCCGAGAAGGCCTGACGACAGTGCTCGCTGACACGCTCGAACATCTCGTCAAGGGGATCGTCGATCACCCGGACGATGTCGCTGTCGTCGCGCAGAGCTCTGCTCGCGGCGAGGTCCTCGAGGTGCGCGTGCACCCTGAGGACCTCGGCCGCGTGATCGGCCGCGGCGGTCGCACCGCCAAGGCCCTCCGCACGGTCATCTCGTCGCTCGCCGACGGGCGCCGCGTGCGCGTCGACCTCGTCGACACCGACCAGCTGTGAGCACGACGCCCCAGCAGCTGAGGGTCGGGCGTCTCACGAAGGCTCACGGTCTCAAGGGCGCGCTCAAGCTCGAGCTCTTCACTGACGACCCCGACAAGCGCTTCACGCCCGGGTCGGTCTTCACTCTCCAGGTGCCGACGAGCTCGCCGTGGCACGGCAAGACCCTGACCCTCGCCGAGATGCGCTGGTACAACGGTCAGCCCGTGGGCTTCTTCGAGGGCATCGCCGACCGCACGGGCGCCGAGAGCCTCATCAAGGCCATCCTCTGGATCGATCAGGACGCCGATGAGGCCGATGAACCCGACGCCTGGTACGACTTCCAGCTCGTGGGCCTGCGCGCGCTGCGTGACGGAGCCGAGGTGGGCACGGTCGCCCGCGTCGAGCACTTCCCGGCGCAAGACCTGCTCGTCATCCGCGCGGGCGAGCGCGAGGTGCTCGTGCCGTTCGTGAGCGCGATCGTGCCGTCGGTCGACATCACGGCGGGCACGGTCACAATCACGCCCCCCGTGGGGCTCTTCGAAGAGCTGCCCGACGACGAGCCCCCCGCCGCGCACCCGACCGCCGAGCCCGAGGCCGACGTCGCCCCCTCTGCCTAGACTGCAGAGCGTGCGCCTCGACATCGTCACGATCTTCCCCGAGTTCTTCGGGGTTCTCGACGTGTCGCTGCTCGGGCGCGCTCGCGCGGCGGGCGTCATCGAGGTCGGCGTGCACGATCTGCGCGATCACGCGCATGACCGGCACCGCACGGTCGACGACACCCCCTACGGCGGGGGAGCGGGCATGGTGATGAAGCCGGAACCGTGGGGCGAGGCGCTGGATGCCCTGATCGCTCCGGACAGCGTGCTCATCGTTCCCAGCCCTGCCGGGCATCCGTTCACCCAGTCGATGGCTCGCGATCTCGCCCTGCGCGAGCATCTCGTCTTCGCCTGCGGACGATACGAAGGCATCGACCAGCGGGTCGTCGACCACTACTCTGGGCGCACGGAGGTTCGCGTGCTCAGCATCGGCGATTACGTGCTCAACGGCGGGGAGGTGGCGACGATGGCGATGATCGAGGCGATCGGTCGGCTCGTGCCCGGCGTCGTCGGCAACCCCGAGAGCTTGACCGAAGAGAGCCACGAAGAGGGTCTACTCGAGTACCCGAGCTACACCAAGCCCGCCGCGTGGCGCGGTCTCGAGGTGCCCCCGGTGCTGCTGAGCGGCAACCACGGCACCGTCGCGGCCTGGAGGCATGAGCAACAGCTCGAGCGCACGCGCACCGTGAGACCCGACTTGATCGGCGATCGATGAGTGCCGGCGAGCGCATGTGGCTGTGGTCGCAGCCGCTCGTCGCCGTGCTTGCCCTAGTCGCCGGCATCGCAGCGTGGTACCTGCAGCTGACGGGCGATCTCAGCGCGTTGCCGACGCTGCAGGCCCTCATCACGGGGTCGTTCGTGCTGCCCGGGCTCGCCCTTTCACTCCTGATCAATCACGTCGCTGTGTTGCTACGGCGCCCGCCACAGCTCACGGTTGGCGAGAAGCTACTGCTCATTGTCGAGGGTGCGCTCGTGGTGGCGATCCTCGCGATCTCACCGAGCCCCGACCTGCTCTTCCTCGGCTACCTGCTGTGGCCACTGCTCATCGCGGCCGCCGCGACGGCGTTCGCGACGATGGTCTCGACCACGATCCGCTCGCGCCGCGGCCCGGTCGACGACGCCGACGCGATCGTTGACGAGGCCCCCGAGCGCGACAGCATGCCGCCCGAGTCGCGTACCGCCGCATCCGCTCGCTGAGGCGAGGGTGGTGGGTGCCTAGTCGCGCGCGGTGAGCACGATCGGCCCGTCGGCCGTGATCGCGACGGTGTGCTCGGCGTGCGCGGCGTGCGTGCCCGTGCGGCTGCGCAGGGTCCAGCCGTCGGCGTCGGTGTAGATCTCGTCGGTGTCGGGAATGAACCACGGCTCGATCGCGAGCACGAGCCCGGCGCGCAGCTTGAGGCCACGCCCGGGTCGACCGTCGTTGGGCACGTGCGGGTCGCCGTGCATCGTGCGCCCGACGCCGTGGCCGCCGAAGTCGAGGTTCACGGGGTAGCCGGCGTCGGCCGCGACGTCGCCGATCGCCGCCGAGATGTCTCCCATGCGATTGCCGACCGTCGCCCGACGGATGCCCGCCGCCAGCGCGCGCTCGACACGGTCGATCAGCGCGAGGTCGTCGGGTCGCGGCGTGCCGACGACGATCGACACGGCCGAGTCGCACACCCAGCCGTCGACCGAGGCCGCGAAGTCGAGCGACAGCAGGTCGCCATCACGCAGCCGGTAGTCGTGCGGCAGGCCGTGCAGGGCGGCGTCGTTGACCGAGGTGCAGATGACCTTGCCGAACGGCGAGCCGCCGAACGAGGGGTGGTAGTCGATGTAGCAGCTGTCCGCTCCCTCGGCGCGAATCATCTCGTGCGCGAGCGCGTTGAGGTCGAGCAGGTTCACGCCGATGTCGGCGGCGGCGCTCGTCGCCCGCAGCACGCTCGCGACGAAACGGCCCGCCGGTCGCATCTGTTCGATCTCGGCGGGCGTTCGCAGTTCGATCACGTCATGTCCTCGGCAGGGGGATGTGGGTTCGCAGGTAGGTGCCGCACAGGTCGCGCGTCGCTTCGATGAAGCGCGCATCCCCATTCTTGTCGAGCTGGAAGGCCCGCGTGAGCAGCCCGCTCGCGATCTCGATTGCGACCTCGAGGTGGAAGACGATGTCGTCGTCGGGCTCGAAATCGTAGGTGCGCCCGACCTGCGTCGCGAACTCGCGGGCGAGGATCGCGTTATTGCTGAGCTCGGGGCTGATGAAGCGCTGGTCGATGACGTCGCCGAAGCGGAGGGCGCGGAAGCCCGGCTCGTGGCGCGTCATGTCGGTGAAGGCATCGAGCGTCGAGTCGAACGATGACCACGGCTCGGGCGCCGAATTCTCGACGCCCTGCCAGACGCGCTCGAGGTATCGCTCCATATTGCGCGCCGCGAGCGCTCGCAGCAGCGACTGAATGTTCGGGAAGTAGCGGTACACGACACCCACCGACGACTGCGATCGCTTCGCGACCGCGCTCGTCGTGACGCCGTCGATTCCTGAATCGTCGATGAGCGAAGCGGCTGCGTCGAGCAGCAGCGTGATGCGCTCGGCGCTTCGCTGCTGCACCGGCTCGGTTCGCATGACCACCTTGTCGGTCGCCAGCGCAGGTTGTGCGTTCATGGTGTACCCCCCAGAATCGTCCCCCGACGACCGTCGTGCCTGAGCCTCCATTCTTCCATTGATTGGGCCGCGGCCGCACAGTGTGGCATCATTTCTCTTTGTGCCTCGGCACGGTTCTGCCACAGGGGAGCCGTGGATCTGCGAGTGCCGCGCAAACCTTCGAATATCCCCGAAGTCGCGATCGACCTGTGGCGGTTGCAGAGAGCGAAACACCATGCACATCCTCGACCACGTCGACGCCGCCTCGCTGCGTACCGACATCCCCGAGTTCCGCCCCGGTGACTCCGTCAAGGTGCACGTGAACATCATCGAGGGCAGCCGCTCGCGTATCCAGGTGTTCCAGGGTGTCGTCATCGGCCGCTCGAACGAGGGCATCCGCGAGACCTTCACCGTGCGCAAGATCAGCTTCCAGGTGGGTGTCGAGCGTACCTTCCCCGTGCACTCGCCCGTGATCGACCACATCGAGGTCGTCACCCGCGGCGACGTGCGCCGCGCCAAGCTCTACTACCTACGCAACCTGCGCGGCAAGAAGGCCAAGATCAAGGAGAAGCGCGACGCGTAATGCGCGCCCCGCTCGACTCTTGAGGGCCTCGTCGATTCGTCGGCGAGGCCCTCGGTCGTTCGTGTCCTCTGAAGGCGCGTGCCCGCAGCCGCCTAGACTGACGGGGAGCACCTGGGGAGTCATGACTGAGCACAACGCGCCCGCCGCCAGCGGAGCATCCATCGCGGCGGCATCGCCGGGCCGCACTATCAGCCGGAAGCGCAGCGTGCTGCTATTCCTTCGCGACGTGCTCGTCATCGTCGTCGCTGCGCTCGTCATCTCCTTCCTCATCAAGACCTTCCTCATCCGGTCGTTCTACATTCCGTCCGAATCGATGATGAACACGCTCATCAAGGACGATCGCATCATCGTTAATCAGCTCGTGCCCGACGTGGTGCCGATCGAGCGTGGCGACGTCGTCGTGTTCCGCGACCCGGGCGGATGGCTGCCGCCGCGCGTGGAGGCTCCGCAGGCACCGCTCGCGGCCGCTGGCGATTTCGTGCTCTCGCTCATCGGGCTCAGCGCCTCCGACAGCGACGAGCACCTCGTCAAGCGCGTCATCGGGCTGCCCGGCGACCGCATCGTGTGCTGCAACGACCTGGGGCAGCTGAGCATCAACGGGGTACCGCTCGACGAGCCCTACGTGCTGCTGCCCGCCGACACGACCAATGTCGCGGGGCAGGACTTCCAAGAGGATGTGCCCGAGGGCACCCTGTGGGTCATGGGCGATAACCGCTACGACTCCTCCGACTCACGGTTCAACGGCGTCGTGCCGATCGACGATGTCGTGGGCCGAGCGTTCGTCATCAGCTGGCCCATCGATCGGTGGCAGTGGATCGATAGCTATCCGCTCGTCTTCGACGGGGTTGAGCGCGCAGAGTGAGCCGGCCCAGTGAGATCGGCACAGTAAGGTCGGCCCGATGAGCGCCGTGCCCTCTCTCGAGCTCGAGCAGTCGTTCTTCGCCGCGGGGGCTCCCGTCGTGATCGGCGTCGACGAAGTCGGCCGCGGCGCGATCGCGGGCGTCGTCGCCGTCGGCGTGTGCGCCATTCTCCCCGGGGTGGATGCTCCGCCCGCCCGCTTGCGCGACAGCAAGCTGCTCAGCCCCGCCCGGCGGGCCGAGGTCGAGCCCCTCGTGCATGCATGGTCGGCCGCGGTGGCCGTAGGGGAGGCGGAGCCCGCCGAGATCGATCTGCACGGAATCGTTGCCGCGCTCGGCATGGCCGCACGCCGCGGGCTCATCGCCCTTCACGCGGCGGGCATCGATGTCGGTGCCTCGACGGTGCTGCTCGACGGAAGCCACGACTGGCTGACACCCGCGCTCAGCTCGCCCCCGCGCATCCTGACCCGCGTCAAGGCCGACCGCGACTGCGCCTCCGTCGCGGGGGCCTCGGTCGTCGCCAAGCAGCACCGCGACGCCCTCATGATGGCCGATCACGAGCGCTGGCCGGTCTACGGCTGGAGCGGCAACAAGGGCTACGGCAGCCTCGACCACTTGGCAGCGGTCGCCGAGCACGGTGCCTCCCCGCGGCACCGCGTGACGTGGTTACGGTGGCCGTCGCTGCTGCTCGACGGCCTCGACTCGGCCCCCAGCGTGACGGTCTAGACTCGACACGCCATGGACGACGAAGAATTCGACGACTACGACCGCGAGGTCGAGCTCGCTCTCTACCGCGAGTACCGCGATGTGGTCTCGCAGTTTCAGTACGTCGTCGAGACCGAGCGCCGCTTTTACCTTGCGAACGACGTCGAGCAGGTCGTGCGTGACATGGGCGGCGACTTCTACTTCGAGCTCACGCTCACCGACGTGTGGGTGTGGGACGTCTACCGCGCCGACCGCTTCGTGAAGAGCGTCAAGGTGCTGACCTTCAAAGACGTCAACGTTGAAGAGCTCGGCAAGAAGGAGCTCAAGCTGCCGAAAGAACTCGCGCTCGACGAGTAAACCTCTGAGTTCGGCGATACACCGACGAGCCATTTTCGGATTAGCATAAAATCATCGCGACGTCCCCGCTCGCGCGCCCCATACCGAGGTTGATACTGATGACGGTTACCCGAAAGCCGTTCCGCCGCGCCCTGGCCACCGCTCTCATTAGTACTCTTGCCATCTCCGGCGCCCTAGTCGCAACGAGTTCCGCATCAGCAGTGCCGGGCCCACCCCTCATCAACTCACCCCTTGATGACACCGCGGGGGTGTTCTCAACGACGGTCGAGCCCGACATCAATGGCCTCGAGCAGACCATTCAGGTGTTCACACGCTCCGAAACAGGTGTCGAGATTCTGCACTGCACGGTGGTCACCACCACCGACCCTGAGCCCTGTATCGTGACCATCCCTTCGGGACAGTATGGTTTCTACCAGTTGTTCGGAATCGCCACAGATGTCAACGGCGCCAGTAACCCGAGCGATCCTCAGTCTTTGCGGTACGGCGCCCCGGCGGTTTCCGGAAGCCTGGTGCTGGGCGCGCCGCTCAACCTCCCCGACGTGCCAATTCGTATCGAGTCGTTGACGCCCGTCATCTCTGGCACCGGTCCCGCTCTGGCGACGGTGGAGCTTCGTGGGTACCGCAGCGACCTAGGTCCGGCCCCCGAGGCCGACCCACTCTGCTCAGCGAGCATTCTCGCCTCGGGCGTTTTCTCTTGTTCTGCCGTCTTCGATTCGTACGGCACCTGGGAGGTGCAGGTCATCACTCAAGATGTCGACGGTGGTTTCGTCGTCGTGCCCGAGAGCGGCACGCTCTCTCTCGCAATCTCCCCCCCGCCGCCCACGGTTGAGGTTTCGGTTGCGCTAGCACCGGCACCGTCGCCTGTGCCCGCTCCGCCGTCGGTCGATCTCTCGGTCTCGGGAGTGCCGGGCTCGCAGGTCGGCTCTCGACTGTCGATCAACCCCTTCACCGACGACCTCCCGCCTCAGTTTTGCCCGGACTCGTGGGCGGGAAATCCGGATTCGCTTCCTACGGGTGGCGCAGTCGTCACTTGCGAGTTCACCGACGTCCCCGTCGGTGTCCACTCGCTGCAAACCGATCAGTTCATCAACGGAGTTGCCTCGATCACGCGCAAGGACCTGATCTACATCGCGGCCCCGCCGACGTTGACGGTCACTCCGTTCCCCGGCGGTGCGACGTTCTCTGGAACGGTCGACACGCTCGCAAACGAACTCGCAGCCTCCGGCACCGTCGTGAGTGGTCTGTTGGCGGTCGTTCGAGATGGTGTCAACGAGGTGTGTAGCGGCCCCGTTGACCTCACTACAGGAGCGTGGTCGTGCGATGGTCCGCTCGAACCCGGTGGTTACAGCTTTGCCGCATACGCATTCGCCGAGGCCTTCAGCGACAACCCCGCCCTGGCTGGCGAGATCACGGGCGATTACAGCGCTGGATCGACGCTGTCGGGAACGGTCGACGCGACTATCGGGAGCGGTGTGGTGCCGCCCTCACCCTCGATGGGATACGACTTTGGCCCCGCGACGGTCGGCATCACGGCGCAGGGACTCCAGAATTCTGCTGTCGGCATCGAGCTGTACTCCGTCACCGAGCCCGACGGCCCGGGCGGCGGCTACCAATACGACCAGCCCGTGGACTCGTGCGGCTTCATCCCAGGTGAGGGCGACGACGGGTTGATCGTGACCTCGCCCTCGGTCATCACCGACTGCCTCTTCGACGGCCTCGCCCCCGGCATCTGGAACGTGTACTCGTCGCAGCGGTATTACTTCGAGCAGAGTAACTACGTCGACGACTACATCCGCATCCCGTCGGCCCCGACCCTCACGGCCTCCCGCAACGATGCCGAGCAGATCATCGCGAGCGGGCAGGGCACCCCCGGGTTCCGCGTGCTCGTGCGGCAGCTCGGCGGGTCAGGCGTGTGCGACGCCGTCGTCGGCACCAGCGGCGCCTGGAGCTGCGTGGTGCCGGGAATCGCCGGTGACGCCCTGCTGCGAGCGCAACAGCAGTCGCAAGGCTTCGTGGCCGACCCCAACGGCGAGAGCCCGTTCTCGTCGTTCGATGGCTACTCGGCGTTCACGCCGACGGCGTTCGTCGCCGCAGTGCCGCCGACCCCCCGGGTCAACCCGACTCCGCCGGTCGTCGCGCCCCAGCCGCTTCCGTGGACGCTTGAGGGCTACAACGGTGAGCCGCTCTTCCCCGGCCAGACGCTGTCGCTCTCGGCGCAGGGACTGCCGGTCGGCACCGAGGTCATCATCGAGATTCGCTCGACCCCTAAGGTGCTCGGCTCGAGCCTCGCCGACGACCTGGGCCGCTTCGCGCTCGACGTGACGGTTCCGCGCGACCTCGAGCCGGGCGACCATACGCTCGTCGGCCTCGCCACGCCGCCCGGCGGCGTCGTGTCGCCCATCGAGATCCCCGTGGTGGTCGTCGCGGCGCCTGTCGACGACGCCGGATCGGAGCAGCCCGCTCCGGTCTCGGAGGGCTCGGAGGGCTCGGAGGGCTCCTCGGGCGGTTCGGGAGACCGCGACGTGGCGATCGACCGCTCCGACCCCGCAGCCCCGTCGGCGATCAGCGACAGCATCCCGACCATCGACCGCATCTTCCGCACGCCGCTCATCGCGGTGACGGCGAGCGGTCTCGCCCTCGCGATCCTGCTGCTCGTGGCCCTGCCCGCGGAGCTGCTCAACAGCACTGTGGCATCGAACTCGCGTCGGCTCGGTCGCTGGTACGCCGCGATCGACGACCGCATTCAGAGGGCGACCGAGTGGTTCGCGGCCATCACGCGCACTCGGGCGCTCGCCGCCGCGCTGCTCGTCGTTGCGACGTCGGTAATCTTTGGCTTCGTCGACCCCGACTACGGGTTCGATCCGGTCTCGCTGCGCATGACCGTCTCGCTCGCGATCGGCCTGTTCGTCGTGACTTATGTCTCGGCGTGGATCAGTGGGGCAATTATCCAGCGCGTGTGGAACATCCCGACCCGCGTCGGCCTGCAGCCGGCGGCCCTGCTCTTCGCCGTGGTTGGCGTTATCCTCGCCCGACTGCTCGAGTTCTCGCCCGGCTTCCTCATCGGCCTCGTAATCGGGCTCGACCTGCTCACGCGCGTTGATGCGAAGTTCCGAGTGCGGGCCACCTTGACGAGCCTCGGCGTCACCGTCGGGCTCGCACTGCTGGGCTGGATCGGGTACTCGATCCTCTCGGCGGTGTCGGCGGGAGAGCCGACGGTCGCCGAGCTGCTGCTGAGCGACGCGCTCGTCGCCACCGCGGCCGAAGGCATGACTGCCGCGCTCGCCTCGCTGCTGCCGCTGGGCTTCCTGCAGGGGCACGAGATCTTCCGACGGTCGAAGGGCCTCTGGGCGGGCACGTTCCTCGTCGTCGCGATGCTCTTCGCGCTCATCGTGCTGCCGACGGCCTCCGGGACCGAGAGCGAGGTCGCCGATGTCGGCTTCTGGATGCTCGTCATGGTGATCTTCGCCGTCGTCGCCCTCACCCTCTGGGCTGTGTTGCAGTTCACTGGCCGCGGTGATGACGACGCCGAGGAGGCCGTCGACCAGCCGGTGGGCGCCGAGCGTTAGCCCGTCCCTCCCCCACACCCGGGCGCCGCCCTCGCCAACTCGTCCTCGGCGGGGGGCGGCGCCTTCGTGCGCGCGGCACCCCGGCATGCTCCTGGCCGGGAGGCGACATGGCACGCAAAGATGAGCTCGGCCGCACGGGCGAGCAGCTCGCGGTCGAACACCTGACGGCCGAGGGCTACACGATCCTCGACCGCAATTGGCGCTGCGCGATCGGCGAGATCGACATCGTGGCGCGGCACGGCGACACGACCGTCGTGGTCGAGGTGAAGACGCGGTCGGGGCTGGGGTTCGGGCATCCGCTCGACGCCGTGACCCCGCGCAAGCTCGCGCGGCTGCGCCGCCTGGCAGGGGCGTGGTGCTCGGCGACCGGGGCCGCCGCGCACGCGCTGCGCATCGACGTCATCGGGGTCGTCGCCGCGCGCGAGGGCGTCGTCATCGATCACGTGCGGCAGGCCTGCTGATGGCTGTCGCCCGCACCCTCGCGGTGGCCCTGCACGGTGTCGACGGCTCGATCGTCGAGATCGAGGCCGACCTCGCCAACGGCCTGCCCGCCTTCACGATCATCGGGCTGCCCGACACCGCGCTCGGTGAGGCGAAAGACCGCGTGCGATCGGCCGCGACGAACTCGGGGTGCGATCTGCCGGCGCGCAAGGTGACCGTGAACCTCTCACCCGCCTCGCTGCCCAAGCACGGCTCGGGTTTCGACCTCGGTATCGCCGTCGCGGCGCTCGCGACGACGGGTGTCGTGAGCGCCGAGTCCATCGCCGCGGTCGTGCACCTCGGCGAGCTCTCGCTCGACGGCCGGCTGCGTCCGGTCGCGGGCGTGCTGCCCGCGGTGCTCGCCGCGCGCCGAGCGGGGGCACGAGCGGTCGTCGTGCCGAGCGGCAACGCGGCCGAGGCCGGGCTCGTGCCGGGCATTAGGGTCATCGGGTCACCCTCGTTGCGCGACGTGCTCATCGGTCACGGCGCCGCGCTCGACCCGGTGCCGGTCGAGGCGCTCGCCGCGCCCGAAGCGGGCTCAGCCCCGAGCGAGGGCGGCGACCTGGCCGACGTCGTCGGGCATCCCGAGGCGGTCGAGGCGCTGCAGGTCGCGGCGGCCGGGGGTCACCACATGCTCATGCTCGGCCCGCCCGGCGCAGGCAAGACGCTGCTCGCCTCGCGGCTGCCGGGGCTCTTGCCCGATCTCGAGCCCGACGCGGCGGTCGAGGTCTCGTCGATCCGCTCGCTCGCGGGGCTGCCGCTCGGCTCGTCGCTCGTCACCCGCCCGCCCCTGGAGGCCCCTCATCACAGCGCGACCATGGCCTCGCTCATCGGCGGCGGCAGCGGCCTCGTGCGCCCCGGCGCCATCTCGAGAGCGGCGCACGGCGTGCTCTTCCTGGACGAGGCACCCGAGTTCGCCGGTGCCGTGCTCGATGCGCTGCGTCAGCCGCTCGAGACCGGCGAGATCACCATCCATCGAGCACGCACGGTCGCGCGCTTCCCTGCTCGATTCCAGCTCGTGCTGGCCGCGAACCCGTGCCCGTGCGGTCACGGGGGCGGTGACGAGTGCAGGTGCACCCCCATGATGCGCCGCCGCTACCTCGGCCGCCTCTCGGGGCCCCTGCTCGACCGCATCGACCTGCACCTCACGGTGCGGCGCGTCGGTGTCGCGCAGATGACCGAGGGGGCGGCCGGGTCGCTCACGACGGCGCAGGCTCGAGCGCGCGTGCTCGAGGCTCGCGTGCGCGGCCGAGAGCGCTGGGGAGACCAGGGGTGGTCACTCACCGCCCACGTACCGGGGCCCGCGCTGCGATCACCTCGCTGGCGCCTGGCCGCCGCCGACCGCGCGGCGCTCGACCGCGCACTCGAACGCGGGGCGCTCACCATGCGGGGTTACGACCGCGTGCTACGCGTCGCCTGGACGATCGCCGATCTCGACGGCGCCGACCGACCGAGCGCCGACCACCTCGGTCGCGCTCTCTACCTCCGGAAGGGGATCTGAATGAGTCTCTGGGGAATCGACCGGCACCGCATCGCGGCGGCACTGGGCGCCGTGCGACCGGCGGGGGCTGAGGAATGGGCCGACGATGACGGCTCTCGCGATGGCGCAGAACTCGACGAGCCGGGCGTTCTCGATGAGCTGTTCGCCCGAGCCATCTGGTCCGTGCTGGTCGAGCCCGGCGACAGCGTCGCGGGCGCGCTCATCGCCGCGGTCGGCCCCGTGGCCGCCGCGCGGCTCGTGATCGACCGTGTCGGCCCGGCGACCATCGTCGAGGCGACGCGCGGCGAGATCACCGAGGAGCGGGCGCGCGACGGGCTGCTGCGCTGGACCGAGCGGCTGAGGGCCTCTGACGTCATGCGCAGCCTCGAGAGCGCGGCGCGAAGCCGAGCGACCATGATCACGCCGGGCGATGCTCACTGGCCCGAGCGCCTCGTCGCCCTGCGTGACAGCCAACCGATGCTGCTGTGGGCGCGGGGCGACCTCGAGCTGCTCCGACGCCCGGGTGTCGCGCTCGTCGGCGCGCGCGCCGCGACTGGCTACGGTGAGCACGTCGCCATGGAGCTCGCGGCCGGGCTGTGCGCTCGCGACGTCGTGGTCGTGTCGGGCGGCGCCTACGGCATCGACGGCATGGCGCATCGGGCCGCCCTCGCCAGCGGTGGCGCGACGATCGCGGTGCTCGCGGGCGGCATCGACCGCCTGTACCCGAGCGGTCACGAGGCCCTGCTCACGCGGGTCGCCGAGCAGGGGCTACTGCTCTCGGAGGTGCCCTGCGGCGCCGCTCCGACAAAGTGGCGCTTCCTGCAGCGCAATCGGCTCATCGCGGCGCTCTCGGCGGCGACCGTGGTCGTCGAGGCCGGTCGCCGATCCGGGGCCCTCAACACCGCCAATCACGCGCTCGACGCCGGGCTGCCGGTGGGCGTCGTGCCCGGCCCGGTCACAAGCGCCGCGAGCGCCGGCTGTCACGCCCTGCTGCGCACCGGCCCGGTCGAGTGCGTGACGAGCGTCGCCGAGGTCATGCAGCTCGCCTTCGGAAGCGACGGCGTGCTCCACATTCCCGAGCCTGTCGAGCCGCACACGATGACCGAGCCGGCTCCGGGTGAGGTTCCGAGGGTGCACCGCGCCGACCCGCTGCAGGGTCGTGTCATCGACGCGCTGCGCCCGCGGCGAGGGCAGTCGCCGAGCGACCTCGCCCGCGAGGTGGGAGAGGGCGCCGATCGAATCCGCGCGGTGCTGGGGGTACTCGACCTCGAGGGCCTCGCCTCGCTCGGGGCTGACGGGCTGTGGCGCCGCGTCGTCGGCGCGTCGTCCGGGCCGGGCAATGATGGCGACCACGAGCCGGGCCACGTCGCCGGCGACGATCCGGGCCCGGTCATGGATACCGGCGAGATCGAGAAGGCTTCCTGACGCAGGCTCACCGCCCGCGGGTACCCTGGGGGCATGACGCAGATGGGGCAGTACCCTCCGGCCGGCCACGTGCTCGTGCACATCTCCGACACGCACCTGCTCGGTGAGGGGCGCTCGCTCTACGGCAAGGTCCCGGTCGAGGAACGACTGGCCGCCGCGCTCCGCCGGCTCGAGGCGGGCCCCGTGCGCCCCGACGCGCTCGTCTTCACGGGCGACCTCACCGACCTCGGCGAGCCCGACGCCTACCGTCGGCTGCGCGCGGCCGTCGAGCCCGTCGTCGAGCGCATCGGCGCTGAGCTCATCTGGGTCATGGGCAATCACGACGAGCGGGCACCCTACGCCTCGCTGCTCTTCGACGAGCCCGAGACCGACGCCCCGCAAGACCGCGTGCACGACATCCGGGGCCTGCGGGTCATCTCGCTCGATACGACCGTGCCCGGCTACCACCACGGCGAGATCACCCCCGAGCAGCTCGCGTGGCTCGCGGGCGTGCTCGCCGAGCCCGCGCCGCACGGATCGGTGCTCGCCGTGCACCACCCTCCTGTGCCGACGCCGCTCGAGGTCATGGCCGTGCTCGAGCTGCACGACCAGCCCGCGCTCGCCGCCGTGCTCCGCGGCACCGACGTGCGCATCATCCTCGGCGGCCACCTGCACTACTCGACGCACAGCACCTTCGCCGGCATCCCCGTGTCGGTCGCCGCGGCCACCTGCTACACGCTCGATCTCGGTGCCGACGCGCAACGGCTGCTGAGCGGAGTCGACGGCGGGCAGTCATTCGACGTCGTGCACGTCTACGGCGAGCAGGTCGTCACCTCGACGATCCCGCTCGACGGCTTTCCCGAAGTGACGGGCTTCTCGGCCGACTACCGGCCGATGATCGATGCGATGGCCCCGGATGTACGGCTCGAGCAGCTCTCGAGCAAGTCATCGCACCTCAACCTCAACGAGGCCGCCGCGAGCGACGTCTAGCGCCGAGCGGCCTCCGACGTCGAGCGCCGAGCAGCCTCGGACGGTCCGCCGTCGACCGCGTGCGCGCCGGGGTGGCCAGCCGCGTGCGGCCGTGGCGCCGCATCCGCCCGCCACGATCGCGGCCGCTCGGTCGGGGTAGCGTGCCCGCGGTAGGCCTCGACCACGCGGGAGAGGTAGCGAGTGATGATCGCCTGCTCGGCCTCGTCGAAGGCGTGGATCGCCTGATCGACCTCGGTGACCATCGGCACGATGCGCCCCATTGCGCGGCCCACTGAGGCGGGCTCGGGTACGACGAGCGTGCCGCGACGATCGCCGGGGTTGGGGGTGCGGTGCACGTGCCCGAGCGCCGTGAGGCGGTCGATGACGGTCGTGACGGCGGCCGATGACAACTCGAGCCGCTCGGCGAGCGCGGTGGGGCTCAACGGGCCCGCCACGATGAGGTGCTGCATGGCCGTGAGGTCGGTGGGGTTGACGGCGAGCTCGTCGCCGAGCGCGCGCTCGAAGTCTTCCGTGAGGTCGAGCAGCTCGCGCAGCAGTAGCGTCGCGGCGTGGGATTCGCCGAAGCTGGGAGTCTGCTGATTCGGTTGGCTCATGAACCGAGTCTACCGCTATCTTCTTCGATAGTCGAATATCTCGATCATCGAGATACCTCGCAATCCACCCCGTCGACACCCCCACCCCTCGAGGAGACTCTCGTGATCGCGATCACGCGCTTCATCACCGCCGCCCGAACCTCCTGGATCGTGCTCGTGCTCGGTATCGCGGCGACCGCCGCGCTGTTCGTCGCCGCCGGATACCAGAGCGCCGACTCCGCGCCCCCCGTCGGGCTGCCCGACTCGGCGGAGTCGGTTCAGGCAGCGGCCCTGCAGGAGCAGTTCGCCGATGCCGAGGCGACGAGCGGCATCCTCGTCTTCGGTCGTGAGAGCGGCGGGCTCGACGACGCCGATCTCTCTGCCATCACTGAGCGCACGGTCGAGCTCGGAGACATCGCGCTCGACGGGTTCGTGCCGCCGCCCATCGTCTCCGACGACGGCACGACCGCGTTCGTCGTCGTGCCGCTCGCGATCGAGGAGAGCGTGTCGGCGCAAGCCGACCGGGCTGACGAGATCCGCGCGGTCGCCGCCGACGGCCTGCCCGACGGCATCCAGGTTTGGTTCACGGGCGCCGAGGGCTTCCTCGTCGACATCTCGGCCGTGTTCGAGGGGGCGAACTTCGTGCTGCTGAGCGTCACCGCGCTCGTGGTCGCCCTGTTGCTCATCATCACCTACCGCAGCCCCATCCTCTGGATCGTGCCGCTCGCCGTGGTCGGCGTCGCCGACTTCATCGCCGGCATCGTCGCGCGACTCGTGGCCGATGCCGCAGGCATCACGCTCGACGGTTCGGTGACGGGCATCCTCTCGGTGCTCGTGTTCGGCGCCGGAACCAACTACGCGCTGCTGCTCATCGCCCGCTACCGCGACGAGCTGCGCCTGCACCTCGATCGTCGCGTCGCCATGGCGATCGCCCTGCGCGGCGCCGGCCCGGCGATCATCGCGAGCGGCTCGACCGTCGCGCTCGCCCTCGCCACCCTGCTGTTCGGTGAGCTCTCGGGCAACCGCTCGCTCGGCCTCGCGGGCGCCGTCGGCATCATCGTGGCCATGGCCTACGCGCTCATCGTGCTGCCCGCGGCGCTCGTGGGCTTCGGCCGGTGGCTGTTCTGGCCGATCGTGCCGCGCTACGGCTCGCCCGACACGATCTCCCGCAGCCCCTGGGGCAAGCTCGGCCGCGCGGTCAGCAAGCGCCCCGTCGTCGTCGCCATCGCCGGCTTCGCGGTGCTCGGCGCCCTCGCCTCAGGCCTCACGACGCTCAACGTCGGCCTCTCCCAGAACGACCGCTTCATCGTCAAGCCGGAGGCCGTGCTCGGCCAGGAGCGACTGGCCGAGGCGTTCTCGGCCGGCAGCACCGCGCCCGCCGCGGTCATAGTGCCCACGGGCGATGCCGAGGCGGTGCTCGAGGGCGTGCTCGATGTCGACGGCGTGGTCGAGGCCCGCCCCGGACCGGCCAACGACGAGATCGCGCAGATCGACGTCGTGCTCGACGCCGACCCCGAGAGCCAGCGCGCGTTCGAGATCATCGCTGAGCTGAGGATCGCCCTCGACGACCTCGGAGACGGCTCCGGCCTCGTCGGCGGTATCGACGCCGAGGGCCTCGACCTGCGCGACGCCCAGCAGCGCGATCAGAACCTCGTGATCCCACTCGTCCTCGTGCTCGTGCTTGGTGTGCTCATCGTGCTGCTGCGGGCGCTCCTCGCCCCGCTGCTGCTGCTGGTGGCGGTCGTCGCGAGCTACTTCAGCGCCGTCGGCATCGGCTCGATCCTGTTCACGACCGTCTTCGGGTTCCCGGGTGTCGACACGAGCGTGCTGCTGTTCAGCTTCCTCTTCCTCGTCGCGCTCGGGGTCGACTACTCGATCTTCCTCGTCACCCGCGCGAAGGAGGAGGTCGCCGTGCTCGGCACTACCGAGGGCATGGTGCGCGCGCTCGCCGCGACCGGCGGGGTCATCACGAGCGCGGGCATCCTGCTCGCCGCGGTCTTCGCGGTGCTCGGGGTGCTGCCGCTCATCACCCTCACCCAGGTCGGCGTCATCGTGTGCATCGGTGTGCTCATCGACACCCTGCTCGTGCGCACCGTCATCGTGCCCGCGATGACCTTCATCGCGAAAGACCGCTTCTGGTGGCCGCGCCGGCCCGAGCTCACCGACGCGGAGGCGGCCGCGCGCGGCGCCGACGGCCAGGCCGAGCGCATGCCCGACGAGGCCCCCGCGCCCGAGCGCGAACCGGCGCCCGTCGGCTGAGCCCGGCTCGAGCATCCGCACCCCGACCCCCGCCCGTCACGGCCTGTCGCCGCGGCGGGCGGGTGGCCGAGGGCTCATGCTGGAGGCGTGCTCGAGCCGATCAGCCCGCTGCGCGAGGCCGTCGCGCACTACCTGCGCGCCGTCGAGCTCGAGCGCGGAGCGAGCGCCCACACCGTGCGCGCCTACGCGGGCGACCTCGAGACCTTCGTCGCCTTCGTCGAGCAGCGCAGAGCCGAGCCCGACCCGGCCCTCATCGACCTCGAACTGCTGCGCGAGTGGGTCTGGAGCCAGAGCGACTCCAGCCTCGCCGCCTCGACCCTCGCGCGGCGCGCCTCGACCCTGCGCGGCTTCACGGCCTGGCTCGCTCGCACGGGCCGCGCGCCCGCCGACGCCGCGACCCGGCTGCGCGCTCCGCGCCCCGATCGCCATCTGCCCCGCGTGCTGTCGCGCCCCCAGGTGGATGCCCTGCTCGACGGCCTCGCCGCTCGCGCCGCGACGCACGACCCGCAGGCCCTGCGCGACCTCGCGATGATCGAGCTGCTCTACGCGAGCGCGCTGCGCGTGAGCGAGCTCGTCGGTCTCGACCTCGGCGACGTCGACGCCGCGCGCCGCGTCGTGCGGGTGCTCGGCAAGGGCGCAAAGGAGCGCGTGGTGCCGTTCGGCGTTCCGGCCGCCCGCGCCGTGGCCGGATACCTCGAGCTCGGGCGGCCCGCGCTGCTCGGCGATCGGTCGGGCCCGGCACTCTTCCTGGGCGCCCGCGGGGCGCGCGAGTCGACCCGCGCCGTCTATGCGCTCGTCGCGGGTCTGCTCGCCGAGTACCCCGGCGGCGGACCCTCCGGCCCGCACACCTTCCGGCACACGGCCGCGACCCATTTGCTCGACGGCGGGGCCGATCTTCGGGCGGTGCAGGAGATCCTCGGCCACGCAAGTCTTGGCACGACCCAGATCTACACGCACGTGAGCGCCGAGCGGCTCGCCTCGGTCTACCGCACCGCCCACCCGCGCGCCTGACGCGCCTCGCAGCCGGTCGCGGACGACGCCCACGCCCGTCACGCGAGCGGCAGCAGCACGGCCCGCTGCAGGCCGCCGAGGTAGCGCAACGGCGAGACGTACTCGCCCGCGACGCGCACGCCGAGATGCACGCACGGCCGCGCGCAGTGCCCTGGTTCGAGCGTGCCGATGACCTGGCCCGCCTCGACGCGGTCGCCCACGGCGACGAGCGGAGTCACGGGCTCGACCGTCGCGAGCACCTGACCGGTGCGCACCGTGACGACCGGTCGGTCGACGACGACGCCCGCGAAGTGCACGATGCCGCTCGTCACGGCGCGCACCTCGACGACCGAACCGTCGAGTACCGCGCTCTCGGCCGCGAGGTCGACACCGCGGTGCCCCGCGGCATAGGGCGTCGCGGGGGCGAGGAAGGGCCGCACGACGATGCGCGGCCCGTCGACGGGCCACGTCCAGCCGGCCGCGGCGGGCGCGGGCGCGGCGTGCGCAGCCCCCGCCGCGGCCCCCGCCGCGGGCGACCCGGGCGCGCCGATCACGAGCAGGGGCACCAGGGCGAGCACAGCGCAGCGCATGCCCACAGCATCGGGGTAATCACGACATCCCCGGGGCTCAACGGCGGCCCGCGGGGGAGAACCGGGCGGCCGCGGAGGGCGCGGGGGAGCGGTGATATGCTGGCAGACGCAGTCGCGCGTGTCGCGGCTGACTTCGCGTGTCCATTTCGTGGCGCACACTCCCATCAGTCCTCGCGGTCTCCGAGCAATCGGGGGCAGAACCGTGCGGGTCGGGAGCAGCGCCGGGCACCAGGGCCCCTCCCGTCGGGCGGGGCGACAACTGAGAACAGAAGGAGTACGGCCATGGCCGTCGTCACCATTCGCCAGCTGCTCGACAGCGGCGTGCACTTCGGGCACCAGACCCGCCGGTGGAACCCGAAAGTCAAGCGCTTCATCCTGACTGAGCGCAGCGGCATCCACATCATCGACCTGCAGCAGTCGCTCGCCTACATCGACAAGGCCTACGACTTCGTCACCGAGACGGTCGCCCACGGCGGCACCATCCTCTTCGTCGGCACCAAGAAGCAGGCGCAGGAGTCGATCGCCGAGCAGGCCACGCGTGTCGGCCAGCCCTATGTCAACCAGCGCTGGCTGGGCGGTCTGCTGACTAACTTCCAGACCGTGTCGAAGCGCCTCGCGCGCATGAAGGAGCTCGAAGAGCTCGACTTCGACGACACCACCAAGGGCTTCACGAAGAAAGAGCTGCTGATCAAGAAGCGTGAGCTTGACAAGCTGCACAAGTCGCTCGGCGGTATTCGCAACCTCACGAAGACTCCGAGCGCCATGTGGGTCGTCGACCCCAAGCGCGAGCACCTCGCGATCGACGAAGCCAAGAAGCTGGGCATCCCGGTCATCGGCATCCTCGATACGAATGCCGACCCCGATGAGCTGGCGTACCCGATCCCGGGTAACGACGACGCGATCCGCTCGGTCGCACTGCTGACCCGCATCATCGCAGATGCCGCTGCCGAGGGTCTCATCCGCAAGCACGCGAAGCCCGAAGCAGAGGGCAATGTCTCGGCCGTCGAGCCCCTCGCCGAGTGGGAGCGCGAGCTGCTCGAGCAGGGTGCCGCCGCCGTCGAGGCGCCCGCTGCTCCTGCTGAGGTCGTCGCCGAGGCGCGCGTCGCCGAGGCGCCCGTCGTCGAGGCGCGCGTCGTCGAGGAGGCCGCCGCCGATGAGGCCGCGGTCGAGGCCGTCGAGGTGCCAGCGAAGGCTCCCGCGAAGGCCGCCGCGAAGAAGGCCCCCGCCAAGAAAAAGCCCGCCGCCGAGGCTGACGCCCCGGCCGCTGAGACCGAGTAAGGACACCTCTATGGCGAACGTCAGCCTGGAAGACATCAAGACCCTGCGCGAGCGCCTCGGCACCGGCATGGTCGACACGAAGAACGCCCTGGTCGAGGCCGAGGGCGACCTCGAGAAGGCCACCGAGATCCTGCGGCTCAAGGGCGCGAAGGGCAACGCGAAGCGTGCCGACCGCTCGACGAGCGAGGGCCTCATCGCCGCTCACGAGGCCGCGGGCGCGACCACGATGATCGAGCTCGCCTGCGAGACCGACTTCGTCGCGAAGGGCGAGAAGTTCGTCGCCCTCGGTGAGCGCGTGCTCGCTGCGGTCGTCGCCGCCGGTGCTGCCACGGTCGAGGCGGCTCTGGCCGCTCCGGTCGACGGCTCGACCGTCGCCGCGATCATCGACGAGGAGGCCGCGATCATCGGCGAGAAGTTTGAGCTGCGCCGCGTGGCGCGCCTCGAGGGCTCGCAGTTCGCGATCTACCTGCACCGCACCAACAAAGACCTGCCTCCGCAGGTCGGCGTGGTCGTGGCGTACGAGGGTTCCGACGCCGAGACGGCGCGCAGCATCGCGCAGCACATCTCGTTCGCCGACCCGCAGTACCTGAGCCGCGACGAGGTTCCGACCGAGGCGGTCGAGACCGAGCGCCGCATCGTCGAGGAGATCTCGCGCAACGAGGGCAAGCCCGAGGCTGCCCTGCCGAAGATCGTCGAGGGCCGCATCGGCGCGTTCTTCAAGCAGGTCGCCCTGCTCGAGCAGGACTACGCGCGCGACAACAAGCTCACCGTCTCGACCGTGCTGAAAGACGCCGGTCTGACCGTGACGGGCTTCGCCCGCTTCAAGGTCGGCGCCTAGTACTCCCATCGTCGAACGCCCCGGGTCTGCTGCAGACCCGGGGCGTTCGTCGTCGCAGGAGGGGCGCGCCGGCCTGCCCGCACCCCATACGCTGGGGGTACCGCCCGAAATGAAGGAGCTCCACGTGGTCGACAAGAAGCGCCGGGTCATGCTGAAGCTCTCGGGAGAGGCCTTCGGTGGCGGATCGCTCGGCGTGAACCCCGACGTGGTCGGCGCGATCGCGCGGGAGATCGCCGAGGCGGCGCGCGAGGTCGAGGTGGCGATCGTCGTCGGTGGCGGCAACTTCTTCCGCGGCGCCGAGCTGAGTCAGCGCGGCATGGACCGCGGCCGCGCCGACTACATGGGCATGCTCGGCACGGTCATGAACGCGCTCGCGCTGCAAGACTTCCTCGAGCAGGCGGGGGCCCAGGTGCGCGTGCAGTCGGCCATCCAGATGACGCAGGTGGCCGAGCCGTACATCCCGCTGCGGGCCGAGCGCCACCTCGAGAAGGGCCGCGTCGTCATCTTCGGCGCCGGCGCGGGCCTGCCCTACTTCTCGACCGATACCGTCGCCGCGCAGCGCGCGCTCGAGATCGGGGCGCTCGAGGTGCTCGTGGCCAAGAACGGCGTCGACGGCGTCTACAGCGCTGATCCTCGCCACGACCCCTCGGCGCACAAGCTCGACGCCATCACGTACCAGGAGGCGCTCGTGAAGGGCCTCAAGGTCGTCGACTCGACGGCCTTCTCGCTGTGCATGGACAACAGCATGCCCATGGTCGTGTTCGGCATGGAGCCCCAGGGCAACATCGCGCGCGCCATTCGCGGCGAGCGCATCGGCACGCGCGTCTCGAACTGAGCCACGGCGTGCTGAGCCACGGCGTGCTGAGCCGCGTCGTGCGGAGGCCGGCCGCGTGATCGCCGCCCTGCTCATCGCCGGCGCCGCGCTCGCCCACGCGGTGTGGAACATCGCGATGAAGCGCGCGGGCACGAGCGGCACGCCCTTCATCGCCGCCACGCTGCTCGTCGGGGTCGTGGCGCTCGCCCCCCTGGGCGTGCCTGCGCTGCTCGCGGCTCCACCGGCCACTGCGCTCTTCGCGCCCATCGTGCTCGGCAGCGCGGCCCTGCAGCTCGCCTACTTCCTGCTGCTGCAGCGCGGCTACCGGCTCGCCGACGTCGGTGTCGTCTACCCGCTCGCGCGGGGCACCGGCCCGCTACTGAGCGTCGTCGGCGCGGTGCTGCTGCTCGGCGAGCGACCCGGCCCCGTGGTGCTCGTCGGCGCGGGGCTCATCGTCGCGGGCGTCGTCGTCATCGGCCTCGCGGGCGCGCGCTCGCCGCTCGCCGAGCCCGACGCGGGCGCGCGGCGCTGGCGGGGCATCCGGTACGGCGCGGCGGTCGGCGTCGTCATCGCCGCGTACACGCTGTGGGATGCGGCCGCCGTCACGCGCGCCGAGCTCGAGCCCGTGGGCTACTACTGGGCGAGCATGGTCGTGCAGCTCGCCGCGCTGCTGCCGCTCGCGCTCCGCGAGCGCGGTGCGCTCGCGAGGGTGGCGCGCGAGCATCCCGTGGCCGTCGCCCTCGTGGCGATCCTCTCGCCACTCGCTTACGTCGCCGTGCTCGCCGCCTACACGCTCGCTCCCGTCTCGATCGTCGCGCCCGCGCGCGAGGTGAGCGTCGTGCTCATCGCCCTCGCGGGCTGGCTGCTGCTGCGTGAGCCGCACCCCCTGCGGCGCCTGCTCGGCAGCGTCGTCGTGCTCGCGGGCAGCGCGCTGCTCGCCCTCGGCTGATGCCCCGCCCCCCGCGCCTCGCCCACTAGACTCGGGGGCGACCCACCGAAGGAGCCGCTGTGATCGCCGACGTTCTGGCCGAAGCCACCGAGAAGATGACCAAGGCCGTCGAGGTCGCGAAAGAGGACTTCGCGACCGTGCGCACGGGCCGGGCCAACCCGCAGCTCTTCCAGAAGATCCTTGTCGAGTACTACGGTACGCCCACGCCGCTCGCCCAGCTCGCGAGCCTGCAGAACCCCGAGGCGCGCACCATCCTCATCACGCCCTACGACAAGAGCGCGCTGAAAGAGATCGAGAAGGCCATCGTCGCCTTCCCGAACCTCGGAGCGAGCCCCAACAACGACGGTGAGATCATCCGCGTGACGATGCCCGAGCTGACGGAAGACCGTCGCAAGGAGTACGTCAAGATCGTCAAGCAGAAGGCGGAGGACTGCAAGGTCGCGATCCGCAACATCCGCCGCAAAGCGAAGGAAGACCTCGACAAGCTCAAGACCGAGGTCGGTGACGACGAGGTGGCGCGCGCCGAGAAGGAGCTCGAGGCGATCACGAAGCGGGCGACCGACGCCGCCGAAGACGCGCTCAAGAAGAAGGAAGCCGAGCTGCTCGAGGTCTAGATG
>CAYPND010000023.1:0-37153 GCA_964412175.1 uncultured Microbacteriaceae bacterium | reverse complement strand
TGGCTGCGGTGACCGGACTGGCCCAAGTGGGCACCAGCGGCCGGAAAGCGCCGGACGCGGCCTCACACGGCGCGACGCAGGCTATTCCGGGCGACGAATCGGGGCAAAGCGAAACCCCCGGCTCGCTTTCGCATTCCGGGGGTTCCAACGTGAACAACTTGGCGGTGACGGTGGGATTTGAACCCACGGTGGGCTCAACACCCACACAACTTTTCGAGAGTTGCACCTTCGGCCGCTCGGACACGTCACCGCGGCAGAGTTTAGTACAGGCGGGCGGGCGGGTCGAACCGGGGTCGGCCGCGGGCGCGCATCCGCCCGCCGTGTCGGTCGCCACCCGTATCCTGAAGCGACCATGGCCAAGCCCACCGCGAACTTCGTCTGCACCGAGTGCGGCTGGACGACCCTGAAGTGGACCGGCCGGTGCGGCGAGTGCCAGCAGTGGGGCACCGTCATCGAGAAGGATGCGCCGACGCGGCACACCGCGCCGGCCCGGGTCGCCGAGGGCCGGGCCGCACGCCCCATCACCGAGATCGAACCGCGCGAGCGCAGCCACACGCCCACGGGTATCGCCGAGTTCGACCGCGTGCTCGGCGGCGGCATCGTGCCCGGCGCCGCCCTCCTGCTGTCGGGCGAGCCGGGAGTCGGCAAGTCGACGCTGCTGCTCGAGGTCGCCGCACGCGCCGCGAAGCTCGGCCAGCGGGTGCTCTACGTCAGCGCGGAAGAGTCGGTCGCGCAAGTACGGCTGCGCGCCGGGCGCACGGGCGCGCTCACCCCGCAGCTCTACCTCGCGGCAGAGACCGACCTCGCGACGATCCTCGGCCAGATCGACGAGGTCAAGCCCGCCCTCGTCATCGTCGACTCGGTGCAGACCGTGGCCTCCTCGCTCGTCGACGGGCTCGCGGGCGGGGTCAGTCAGGTGCGGGAGGTCGCGGCCACGCTCATCCGCGTCGCGAAAGACCGCGACATCCCCGTCGTGCTCGTCGGCCACGTGACGAAAGACGGCACGATCGCCGGCCCGCGCCTGCTCGAGCACCTCGTCGACGTCGTGTGCCAGTTCGAGGGCGACCGCCAGACGGCGCTGCGCTTCGTTCGGGCGCTCAAGAACCGTTTCGGCCCGACCGACGAGGTCGGCTGCTTCGAGATGACGGGCGATGGCATCGCCGAGGTCGCCGACCCCTCGATCCTCTTCCGCTCCGGGTCGACCACCCCCGTGAGCGGCACGTGCGTCGCCATCGCCATGGAGGGCCGCCGTGCCTTGCCCGTCGAGGTGCAGGCCCTCATCGTCGCGTCGAACGCCCCGCAGCCGCGCCGCGTCGTCAACGGCGTCGACTCCTCGCGCGTCGCGATGCTGCTCGCCGTGCTCGAGCGCCGCTGCGGCATGCCGCTCTCGGGCTTCGACGTCTACGTGTCGACCGTCGGCGGCATCCGCCTGACCGAGCCCGCCGCCGATCTCGCGATCGCGCTGGCCGTCGCGAGCGCCCGCCGCGAGAAGGCGCTGGATGCCCACCTCGCCGCCATCGGAGAAATCAGTCTCGCCGGCGAGATCCGCGCGGTGTCGGGCGCCAGCCAGCGTGCTGCCGAGGGCGCGCGCCTCGGCTACACCACGGTCATCGACGCCTCGGCACTGCACCTGCGCGAAGCCGTGCGGCTCGCGTTCGCGAGCGCGCACGACGAGAAGCTCGACGTTCCCGAGTTCTGATCTAGTCGCGCGGCAGACGCAAAGCGTCGAGCACGTCCTGCGGCTCGGCCTGCATCGCGTGCGGGCCGGCCACGTCGAACCACACCGCCTCGAGCACGCCGATGTTCTGCTCGATGAAGTCGGCGAGCGTCTCACCGTCATAGGGCAGAACGCGGTGCTCGGGCTCATCGGGCACCATCGCGATGTAGGTCTGCGGGCTCGAGAAGAGCAGCAGCATGTACTTGTCGGCCTCACCGCGGCGGAACACCCGCACTTGCACGGGCCCCTCGACGGGCAGTAGCGGCACGATCACGCGGTCGTTGCGCAGCGCAAACGCGACGGCCGCGGCATCCTGCTTCTCGAGGGCGGCATCCAGTCGTTGCTCGGGGGGCAACATCGAGGGGGGCAGCGGAGCGAGGTGGCCGGAGGCGGTGCGGCGCGGCTGCGAGGAACCGGGGCGTTTCGCGGGCTTCTTCTTGGGGCTCACTCCGAACAGCCTACGGGGGCTAGTTCAGGATGAACGGCCGGTCGTCGGCGCTCTCGAACTCGCCGACGCTCACGCTCAAGCGGTAGGTCGCGCCGCCCGCGATGACGGGGTCGCGCTTGGAGGTGCAGTCGTCGGGGCTCGAGCGCGTGCGGCTCCACGGGAAGGGCGTGCTCGTGAGCGGTTCGCCCGGCTCGAGGGTCACCTCGGCCGGCACTCCCGGCTCTTGGCAGTCAGTCGACGACCAGATGAGGTCGGCACCCGACGTGATGACGTAGCTCTGCACGTCGCTACCGGCCTGCAGCGTGCACGCGGTCGTGCCCGTGTTGAGCAGCGAGAGCGAGAGCAGCGGCTGCTGGCCGGCGGCGTAGACCTCCGCGTCGGTTACCGGGGTCACCGTCACCTGCGAGGGCATGCAGGCGGCGGCATCGCCGGTGGCCGGGGCGTCACCCGGCCCGTCGGGTGCGGCCGTCTCGGTGCTCTGCGGGTCGGGGGTCGGCTGCTCGGCGGGGGCCCCCGTGCCGGGGCGCACGATGATGAGCACGATGATGATGAGGATGGCGAGCACGCCGAGGCCCACGACGATGCGCCGGCGCCAGTAGATCTGCGGGGGCAGCGGCCCGACAGGGTTGCGGATCGTCGACATGCCGACAGGGTAGGCCCGGTGCGCGGCCGCGGCGGGATGCCCGCCCGGCGTGTGCCCGAACGCTCAGGTGCCGCTACAGAACCTTGAGCATGCGCGTGTTGCCGAGCGTGTTCGGCTTGACGCGCGAGAGGTCGAGAAACTCGGCGACACCCTCGTCGGGCGAGCGCACGAGCTCGGCGTAGACCTCGGGGTCGACGAGCAGCTGCTCGTCGATGGGCGCGAACCCGTGACGACCGAAGAACGCGACCTCGAAGGTGAGGCAGAACAGCCGCTGCAGTCCGAGCGCGCGCGCGTCGTCTTCGAGGCTCTCGAGCAGCGCGTGCCCGACGCCGCGGCCGCGCCACGCATCGCTCGTCGCAAGCGTGCGGATCTCGCCGAGGTCCTCCCAGATCACGTGCACGGCGCCGCAACCGATGACCTCGCCCGTCGCATCGTCGACGGCCACGCGGAACTCCTGCACCGACTCGAAGAACACGACGAGCTCTTTGCCGAGCAGGATGCCGCGCTGCACGAGCGGCTCGACGAGCTGCTTGATCGCGCGCACGTCGATCGTGCGCGCGCGCCGCACGCTGAACCCGGTCGATGTCACCTCGCAAGCCTACGGCCGCCGCCCACGCCGAAGCGCCCCGGCCGGGTGACCGGTCGGGGCGCTGACGGGGTGCGGGGCATCCGGCGATCGGATGCCCGGCGCGAGCTACTCGATGGGCGGCAGTTTGGCCGCCGCGCCCGCGCCGGCCTCGACCGCCGCGAGCTGCTTGCGCGTCGTGGCGAAGGTGAACGCGCCGTCGACGAAGTCGACTGCGACGTGGTCGCCCGCGTTCAGCTCGCCGTGCAGAATGCGCTCGCTCAGCGCGTCTTCGATCTCGTGTTGCACCGCGCGCCGAAGCGGGCGGGCACCGAGCGTCGGATCCCAGCCGACCTTGATGAGCTGCGCCTTGGCGGCGTCGCTGACCTCGATCGTCATGTCGCGGTCGAGCAGGCGCTCGCGCAGGCGCTTCACGAAGAGGTCGACGATCTGCAGCAGCTCCTCCTGGTTCAGCTGCGGGAAGACGATGGTCTCGTCGACGCGGTTGAGGAACTCGGGCTTGAAGTGCTTCTTGAGCTCCTCCACGACCTTCGCCCGCATGGCAGCGTACGACGCCGCCACATTGCCCTCGAGCGTGAAGCCCACGGGGCCCCCCGTGATGTCTTTCGTGCCAAGGTTCGTCGTCATGATGATGACCGTGTTCTTGAAGTCGACGACGCGGCCCTGACCGTCGGTCAGGCGACCCTCTTCGAGCACCTGCAGTAGCGAATTGAAGATGTCGGGGTGTGCCTTCTCGATCTCGTCGAAAAGCACGACGCTGAACGGCTTGCGGCGCACCTTCTCGGTGAGCTGGCCGCCCTCCTCAAACCCGACGAAGCCGGGAGGGGCTCCGAACAGACGCGACACGGTGTGCTTCTCGCCGTACTCCGACATGTCGAGCGCGATGAGCGCGCCCTCGTCGTCGAACAGGAACTCGGCGAGCGCCTTGGCGAGCTCGGTCTTTCCGACGCCCGTGGGGCCGGCGAAGATGAACGAGCCCGAGGGGCGCTTCGGGTCTTTCAGCCCGGCACGCGTGCGGCGGATTGTCTTGGCGAGCACCGAGATGGCCTCCTCCTGGCCGATGACCCGCTGGTGCAGGGCCTTCTCCATGAAGATGAGGCGGCTCGACTCCTCCTCCGTGAGCTTGAACACGGGGATGCCCGTGGCCTGAGCCAGGACCTCGGCGATGACGCCCTCGTCGACGGTGCCGCTCGCGGCGACCTCGCCCGCGCGCCACTGCTTCTCGAGCCGCAGCCGCTCACCGAGCAGCTTCTTCTCGTCGTCGCGCAAGGAGGCGGCCTTCTCGAAGTCCTGGTTCTCGATCGCCAGTTCCTTCTCGGCGCGCACGGCCGCGATCTTCTCGTCGAACTCGCGCAGCTCGGGCGGCGCCGAGAGAATCGACAGGCGCAGGCGGGCGCCGGCCTCGTCGATCAGGTCGATGGCCTTGTCGGGCAAGAACCGGTCTTGCACGTAGCGGTCGGCGAGGTTCACCGCGGCGACGATCGCCCCATCCGTGATCGAGACCTTGTGGAACGCCTCGTACTTGTCGCGCAGCCCCTTGAGGATGTTGATGGCGTGCGGCAGCGAGGGCTCGTTGACCTGCACGGGCTGGAAGCGCCGCTCGAGCGCGGCATCCTTCTCGAAGTGCTTGCGGTACTCGTCGAGCGTCGTCGCACCGATCGTCTGCAGCTCGCCGCGAGCGAGCAGCGGCTTGAGGATGCTCGCCGCATCGATCGCGCCCTCGGCGGCACCCGCGCCCACGAGGGTGTGGATCTCGTCGATGAAGACGATGATGTCGCCGCGCGTGCGGATCTCCTTCGTGACCTTCTTGAGGCGCTCTTCGAAGTCGCCGCGGTAGCGGCTGCCAGCGATGAGCGAGCCGAGGTCAAGCGAGTATAACTGCTTGTCTTTGAGCGTCTCGGGCACCTCGCCCTTGACGATCGCCTGGGCGAGACCCTCGACGACGGCGGTCTTGCCGACGCCGGGCTCGCCAATCAGCACGGGGTTGTTCTTCGAGCGGCGCGAGAGGATCTGCATGACCCGCTCGGCCTCCTTCTCGCGCCCGATCACGGGGTCGAGCTTGCCCTCGCGAGCGGCCGCGGTGAGGTTGCGGCCGAACTGGTCGAGCACCTGCGAGCCCTTGTCGGGGCTCGGGCTGTCGCCACCCACAGCGACGGCCTCCTTGCCCTGGTAGCCCGAGAGCAGCTGGATGACCTGCTGGCGCACGCGGTTGAGGTCGGCGCCGAGCTTGACGAGCACCTGGGCGGCAACGCCCTCGCCCTCGCGGATGAGGCCGAGCAAGATGTGCTCGGTACCGATGTAGTTGTGGCCGAGCTGCAGCGCTTCGCGAAGCGAAAGCTCGAGCACCTTCTTGGCGCGCGGCGTGAAGGGAATGTGGCCGGTCGGCTGCTGCTGCCCCTGGCCGATGATGTCTTGCACCTGCTCGCGCACGGCATCGAGCGAGATGCTGAGCGACTCGAGCGCCTTGGCGGCGACGCCCTCGCCCTCGTGGATGAGGCCGAGGAGGATGTGCTCGGTACCGATGTAGTTGTGGTTGAGCATCTTGGCTTCTTCTTGCGCCAGCACCACCACACGACGGGCCCGGTCGGTGAACCGTTCGAACATCTCGCACTCTCCTCACGCGATTCCGACGCAGGATGCGGAGCCGCTGTATCGAGGGTAACCAGCGCACCCCTGCAGAACTGCCCGTGTTCGCCGTAGGCGTGACGGGGGTTGCCTCGGGCGCATCCTCTCGATAACGTATCGATTATCGTTAATAACGATTACCGATAGGGGATTCCGTAGACTCGTTCACGATCGTGCTGCTGCTCATGCTCGGCTTCGCCGTGCTGCTCGTCGCCGGAATCGGCGGGCGCGGGCGCACCGGCCCGTGGTTGCCGCGCCTCGTCGCGGGCGGCGCCATCGTGCTCGCGCTGCTGAACATCGTCGCGGGGATCGTCGGGGTCGTTGGCGCTTTCGCGCTCGAGACGCTGACGCTGCGCGTTCCTGTCATCGTGACGGCCGAACTCACCCCGGTCGCGCTGCGCGACAGTGCTGCCAACGTCGTGAATGGCGCCACACAGCAGACGACTCTGCTGCTTACGGCGACCGGGCTCGACAGCGCGACTCGTGCGCTCGTGGCCCTCGAAGTCGTCATCACCACGGCGATCATCGTGACGCTGCTCGTCGTCGTCGCCCGGCTCGCCCAGCAGTCGATCGCGCCCGAGCCGTTCACGCCCCGACTCGGCAGGCAGCTCGTCATCGGCGGTTCGGCGCTCGCGATCGGCTCGATCGGTGTGCAGATCGTTAGTCAGGTGGCCGGGCAACTCGCCCACCATCAGCTGTTCGCCCTCAGCGACGGCGCGCTCGATGGCGGCGTAAACGTGCCGCTGAGCTGGAACTGGGACCTGCTCCCCATCGGTGTCGGGCTCGCCCTCATCGTGATCGCGCGGCTCTTCCGAACGGGAGAACTCCTGCAGCGCGACACCCGCGGGTTGGTCTGATGAGTCCGGCGGTCTCGGATGAGGAAGAGACGGGCATCCACTGCCGGCTCGACGAGCTGCTTGAGCAACGGGGTATGACGCTCACGCGGCTGAGCGAGCTTGTCGGCGTGAGCGTCGTCAACCTTTCAGTGCTGAAGAACGACCGAGCTCGCGCGATCAGGTTCTCGACGCTGCGGGCGATCTGCGAGGCGCTCGACTGCGAGGTCGGCGACCTCCTCGTTCTCGACCCCTGACCAGTCGGGTCCGTTCGCAACTCAGGCTGTCGTGCTGGATGTGTCGCGGTACCGCGGCACATCGGCCGGTTCAGCATGAGTTACGAACACGACCCGCGCGGGCAGGCCGACGTAGGGTGAGCGCGTGAGCAACCTCGAGACCGAGCCGGCCGAGCTCGTCAGCGCCGACGGGCCTGGCGCGGGCATCCAGGTGCTCGAGCCACGCGAGGTGCCGCTCGGGGGCCCGCGGGCGATGACCGTGCGCCGCACCCTGCCCCAGCGCGGGCGCAGCCTTATCGGCGCGTGGTGCTTCGTCGACCACTACGGCCCCGACGAGGTGGTCGAGACGGGCGGCATGACCGTGCCGCCGCATCCGCACACGGGGCTTCAGACCGTCAGCTGGCTGTTCGACGGCGAGGTCGAGCACCGCGACTCGAGCGGCGGGCACGCCATGGTGCGGCCCGGCGAAGTCAACCTCATGACGGCGGGCCGCGGCATCCAGCACTCCGAGGTCTCGACGCACGCGACGACCCGCCTGCACGGGGCCCAGCTCTGGGTCGCCCTGCCCGACCGCGATCGGCACACAGCACCCTTCTTCGAGCACGCCGAGCCTGCGCCGATCACGGTCGGCGCGACGACGCTGCGCGTCTTCGCCGGCGCCCTCGCCGGGTCGCCCGCGAGCCCCGTGCGCACCTTCTCCGCCCTCGTCGGCGCGCAGCTCGACCTGCCGACCGGCGCGAGCGTCGACCTGCCCGTCGACCCGCGATTCGAGCACGGTCTGCTGGTGGACGCGGGCACCGCGCACCTCGACGGCGTCGAGATCCCCACCGCCCACCTCGGTTACGCGGCCCCGGGTCGCTCGTCGGTGCGGATCGCGGCCGGCGACTCCCCCCTGCGCGCGCTGCTGCTGGGCGGCGAGCCGCTCGGCGAGCCCATCGTCATGTGGTGGAACTTCATCGCGCGCGACCACGACGAGATCGTGGCGCTGCGCGAGCAGTGGCAGAGCGAGGTCATCGCGCGCGGCGACGCGACTGGTCGCTTCGGCACCATCCCGGGCTGGGACCGCGCGCTGCCCGCGCCAGTGATGCCCGACGTGCGGCTTCGCCCGCGCGACTGAGGAGTCGGCGCCGGGCTACTCGTGCGGGTCGGCGGGCGGCGTGGCGGCGCGCTGCTGGGCGAGCCGAGCGCGTTCCTCTGCTTCGACTTTGTCCTGCGCTGCGCGCTCAGAGCGGTCGGAGCGGATGATCGCGCGCATGGCAAACCAGAAGATCAGCCCGAGCACGATCGTCGGCGTCACCGAGAAGATCGCGTTGCCCCAAAAGTCGTCTGGCATGGGTCAAGGATACGTCGCTCGGGTGGGGCCGCGCCCCGACTCAGTCCGCGGTGCGCCGCTTAGCCCAAACCCCGAGTACCAGCACGATGACGGCGAGCGCCGCGGTGACTCCGAGCGCGAGCGGCCCGAGCACGGCGAGCTGCCCCATCGGCCATGACTCGGCAGCGGCCGTCGTGCCGCCGTCGAGCGACTCGGTCGGCAGCTGCAGGCCCTCGAGCGACTCGGTGACGGAGTTGTCGACGGTGATGTCGGCGACGACGGTCGAGAGCCGTCCGGCATCGGCGACCGCGATGAGGCAGTAGGTGCCGTCGGGCACGGCGGCCGTGGAGATGCTCGTTCTGAACTGCTCTCCCGCGAGGGCGATGTTCGTCTCGATGAGCGGCGAACCGCAATCACCGAGGTCTTGCGGCGCGAGGCCGAGGTCGAGTTCGCCCGCGTCGCCGACGATGCTGCCCTCGATGATGAGCGGACCGGAGACCGTGGCGCCCGCGAGGGGTGTCGAGATACGTAGCGACTCGACGGCGAAGCCGGGGGTCGCGATGAGCACGGTCGAGAGCACGGCGATGGGGATTCCGGCGACGATAGCGCGGAGGCGGTGAGAGATCATGGGATCGCCGTTCGGGTTGGGCGATGCGCACGGGTGCTGGGGGGCATCCGTGCGAATTCGGGTATCGGGTGCCCTCAGGCTAGGCCGACCCTCGCGGGCCCGTCAGCCCCCGTCCGGGGGGCGCGGCTCAGCCCTTGGCAATGATGCCGATGACGCCCGAGAGCAGCAGGTAGGTACCGACCGCGCCGACCACGAGCCACAGGGCCAGCCGGTTCATGCTGATGGCTGGCTTCTTCTCGTCGTCGCCGGGCAGCGTGAGCTCGTCTTTCGCCATGCTGCGACCCTACTTCACGAGCGGGAACAGGATCGTCTCGCGGATGCCGAGGCCCGTGAGCGCCATGAGCAGGCGGTCGATGCCCATGCCCATGCCGCCGCTCGGCGGCATGCCGTGCTCGAGCGCGGTGAGGAAGGCCTCGTCGAGCTGCATGGCCTCGAGGTCGCCGCCCGCGGCGAGCGCCGCCTGCGCCACAAACCGCTCGCGCTGAATGACGGGGTCGACGAGCTCGCTGTACGCCGTGGCGAGCTCGAAGCCACGAATGTAGAGATCCCACTTCTCGACGACGCCCGCGATCGAGCGATGCTCGCGCACGAGCGGGCTCGTGTCGACCGGAAAGTCCATGACGAAGGTGGGCCGCACGAGCGAGCCCTTCACGAAGTGCTCCCACAGCTCTTCGACGTACTTGCCGGGAAGCGGGTGGTCGATCTCGATGTCGACCGCGTCAGCGAGCTTCTTCAGGTCGGCCATCGGGGTCTGCGGCGTGATCTCGACGCCGGCCGCCGCGCTCAGCGAGTCGTACATGCTCAGGCGATCCCACTCGCCCCCGAGGTCGTACTCGGTGCCGTCGGCCCACGTCACGACGTGGGAGCCGGAGACGGCGACCGCCGCGTTCTGGATCATCTCCTGCGTCAGGTCAGCCATCTGGTGGTAGTCGCCGTAGGCCTGGTACGCCTCGAGCATCGCAAACTCGGGACTGTGCGTCGAGTCGGCACCCTCGTTGCGGAAGTTGCGGTTGATCTCGAACACGCGCTCGATGCCGCCCACGACGGCGCGCTTCAAGAACAGCTCGGGCGCGATGCGCAGGTACAGCTCGGTGTCGAAGGCGTTCGAATGCGTGACGAAGGGGCGAGCGGATGCTCCGCCGTGCATCGTCTGCAGCATGGGCGTCTCGACCTCGAGATAGCCGTGATTCGCGAACGTGGTGCGCAGGCTGGCGACCGCGACGGCGCGGGCGCGCACGGTCTGCCGCGCCTGCTCGCGCACGATCAGGTCGAGGTAGCGCTGGCGCACGCGCGTCTCGTCGCTCAGCTCGCTGTGCAGGTTCGGCAGGGGCAGCACGGCTTTGGCTGCTATTGCCCACGAGCTCGTCATGATGCTGAGCTCGCCGCGGCGGCTCGTGATGACCTCGCCCTCGACAAAGACGTGATCGCCAAGGTCGACGAGGTCTTTCCAGCGCTCGAGGCTCTCGTCGCCCACCTCGGCGAGGCTCAGCATGACCTGGATGCGGCTGCCCTCCCCCGACTGCAGAGTGGCGAAGCACAGCTTGCCCGTGTTGCGCGAGAAGACGACGCGGCCGGCGAGGGCGACCCGCTCGCCCGTGGCCGTGTCGGGTTCGAGCTCGGGGAACCGCGCGCGGACATCCGGAATCGTGTCGGTCACCGCGAGGCCGATGGCGTAGGGCTCGAGCCCGGCAGCGAGCATGCGCTGCCGCTTGTCGAGGCGCACCTGCTTTTGCTCGGCTATCTCCTCGATCGTCGGCTCGGCAGGCTCGGGCGCGGTGTTCTCGCTCATCAGGCTCCTCGGTTCAGCATTTCAGCCTATCGGCGGCCGGGATGCTCGCCCGCGGCCCGCCTCAGCCCAGGTGCAGCAGCTCGGTGTCGATGAGCCGGGTCGTGCCGACGCGCGCCGCGATGAGCGCCCGCGCGGGGCCGCGGTGGTCGTCGTCGACCGGCTGGAACGTGTCGGGGCGCACGACGGCGAAGTAGTCGAGCTCGACCTCGGTCGCCCCCATGAGCACGCCCTGGGCCGCGGCGACGATTGCGTCGATGCCGCGGTCGGCCGCCGACTGGGCGGCCTCGAGGGCCTGGGGGATGCTGCTCGCGGCCCGGCGGTGCCGCTCGTCGAGGTAGGCGTTGCGGCTCGAGAGCGCGAGGCCGTCAGCGGCGCGCACCGTCTCGACGACCTCGATGCGCGTGCGGATGTCGAGGTCGCGCACCATGCGCTGCACGAGGAAGACCTGCTGCGCGTCTTTCTCGCCGAACACCGCGATGTGCGGCTGCACGATTCCGAGCAGCTTGGCCACGACCGTGAGCACGCCGTCGAAGTGCCCGGCGCGCGACCGACCTTCGTAGAGCCCGCCCACCCCGCCCGCCGAGACGCGCGTCTGCACAGGCCCCGAGGGGTACATCTCGTCGACCGCGGGAGCGAAGACGGCGGCGACGCCGTGCCCGGCGAGAGCATCCCGATCGGCGGTGAGATCGCGGGGGTACCGGTCGAAGTCCTCCGCCGGCCCGAACTGCATGGGGTTGACGAAGATCGAGACGATGACGACGTCGGCGAGCTCGCGCGCGTGCTCGACGAGGGCCAGATGGCCGTCGTGCAGCGAGCCCATCGTCGGTACGAGGGCGACGGTCGACCCGGCGACGCGGGCCGCATCGAGCCGCGATCGAAGCCCCACGATGGTCGTCTCGACGGCGGGCGGGGTCGTGTCGGTCACCGGTCGATGGTATCGACCGCGGCGGACTGCAGCGCGTTCTCGACCGCCGAGCGCACGACACCGCCGAGGATGCGGCCCGGTTCGTCGACCCCGATGGCGCGCAGGGCGCTCACCGACTGGCCGATGATCACGGTCGAGAACTGGGAGGCGGCGGCGATCGCGTCGGCGTAGGCGGGCCGGTCGGCCTCGGCGATGATGACGGGCTCGGCGCCCATCTCGACGACGAGGGCTTGGGCGATCGGCAGCACGGGGCCGGGGGCGGTGACGGCGCACCACGCGTCGCGCAGGCGCGCCAGGTCGATGCTCGTGCCCGTGAAGGCCAGGGCCGGATGCACGGCCAGCGGGATCGCACCCGCAGCCCGCGCGGGGTCGAGCACGGCGGTGCCGTACTGCGCCGCGGTGTGCAGCACGAGCTGGCCGGGCTGCCAGACGCCGAGTGCCGCGAGCCCCTCGACGAGCTCGACGAGCTGGTCGTCGGGCACGGCGAGCACAACGAGCTCGCTGCGCTCAACGAGCAGCGGAACGTCAAGAACCGGCACACCCGGCAGCATGCTCTCGACGCGATCGCGCTCGTCGTCAGTACTGGCCGAGACGCCGACGAGGGCGTGCCCGGCGGCCGCGAGGGCCGCGCCGAGCACGGGCCCGACCCGACCGGCGCCGACGATGCCGACGCCGAGCCGCCCGTCGCGGGCGGTCACCGCTGCCGCCAGCGGTGACTCGTGTCAGTGCGGGCCGCCACGAGCGAGGCGGCGGCGACCTCGTCGAAGAGCCGCATGGCGTCGCGCTGGTCGAGAGCGCCGAGGCTCGGCGTGATGGGGCCTGCGACCGTGTGCACATTCACCTCGCCGAGTCGCAGCGCGCGCAGCAGCGGACCTTGCCGCACGGCGACCGACTGGGTGCGCGAGAGCGGCACGATCGTGAGCGAGCGCCAGATGGCGCCCGTGCGCAGCAGCACCGCCGTGTCGGTGAGCGCGAAGCCGTTGCGCGGCTGCGAGAACCAGCGCAGCACGCGCGCGCGGCGGGGCGACACCGTGAAGCCGCCCTCCTCGCCGCGCCCGCGCAGGCCGAGCTCGAGCACCCCGGAGTTCTCGTCGACGGCCACCTCGGGCAGCAGCAGCCGAAGCACGGCGCGCACGTCGTCACGATTGCCCACAGGCAGGATGGTCGTCTGCTGCTGGCCCGCGGCACCGTTCTGCGACGAGCGCGAGGCGCGGTTGACGGCGATCTGCCACCAACCTGAGGGCCGCCAGAGCAACGGCTGGCTGACCTTGACCGAGTGGATGCGACCAGGCGGCAGGGTCTCGTTCGTCGTCGACAGCAGGCCGAAGCCCACCCGCACGCCGTCGGGCGTCGCGGCGATGGAGTAGCGCAGCGAGCGCGTGATGCGGGCGATGAGGAATCCGCCGATGCCGATGATGCCCGGGAACATGGCGATGAGCAGAAACAACTCGCCCGTCATGATGCTCGTCACAGCGATCGCGATGAGCATGGCGACGAGCACAAGGGTCGTGTCGCTCAGCACCGTCGAGCCGATGAGCCGACCCGGGTTCATGCGCACGATCGACGTGGGCTCTGTGACCTCGACGTCGAGCTCGGGGGCCAGCAGTTCCGAGACGCGCTCGTCGAACATCCCCCCGATGCCGGGTACGGCGCCCGCCGCCGGTGCGTCTCCCGCGCGCTGAGCCCCCGAAGCGAGCAGCAGGATGTCGCGGCGCAGGGCATCGGCGTCGCGGCCGCGCAGGTAGGCGAGGGGCACGCTCGCGTCGTTGCCGGCCACCGAGATCTCGAGCTTTGCGGCGCCGAACAGGCGCGGCACGATCGGCCGGCTGATGTTAATTCCCTGGATTCGGTCGAGCCGCGCCTTGCGGTTGGTGCGGAACAGGATGCCCGACCGCACTTCGACGACCTCGTCGGTGATGCGGAAGGTGTGGAGTCGCCAGCTGAAATAGAAGCCCGCGATGAGCAACAGCAGCACGCCGAGCGCGGCGAGCAAGGCGACGAGCACAAGCCGTTCACGGACGATGAAGTCGATGGCGTCGGACTCGAGGTCGCCGCCGGTCGGTGGAAAGTCGACGTGTCGCCCGTTGAAGAAGAGCTCAAAGAACCGGTCGCGCAGGTTGACAATGAGCACGCCGACAATGGCGATGAAGGCGAGACCCCCACGGAAGAACGGCGTGGCGGGGTGCAGCCGGTGCCATGCGCCATCGGCGAAGTCGATCGTGGCCGGGGCGGCGGCAGGCGACACCGGCGCCGGCGGAGCCGCCGAGGGCGCGCCCGGAACGTCGGCCTCGGTCACAGCCCGGCCCGACGGGTCTCGGCGACCGCGACGAGGTGGTCGCGCAGGCGCTCGGCCTCGTCGAGCGGAAGCCCCGGGATGAGCACTCCGCTCGAAGCGGCGGCCGTGACGAACTTGAGCTCGGCGAGCCCGAAAGCGCGGGCGAGGGGGCCGCGGCTGATGTCGACGAGCTGCATGCGGCCGTACGGAACGGCGACGAAGCGCTGGAACATGATGCCCCGGCGGAACAGCAGATCGTCGTCGCGCAGCAGGTAGCCGATCGCGCGCACGCGCCGCGGCGTGAGGGTGAGCACGATCACGAAGAGTGCGCCCGTGCCGACGCCGAGCAACCACCCCTCGGCCCAGCCCAGCCAAAAGGGCACGAACGCGATGGCCGTGGCGATGGCGCCGAAGACGAGCGTGCTGATCATGTCGACGGGGATGTACTTCGGCGACACGCGCTGCCACTCGGTCTCGGGGCGCTCGAGGCGGCTCGCAACGGTCTGGGGCAGGGCGGTCGCGGCAGTGTCGGGCGCCTCGGGATCGGTGGTGGTCACGCGTCGGCCTCCTCGGTCGGTTCGTCGGGCGGAAGGGCGCACCAGTGCTCGGCGACGAGCGCCGCGATGACGAGCAGCACGGCGGCGACGACGGTGCCCCCCGCGGCCAGGGTCGAGCCTAACGGCACGACCGAACGCGTGAGCAGATAGATCAGGATGCCCGCCGCGCCCCCCGCGAGCAGCGCCCCCGTGAGGGCGCTCGCCTTCGCGAGCACGACGGCGCGCGTGGCATAGAACGAGTCGATGCGGCGCTCGCCCGCGGCCGCGCGCCGCACGGGCCAGGCGAGCGCGAGCACCACGACGCCGATGAGCACGAGGGCGACCGCGAGCGAGACGGGTGGCACGATGACGGCCAGCCCGCGCATCGCGAGCACGGTGTCGAGCAGGAAGGCCGCGATGACGCCGATGAGCGCGGCGAGCAGCAGGGCCGCCGGGCGCGTGCGCGTCATGAGGTGCCGCCCTCGAGGGCGGCGAGCAGGGCGGCGACCGGTCCGTGCCCGACGAGCCGGGCATCCGGCTGCACCTCGAGCCACGGGGCGAGCACGAAGTCGCGCTCGTGGGCACGCGGGTGCGGCACTTGCAGCACATCGGAGTCGATCTCGAGCTCGTCGAGCGCGACGAGGTCGAGGTCGAGGGTGCGGTCGCCCCAGCGCTCGGCCCGCTCGCGGCCGTTCTCGCGCTCGATGCACCGCAGCGCGTCGAGCAGTGTGAAGGGGTCGAGACGGGTCTGTAGCAGCGCGACGCCGTTGAGGTAGGGGGGCTTCTCGGGGTCGAGGCCCGCGAGCGTCAGCGCGACTGTTCCGTGCCACGACGAGACGGCGAGGATGCTCGACTCGGGCAGCGCGTCGAGAGCGAGCACGGCGCGCTCGAGCGTGGCCTCGCGGTCGCCGAGGTTGCTGCCGAGCGCGATGACGGCGATGGCGGCGGCCGCGGCGGTCACGATCGCCCCCGCACGATCGTCACGCTCACGTCATCGAACGGCACCGTGATGGGCGCCTGCGGCTTATGCACCCTCACCTCGGTCTGCCATACGGCACCGTGGCGCAGCACGACGCCCGCGACGCGCTCGGCGACCGTCTCGATGAGGTCGACCGGGTCGCTCTCGACGGCCGCGACGACCTCCTCGGCGAGCACTCCGTAGTGCACGGTCGAGGCGAGCTCGTCGTGCGCGGCGGCACCGCGCAGGTCGAGGTGCGCGACCACGTCGATCACGAACTCCTGCCCGTCGCGCCGCTCGTGGTCGAAGACGCCGTGGTGCGCGTAGGCGCGCAGGCCCGTGAGCGTGATCGCATCACCGCGGGTGCGGGTGTCGACCGGCGGGATCGCGACGTACGAGGCGCGGTAGGAGGGCGCGGTATCGGCCGCCGCGTCGATCGACTGCCACACGTCGAGGGCGCGGGCGCTCGCGTGCACGTCGTGCACGCGCAGGGCATCCACGTGCCCCGCCGCGAGGGCCGAGACGACCGCGGTCAGCAGGTCGCGCTCCTCGACCGCGGCGCCCTCGGGCAGCAGCGCGCCGAGAAAGCGCTTGCGCGAGGCGCCCAGCAGCACGCGCGCACCGATCGAGCGCAGAGTGCCGAGGTCGGCGAGCAACTGCCAGTTGTGCTCGGCGCGCTTGGCGAAGCCCAGCCCTGGGTCGACCCACAGCCGCTCGGGCTGCACACCCGCATCGAGCGCGGCGTGCCAGCGGCCCAGCAACTCGGTCGTGACCTCCTGCGGCGCCCAGCCGTACTCGCTCACGCCGTCCCACGCCGAGCTCGGCCCCCGCCAGTGCATGAGCACATAGGGCGTGCCGAGCTGCGCGACCGTCTCAACCATCGCCGGGTCGGCGAGTCCGCCGCTCACGTCGTTGACGATGCTCGCCCCGGCCTCGACGGCCGCCGCCGCGGTGCTGGCGTTCATGGTGTCGATCGACACGCGGATGCCCTCCGCGGCGAGCGCCGCCACCACGGGCAGCACGCGCTCGCGCTCGACCTCCGGTGCCACGGGCTCGGCACCCGGCCGGGTCGACTCGCCCCCGACGTCGATGACGGATGCGCCCTCGGCGACGAGGCGCCGCCCTTGCGTGAGGGCCGCCCCGGGGTCGAGGTAGCGGCCGCCGTCGCTGAACGAGTCGGGCGTGACGTTGAGCACGCCCCACAGCTGTGGACGACTCGTCATCCACCGCCTCCGCCGATGAGGTCCATCACCTCGGCGCGGCGCACGGGGTCTGCGAGCGCCCCGCTCGACGCGACTGTCACGGTCGTGCTCTCCGACTGGCGGGGTCCGCGAGCGCCAACGCAGCCGTGCCGCGCGTCGATGACAACGAGCACGCCGAGTGGCGCGAGCGCCTCGTCGATCGCGGCCACGATGTCCTCGCCGAGGCGCTCCTGCAGCTGCGGCCGTGAGGCGAGGGTCTCGACCGTGCGGGCGATGCTGCCGAGGCCGACGAGCCGATCGGCGGGGAGGTAGGCGACGTGCGCGACTCCCGTGAAGGGCAGCAGGTGGTGCTCGCAGATCGAGCGCAGGGCGATGTCGCGCAGCAGCACGATCTCACCGCGCTGCTCGGGCGCATCCTGCGTCGCCAGCTCGTCGCGCAGCAGCGGCACCGGGTCGACGCCGACGCCGGCGAAGAACTCCGCGTAGGCCTCGGCGACCCGCTGCGGGGTGGTGAGGAGTCCCGGGCGCTGCGCATCCTCACCGATCGCGGCCAGGATTTCGGCGACGGCCGCTTCGATGCGGCCGGTGTCGATCGGGGGCATCGCGTCGCTCAGTCGCGCGGCGCGGGGTCTGCCGCGGGGCGCGCCGCGCCCTGCGGGCCGACCTCGTGCGCCGTGTTCGCGAGCGCGGCGACCTCGTCGAGCGGGGCCTTCGTCGGCATCGGCACGGGCGGCAGGTCGGGCAGCGGGCGCTTGCTGCTCGAGAGCCACTGCGGGCGCTCGGGCAGACGCTTGACGTCGGCGAAGATCTCCGCGAGCTGCAGGTGGTCGAGGGTCTCCTTCTCGAGCAGCTCGCTCGCAAGGCGGTCGAGGATGTCGCGGTTGTCGTTGATGACCTGCCACGCCTCGTCGTGCGCCTGCTCGATGAGCGCGCGCACCTCGGCGTCGACGCGCTCGGCGAGCTTCTCGCTGTAGTCGCGCTGGTGGCCCATGTCGCGGCCGAGAAAGACCTCGCCGCTCGACTGGCCGAGCTTGATCGCCCCGACATCGGTGCTCATGCCGTACTCGGTCACCATCTTGCGCGCGATCGCCGTGGCCTTCTCGATGTCGTTCGAGGCGCCCGTGGTCGGGTCGTGGAAGACGATCTCCTCCGCCACGCGACCGCCCATCGCGTAGGTCAGCTGGTCGAGCAGCTCATTGCGGGTGATTGAGTACTTGTCGTCGATCGGCAGCACCATCGTGTAGCCGAGGGCCCGACCGCGAGGAAGGATGGTCACCTTCGTGACGGGGTCAGTGTTGCGCATGGCCGCTGCCGCGAGCGCGTGCCCACCCTCGTGGTACGCGGTGATGAGCTTCTCGTGGTCGCGCATGATGCGCGTTCGCCGCTGCGGGCCGGCCATGACGCGGTCGACGGCCTCGTCGAGCGCCTCATTCGTGATGATCTCTTCACGCGCGCGTGCCGTGAGCAGTGCGGCCTCGTTGAGCACGTTCGCGAGGTCGGCGCCTGTGTAGCCGGGCGTCTTGCGCGCGAGCACCTCGAGGTCGACGTTCTCGGCCATGGGCTTGCCCTTGGCGTGCACCTGCAGAATCTTCTCGCGCCCCTTCATGTCGGGAGCATCCACCTGAATCTGGCGGTCGAAGCGGCCCGGGCGCAGCAGGGCGGGGTCGAGGATGTCGGGGCGGTTGGTCGCCGCGATCATGATGACGTTCGTGTTCGGGTCGAAGCCGTCCATCTCGACGAGCATCTGGTTGAGCGTCTGCTCGCGCTCGTCGTGCCCGCCGCCCATGCCGGCGCCACGGTGCCGGCCGACCGCGTCGATCTCGTCGACGAAGATGATCGCCGGCGAGTTCTCTTTCGCCTGGGTGAAAAGGTCGCGCACGCGGCTCGCGCCGACGCCCACGAACATCTCGACGAAGTCAGAGCCCGAGATCGAGTAGAACGGCACGCCCGCCTCGCCCGCGACCGAGCGTGCGAGCAGCGTCTTGCCCGTGCCGGGAGGGCCGTACAGCAGCACGCCCTTGGGGATTCGCGCGCCGACGGCCTGGAACCGCGTGGGGTCTTTCAAGAAGTCCTTGATCTCCTCGAGCTCTTCGATCGCCTCGTCGGCACCGGCGACGTCGGCGAACGTGACCTGCGGGGTTTCTTTACTGACCAGCTTCGCGCGCGACTTGCCGAACTGCATAACCCGGCCGCCGCCGCCCTGCAGGCGCGTGAGCAAGAAGTAGAAGATGACGCCGATGATGAGGAACGGGATGATGAGCCCGAGCAGGCTCACGAAGAAGTTGGTCTGCGGCACCTCATCGGTGAAGTCGTCATCGACGTTCGCCGCGTCGACGGCCTCGACGACCGCGAGGCCGCGAGGCGCGACGTAGTAGAACTGCACGTTCTGGCCGAACTCCTCGTCGGGCTCGGCGAGCACGATGTCGACGCGCTGCTCGCCGTCGACGATCTTGACGCTCGTCAGCTGCTTCTCGGCGAGAAACTCGAGGCCCTGCTGGGTGCTGATTTGCCGGAACCCGCCGATGCCGCCGAGCAGGGCGAAGCCAATCCAGAGCACAAGGGCTCCAGCGACGATGTAGAGGAACGGGCCTCGGACGAGTTTCTTGAGGTTCATGGGCTGGCGGGCTAGCGGCCCCGCACCTTTCTTCCGGTGGAACGTGCCTGTCAGGCTATCGCGCCGTCTGTTGGCAGCCGCTGGATGTTCGCGCGGAGCGGAGTGCGCTCAGTCGGCGTACACGTGCGTCGCGAGCACGCCGATGGCCCGCAGGTTGCGATACTTCTCGGCGTAGTCGAGTCCGTATCCGACGACGAAGGCGGGCGGAATATCGAAGCCGACGTATTCAACGTCGACCGCGACCTTGGCGGCTTCGGGCTTGCGCAGCAGGGCGAGAATCTTGACGCTCTTCGCCCCGCGCGACTCGAGGTTGGCGCGCAGCCACGAGAGCGTGAGCCCCGAGTCGATGATGTCTTCGACGATGAGCACGTCGCGCCCGGCGATCTCGGTGTCGAGGTCTTTCAGAATGCGCACGACGCCGCTCGACTGGGTGCTCGCGCCGTAGCTCGACACGGCCATCCAGTCCATCTCCACATGCATGGCGAGCTCGCGCGCGAAGTCTGCCATGACCATGACCGCGCCTTTCAGCACGCCGACAAGCAGCGGAGGGGTGTCGCCGTAGTCCGCCTCGACCCGGCGGGCGAGCTCGGCGAGCTTCGCGTGGATCTCCTGCTCGGTGACGAGCACCTCGGTCAGGTCGGAACGGATGTCGTCGACGTCCACGGGGTTACTCCTCAGCGTGATCGGGGGCGAGGGCGAAGATGATGAGCCCCGCCGTCCGCTCCACCCTAACGCCGGGCAGGTGCACGGGCCCCTGGCCGTGCCAGTCGGTCGCGAGCCGCGCGACCTCGAGGGTCTGGGCGCGGCTGATCGAGGCTCCGAACTGGCTCTGCACGATGAGCCGGATGAGCCGGTGGCGGATCGCAGGCGGGTTTACGAGCAGCCCCGCGACCGCGAGCGAGCATCCCCCCTCGGCCAGGTCGGTGAGATCTTCGGCGAGCTCGTCGACCATGTGATCGAGCGCCTCGGCGTCTTCTCGTGCGATCGCGGCGGTGCGGGCGAGCGCCTCCACGATTCCCGCATCGAGGTGCTCTTCAAGGTACGGCAGGATGCTGCGCCGCACCCGCACGCGCGCGAAACCCTCATCGCCATTGTGCGGATCGTGCCACGGCTCGAGCCCCTGGTCAGCGCAGGCCTGCGCGAGCACCGCGCGGCGCAGCCCCAGCAGCGGTCGGCGGTACAGCCCCGCGACCGCGGCCATGCCCGCGATGCTGAGCGTGCCGCTGCCGCGCGCGAGGCCGAGCAGCACGGTCTCGGCCTGGTCGTCGAGCGAGTGGCCGAGCAGCACGGCGGCAGCATCGAGCTCGCGCGCCGCGCTCTCGAGCGCGGCGTAGCGGGCGTCGCGCGCCGCGGCCTCGGGCCCTCCCGGCCCGGCCACCTCGACGTGCTTGACCCGCACGGGGAACAGCCCGAGCGCGCGCGCCGCCTCGGCCGCGCGCGCGGCAACCGCGCTCGAGTCGGGCTGCAGGCCGTGGTCGATGATCACCGCGCCGACGGGCCGCCCGAGCCGAGGGCCCTCGAACCCCGCGGCCGCGGCGAGCGCCAGCGAGTCGGGGCCTCCGCTCAGGGCGACGAGGGCGAGCGAGCCCGATGGCAGCGTGCCGAGCGACTCGCGCACCGCGCGCCGCGTGTCGGCGACCGCGGGGGTGAGCCGGGGCCGTCGGGGGGCCGCGGGGGGCTCGGAGGGCATCCACTAAGGTTAGAGCCGCGCTCGCGCGATCGTCTTTTTGTCTCTCCCCTCTTCGAAGGAGCACGCCCATGGGCGCCTACCCCGTCGTCATCGAGATCCCTCGCGGCAGCCGCAACAAGTACGAGGTCGACCACGAGACGGGCCGCGTCTATCTCGACCGCGCGCTCTTCACGCCCTTCGTCTACCCCACCGACTACGGCTACTTCGAGAACACCCTCGGCCTCGACGGCGACCCTGTCGACGCGCTCGTGCTGCTCGAGCACCCCGTCTACCCCGGTGTCGGAATCGACGCGCGCCCCGTCGGCGTATTCAACATGACCGACGACGGCGGTAGCGACGCAAAGGTGATCTGCGTTCCCGCGAAAGACCCGCGCTGGGCGCACATTCAAGACCTCTCCGACGTGCCCGAGCAGACGCGCAAAGAGATTGAGCACTTCTTCGAGCACTACAAAGACCTCGAGCCCGGCAAGTGGGTCACGACTGAGGGCTGGGGCGACGCCGCCGCGGCCGAGGCCGTGATCCAGGCCGGCATCGCCGCGTACGTTCCCGCCGCGCACTAGCCGATCGAGCGAGTTCACGACAAGAGCCATGGTGCGATCGCCGCTGTGTGCATGGTCGAGCTGAACGGCCAACTGGGCCGCCTGCTGCCTGGAGTCGGCCACCCGCGTGAACGCAGCATCCCGACGCCGCTTGGTGGTCGTCGCGTCAGCAACAACACGGAACGTCGTGCTACGAGGGCGCCATCGGTGCGGCGAACGCGGCGGGGGTTGTCGTGACCCCCAGCGCAAGAGCCAAAGCCGTCACGGGGGTGACAACTCTCTTTTCGTGGTACTGAGGTTGCCGCATCAGAGCCGGCTACCCAATCGAGAGGCCTTTGCTTCTCAAGTAGCCAAGGGGTTCGGTCGTCACGCCGTCTTGGCGCACTTCCAAGTGCAGGTGGCACCCCGTTGACACGCCCGTGGTGCCGATAAGAGCGATCTGTTGCCCGACGGCGACCTGTTGACCGATCTGTACCTGGATGCCGCCGTTCTGAATGTGTGCGTACGCCGTCGTCAAGCCGTTGCCGTGATTGATGCGGATGTAGTTGCCATAGCCGCCGTACCAGCCGGCATACTCGACGGTGCCGCTCGACGCCGCATAGATGGGTCGGCCGCACGGAGTGGCGATGTCAGTACCCGCGTGGAACGAGACGATACCTGTGACGGGGTGCACGCGCGTGCCGTATGGCGACGAAATGTAACCCGTGGCGGGAACGGCCCAACCATTGACGATCTGGCCAGCACCGAGGCTCGAACCCGAGCCGTACTGCGCGGCAACGCCCGCCTGGTAATCCTTCTCCGTCGCATCGCGGTTCTCAACGAGAACCGCGAGCTGCGCCTGTAGTCGTGCCTGGTTCTCTTGCTGGGCCTGGAGGGCGACCTGCGCCTCTTGCGCAGCGGCCTGTGCGAGCTCGTAGGCAGATTGCGCCTCGATGCGCAGCTCGTCGCGGATCTGCTTCGCAACGTTCGCCTGGTCGGTGAGGGCCTGGGCGGCGTTCTGGTCTTGCAACGCGGCGGCATAGATTCCCTCGGCCTGCTCGGTGATCTTGCTCGCGAAGCCGAGGCGCGAAAGCAGGTCGTCGGCCTGATCGGGGTTCGTGAAGAGCGAGGCCGAGAGATCACCCCCACCCGAGCGCGCGAGTTCGGCAACAAACTGGCCGGCCCGAGCCCGCGACTCGTCAGCGCGCAACTGGGATGCGTCGGCTTGCGCCTGCAGCTGTTCAGCGCGGTACGCGGCCTCGTCGAAGGCAAACTGCGCTTCGTAGTAGACGGCACCACGCTCTTCAGCGATCGCCTGCGTGCGCTCGACCTCGGCGGTGATAGCGGCGATCGCCGCCTGAATCTGCGTGATTTGCGCCTTCGCTGCCGCTACGTTGCGGCGGGCCTCGAGCACGTCGCTCCACGAGGGGTAATCGATGGCGTAGGCGGGTCGCTCGGTGACGGCGATCGAGCCGATGACGAGCAGCGCGGTGGCAGCGATGGTAGCGATAAACGCCCTCGCGCGCCGGCGAATCCCTGACGACATGTATCTCTCCCCCAACAGGCCTCTGCTCGTTATGTCACAATTCCCACACGAGCACCATTGACAACAGTACCAACGGATGCCGCGTTCGACCAGGGCTCGCATCGCGCGCCGCGCAAAGCGCCCAGTCCGCCTCCCGCCCGCGTCCTCATCGCGACGGTAGCCCGAATGACGGGGGCGCTCGGGAGGCGGGTCGGATCGTCGCCGAACCCGCGCATCCGCTCGCCGTCGTGGGTTTGGCATTGTGGGCACCCGACCCGTATGCTTGTGCCTCGGTTGCTCTGCGGCTCGCGCCTCCTGGCCCCATCGTTTAGTGGCCTAGGACACCGCCCTTTCACGGCGGCAGCACGGGTTCGAATCCCGTTGGGGTCACCAGCAGCGCAACTCACACAACTGAATACGTTTGGCCCTGTAGCGCAGTTGGTTAGCGCGCCGCCCTGTCACGGCGGAGGTCGCCGGTTCAAGTCCGGTCAGGGTCGCCACGGCGACGGGCCCTCTCTTCGGAGGGGGCTTGTTCCGTAGTAGGGCTCAGGCCCTGCGGCTCTGTAGCTCAGTTGGTAGAGCGCACGACTGAAAATCGTGAGGTCACGGGATCGACGCCCGTCGGAGCCACCACACATCACCCCATCAAACCCGCGCTTGTCGAGGCCCGCGAAGCGACGAGCTCCTCAAGCGTCACTCCGCGAGCTTCGGTGCCGAACTTCCACCAGATGGCACCAGCGACAGCACCGATCAGCCAGAATGCCGCCAGCATCCCGAACATGACTCCGATGCCCCATGATGTCGCGGTCACCGCGAGGGCGACCTGGCCAATGATCGCGCCGACGCGACCGACGGCGACGCTCGCACCGATTCCGCTCGCGCGCAGCGATGTGGGGAACAGCTCGGAGAAGGTCGGATACGCCGATACCCAGGCGCACGTGGCGAAGAATGCCGCGACCGTGAATGCGATCAACACGATCGTCGGTGAGCCAGTAGCTGCCGCGGCTGCGCACCCGATCATGCTCGCCGCGGCGAGGGCGTAGGAGAACGTCACCGTCGGCTTGCGTCCGATCGCGTCGAGCGCGAACGACACCACGATGCCTCCGATGAGCGCACCGACGTTGGCGACCAAGAAGTAGTAGGGCAGGGCAGCGTCGCTGATCGGCACCGCACCGGTCGCCTGTGAGAAGACGAGAATGCTCATCGCCGTGAAGAGTCCGTAGTAACCGGCGGCCTCGGAGAAATCAAGAGCCATGCCGAAGAGCAACCGGCCGCGGTAGTTCGTCCACAGCTCTCGCAGCCGCGCTCGCCCCGACGCCTGCCCACTGGGGTCGACAAAACCGTGAGCGCTGCGGATGCCCGTGATGCCCTCGACGACGGCATCGGCCTCGTCAAGCCTGCCCCGCGAGGCAAGCCAGCGCGGCGACTCGGGAATGAGCCTCCGCGCGAGCAGCCCGTACGCGGCACTGACCACGCCGAACAGCAAGGTGTAGCGCCAGGTCAGCCCGAGCGTCGAGATGATGACGATCGAGACGACGCTCGCGAGGATGCCGCCGAGGGCCCAGAACGTCATGACGAGACCGTTGCTCCGGCCGCGATTGCGCGCCGGCATGAACTCGGCGATCGCTGACGTGACGGCCGAGTACTCACCGCCGACACCGAGGGCCGTGATGAATCGGAAGACGATGAAGATCTCGTACGTGGGAGCCGCCGCGGTGACGATCGCGGCGATCGAATACAGGAGAAGGGTGGCGACGAAAAGACGCTTGCGTCCGACCCGATCGGCGAGCCAGCCGAAGAGCATCGCGCCGATCGCGATACCGCCAAACCACACCACGTTGATCCAGACGGACTGCACCGAGTCGAGCGAGAACTCGACCTGAATGCCCGGAATCACTGAGCCGATGATTTGCACCTCGAAGGCGTCGAGCATCCATCCGATGCCGAGCGCGATGGCGATGCGCGTGTGCATCGGTCGCCAGAGTGATTGGTCAAGCCTGGTTGCCACGAGCGCCTCCACTGTCGTGCCCCGCCCGATGATGGGGACTGCCGCGATGCTATTCACACGACTCGTCGCTGCGGCAGGGGCGTCGGGGTGCCGTAAGGAGACCGTAAGAACTCTCCGTATCCGGCGACCAGGGCCTCGGTGTCTGATGGTGCCGTGACCATCACCTCGACCACATCGCTCGGCCGCTCGACGGCCGTGCACCTGCCGCCATCGGCAGCCCCTGGCCTCGCTGTGCTGCGCATCGCCCTCGGCGTTCTGTGGGTGCAGAACGCCGGTTGGAAGGTGCCCCCCGACTTCGGGCGCGACGGCGACCGCGGCCTCTCCTTCTGGGCCAACCAGGCGGTGGAGTACCCTGTCTTCGCCCCGTATTCGTCGTTCGTCGAGACCGTCTTCCTGCCGCAGCTCGCGATTGTCGGTTGGGCGGTGCTGCTGACGGAAGTTGCTCTGGGAACCTTCCTGATCCTGGGGCTCGCGACCCGCGCATGGGCCGCTGTCGGCATCATCCAGACCATCGCGATCGCCCTCTCCGTGCTCAATGCACCAGACGAGTGGCACTGGGGCTACATCCTCATGGGCGTCGGGCACCTCGTGCTGCTTCTCGCTGCCGCCGGCCGAACCTGGGGGATCGACGGGCTGCTGAGACCGATCTGGGTGCAGGCACCCGGCCGGGTGTCGCGGCTCATGTCGGTGCTCTCGTGACGGGCTCCGGCGACAAGGCAGCCCGTCGACGACTCCCGCCGATGCGGCAGAACATCGCACGCACGAACACGGTCATCGGCATCGCGTCGATCGTCTCTGCGGTGTTCGTGTTCACCCCCTCGCTTCCCGAGTACATCGATCTCGTCGACCTCGACCCCGCCGGCGCTGCAGCCTTCCTCATTCTCGGCATCGCGACCGTTGTCGCCGGAGTGATGCGCAGCGCGGCCCTCAGCGCAGCAGTTGCGATCGGATTCACGCTCGCAGCACTCGCCCAACTCGCCCAACTCGCGACGGGGCTAACGCTGCTCGGCGGCGACGCCTCCTCGCTCGCCCTCTTCATCGCGGGAGCACTGGGCATCTCGTGCGTGCTCTGGGCGGACCGCCGCCTGCAACCCGAACTCGACCCACAGAACGGATGACCCCATGAACACTCCCTTGATCGTCGGCGCCGTCGCCTACTCGCCCAATGTCGTCCCCATCTGGGAGGGCATGCGCGACTACTTCGCCGACACCGACACGGAGATGGACTTCGTTCTGTACTCGAGCTACGGCCGCCAGGTCGATGCCCTCATCGACGGGCAGATCGACGTCGCGTGGAATACCAACCTTGCATGGGTGCGCACGGTGTTGCAGACAGATGGGGGATGCCGCGCGCTCGCGATGCGCGACACCGACGCCGTCTTCCAGACCGTGTTCGTTGCTCAGGCAGGAGCCGGCTTGTCGGGCCTCGAAGACCTGCGTGGTCGGCGCGTCGCGCTCGGCTCGCAGGACTCCGCGCAAGCGGCGATCCTGCCGGTGGCGTTCCTGCAGGATGCGGGCATGACTGCCGACGAAGTCGACCTCCTCCGCATCAACAGCGACGTGGGCAAGCACGGCGACACAGGTCGTAGCGAGCTCGACGCGATTCGAGCGGTGCTCGCAGGCGAAGCAGACGCCGCCGCGATCGGTATCAATACATGGGACGCGATCGGGCGGGAAGACCTGATGCCCGGGGCGCTCGAGGCTTTCTGGGTCTCGCCGACCTACAGCCACTGCACGTTCACCGTGTTGACGAGCACGCCCGAGGTTCTCTATGCGGCCTGGGTCGATCGGCTCATGCGGATGGACTGGAACGACCCGTCGCACCGACCGATCATGGAGATGGAGGGGCTTCGTGCGTGGGTGCCCCCGCAGCTCGAGGGGTACGAGTCGCTCTTCCGCGCCGTGAGCGACCAGGGCATCTCGCCGCGATGGTGAGCCCAACACTGGTACTCGACCTCGTGCAGGCGACGAGGCGCGTCGCGCGAGGAACGACCGTCGCAGTCGACTTCGTTGGCGATGCGGCATCGGCCGCTCGCATCGCACGGGAGTGGTGCGAGCTGTCCGGTCACGAACTCGTCGCGGCGTCGGCAACCGAGGGCATCGTGGTGCGTACAGGTCGTCGGCGCGACCCGCTCGCCGACCTCGAGCCTGACCAGCGGCCCGGAACACGCGTCTGGGTGTACACGAACTTCGACTGCAATCTCGCGTGCGACTATTGCTGCGTGCGGTCGTCGCCCCGTGTAGAAAGGCGGGCGATCGGCGCCGATCGCCTCGAGCAGATCGCCGACGAGGCGGTCGACGCCGGTGTCGCCGAACTGATCCTGACGGGTGGCGAACCCTTCCTCCTGCCCGACATCGACGCTCTCGTCTCGCTCTGCACCCGCAACCTGCCGACGACGTTGCTGACCAACGGCATGTTGCTCACGGGCACGAAAGTCGAGCGTCTGCGGCGCATGGACCGTGACCGCTTGACGTTGCAGATCAGTCTCGACTCGCCGACGCCGGAAGTACATGACAGTCACCGGGGTCGTGGGTCATGGGCGCGCGCGGTGAAGGGCATCCGGACCGCGCAGGAAGAGGGCTTCGCCGTCAAGGTGGCAGCGACCGTGCCCGTCACGCACATGCGCGAGCTCGATCCGTTCCACGCCTTTCTCGACGAGCTCGGCATCGCCCGCGAACACCAGGTCATCCGAGCGATCGCCCATCGCGGTGTCGCCGACGACGGGGTCGAGCTCACGGTCGACACGCTCGTCCCTGAGGTGACGATCACGGCTGACGGTGTCTACTGGCATCCCGTCGCCGCCGACCACGCCGATCAGTTCGTCATGGCCGAGATCTTCCCGTTGCAGAACGCGATCGATGAGGTGCGTCGCCGATTCGTGGAGCTTCGACTGAAGGCTGACGCGGCAGCGGAGTGGTTCCCGTGCGCGTGATGGCCGAGGTCGATGTCGTGCTGCCCTGCCTGAATGAGGCGGCCGCGCTGCCCGAGGTGCTCAGTCGACTGCCGCGCGGGTACCGTGCAATCGTCGTCGACAATGGGTCGACCGACGCGTCGGCAGCCGTGGCGAACGCGCACGGTGCGCTCGTCGTCACCGAGGCGCGACGCGGGTTCGGCTCGGCCGCGCATTCGGGGCTGCTCGCCGCGACTGCGCCGATCGTGGCGTTCTGCGATGCCGATGGGTCGTTCGACTCTGCAGACCTCGTGCGGGTTGTCGGACCGGTTGCCGCAGGGCGCGCAGATCTCGTGCTCGGCCGGCGTCGCCCGACGTCGACAGGGGCGTGGCCGATGCACGCGCGCGTGGCGAACGCGTACCTCGCCCACCGTCTTCGACGGGCGATAGGCGCCGACCTGCACGACCTCGGGCCCATGCGCGCAGCCCGCCGCGTCGACCTCATCGCACTCGGACTGACCGATCGCCGCAGCGGCTACCCGCTCGAGATGGTGCTCGCCGGCGCGGCACAGGGGTGGCGCATCGTCGAAACCGATGTCGACTACCGCCCGCGCGCGGGGCGATCGAAGGTCACGGGTACCGTCCGAGGCACGGCGACGGCGATCGCCGACATGGCACGCGTGCTCCGCGAGCGTGCGGCATGACGACGATCGTGGTCATGGCGAAGGAATGCCGACCGGGGGAGGTCAAGTCCCGGCTCACCCCGCCGTTCTCTCCGGCGCAGGCCGCGCAGATCGCTGAGGCAAGCTTGCGCGACACGCTCGACACCCTTGCACACGCTCCCGCGACGCGTCGCGTGCTCTGCCTCGAGGGCACGCTCGACTTCGACACCGCCGGGTGGGAGATCGTTCCGCAAGGTCGCGGCCCTCTCGACGAGCGCATCGCAGACGCAATCGACGGATGCCTCGGCCCGACGATCGTCGTCGGCATGGACACTCCGCAGCTCCGCGCGACGCACATGCGACTGCCACTCGATCACTGGACCTCAGAGGTCGACGCGTTTTTCGGGCCCGCAAGCGACGGCGGCTACTGGCTGCTCGGGCTTCAGCACCCGAAGGGCGACCTCGTCCGCGGTGTGCCCATGTCTCGTCCTGACACTGGCGCCCATCAACGCCATCGACTCACCGCGGCGGGGCTCTCGGTGCGCGATCTCACGACCCTGACCGATATCGACACGGCCGAGAGCCTGCGGGAAGTCCGGCCGCACCTCCCGGAAGGCCGCCTGTCGCGGCTACTCGATGACCAGAAAGACGGCATCCATGTCTACCTCTGAGCCCATCCGGGTCGCTGTCCTCGGCGGCTCGGGCGTCTACGAACTGCTCGACGACGCCCGAACGATCGTGGTCGGAACACCCTTCGGTCCGACCTCGAGCCCGATCGCTGTCGGCCGACTCGGCGGCACCGAGGTCGCCTTTCTGGCGCGGCATGGTGTCGGGCACCGGCTGTCGCCGCGTCACGTGCCCTATCGGGCGAACATGTGGGCTCTCGCCTCACTGGGTGTGCACGCGATCATCGGGTCATCGGCCGTCGGCGGGCTCTCCGCCGAGACACCGACAGGGTCGTTCGTCGTCCCCGACCAGCTGCTAGATCGCACCCGCGACCGCGACGACACCTACTTCGACGGCACCGATGATGACCTGGGAGTGCAACACCTCGGCTTCGCCGACCCCTACGACCCGGGCCTGCGCGCGGCCATCATCGGGGCGCTGACGGATGCTGGCGAGCAGTTCCGCGCGACCGGAACGACGGTCGTCATCCCTGGCCCCCGCTTCTCGACGCGAGCCGAGTCGGCCACGTGGCGAGCGGCCGGCGCGCACACCGTCAACATGACGCAGTACCCCGAGTCGGCACTCGCCGCGGAGCTCAACATGGGGTATGCGAGCCTCTCGTTCGTCACGGATGCCGATACAGGTCGTGCGCCGGGGGACGAGCCGGTGAGCGCCGACGCCGTGCTGCGACTGCTCGCCGCGGCGAAGCCTCGAATATCCGCGACGATCGACGAGACGATCGCCCGGATTCCGGTGGACTACGTGCCCCCGGACCACATCGACCCGGCCGTGGTCAGCCGCCTCCTCGCACGCCGCGTGGAGGGCTGATCGCATGGTCGGCAGCATGCTCGTCACGGGCGGCAGAGGCTTCATCGGCTCGCGGATCGCGCGCGCGGCACGAGAACACGGATGGCGCGTGCGCGTCATCGACAGCCTGCGCGCCGACGTGCACGCGAATGAGCCACATACCGGCGACGTCGACGACGTCGAGTTCGTGCACGCCGACCTCGCCGACGAGTCGACCCTGCTCCTCGCGTTACGTGGCGTCGAGGTCGTGTGTCATCAGGCCGCCAAGGTCGGCCTCGGGGTCGATTTCGCAGATGCCCCCGACTACGTACGCAGCAACGACCTCGCGACGGCGACGCTGCTCGCAGGGATGTCACGCGCCGGAGTCGGACGACTGGTTCTCGCCTCGTCCATGGTCGTGTACGGCGAGGGACGATACCGCGACGCTCTCGGCCCTGTCGTCGCCCCGCCGCGGGAGGCGCGAGACCTCGACGCGGGCCAGTTCGAGCCGATCTCGCCGCGCACGGGCGAGCCGCTCGAATCGGAGCCGATCAGCGAAGATTCGCCGCTCGACCCGCGCAACGTCTACGCCGCGAGCAAGCTCATGCAAGAGCACCTGAGCGCCGTGTGGGCCCGCGAGACCGGCGGGACAGTAGCCGCCCTGCGGTACCACAACGTCTACGGCCCGGGGATGCCGCGGTCGACGCCGTACGCGGGGGTCGCCGCGATCTTCCGGTCGTCGCTGGAAGCCGGGCACCCGCCGCAGGTGTTCGAAGACGGCGGCCAGCGGCGCGACTTCGTGCATGTCGACGATGTCGCGGCGGCGAACTTGTCCGCCGCGGAGTGGACACGAGCAGACGAGAACGGCCCATTCCGCCCCTTCAACGTCGCGACCGGCGAGGTGCATACCGTTGGTGAGATGGCGGAGGCGCTGGCCTCGGCGCACGGCGGACCGAATCCGCAGGTCACGGGTCAGTACCGCCTCGGTGACGTACGTCACATCACCGCCTCGGCGCACCGTATCCATGACGAGCTCGGCTGGCGGGCCACCGTGTCTTTCGAAGACGGCATGCGCGAGTTCGCCGCCGCCGCGCTGCGCGCCCCCGTCACACCTCCGCGATGATGGCCGACGAGACCGAGGTAGAGGCAGGCCCCACGAGGGCCGTCTCGCGCTCAGCAGCGATCGGGCTGGCCGTCAGCGTTGTGCTCATTGCCGCTGCGATCGCGATTCCGGCTCTCTTCGACTGGAAAGTGTTCGTGAACTCGTTCCCGCCGCTGCACGCCGAGTGGTTGCCGCGCGTCGGCCCCGGCACCCCCGCGGCGATCGCGCTCGCGGGCCTCGCGATCGCTCTGGCCCCCCGCGCTCGCACGGTCTCGTGGCGGCGCCTCATGCTCGTGACGTATGTCATGGGTCTCGCGTGGATGCTCAGCCTCGCGACCGTCGACGGTCTCGACGGCATCGGGGTGATCCTCGACACGCAGTACGAGTACTTGAACACGGCGCGCGCGTTGACCGATTTCGGCGAGACGCTGCGCATCTACATCGATCGCATCCCCCTCGACAGCGAGAACAACTGGCCCGTGCACATCGCGGGACACCCGCCCGGCGCGCTGCTGTTCTTCGTCGTGCTCGTGCAACTCGGTCTCGGTAGCGGGCTCGCCGCGGGCCTCGTGGTGACGGTGATCGCGGCATCCACGGCGGTTGCGGTGTTGCAGACCGTCCGTCGACTCGGTGCCGAGACGCTCGCGCGCCGAGCCGCACCCTTCCTCGCGATCGGGCCCGCGGCGATCTGGATGTCGGTCTCCGGCGACGCGGTCTTCGCAGCGTTCGCCGCGTGGGGCATGCTGTCGCTCGCGATCGCCGGAACCTCGCAGAACCGAGGGCGGCAGGTCGCATGGAGCCTGCTCGCGGGGGCGCTGCTCGGCTATTGCGTCATGCTGTCCTACGGTCTCCCGCTGCTCGGCGTCCTCGCCGTGACGATCCTCGTGTTGACGAAGTCATGGCGCCCGCTGCCCTGGGCGGTCGCGGCAGCGCTTGCGGTCGTGGGCATGTTCGCGCTGGGAGGCTTCGCGTGGTGGGAGGCGTTCCCCGTGCTGCAAGACCGGTACTGGGACGGCATCGCGAGTCGCCGGCCCCCCGAGTATTGGATGTGGGGCAACCTTGCGGCCGTGTCGATCAGCGCGGGGCCCTGGGTCGGGGTGGCCGCCGGTGCCGCGGTCGCCAGCATCCCCTGGTCGTCATGGCGCTCACCGTTGACCGGCATCGACGATCATGAGCGTGCCCGCCGAACGGTCGCCTACCTCGCGATCGCGGGTTTCGGCATGAGCTTGCTTGCCGACGTCTCTCAGATGAGTCGCGCCGAAGTCGAACGAATCTGGCTGCCGTTCGTGCCGTGGATGCTCGTCGGCACGGCCCTGCTGTCAGAGCGGTGGCGGCGAGTGGGCCTGCCCGCTCAGGCTGTGTTCGCCCTCACCGTTCAACACCTGCTGACGACCGGGTGGTGAGCCAGCAGCAAGGCGCTGACGAACGGTGACGGAGTCGGCAGTTAACCTTGAGGTCACGAGAAAGAGGATCACATGACCGACGTCGCCACTGCCGGAACCTGCCCCGTTGTGCACGGAGCCCACACCTCGAAAGACGGTTCGGTGAAGGAGTGGTGGCCCACGGGCCTCAACCTCGACATCCTCGCGCAGCACGACACGAAGACGAACCCGCTCGGTGCCGACTTCGACTACCGCGAAGAGTTGAAGAAGCTCGATGTCGACGCGCTCGTCGCCGACGTCAAAGACCTGCTCGTCACGAGCCAGCCCTGGTGGCCGGCCGACTGGGGCCACTACGGCGGCCTGATGATCCGCATGGCCTGGCACTCGGCGGGCACGTACCGCATCGCCGACGGTCGCGGTGGCGGCGGCTCGGGCACGCAGCGCTTCGCACCGCTGAACTCGTGGCCCGACAACGCCAACCTCGACAAGGCGCGCCGCCTGCTGTGGCCGATCAAGAAGAAGTACGGCAACCGCATCAGCTGGGCCGACCTCATGATCCTCGCCGGCACGCTCTCGTACGAGTCGATGGGCCACAAGGTCTACGGCTTCGCCTTCGGCCGCGAAGACCTGTGGCACCCCGAGAAAGACACCTACTGGGGCAGCGAGCAGGAGTGGCTCGCGCCGAGCGACGAGCGCTACGGCAGCGTCGACGACCCCTCGACCATGGAGAACCCGCTCGCCGCGGTGCAGATGGGCCTCATCTACGTGAACCCGACCGGCGTCAACGGCGTGCCCGACCCGCTCAAGACCGCCGCGCACGTGCGCGAGACCTTCGCCCGCATGGCCATGAACGACGAGGAGACGGTCGCGCTGACCGCCGGTGGCCACACCGTCGGCCGCACGCACGGCAACGGCCGCGCCGAGTCGCTGAGCCCCGAGCCCGAGGGCGCCGACCTCACCGAGCAGGGCCTCGGCTGGAATAACCGCATCAGCCGCGGTGTCGGGAAGGACACCATGACGAGCGGCATCGAGGGGGCCTGGACGTCGAACCCCACGCAGTGGGACAACGGCTACTTCACCATGCTCTTCAGCCACGAGTGGGAGCTGCGCGAGAGCCCGGCCGGCGCGCCGCAGTGGGAGCCGGTGGCGATCGCCGAGGAGGACAAGCCCTTCGACGTGGAGGGCATCGCCCGCCAAAACCCGATCATGACCGACGCCGACATGGCCATGATCAAAGACCCGATCTACCGCGAGATCTCCGAGCGCTTCTACAACGACCCCGAGTACTTCAGCGAGGTCTTCGCGCGCGCCTGGTTCAAGCTCACCCACCGCGACATGGGCCCCCGGAACCGCTATGTCGGGCCGCTCGCACCGACGGAAGACCTCATCTGGCAAGACCCTGTCCCTGCCGGCACGGCCGACTACGACGTGGCGGCGGTCGCGCAGAGCATCCTGAGCAGCGGTCTGTCGATGACCGACCTGGTGACCACCGCGTGGGATTCGGCGCGCACCTACCGCGACTCCGACAAGCGGGGCGGCGCGAACGGCGCCCGCATCCGCCTGGCGCCGCAGCGCGACTGGCACGCCAACGAGCCCGAGCGGCTGCACCGCGTGCTCGGCGTCTACGAGGCGCTGTCGGCCGAGACCGGCGTGAGCGTGGCCGACCTGATCGTGCTGGGCGGCAATTTGGCGGTTCAGGATGCTGCGCGCACGGCGGGCGTCGAGGTGAGCATCCCGTTCCACCCGGGACGCGGTGACGCGAGCCAGGAGTGGACCGACGTCGACTCGTTCGCTCCGCTCGAGCCGATTCACGACGCGTTCCGCAACTACCTGAAGAAGGACTACACGGTGCCGGCGGAGGAACTCATGCTCGACCGCGCGAGCCTCATGAACGTGACGGCGGTCGAGCTGACCTGCCTCATCGGGGGCATGCGCGTGCTCGGCACGAACTTCGGCGGCACGACCCACGGCGTCTTCACCGACACCGTCGGCGCGCTGACGAACGACTTCTTCGTCACCCTCACCGACATGACCTACGTGTGGGAGCCGACCGGCTTCAACGCCTACAACCTGCGCGACCGCACGACCGGCCAGGTGCGCTACACGGCCACCCGCGCCGACCTCGTGTTCGGATCGAACTCGATCCTGCGCTCGTACGCCGAGGTCTACGCGCAAGACGACTCGAAGGAGAAGTTCGTGCACGACTTCGTCGCCGCCTGGACCAAGGTCATGAACGCCGACCGCTTCGACCTGGTGGCGAGTTAGGCGGCAACTCGTCCGGCCAATGGATGCTCGGGCCGGGGTCTCCACGGAGGCCCCGGCCCTTCCTGTCATGACGAAGGTCACTCGCCGGTCTTCGCACTCGCGCGATCAAGGGTTACGCGGCTTCTGTTTCGCCGCGAAGGCCCGCAACGAGTGCATCCAACCGGTCGCTTCGTCGACCCGGATTGCCCGGCTCATCCCGCAACGCCGCCGCGAATCGCGCAGTATCCGATTCGAGAAATCGGACGAGAAGGTCTGAAGCGTTTGCCTCCGTCAGCTGGTCGCGAATGTCACGACCGAGAAGGTGGGCACACGCCAGTGGCATGTCGTAGAAGAAGCTGTCTGCAACAGCGCTGTCTGCCTCACGGAGTCTCCGTTCGATCAGCGCCCAGTTTTCGTACCAGTCGACGATCAACGAGAAGTCCTGTGCGTCCTTCAACTCGCCATCCGGTGATCGGTCGACCCAAGCGCGAAGTTTCAGGGCGGCGTACCCGGCAGGGGAGGGAATTCTGATCGTGTGGCCCGCTCCCGGCAGCTCGATGGCGAGCGCATGACCGAAGACGTCATCGAAGCCGAAGACGATGAGGTCTTCGTGCCGATGTTTCGGCCGCGAAACCCCGGCAGGGTCTTCGACACCCGACCCGAACGGCATCACGTCCACGGCAAGTCCAGCGACCCGGTAGCGGATGCCGTTGGCACCCGCTTTCTCGAACGCCGCAGCAATCCGTTCCAGCGCTTGCCAATCTGACAGCGCGAGCCCAATGTCCAAGTCGTTGGTGCGTCGGTTGACGGTGCTGTGACCGAGCGCGGCGTGAAGAGTGTCTCGGCACCGTGCTCCGACCAGCATGATCTGGTCGGGGCGCAGAGCCGCCTTGTCAACCAACTCATCGACGACGAAGCCGACATCATCGAGAAGGCCAGAGTCAACGAGCGCGAAGTTGATCATTGTCTTCTCGATAGTGCCGCGCGGCTTCGTGTTGGCGAGGGTCACCAGATGCCATCAGGTCTGCGTAGACAAGCAACGGTGGCGCGTTGCGGATCCTGCCGGTGAAGAGACCGGGGTGCCCCGCGGGCTCGCTCCAAAACGGCGTTCGAACGAAGATGGTGGGATCAAGGGACCGGGCAGTCCAGCGTCCTGCGGCCGCCGCCTCGCCGGGAACCACATCGCAGTACAGCGTCCACGTCGTGTGCCGCTGAATCCAGTCGGCTACTGCTTCTCCGCTGACGTACACGACGGGTCCCTCGTCGTCGAGGTAGGTCAGGTTGAAGTCCCCTTGAAATGACCGAGTCTTCGACTCCGACCCTAACCCTGTTGAAAATGCCGCGGTCCAGCCATCGATTAAGGCGTCGACGTTGCTGAGACGACGTCCCACTCGTCCGGCTCCCACAGAGTCGATGTAATTCGCTGCTTCAAGGTCGGCGATCGTCTTCTGTACGAAAGGTATCGAGACTTTGGCGCACTGAGCGATGTCGTGGAGTTTGGCGGTGACGAGCTTTGGCCAGCTGATCAGTGCGAAGATCACCTGCGCGCGCTTCGGGCTGAAGAGATTGAGGGCCGCAGGCCTCTCTCGGTAAAGCTCGGCGACGGGATCTCCGACCCGTCCTCGAACGTCAATGTAGACGGTGCCGAACCGGAAGTAGGCGTTTCCGTTGACATCGAGGTAGTTGATGCCAAGCGAGCGGAAACGCTCGGCGTTGCGCGGAGAGATTCTCGCGCCCAGGACGAGAAGGGGTGTTCCTGGCCAGTCCGGCCGTGAGTACGTGTCGGGCATGGCCATGTTGGGGCTCACAACCGCGAGATACTGTCGTTCCTGGTCGCCCCGTCGAAGGCTCGCCAATGTCATCGACTCACCACGCGCAAGTTCGTCAAGGTTGTCGATCGCAACGTCGTACTCGGCGGCACGATCCCTCAGAGCGTCGAACAGGCTTCGTTCCACGTCGCCTCCACAACTTCTCCTCAATCACTTTTTCTTCCAACAGGAGAATATCGAATCTAGAAGAAAAATGGTGAGAACGGCACCGAGGGTTTCTCCGCGAAGGCAAAGCTGCATCGCCATGCGATCATCCGGCCGCGGAGTGGGAACCCTCTTCGTCACCCTCACCGACATGACCTACGTGTGGGAGCCGACCGGCTTCAACGCCTACAACCTGCGCGACCGCACGACCGGCCAGGTGCGCTACACGGCCACCCGCGCCGACCTCGTGTTCGGATCGAACTCGATCCTGCGCTCGTACGCCGAGGTCTACGCGCAAGACGACTCGAAGGAGAAGTTCGTGCACGACTTCGTCGCCGCCTGGACCAAGGTCATGAACGCCGACCGCTTCGACCTGGTG
>CAYPND010000022.1:1877-37159 GCA_964412175.1 uncultured Microbacteriaceae bacterium | reverse complement strand
ATCTCGCTAGTGCAGGGGGACCTGAGGGGCGTCATCGATCAGCGGGTCTACTTCCGCAATGAACTCTTTCTCGATGCGGAATGGGAACTTTCGGCAACCCTTACAGGTAAGCCGAAGGAGTCCGCAGTCGTCCCGATGGATGTTTCTATCGAGGGGTTACCTCTTGAACGACACTCCATTGAAGTGACCCATGCGGTAAACCGCGCTGCCAATCAGAACAACTACACGACGACTCTGCATCTCGGATCGCTTGCAAAGGCGTTTGCCTCGAAAGACCTCACCGGGATGGGAATGTCGATCAGGCAAAAGTCCTCCGATGTCTGGGAACTTCGAGTGGAAGGTGTGTAGCCGAGTCACCTACGTGGATCGACCTCGGTTCTGGCGCCGGTCTCGAAGCTGTATCCAACAGTCTCGAAGGCGGCTGACCTCGACCGGATCAAAACCAAGCCGTTTCACTAAGAGCTCCTGGTCAACTAGATCCAGGGCCTCTTCAACCTTCCCGGTCTTGAGAAGTTCGTCCACCTTTTTAGGCAGACCGTTCGGAACTAAGTCGGGGTTTGGGATAGGCAGAGCTTCAGCTTCGGTTGGTTCAAGTTCCAGCAACCCACCGCCGTAGCTGCGTCCCAGGACCTCGCTGAATGCGAAAGTGGCGCTGTTCGTGAAGGCCGTGGCCAATAGAACTGGATCACCGCTAAGCATTCTGATTCTGTGAACCGTGTCCGTGCTTGTTGCACGTTCGGGATCAGCGGTCAGACGCGGATAGTTGTGGATCTGACGAAGCATGAATGCGTCCGCCTGCCAGATTGACGGAACCTGCCACCAGACCTTTCGCGTCCGGCATTTGTAGCCTTCGTGGACGCCGAACTCTTCACCCTCTCGGACGTATCTCTTGAGCGCAGGATGTGCCTCGACGTCAATCCCTTTGGCGTCGAGCAAGACCATTCGCTTCTCCACTGAACTGCCATACTCCACGTCCCCCGAGTCGAGAATGATTCCGCGCAGTTGCGCACTTCTTGTGACGATTGGAATCGAGATGTCTGTAATGCCTCGTGACGAAGCATCTTCAGGGCTGAGCACAAAGAAACTGTTCCGCCCGGTGACGACACCGACGTCAACAGACGCGAACTCGCCGAGCGTGCTCAATCGAACGTCTTGGCGCACTGCCCGCACAAGCTCAATCTGATCCGCGTTTAGGAAGTACTTCGTCCACTTCTCTCCGTCGAGCAAGCTTGGTCGATCCGCCTCCAATTCGCGCAGGTCGAGTTCGATGAGTTCTTCCGCATTGGCTAGCTCGACAGTGGAGATACGGGCTGGTCCGGGCCCACGCTCCGCTAGAAGCAAAACAACCTCTTGAAGCACTCCTTCGAAGATCAGTTTCCTGAACGACACAATCGTCACCCGCGAGCATGCGCTGGCGATGTGCTCACGCAGCTGCTTGGCGTAACCGACCTGGAGTAGTTCGGCGGGCAGGACCAATCCGAGCCGACCGCCGACTCTCAGCAAGCGGAGCGAGCTGACGACGAAAGGGACCCATGCGTTGGTCAGCCGGTTCGGTGCAAGACCAGCCTCGATCATTTGTTTGATAGCTCGCGACCGGCTCTCTTCATCCCAGGTGCCGAACCGAATGTACGGAGGGTTGCCCGCGATGCCGTCATAGGAACCGTCGGCCTGGCCAGCAGACCAGCTAAAGAAGTCATCATTGATGACTACGGCGCCGGTCCCATCTTCAGCCTTTCGCGCCTCCGACCCGATCAACTCGACGCCAATAGCGTGCAGAGACTGCTGACGAAGGTGCTGCAAAATTGCGCCATCGCCGCATGAAGGCTCTAGTAGGGTTTCGCCGGACTCACCTACATACTCAGAGATAAATCTCGCGACAACATCCGGCGTGTAGAAGCCGCCTCTCACCTTCTCAGCGCTGGGTGCGGGCTTCGTCTTGAACGGAGGCATGCCTCCATTTTGGGGTGCCTGACCGACATCGGAGTACCACAGCGGAGGGGCCGTCAAGAGAGCGAAGTGGAGTCGAAGGGCCCGGGCGCCGGGTCGTAGACTCGAGCCATGTCGAAGGCCGACCACAAGCCCCGTTCCCGCGTCGTCACCGACGGAATCGAAGCCACCACCTCGCGCGGCATGCTGCGCGCGGTCGGCATGGGCGATGCCGACTGGGACAAGGCCCAGATCGGCATCGCGAGCTCGTGGAACGAGATCACGCCGTGCAACCTCTCGCTCGCGCGCCTCGCGCAGGCGGCCAAGGAGGGCGTGCACGCGGGCGGCGGCTACCCGTTGCAGTTCGGCACCGTGAGCGTGAGCGACGGCATCTCGATGGGCCACGAGGGCATGCACTTCTCGCTCGTGAGCCGCGAGGTCATCGCCGACTCGGTCGAGACCGTCATGCAGGCCGAGCGCCTCGACGGCTCGGTGCTGCTCGCCGGCTGCGACAAGTCGATCCCGGGCATGCTCATGGCCGCCGTGCGCCTCGACCTCGCGAGCGTCTTCCTCTACGCCGGCTCGATCGCCCCGGGCTGGGTCAAGCTCAGCGACGGCACCGAGAAGGAAATCACGATCATCGACAGCTTCGAGGCGGTCGGCGCCGTCAAGGCGGGCAAGATGTCGGCGGAGGACGCCCACCGCATCGAGTGTGCCTTCGCGCCCGGCGAGGGTGCCTGCGGCGGCATGTACACCGCCAACACGATGGCCTCCGTGGCCGAGGCGCTCGGCCTGAGCCTTCCGGGCTCGGCGAGCCCCGCATCCTACGATCGCCGCCGCGACATGTACGCCCACCGCAGCGGCGAGGCCGTCGTGAACCTGCTCAACAAGGGAATCACCGCGCGCCAGATCGTCACGCGCGAGGCGCTCGAGAACGCCGTCACGGTCGCCATGGCGCTCGGCGGCTCGACCAACGTCGTGCTGCACCTGCTCGCGATCGCGAACGAGGCCGAGGTGCCCTTCACGCTCGACGACTTCAATCGCATTGGCAACCGCGTGCCGCACATCGGCGACCTCAAGCCCTTCGGGCGCTACGTCATGAACGACGTCGACCGGCAGGGCGGCCTGCCCGTGCTGCTCAAGGCCCTGCTCGACGCCGGGCTCCTGCACGGCGACGTCATGACCGTCACGGGCAAGACGATGGCCGAGAACCTCGCCGAGCTGAACCCCGACCCGCTCGACGGCGAGGTGCTGCGCACGCTCGACAACCCGATCCATGCCACGGGCGGCATCACGATCCTGCACGGCTCGATGGCGCCCGAGGGCGCGGTCGTGAAAACCGCCGGCTTCGACGCCGCCGTCTTCGAGGGCCCGGCCCGCGTGTTCGAGCGCGAGCGCGCCGCGATGGACGCGCTGACCGCGGGCGAGATCTCGGCGGGCGACGTCGTCGTCATCCGCTACGAGGGCCCCAAGGGCGGCCCGGGCATGCGCGAGATGCTCGCCGTGACGGCCGCCATCAAGGGGGCAGGGCTCGGAAAAGATGTACTACTCTTGACCGACGGTCGATTCTCAGGCGGCACAACCGGACTGTGCATCGGCCACGTAGCTCCCGAAGCGGTGGATGCTGGACCCATCGCCTTCGTGCGCGATGGTGATCTGATCCGGGTTGATATCGCTGCTCGCTCCCTCGACCTACTGGTCGACGCAGACGAGCTTGAGGCGCGCCGCACCGACTGGGCGCCCCTGCCTCCGCGTTACACCCGTGGCGTCCTCGCCAAGTACTCGAAGCTCGTGCGCTCCGCCGCGCAGGGCGCCGTCACGGGCTAGTCGCGCGGTCATCCCCGCTCACGAATCACCGACTCCCAAGGAAGTTCCTCTGATGTCCACGGAATCGACCCCCGTGCCGACCCCCGCCCCCGCCGCCGGTGGCGCCGCGACGAAGAACGAACCACCCGTCCTCACGGGCTCAGGCGCGATTCTCGCCTCGCTCGAGAAGCTCGGCGTCACCGACGTCTTCGGCCTCCCCGGTGGCGCGATCATGCCCTTCTACGACGAGCTCATGTCGTCGTCGGCCATCCGCCACATCCTCGTGCGCCACGAGCAGGGCGCGGGCCACGCGGCCGAAGGTTACGCGGCGTCGAGCGGACGCCTCGGCGTCTGCATCGCTACCTCGGGCCCCGGTGCGACGAACCTCGTCACCGCGATCGCCGACGCCCACATGGACTCGGTGCCGCTACTCGCGATCACCGGCCAGGTGTTCTCGACCTCGATGGGCACCGACGCATTCCAGGAGGTCGACATCACGGGCATCACGATGCCGATCACCAAGCACTCGTTCCTCGTGACGAAGCCCGAGGACGTGCCCGGTGTCATCGCCGCGGCCGTGCACATTGCGACGACGGGGCGACCCGGCCCCGTGCTCGTCGACGTCACGAAAGACGCGCAGCAGAAGTCGGCGCCCTTCATCTGGCCGCCCAAGATCGACCTGCCCGGCTACCGCCCGGTCACGAAGGCGCACGGCAAGCAGATCCAGGCCGCGGCCCAGCTCATCGTCGAATCGCGCAAGCCCGTGCTCTACGTGGGCGGCGGGGTCGTGCGCTCGGGTGCCCACCGAGAGCTGCTCGCCTTCGCCGAGAAGACCGGAGCGCCCGTCGTGACGACGCTCATGGCGCGCGGCGCCTTCCCCGACTCGCACCGCCAGAACCTCGGCATGCCCGGTATGCACGGCACCGTCCCCTCAGTGCTCGCGCTGCAAGAGAGCGACCTGCTCGTCGCCATCGGCTCGCGGTTCGACGACCGCGTGACGGGCAAGGTGAGCGAGTTCGCCCCGGGTGCGAAGGTCATCCACATCGACATCGACCCCGCCGAGATCGGCAAGATCCGGCACGCCGATGTTCCGATCGTGGGGGATGCCCGCGAGGTGCTGCTCGACCTGCTCCCCGCCTTCGAGGCGGCCGCCGCGCAGTCGGCCCCCGACATCGTCGACTGGTGGAAGCGCCTCGAGACTCTGCGCTCGCAGTACCCGCTCGGGTATGTCGATGACCCCGACGACGGGCTGCTCGCCCCTCAGGCGGTCATCGAGGCGATCGGCAAGCTCTCGGGCCCGGAGGCCGTTTACGCCGCGGGCGTCGGCCAGCACCAGATGTGGGCAGCGCAGTTCATCAAGTACGAGCGACCCGGCTCGTGGCTCAACTCGGGCGGTGCCGGCACCATGGGCTACGCGGTGCCCGCCGCGATGGGTGCCAAGGTTGCGCAGCCCGACCGCCTCGTGTGGGCGATCGACGGCGACGGCTGCTTCCAGATGACCAATCAAGAGCTCGCGACCTGCACGATCAACAACATCCCCATTAAGGTCGCGATCATCAACAACTCTTCGCTCGGCATGGTGCGGCAGTGGCAGACACTGTTCTATGACGGCCGTCACTCGTTCACCGACCTCGAGACCGGGTCGAAGAGCGCCGACGAGAAGACGCGCATGGTGCCCGACTTCGTGAAGATGGCTGACGCCTATGGCGCCCTTGGCATCCGCGTGACGAAGCCGGAAGAGGTCGAGCCCGCCATCCGGCTCGCCATGGAGACCAACGACCGCCCGGTGGTCATCGATTTCATCGTCAGCCGCGACGCGATGGTGTGGCCGATGGTGCCGCAGGGAGTCGGTAACTCCTCGGTTCAGTACGCCCGCGATCACGCCCCCGACTGGTACGAGGAGTAAGCCCATGACCTATCACGTGCTCTCCCTCCTGGTCGAAGACAAGCCCGGTCTGCTGACGCGCGTCGCCGGCCTGTTCGCCCGGCGCGGCTTCAACATCCGCTCGCTCGCGGTCGGCACGACCGAGGTCGACGGTCTCTCGCGCATCACCGTCGTGGTCGAGGTCGAGGGCCTGCCCCTCGAGCAGATCACCAAGCAGCTCAACAAGCTCATCAACGTGCTCAAGATCGTCGAGCTCGACCCCACGAGCTCGGTGCAGCGCGAGCACATGCTCGTCAAGGTGCGCGTCGACAACGCCACTCGCTCGCAGATCCTCGAGGCGGCGAACCTGTTCCGCGCCCGCGTCGTCGACGTCGCCACCGACTCGCTCGTCATCGAGGTGACGGGCGACACCGCCAAGGTCGAGGCGCTGCTGCGCGTGCTCGAGCCCTACGGCATCAAAGAGATCGCGCAGTCGGGCCTGCTCGCGATCGGCCGCGGCTCGAAGAGCATCAGCGAGCGCGTGCTCAAGAACTGACACCACTCCACCAGACGTCACCACCCCACCGAACAAGGAGAACCCCGATCGTGACCGAGATCTACTACGACAACGACGCCGACATCGCGCTCATCCAGAGCAAGAAGGTCGCCATCGTCGGCTACGGCTCGCAGGGCCACGCCCACGCCCAGAACCTGCGCGACAGCGGCGTCGAGGTCGCCATCGCCCTCAAGGCCGGCTCGAAGTCTATCCAGAAGGCGGGCGACGACGGCTTCAGCGTCATGACCGTCGCCGACGCGGCCGCATGGGCCGACGTCATCATGATCCTCGCACCCGACCAGTACCAGCGGTCGATCTACAGCGAGAGCATCAAGGATGCGCTGCAGCCGGGCAAGACGCTGGCATTCGCGCACGGCTTCAACATCCGCTTCGGCTACATCGACGCCCCCGAGGGCGTCGATGTCATCCTCGTCGCCCCCAAGGCTCCGGGCCACACGGTGCGTCGCGAGTTCGTCGCCGGCCGTGGCATTCCCGACATCATCGCCGTCGAGCGCGACGCGACCGGTCACGCCTGGGATCTCGCCCTGTCGTACGCCAAGGCCATCGGCGGCACGCGCGCGGGCGTCATCAAGACGACCTTCACGGAGGAGACCGAGACCGACCTGTTCGGCGAGCAGGCCGTGCTCTGCGGCGGCACCTCGCAGCTCGTGCAGTACGGCTTCGAGGTGCTCACCGAGGCGGGCTACCAGCCCGAGATCGCCTACTTCGAGGTGTTGCACGAGCTCAAGCTCATCGTCGACCTCATGTGGGAGGGCGGCATCGCCAAGCAGCGCTGGAGCGTCAGCGACACGGCCGAGTACGGCGACTACGTCTCGGGCCCCCGCGTGCTCGACGCGAGCGTCAAGGAGCACATGAAGGCCGTGCTTGCCGACATCCAGTCGGGTGCCTTCGCCGCGCGCTTCATCGCCGACCAGGACGCCGGAGCGCCCGAGTTCATGGAGCTGCGCCGCAAGGGTGAGCAGCACCCGATCGAGGAGACGGGCCGCAAGCTGCGGGCCCTCTTCGCCTGGAAGCAGCAGGACTCGGACTACGTCGACGGCAGCGCTGCGCGCTGACGTCGCCGCGCCGCTCCGCTGTGCGTTAGGCACTGACCTTCCTGGCCGACCGCCAGGGAATCCATGAGGCCGCGACCCCCGCAACCCGGGGTCGCGGCCTCGTGCTGTGCGCCGTTCGCCCAACGTCGACGACTATCGTGACCCGCATGACTTCGATCGACCTCGGGATGCCCGGCGCGCGCCGCGAGACTCCCGACGAGACCGGTCGTCCCGACACGGCACAGCTCGTCGACCGCTTCGGCCGCGTCGCCCGCGACCTGCGCATCTCGCTCACGAGCGCGTGCTCGCTGCGGTGCACCTACTGCATGCCCGCCGAGGGGCTGCCCGTCGTGCCGCGCGACGAGCTGCTGACGGCGGAGGAGATCGCGCGGCTCGTGCAGATCGGGGTGCGCGACCTCGGGGTGCGCGACATCCGCTTCACGGGAGGTGAGCCGCTGCTGCGCCCCGACCTCGTGGAGATCGTCGAGCGCAGCGCGCGGGTGGCGGCAGGGGCATCCCTGGCCCTCACGACCAACGGCATCGGGCTCGAGAAGCGCATCGATGCCCTGCTCGCCGCGGGGCTCACGCGCCTCAACATCTCGCTCGACACGGTCGACCGCGACCACTTCGCCCGCCTCACCCGGCGCGACCGCCTGCCGGCCGTCATGCGCGGCATCGACGCCGCGCGGCGAGTGGGAATCTCGCCGCTCAAGATCAACGCTGTGCTCATGCGCGACACGTTCGACGGCGCGGCCGATCTCGTCGGGTGGACGCTCGAGCACGGAGTCGAGCTGCGGTTCATCGAGCAGATGCCGCTCGACGCCGACGAGGCGTGGGTGCGCAACAACATGGTCGAGGCGGCCGAGCTCGTCGCGGCGCTCGCGCCGCGGTTTACGCTCAGCCACCCGCACCGCGACGACCCGCACGCTCCCGCCGAGACCTGGCTCGTCGATGGCGGCCCGCACTCGATCGGCATCATCGCCTCGGTGACGCGCTCGTTCTGCGAGGCCTGCGACCGCACGCGCCTGACGGCCGAGGGCACGGTGCGCTCGTGCCTGTTCGGCGACGACGAGACCGATCTGCGCGGGATGCTGCGCTCGGGGGCCTCCGACCGCGAGCTCGCCGACCGCTGGCGCGCGGCCATGTGGACCAAGCAGTCGGGTCATGGCATGTCGCTCGAGGGGTTCCGGCGGCCCGCGCGCACGATGGGGGCGATCGGTGGCTGAGCTGCGGGTGCGCTACTTCGCGGCGGCCGCCGAGGCCGCCGGGCGGGAGGAGGAGGTGTTCGCCGCGGGGGAGGCCGCATCCCTCTCGACCGTCGGCGCCGTGCGGTCTCGACTGATCGCCGAGTACGGCGAGCCGATGGCGCGCGTGCTCGCGAACGGCTCGTTCCTCGTCGACGGCATCGTCAGCCGCGACGACGCGACGGCGGTCGACGGCCTCGTCGACGTGCTGCCGCCCTTCGCCGGGGGGTGACCCCGGCCCGGCGCCGCCGTCGCTAGAGGCCGACCCACTCGGTCGTGCCGCCCGCGACGTGCTGGCGTTTCCAGATCGGCACCGTGCGCTTGATGTCGTCGACAAGGCGCTCGATCGCGGCGAAGGCCGCCGCCCGGTGCGGGGCGGCGACGGCGGCGACGAGCGCGAGATCGCCGACCTCGAGCGAGCCGACCCGGTGGGCGGCGGCGACGCGCAGTCCCGTCTCGGCGGCGATGCGGTCGCAGGATGCCCGCAGAAATGCCTCGGCGTCGGGATGCGCCAGGTAGTCGAGCCCGGTGACGGCCTGGTCCTGGTCGTGGTCGCGCACGATGCCGCGGAAGGTCAGGAGGGCGCCGTCGGCGCGACTCGCGACCGCGGCCTCGATCGCGGCGGCATCCAGCGGAGCGGAGGTGACGAGGGCCGTTATGGTCGCCGCAGCCTCACGCGTCATGATCGCCGCCCGCGAGCTGGTCGAGCAGGTGCGGTAGCAGGTCGTCGAGCACAGCGAGGCCGTCGCGCACGCCGCCGCGCGACCCCGGCAGGGTCACGATCACGGTGCCGCGGGCGATGCCCGCGATCCCTCGGCTGAGCGCCGCGGTCGGCACGGCGTCGCGCCCGCGCGCGCGGATCGACTCGGCGACCCCCGGCAGCTCGACGTCGAGCACCGCGGCGACGGCCTCCGGGGTGCGGTCGCTCGGGCTCGGCCCCGTACCGCCTGTGATGAGGATGACGGCGGGCGCGCTCGCGAGCGCAGACCCTAGCGCCTCGGCGATAGCGGCATCCGGAACGACGACGACCCCGTCGGCGGCGATTCCGTGACCGGCGAGCCACGCGGCGATGACGGGTCCGGTCTCATCGGGCCGCTCGCCGCTCGCGGCGCGCGTCGACGACACGAGCACGATGCCCGTGCTCGGCCGCACCGTCGGGCGCCCGGGGGCGCTCGTCGCGGGCTCGGCCGCGGCGCTCGCCGGTGGCGTGGCCGGCTCCGCCGCGTCGTCGCGCGACCACGGCCCGCGCACGCCGCCCGTCTTCTCGAGTAGCCGGATCTCGCCGAGCACTCCGGCCGGGTCGACGGCCTTGACCATGTCGTGCAGGGTGAGACCGGCGACGGCGACGGCCGTGAGCGCCTCCATCTCGACGCCCGTGCGACCCGTCGTCGTCGCGGTGGCTGTGATGACCACGGCGTCGTGCTCGAGATTGAGCTCGACCGTCACCGCGTCAAGCGGCAGGGGGTGGCAGAGCGGGATGAGCTCGCTCGTGCGCTTGGCCCCGCTGATGCCGGCGAGCCGCGCGGTCGTCAGCACGTCGGCCTTCGGCAGGGCGTCGTCGCGCAGCAGCGCGATGACGTCGGCGCGTGTGCGGTAGCGGCCGCTCGCTATGGCGCGCCGCACCGACACGGCCTTGCCGCTCACGTCGACCATGCGGGCACGGCCGTCGGCATCGAGGTGGCTGAGCGCGCTGCCGTCGGTCACAGCACCCATGCTGTCACCTCGCTGCCCGCGGGCAGATGGGTGGTCTCGGCCGGCACGACGATGACCCGGTCGGCGTGCGCCATCGCGACGACGAGGTGCGAGCCCGGGCCGGCGACCGGCGCGATGCCGCTCTGCGGCTCGGCGCGGGCACGCACGAGCTGCACCCGATCGGCGACGGAGTCGAGGTCGACGGTGAGCCGTCGCGACTCGGTCGCGCGGGCGGGCAGCCCCGCGACCTCGCGCAGCACGGGGGCGAGGAAGAGCTCGAACGAGAGCTGCGCGCTCACCGGGTTGCCCGGGAAGCACAGCACGGACACGCCGTCGACGCGCGCGGTCGCCTGGGGGCCGCCGGGCTGCAGCGCGAGCGACCCCACCCACGCCCCGAACGGTTCGAGCACCTCGCGCACGACCTCGAACTCCCCCTGCGAGATGCCGCCCGCCGTCACGATGACCTCGGCGGTCGCCACGGCGCGCGCGAGCACGCGGGCGAAGTCGTCGGGGTCGTCGCTCGTGCGCTCCTGCAGCACGACCTCGCACCCCGCGGCGCGCGCGGCTGCCGCGAGCGCGGGGCCGTTGGCGTCGAAGATCTGCCCGGGCGCGAGCGCCGCGCCGGGCGGGGCGAGCTCGGCCCCCGTGCTGATGACGGCGATCCGGATGCGCCGCGCGACCTCGACGCGGCTATGACCCGCAGCGGCGAGCGCGGCGAGGTGCCGCGGGGCCAGCACCGTGCCGACCGCGAGCACCTCGCCTCCCGCGGGCAGGTCTCCTCCGGCCTCGCGGATGAAGGCGCCCGGCTGCACGGCGTCCGCAACAACGGCGGTCTCGCCCGCATCCGTCGCCGTGATGACGACCCGCTCGATCGGCACCACGGCGTCGGCCCCCTCAGGAACAGGAGCACCCGTCATGATGCGCAGGGCTGTGCCGGGGGCGAGGGGCCCGACGGCGCCGGGGGCCGCGGCGATCGTGCCGACGACCGGCAGGGCCCGGCCGCCTGCGAGATCGGTCGCACGCACCGCGATGCCGTCCATTTGGGCGTTGCGAAACGGGGGAAGGGCGACGACGGAGTGCACGGGCTCACTCAGCCGCCGGCCGAGCGCCGCCTCGAGCGGCACCGTCTCCGAGCCGGTCGGCCGCAGCCCGGCGAGCAGCGCGGCGACGCGAGCGTGGTGGTCGTCGACGCTCTCGCGGTGGTCGCCGGGTGTCGGGGTCATGCAGCCTCCGTCTCGGTGCGTGCGCGCTCGCGGTGCCCCCATCGTGCCTCATGTCCGGGCGAGGTAGTGATCGATCGGTCGCGACCGTAAGGTTTCTGAAAGGTATCGCCCAGCCAGACGAGTCCCGCCGCCGCGTACGCTGACGGCATGTCACCGCGCCGCGCCACGCTCTGGGCCGCTGCCGTGGGTCTCGCGGCGGCCGCTGCCGTCGTCGCTGTAACCGAGCTCGTGGCCCTGCTCATCGCCCCCGCGAGCAGCTCGGTGCTCGCTGTCGGCTCGCTCGTGATCGACCTGGCGCCGCCCTGGCTGAAAGATGTCACGATCGCGCTCTTCGGCGAGGCCGACAAGATCGTGCTGCTCGTTATGGTGGGCCTGCTTGTCGCCGTGCTCGCGGTGATCGTCGGGGTGCTGGAGTACCGCCGTCGGCCATGGGGCGCAGCGTTGCTCGGCCTTGTTGGCGTCGTCGCGCTCGTCGCCGTGCTGACCCGGGCCGAGGCGACGGCGTTCTGGGCGATCCCGACCCTGCTTGGGGTCGTGACCGGCATCGTCGCCCTGCGCTGGCTCATGGCGCTCCTCGGTCGATGGGGATTGGAGCCCGACGCGAACCCGGATGCCGTGGGCTCGACGGGCGTGGCTCGGCGGTCGTTCCTCAGCGGTCTCGCCGCGACGGGGGCGGGCGCGGTCGTCGTCGGCATCGCCGCGCGCGCGGCGAACGCCCTGACCGCGGCCGCCGAGACCGTGCGCGCGGCGCTGCGGCTACCCGCGGCGACCACGCGCGCCGCCGCACCGCCGTTCGGCGCCGAGCTCGACGTTCCCGGCATCACGCCGCTCGTGACACCCAACCGCGACTTCTACCGCATCGACACGGCGCTGCAGGTGCCGCGTATCGACGCCGCGCGATGGACCCTCCGGGTGACGGGACTCGTCGAGGAGGAAATCGAGATCGGCTGGGACGAGCTCGCCGCCCTGCCGCTGCAGGAGGCCTACGTCACGCTCATGTGTGTTTCGAACGAGATCGGCGGCGACCTCACGGGCAACGCGCTCTGGCTCGGCTACCCGATCCGCGACATCCTGGCCCGCGCCCGCCCGCTGCCTGAGGCCGACATGGTGCTCTCGAGAAGCCAAGACGGCTGGACGGCCGGAACCCCTCTCGACGTGCTTCAAGACCCGCAGCGGGATGCCCTGCTCGCAATCGGCATGAACGGCGAGCTGCTGCCGCTCGAGCACGGGTTTCCCGCCCGCCTCGTCGTTCCGGGTCTCTACGGCTATGTCTCGGCAACGAAGTGGGTCGTCGAGCTGAAAGTCACCCGGTTCGACCGTGACATCGGCTACTGGACCCCGCGCGGCTGGTCTGCCCTCGGTCCCGTCAAGACGCACTCGCGCATCGATGTGCCGCGCGACCGCACGCGGCTCACGGCGGGCACGACAGCGATCGCGGGCATCGCGTGGGCGCAGCATACCGGCATCGAGCGCGTTGAGGTGCGCATCGACGGCGGCTCCTGGCAGCAGGCCCGGCTCGCGGAGGCGATCTCGATCGACACCTGGCGCCAGTGGGTTCTCGAGTGGTCGGCCGAGCCTGGCACACACGTCATCGAGGTGCGGGCGACCGACCTGGCCGGTCGCACGCAGACAGAGCGCTACGTGCCGGTTGCTCCCGATGGCGCGGAGGGGTATCACGGCATCGTCGTGCAGGTCGACGCCTGAGCGTTCGCCCGCCGGGAGACGGTCAGGGTGCCCACGGTATCGGTTCCTCAATGGTCAATGCACCGTGACGGTCAGTGCACCCTCACGATCGCCGCGCCGAGCGTCAGCACGCCGTCGCTCAGCACGGCGCAGCGCATGCCGCCCCGGCGCAGCAGCGCGCGGTGGGCGCCGGGCGCGAGCTCGGCATCCATCCACCCGCAGGGGTTCGCGGGCCGCGTCGAACTCGGGCACGGCGTCGAGTTGCAGCACCTCGGCGACGTGCGCCGGCACGGCGCCGTCGCTCGGCCGCCCCTCGTAGCGGTGGGTGGGCGAGGCGAGCAGGTGCTCGATCGTGATCGACAGCGGGATGCTCATGGCTCAGTACCTCACGACGGCCGGGTCGACCTGCACCGACCAGGCGTCGATACCGCCGACGAGGTGCTGCGCGTCGAGCCCCGCCGCTCGCAGCGCATCGAGCGCGTGCCGCGAGCGGATGCCGTGGTGGCAGTAGGCGACGATGCGCCGATCGCGCGGCAGGGCGTCGATGCCGCCGGCGAGCCGCCCGAGCGGCAGCAGCTGCGAGCCCGTGATCGCGGCGAGCTCGTGCTCCCAGGGCTCACGCACATCGAGCAGCAGGGGGGGTGCGGTCTCGCCGAGGAGCGCCGCGAGCTGCGGGGCGGTCAGCCCCTCGCCGTCGCGAGCGGCGACCGCGGCACGCTCGTCGTCGGCGAGCCCCGTGACCGGCGCGGCGCTCGGGTCGCGCCGGTACGCCAGTTCGCGGAAGCGCCCCGAGCGCGCGTCGTACGTCGTGACGCGGCCGATCAGGCTCTCGCCGATGCCGGTGAGCAGCGTCAAGACCTGCGCGGCCATGATCGAGCCGATCACCCCGCACACCGAGGGCAGCACGCCCCCGGTCGCGCAGTCGAGCACGCTCGCGGGGTCGGGAGCGGTGGGGAAGAGATCACGGTAGCCGGGCCCACCGACGGGGCTCACCCCCACCTGCCCGTCGTACTGCAGCACGGCGCCCCACACGAGCGGCACCCCCGCGAGCACGGCGGCGTCGGCGGCGAGATAGCGCGTCGCGAAGCCGTCGCTGCCGTCGACGAGCAGATCGTAGCCGTCGAGCAGGGCCAGCGCCGTGTCGCGCGAGAACCGTTCAGGATGCCGCACGATCGTCGTGCTCCCGTTGAGCGCGGCGAGGCGCTCGGCGGCCGAGTCAACCTTCCGGCGCCCGAGGTCGGCCTCGCTGTGCAGGGTCTGCCGGTGCAGGTTGCTACGTTCGACGACATCGTCGTCGACGATGCCGATGCACCCGCCGGGGCCGGCGCCGACGCCCGAGCCGACGAGCTGCGGCAGCATGACGCTGCCGAGTCCGCCCGCGCCGACGACGAGCACGCGCGCGCGGCCGAGCGCCGCGAGCTCGGCCGGTCCGAAGCCGGGCAGGGCGAGTTGGCGGGCGTAGCGCGCGGGGTCGAGCATGGTGTGATTGTCGCAGGCACGAGCGAGAGGATGCCCCGATGACGCGAGCACGCCGTGGCGCCCGCCCGCCGCTCGCGGTCATCGTGCTCGGCTCGATCGGGCTCGCGCTTCTCGTTGGTCCGCTCATCGCGATTGTCGTGCGGGCGCCGTGGGCGCGGCTGATCGAGCTGCTTTCGAGCGACACCTCGCTGCAGGCCCTCGGCATCTCGCTCGGCACGGCAGCCGCGGCCACGGGCCTGAGTGCGCTGCTCGGGGTGCCGCTTGCGCTCCTGCTCGCCGGCGACCCCGAGGAGCCGCCCGGCCTCTGGCGGCGCGTCATGCGATCGCTCGTGACTGTGCCCGTCGTGCTGCCGCCCGTCGTCGGCGGCGTCGCGCTCGTGGCGCTGCTGGGCGAGGGCGGCCTCGTCTCCGAGCCGATCGCCGCGCTCCTGGGGGCGACACCGCCGACGAGCGCGGGCGCGGTCGTGCTCGCGCAAACCTTCGTGGCCATGCCATTCCTCGTGTTCGCGATCGAGGGTGCCCTGCGTGGCGCCGATCGCCGGTTCGACCTCGTCGCCGCGACGCTCGGGCTGACCCCAGGCCGGCGCCTGCTGCGCGTCACGCTGCCGCTCATCGCCCCGGGCATCGCGGCGGGCACGGCCCTGAGCTTCGCGCGGGCGCTGGGCGAGTACGGGGCGACGGTGACCTTCGCGACGAGCATCCCTGGCATCACGCAGACCCTGCCGATGGCGATCTACGCGCGGCTCGCCGAGGGCGACCGCGATGCCGCGATCGCGCTCTCGCTCGTGCTCATCGCCGTCTCCGTCGTCGTGCTCGTCGCCCTGCGTGACCGTTGGGTGCCGGGGGTCGTGCGATGAGCGCGCCTCCGACGGCGCTCGAGGGCACGGTGCGCCTCACGCGCGGATCACTCTCGCTCGACATTGACCTCACGGTGCCCGCGGGGAAGACGCTCGCGGTGATCGGCCCCAACGCTGCTGGCAAGTCGAGCCTGCTTCTCGCGATCGCCGGTTCCCTCGCGCTCACCTCGGGCTGGCTCGCGATCGAGGGGCGGATGGTGGATGCCCCGCCCGCGCCCCCCGAACCGGCCGAGCTACGCGGCGTCGGCATGGTGTTCCCCGACCCGCTGTTGTTCCCCCACCTCACCGCGCTCGAGAACGTCGCCGTCGGACCGCGCGCACGCGGCACCGCGCGATCGGTGGCGCAGCGCGAGGCCCGCGCGTGGCTCGAGCGCTTCGGCGTCGGTGAGGCGGCCGACCGCCGTCCGAGCGCTCTCTCCGGCGGCGAGGCGCAGCGAGTGTCCCTCGCGCGGGCGCTCGCGGCGCGGCCCCGACTGCTGCTGCTCGACGAGCCCCTCGCGGCGCTCGACGTCGCGGTGCACGCCTCGGTGCGGACCGAACTCGCGAGCTGCGTGGGCGAGCTCGGCATCGGCGTCGTGATCGTGACGCACGCGCGCGCCGATGTCGCGGCGCTCGCCGACGAGGTACTCGTGATCGAGGGCGGGCGCGCGACGCAGCGCGGCACGCTCGCCGCGCTCGATGCTGATCCCGCGACGGGCTTCGTGCGGCGCTTCGTGCGCGACGATACGTCGAGCGGCGGTCGGTAGGCTTGGAGCATGCCCCGCCCTCCCGTGCCCGACGACGACGCCGCGTTGCGGTGGGACGAGTTCGACGATTCCAGCCATGTGAAGTCCGATGCGACGATCGCGGCGCGCGCCGCGGAGGAGACGGGCGGCGTCGAGGCCGACGACGACGCGAGCGGGGCAACCGGCGAGACCCCCGCGGTCGCCGCCGCCGAGCGCCCCGCCACGGGGCTGCGCTTGCTCACGGCGGTCTTCGCCCTCGTCTATCTCGCCCTCACGGTCGGCTGGATCATCGGCATCGGCCTCGTGCCACTCAGCGGCCCGACCCTCGCGATCGAGATCATGTACCAGTTCAGCGAGTTTCTCGCCATCATCGCAGCCCCCCTGTGGTTCGCCGCGGCCGTGTCGCGCACGCGCGACGGGCAGCGTGCCGCCCACCGGCTCGGCTGGCTCGCGCTCGGCACGCTCGTGCTGTTGCCCTGGCCCATCGTGCTGGGGGTGCTCGCATGACGCGTACCCATCTCGGCGTCGCCGCCCTACTCTCGCTGCTCGTCGGCTGGTTCGTATTCGACGGCGTGAGCTCGCTCATCGGGCTGCCCGCACTGTATGCGCAGCTCGGGGTCGATCCGGTGCGCGTTCCGTGGGTCGCACTGTGGGCGGGCGTCGTGCTGCCGGTCGTGCTCTTTGTCGCCGCGATCGTCATCGTCCGGCGCGAGCCGCTCACGCGCTTCACGCTAGTGCTCATCATCGCGCTCGCGGCGACCGCCGCCGTGCGGCTCTCGCTCATCGCGCTCGCGACCGGTTCGATCCTGCTCTGAGCGCGCCCAGCGGGCGTGATTCTGCTCTGAGACCAGACCCGCTCAGCCCAGCCCCACCCACAGCACGAGGGCGATGAGCAGCACCTGCATCGCCAGGCGCGGCCAGAACGGCACGGCGACGACGCCGAAGCGGTCGCGGTGCCGTGCCGCGTAGGCGTTGGCGGGGAACACGCAGACGAGGAAGACCGCGAGCGCGATGCCCGCCGCGGCGCGCGTCGGCTCCCACAGCAGGCCCAGCCCGCCGGCGATCTCGGCGACGCCCGTCACCCGCACCCACGCGACGGGGGAGAACGGTCGTCCATGGAACACCGCGGGCACCATCGCGGCCATGCCCCGCACGATCGGCGGCACGAAGTGCGTGATGCCGATGGCGACGAACACGACGGCCGTGATGACGCGAGCGAGCTCGATCGGCGCGAGCCCCGCATCCGTCACCATCGTCATGGCCGCCATTCTGCCCGCGTGCCCTGCGATACCCTGAGAGCACCGGTCGCCCCCACTGGCGTAGGCCACCGCACACCACCGCACCTCTTGTCGGTACCTCTCTGCGTAAGGACCTCACCCCGTGCCCAAGCCGGTCGTGCTCATCGCCGAAGAACTCTCGCCCGCCACCGTCGATGCCCTCGGGCCCGATTTCGAGATCCGGCAGGTCGACGGCACCGACCGCGCGGCCCTGCTCGCGGCCCTGGCGGAGGCAAGCGCCGTGCTCATCCGCTCGGCGACGCAGATGGATGCTGAGGCCATCGCCGCATCGAAGACCCTCAAGGTCATCGCGCGCGCGGGGGTGGGTCTCGACAACGTCGACGTTCCCGCCGCCACGAGCGCGGGCGTCATGGTCGTCAACGCCCCCACGAGCAACGTCATCAGCGCCGCCGAGCTCGCGATCGCGCACCTGCTCTCGCTCGCGCGCCACGTGCCCGACGCGAACGCCTCCATGAAGGCGGGGGAGTGGAAGCGCTCGAAGTTCACGGGCGTCGAGCTCTACGAGAAGACGGTGGGCGTCGTCGGCCTTGGCCGCATCGGCGTGCTCGTCGCGCAGCGGCTCGCCGCCTTCGGCGTCGAGCTCATCGCCTACGACCCCTACGTGCCCCCGGCGCGCGCACAGCAGCTGGGCGTCACCCTCGTGAGCCTCGACGAGCTCATGCAGCGCAGCGACTTCATCACCATCCACATCCCGAAGACGCCCGAGACGACGAACCTCATCGGCGCCGCCCAGTTCGCGCTGGCCAAGCCGACCCTGCGCATCGTCAACGCGAGCCGCGGCGGCATCATCGACGAGGATGCCCTGCGCGAGGCCCTCGCGACCGGCCGCATCGCGGGCGCGGGCCTCGACGTGTTCGTGCACGAGCCGCCCGTCGGCTCGCCGCTGCTCGACCTACCCACCATCCAGCTCACGCCGCACCTCGGCGCCTCGACCGATGAGGCGCAGGAGAAGGCGGGCGTCTCGGTCGCCAAGTCGGTGCGCCTCGCGCTCGACGGCGAGCTCGTGCCCGACGCCGTCAACGTGGCGGGCGGCGTGATCGACCCGAGCGTGCGCCCGGGCATCCCGCTCATGGAGAAGCTCGGTCAGGTGTTCGCGGCGCTCGCCGATGCCTCGTTCGCGAGCATCGATGTCGAGGTGCGCGGCGAGATCGTCGCGCACGACGTCAACGTGCTCAAGCTCGCCGCCCTCAAGGGCATCTTCAGCCGCATCTCGAGCGAGCAGGTGAGCTACGTCAACGCGCCGCTGCTCGCCGAGCAGCGTGGTGTGGCCGTGCGGCTGCTCACCGACGCGGCGAGCGAGGAGTACCGCAACCTGCTCACCATCCGCGGCGCGCTCAGCGACGGCACCCAGCTCTCGGTGAGCGGCACTCTTGTGGGCACCAAGCAGGTGCAGAAGATCGTCGAGATCAACGGGTATGACGTCGAAGTGCCGATGGCGCAGCACTTCATCGTCATGCTCTACACCGACCGCCCCGGCATCGTCGCGATCTACGGCAAAGAGTTCGGCGAGGCCTCGATCAACATCGCCGGTATGCAGATCGCCCGGCACACGGCCGGCGGTCAGGCGCTCAGCGTGCTCACCGTCGACTCGCGCGTGCCCGACGAGCTGCTCGAGCGCGTGCGCACGGCCATCGATGCGACCGTCATGCGCGAGATCACGATCGTTGAGCAGTAGGCACGAGAAAGCCTCTGCACACAGAAGAGCGCCCGTCATCGACGGGCGCTCTTCTGCGTGCAGGCGGCGACTAGATGCGGTCGTCGACCGGGTCAGAGGCGATCGACTCCCGGCGCGAGACCTGCTCGCCGCTCGCGGGGTCGATGACCGTGCGGTGCGTCGTGACCGACGAGCGCTTGCGCGCCATCAGCACTCCACCGATAACGACCATCACGACGCCCGCGACCATGAGGATGTACCCCACGGTCGAGAGCGCAATCCAGTCGAGGGTGACATTCACCGCGAAAGCCAGGATGGCGCCGACGGCGAAAAGGAAGATTCCGAATCCAATGCTCATGGGAGAGCTCCTTTCGATTCGTTGGGTGACTCTATGGGTCGGCCGTACACAAGCGCACCCCCTTGACAATTGCCTCTCGCCTCCGCACTACTCTGGAAACGCCGCTCCGCCCCGGGATCCCGGGGCCCTCGGTGTGAACCTGGGAGGTTTCTGTGACACGCACCCTCGATCTCGCCGTCATCGGCGGCGACGGCATCGGCCCCGAGGTCACGGCGGAGGCGCTCAAGGCGCTACGCGCGGTCGTGGGCGACGACGTCACGGTGACCGAGACGGTCTACGCGCTCGGGGCCGAGCACTACCTCGCGACGGGCGAGATCCTCGCCGACGACACCCTCGCCGCGCTCGCGCGCCACGACGCCATCCTGTTCGGCGCCGTCGGTGGTGACCCGCGCGACCCCCGCCTCGCGGGCGGCATCATCGAGCGCGGGCTACTGTTGAAGCTGCGGTTCGCCTTCGATCACTACGTCAACCTGCGGCCCACCCTGCTTGCCCCCGGCATCGCCTCGCCGCTCGCCAACCCGGGCGCGGTCGACTTCGTCGTCGTGAGGGAGGGCACCGAGGGCCCGTACGTGGGCAACGGCGGCCGGTTCCGCCAGGGCACGCCGCACGAGGTCGCGACCGAGGTCTCGATCAATACGGCCTACGGCGTCGAGCGGGTCGTGCGCTTCGCGTTCGCGCAGGCGGCCGCGCGCCGCCAGAAGCTCACGCTCGTGCACAAGACGAACGTGCTCGTGCACGCTGGCGCGCTGTGGCAGAGCACGGTCGACCGCGTCGCGCCCGAGTTCGCCTCCGTCACCGTCGACTACCTGCACGTCGACGCGGCCACCATCTTCCTCGCAACCGACCCCTCGCGCTTCGACGTGATCGTCACCGATAACCTCTTCGGCGACATCCTCACCGACCTCGCCGCGGCGATCGGCGGCGGCATCGGGCTCGCCGCCTCGGGCAACCTCAACCCCGACGGCGCGTTCCCGAGCATGGTCGAGCCCGTGCACGGCTCGGCTCCCGACATCGCGGGGCAGCAGAAGGCCGACCCGACCGCCGCGATCCTCTCGATCGCCATCCTGCTCGAGCAGCAGGGGCTACCGGATGCCGCGGCGCGCGTCCGCGCCGCGGTGCTCGCCGACCTCGCCGAGCGGGGCGCGTCCGCCCGGCGCACGAGCGAGGTCGGAGACGCCATCGTCGCCCGGCTGCGTTGACCGATCGGGCGCCATCGTCGCCCGATCGGCCGGGAAGGCTCCGGCCCCCGCGGAGTACGCTGTATCCACGCTCTTCCGGGGCCTTTCGGCCGCCGGCGACCCTCGAGGATCACGATGACGAACCTGCTGCCGATGGCCACTCGCGAGCTCACGTGGGCCGTGACCCCCAACGAGGCCGCCCGCCCGGCCGCCGAGCGCGAGGCGATCCTCGCCGATCCCGGCTTCGGTAAGCACTTCACCGACCACATGGTCGACATCTGCTGGAGCGAGCGGGGCGGCTGGCACCGCCCGCGCGTGCAGCCCTACGGCCCCATCGCGCTCGACCCGGCCGCCTCGGTGTTGCACTACGGGCAAGAGATCTTCGAGGGGCTCAAGGCCTACCGCTACGCCGACGGCTCGATCTGGTCGTTCCGCCCCGACGCCAACGCGCGCCGCCTTCAACGCTCGGCGAAGCGGCTCGCGTTGCCCGAGCTGCCCGAGTCGCACTTCATCGAGTCGCTGCGGCAGCTCATCGCGATCGACGGCGACTGGGTGCCGAACGCCCCCGAGACGAGCCTGTACCTGCGTCCGTTCATGTTCGCGAAAGAGGCCTTCCTCGGGGTGCGGCCCGCGCACAAGGTGGCGTTCTACGTCATCGCCTCGCCCGCGGGAGCCTACTTCCACGGCGGCGTCAAGCCCGTCTCGATCTGGCTCTCGACGCAGTACTCACGCGCCGGCAAGGGTGGCACGGGCGCGGCGAAGACGGGCGGCAACTACGCTGCCTCGCTCGTGGCCCAGGCCGAGGCCGCCGAGCACGGTTGCGCCCAGGTGCTCTTCCTCGACTCGGTCGAGGGCACGTGGCTCGAAGAGCTGGGCGGCATGAACATCGTGCTCGTCTACAAAGACGGCACTCTCGTCACGCCGCAGAGCGACTCGATCCTCGAGGGCATTACGCGCGACTCGATCCTGCAGCTCGCCGCCGACCGCGGCCACACGGTCGAGCGGCGCCGCGTCAGCATCGACGAGTGGCGCGAGGGCGCGGCATCCGGCGACATCGTCGAGGCCTTCGCGTGCGGTACGGCCGCCGTCGTGACGCCCATCGCCATGATCAAGGCCGCCGACTTCGAGATCGGCAGCGCCGATGCCGAGGCGGGCGAGCTGACGATGTCGCTGCGGGCCGAGCTCACCGACATCCAGTACGGGCGGCGCCCCGACCCGCACGGCTGGATGCTCCGGCTCGACGCCTGACCGCGACGGCAGACCCCGTCGTGCTCGCCATCGATCCCGACTTCGCCCGCATGAGCGCCCTCGAGCGCACGGGCGTCGCCGCGCTGTGCCTCGGAGCCGGCACGCTGCTCGGGCTGCTCGGCACCTTCGCGCACCAGTCGTTGCCGCCCGTGGGCGTCGCGATCGCGCTCATCACGGTCGCGCTCTACATCGTCGGCCTCCGCGTCTGGGGCGGCGTGCGCACCCCGGCCGCGGCAGGGGCGCTCGGAGTGGGTCTCGTGAGCGGGCTCCTCGCCATGGCGACGGGCGGCTCGGTGCTCGTGCCCGCCAACACGGTCGGCTACGCGTGGCTCTTCGGCATCACGGTGATCGCCTTCCTCGCGCTCGCCTGGCCGAACATCCAGCAGGTTCCCCGGCCGCCTGCGGATACGATGGGAGAGCCCGCGCTCGCTCAACAAGAGGATCGACCACTGCCGTGACCTACGTGATCGCCCTGCCCTGCGTCGACGTCAAGGACCGCGCCTGCATCGACGAGTGCCCCGTCGACTGCATCTACGAGGGCGACCGCATGCTCTACATCCACCCCGACGAGTGCGTCGACTGCGGTGCGTGCGAGCCCGTGTGTCCCGTCGAAGCCATCTACTACGAAGACGACGTGCCCGAGCAGTGGGCCGACTACTACACGGCCAACGTCGAGTTCTTCAGCGAGATCGGCTCGCCCGGTGGGGCGGCCAAGATCGGCGTCATACCCGGAGACCACCCGATCGTCGCCGCGCTGCCGCCGCAGGCGTAGCGCCGCGATCGTCGTGATCGCGCTTCCCGACTTCCCCTGGGACTCGCTCGCGCCGTTCGCGGTTCGCGCCCGTGAGCACGCCGACGGCATCGTCGACCTCTCGGTCGGCTCGCCCGTCGACGCCACTCCCGCGGTCGTGCGCGAGGCCCTCGTGGCGGCGACCGACGCCCACGCCTACCCGCAGACCATGGGAACCCCCGCCCTGCGCGCCGCGATCGTCGACTGGTACGCGCGTCGGCGCGGCGTGACGGGCCTGGTTCCGGATGCCGTGCTCCCGACCATCGGCAGCAAAGAGCTCGTCGGTCTTCTGCCCCTGCTGCTCGGCCTCGGGCCCGGCGACACCGTCGTTTATCCGCGCACGGCCTACCCGACCTACGCCGTCGGATCCGTGCTCGCCCGCACGGCCGGCCTCGCGACCGACGACCCGGCCGAGTGGCCCGCATCCACCCGCCTGGTGTGGCTCAACAGCCCGGGCAACCCGACGGGCGCCGTGCTCGGGGTGCCAGCGCTCCGCGCCGCAGTCGCTCGGGCCCGCGAGCTGGGGGTCGTGCTCGTCAACGACGAGTGCTACGCCGAGCTGGGCTGGCAGCCGGAATGGTGGGGTGCGGAGGGCAACCAGCGCGTGCCGAGCATCCTGGACCCCCGCGTCACCGACGGCGACCGCACGGGCCTGCTGAGCGTCTACTCGCTCAGCAAGCAGTCGAACCTCGCGGGCTACCGCGCCGCGTTTCTCGCGGGCGATGAGGCGATCGTGCGGCAGGTGCTCGAGGTGCGGAAGCACGCCGGGCTCATCCCGCCCGCGCCCGTGCAGGCCGCCATGGTCGCGGCGCTCGGCGATGAGGCGCACGTCGCCGAGCAGCGCGAGCGCTACCGCGCGCGGCGGGCCGTGCTCGCCGCGGCGCTCGAGGGCGCGGGCTTCCGCATCGACGACTCCGAGGCGGGGCTCTACCTGTGGTGCTCGCGCGGAGAGCCCGCGCTCACAACGATCGCGCTGCTCGCCGAGCACGGAATCCTCGCCGCGCCGGGAACCTTCTACGAGGGCGATGCTTCGCAGCACGTGCGCCTGGCGCTTACGGCGACCGACGAGCGCATCGCCGCTGCCGCCGCGCGTTTGGCGCTCCTCTCCAAGGCCTGAGCCCCTCTCTTGGGCCGTGCGTGACTGGTGCGCCTTTGCGCATAGGCTGTAAGCGGGTCACTCCCGGGCCGCCACCACCACTATGGCTCGTCCTCGGGACCCCGCCCCCACAGACCGATCACACCCCGATCAGACCCCGCGAGGAGGCGCAGTGAGCGACGGCGCACAGAACGATGCCGCACAGAGCCAGGGCGACCAGAAGGCGACCCTGCACTTCCCGGGCGGCACCGCCGAGTTCCCGATCATGCCGAGCGTCGCGGGGGCTGCGAGCCTCGACCTCTCCTCGCTCACCCGCCAGACCGGGCTCACCGCGCTCGACTACGGTTTCGTCAACACCGCCTCGACCAAGAGCGCCATCACGTACATCGATGGCGAGCAGGGCATCCTGCGCTACCGCGGCTACGCGATCGACGATGTCGCCGCGAACTCGACCTTCCTCGAGGTGGCCTGGCTGCTCATCTATGGCGAGCTGCCGACGCCGAGCGAGCTCGCGGACTTCGACTCGCGCGTGCGCCGTCACACCCTCCTTCACGAAGACCTCAAACGCTTCTTCGACTCATTGCCGCACCAGGCGCACCCCATGTCGGTGCTCTCGAGCGCGGTGAGCGCCCTTTCGACGTACTACGGCGACTCGCTCGACCCGCACGACCCTGAACAGGTCGAGATCTCGACCATCCGCCTGCTCGCCAAGCTGCCGGTCATCGCCGCCTACGCCCACAAGAAGGCGATCGGTCAGGCCTTCCTGTACCCCGACAACTCGCTAGGCTTCGTCGAAAACTTCCTGCGCCTGAACTTCGGCATCATGGCCGAGCCCTACGCGGTCAACCCCGTGCTCGTGAAGGCGCTCGACCGCCTGCTGATCCTGCACGAAGACCACGAGCAAAATGCCTCCACCTCGACCGTGCGGCTCGTCGGCTCGACGGGGGCGAACCTCTTCGCCTCGATCTCGGCGGGCATCAACGCCCTCTCGGGTCCGCTGCACGGCGGCGCGAACGAGGCCGTGCTCGACATGCTCGCGCGCATCCGCGACTCGGGCGAGAGCGTCGAGCGCTTCGTCGAGCGCGTCAAGAACAAGGAAGACGGCATCAAGCTCATGGGCTTCGGCCACCGGGTCTACAAGAGCTACGACCCGCGCGCGAAGCTCGTGAAAGAGAGCGTGGATGCCGTGCTCGCCGACCTCGGCGTGAGCGACCCGCTGCTGCAGATCGCGCGTGAGCTCGAGGCCATCGCCCTCGCCGACGAGTACTTCATCGAGCGCAAGCTCTACCCGAACGTCGACTTCTACACGGGTGTCATCTACAAGGCCATGGGCTTCCCGACGCGCATGTTCACGGTGCTCTTCGCCATCGGGCGCCTGCCGGGCTGGATCGCCCACTGGCGCGAGATGAACGACGACCCCCAGACGAAGATCGGCCGCCCTCAGCAGCTCTACACGGGCTCGAACGCGCGCGACTGGCCGCAGCGCTAGCTGTCGCGGAGCCGTGCTCGCGGCGCGGCATGCTCGCGCCGAGCATCCCGAACCACCGCGGTCTACGCGTGCAGGGCCTCATTGAGCCGCACGCCCGCGCCTGTGCGGGGCAGCACCTCGACGGCGCCCGTGATTGAGCTGCGGCGGAACAGCAGCCTCGGCACTCCGGAGAGCTCGGCGGCCTTGACGGTGCGCGGCTGCCCGTCGGCGCCGACCGTGCCGTCGACCACGACGACCTTCTGGCCTGCGGTGACGTAGAGGCCCGCCTCGACGACTGAGTCGTCGCCGATCGAGATGCCGATGCCGCTGTTGGCGCCGAGCAGCGCGCGCTCGCCGATGGTGATGCGGTGCGTGCCGCCGCCCGAGAGGGTGCCCATGATCGAGGCACCGCCGCCGATGTCGCTGCCGTCGCCGACGACGACGCCCTGGCTGATGCGGCCTTCGACCATCGAGGCGCCGAGGGTGCCGGCGTTGAAGTTGATGAAGCCCTCGTGCATGACGGTCGTGCCGGGCGAGAGGTAGGCGCCGAGGCGCACGCGCGAGGCGTCGGCGATGCGCACACGCGGCGGGGTCACGTAATCGAGCAGCCGCGGGAATTTGTCGATGCCGAGCGCCGAGATGCCCTCGTGCCGCAGCGCGGGCCGGCGCGCGTCGAAGTCGTCGGGGTGCATGGGCCCCGCGGTCGTCCACATGACGATGGGCAGGTGCGCGAACACGCTGTCGAGGTTGATCGTGTTCGGCGCGACGAGGCGGTGGCTCAGAAGGTGCAGCCGAAGGTAGGCGTCGGGGGTGGATGCGGGCGGCGCGTCGAGATCGATCGACACCGTGCGGGCCTCGAGGCGCACCGCGCGGCGCGCGTCGTCGCCCTGCAGGTGCTCGATCTCGGCGGGCACGATGTACGGGTCGCGGCCGTGCGGCAGCGTGCCGAGCTCGGGGTGCGGAAACCAGGTGTCGAGCTCGACGCCGTCGGTGATGCGCAGCGTCACGAGGCCGTAGCCCCAGGCGTGGCGCGTGGCACGGGCGGAGTCGCTGGCGGGGGTGCCGCTGGCGGCGGGAACGGCGGGGCTCGACATGCCTCCAGGCTACCGGTGCCGCATTACGCTGGAGTCGTGACCGATCCCGCCGCGCTGCCCCTCGACGCCGGCGTCGTGGCCCTGACGGCGGCCATGGTCGACATCGCGAGCGTCTCGGGCGATGAGCGGATGCTCGCCGACGCGATCGAGCACGCGCTCAGCATCCACGCCCCGCACCTCGAGGTGCTGCGCGACGGCGACGCGATCGTCGCCCGAACCCGCCTCGGCCGCGCGCAGCGCGTGGTCATCGCCGGCCATATCGACACGGTGCCCATCAACGACAACCTGCCGAGCCGACGTGAGGGTGACGCGCTCACCGGCACGCTGCACGGCCGCGGCACGGTCGACATGAAGGGTGGGTGCGCCGTCATGCTCGCGCTCGCCCTGGCGCTCGACGCGCCCGCCTACGACGTGACGTGGGTCTGGTACGACCACGAGGAGGTCGAGGCGAGCCTCAACGGCCTCGGCCGGCTCGCGCGCACGCGGCCCGAGCTGCTCGCGGCCGACTTCGCGATTCTCGGCGAGCCGAGCAATGCGGGCATCGAAGGCGGCTGCAACGGCACGCTGCGCGTCGAGCTGCGCGCGACGGGTCGTCGAGCCCACTCCGCCCGCGCGTGGATGGGCGAGAACGCCATCCACGCCCTCGCCCCTGCGCTCGACCTGCTCGCCCGCTATCAGCCCGCGACCGTCGAGGTCGACGGACTCGCCTACCGCGAGGGCCTCAACGCCGTCGGGGTGCTCGGGGGAGTCGCGGGCAACGTGATCCCCGACGAGGCCGTGCTGACCGTCAACTACCGCTTCGCCCCCGACAAGAGCGTCGCCGAGGCCGAGCAGTACCTGCGCGAGCTGTTCGGTGCCGTCGCGCCCGAGCTGCGGCTGACGGTCACCGACGCGAGCGGCGGGGCCCGCCCGGGGCTGGATGCTCCGCTCGCGCAGCACTTCATGGCAGCGGTCGGCGGCACCCCCGCGCCGAAGTACGGCTGGACGGACGTCGCCCGCTTCGCCGAGCTCGGCATCCCGGCCGTCAACTACGGCCCCGGCGACCCCTCGCTCGCGCACACCGACGACGAGCGCGTTTCGGTCGAGCAGATTGTCGCCTGCGAGCGCGGGCTGCGGGCGTGGTTAGAGGGGTAGTGCGCCGCCTGCCCTGGTGGGTCGGGGTGCTGGGCATCTGGGGCGCGTCGCGGCTCGTGACCACGGGCATCCTTGTTTCGTTCGCGGCGCGGCAGGGCGAGAACGCGTGGACGGGCGCGAGCCCCGGCTACCTCGACTTCGCGCGATTGTGGGATGCCCACTGGTACTACATCATCGCTGCCGTCGGGTACCCCGACGAGATCCCGCGCGACGAGAACGGTCTCGCGGGCGAGAGCGCGTGGGCGTTCATGCCCGTATACCCGGGGCTCGTGCGCATCGGCATGACCCTGACGGGCGATTTCTCGGCGCAGGGCTTCGCGGCGGTCGCCGTGACTATCTCGGTGCTCGCGAGTGCCGCCGCCGCGCTGCTGTTCTTCGTGATCGCGCGGCGCTGGCTGAGCGCCGGAACCGCGATGCTCGCGACGGCGCTGTTCTGCGTCGCTCCCCTTTCGCCGATCCTGCAGGTGGGCTACGCCGAGTCGCTGCACCTCGCGCTGCTGCTCGGCGCGCTCATCCTCGTGCTCGACCGGCGGTGGATCGTGCTGCCGTTCGTCGTCACCGTCATGGCGCTCACGCGCCCGAGCGGGCTCGCATTCGCCCTGCTGCTCGCGCTCGTATGGGGCTGGCGGTGGATGCGCCGCCGCGACGAGCCCTTCGAGACCCTCGAGCGGGTGCGGCTGGGCGTCGCGGCCGTCGTCGCCGGGCTCGCCGGGCTCGCCTGGCCCGGCATCGTCGCGCTCTCGACGGGCGAGCTGCGCGGCTACCTCGACACCGAGCTCGCCTGGCGGCGGCCGTACATCGGCGATGTCGAACTGCTGCCGTTCACGCCCTGGGTGCAGGGGGCGCAGTGGTGGGGGGGCGAGCAGTGGTGGCCCGAACCGCTCATCGCGGGGGCGCCGTGGTCGACGGGGGCCGTGCTCGGGCCGGTCATCCTGCTCGCCGTGCTCGCTCTGTGCGCGGCGGCGTTCGCCCTGCCCGCGATGCGGCGTATGCCGATCGAGCTGCGGTTCTGGATCATCGCCTACGCGCTCTACCTGCTGGCGGTCTTCTTTCCGCAGTCGAGCACGTTCCGGCTGCTCGTGCCGCTCGCGCCCGTCCTGGGGGCGCTCGCGCTCGGCATCGCGAGCGTCGGATCGGGGCGCATCGCGGGCGGATGGCCTCCTGCGCGCGCCCGCGCCGTGCGGGTCGTACTCACCGTGCTCGCCCTCGCGATCGCGATCGCGGGCCAAGTGGCGTGGGTGCACATCGGCTGGTGGGTCGATGGCTACGACTGGACCCCGCCGTGATCGAGCGCTCACCGCGCCCACTCGAGGTGAACACTGCGTGAACCGTGCTCGCGGCACCCCTTCCGCGGCTCCGCTCGATTTAGCCGTTGGGCGAGTGTGAGGGATAATGATAGGCACTGTTCAGCGAAAGGGGAGACCACATGGCAGCCATGAAGCCCAGGACCGGAGACGGCCCGATGGAGGCTGTCAAGGAGGGTCGCCTCATCATCGTGCGCGTGCCGCTCGAGGGTGGCGGGCGCCTCGTAGTGTCGGTCAACGACGACGAGGCGAAAGAGCTGCACGACGCGCTCGCGGCGGCCATCGGCTAAGTGCTGAGCGGGCGTTCGACCCCGAACTCGACCGACCTCACGACCGACCTCACGACCGACCTCTTGACCGTTCTGGTGACCCACCTCGCGCTCCGTGCCGTGAGCACGGCGACAGCGCTGGTGTTCGTCTAGCGCGCGGTGACGAGCTGCAGCAGGCCGTCGCCCACGGGCGAGATCGCCACGTGCACGGCCGGCGAGTCGCGCAGCTCGGCAATGAGGCCGCGCAGCTCGGCCGTGATGCCGTCGCGCTTGGCCGGATCAGGCACGGTGTCGCGCCAGAGCGCGTGCGGCACGAGCACGGCACCGCCGGCGCGCACGAGCCGCAGGGCGTGCTCGAGGTTTTCAGTGAGCGCCTTCGCGTCGCCGTCGATGAGCACGAGGTCGTAGCTGCGCTCGTTCATGCGGGGGAGCACATCGGCGGCACGACCGGTGATGAGTCGCACCTTCGTGGGCGGATGCCCGGCCTCGGTGAAGTGCCGCCGCGCCGCCTCGTGGTGGTCGGCTTCGACATCGATCGAGGTGAGCTGCGCATCCGGAGCGCCCTGCAGCAGCCAGAGGCCGGAGACCCCAACGCCGGTACCGACCTCGATGATTGACTCGGCGGCGAGGGCGGCCGCGACGACCGCGAGCTGGGCCCCGGTCGCGGGGCTCACGGCGTCAACCCCGAGTTCGACTGACTGCGTGCGCGCACCACGGATGACCTCGGCTTCAACCGTCTGGTCTTCGACGTACTTCCACGACAGGTCTTTGCTGGGCACGGTGCTCCTTCTTGGCCCCAGCCTAGGGCGAACACCCTGCTCGACCGGGCTATTCTCAAGGGGTGTCCTGGGGTCTGACGATCGAGAAGCTGTTGCTCATCGGGCTGATCGCGGTTATTCTCATCGGCCCCGATCGCCTGCCGGGCTACGCCGCGCAGTTCGGGCGCCTCGTGCGGTCGCTGCGTGATATGGCCAACGGGGCGAAGACGCGCATGCGCGAAGAGATGGGCCCCGACTACGACGACATCGACTGGAAGAAGCTCGACCCGCGCCAGTACGACCCGCGGCGCATCATCCGCGAGGCGCTGATCGACGAGCCTCCGCCCGCCGCGCGCCCTGGACCGGGTGCGGAATCGGCCACGGTGCCCGTGCGCGAATCGGCATACGCGCAGCGCCAGCGGCTCATCCGCGAGGGTCGGCCAGCGCCCTTCGACGGCGAGGCCACCTAGGCCGCAGTTTCGGGATGCCCGCTCAGCGCTCACCAACCGTGCGGTAGCCTTCGACGACGCGCGCCGCTTCGGCCTGCAGCAGTTCGAGCACGCGGCGCACGCTCGGCCGTTCGGCCCGGTCGGCGCGTATGAGGGCCGAGATCTGGCGCTCGGCCGGCAGCCCCGTGATGGGGCGCGTAACGATGCCGTTGCCGTGGCTGCGTGTCGTAAATCGCGGCAGGATCGCGATGCCGATTCCTGCGGCGACGAGTCGTTCGACGATGAGGTTGTCCATCACGCGTTGCACGACGCGCGGCTCGCGCCCGACAGCGGCGCCGAGGCGCTCGAGCACGCGGTCATAGGGATAGCCGACCGGAGCGCCGATCCACTGCTCGTCGACGAGGTCGGTGCCGCGCACGACATTCTTCTCCACGAGCGGGTGCCCCGCCGGGAGCGCGACGTCGAAGGGCTCAGTCATGAGGGGGATGCAGCGGAGCCCGTTCTCGGTCCAGTGCGCGGGGATGCCTTGCGAATCGGCAAGGACGATGTCGTAGTCGGCGGTGAGCTGCGCAAAATCGGGTAGCGGCAGGTCGTGATCGGTCAGCACGATCTCGAGCCCCGGCTCGTCACGCAGCGCGCGCAGGGTGCCCGGCAGAAGCATCTGTCCCGCAGTGGGAAAGGCGCTCACCGAGACCGAGCCCTGGGGGCTCTGGGTGAACTCCTGCCAGAGCGCTTCGGCTGACTCGATTGCGACCGCGATGCGTCGGGCCGTTTTGGCCAGGGCGAGGCCCGCGCCGGTGAGCACGAGACCGCGCCCGTGGCGCTCGGTGAGGGGAACGCCGACCTCCGCCTCGAGCACCTTGAGCTGCTGCGAGACGGCGGATGCGGTGCGGTGCGTCGCCGCGGCGACCGCGGTGATGCTGCCGCGGTCGGCGAGCTCGCGCAGCAGCTGGAGGCGGCGGATGTCCATCACTCAATACTAAAGGACAACTGAAGTATCAGTTCAGAAAGTATCGATTGTGCTAAACACTGCCGCACGGTGAGATAGAGCTGTTCAGGAAACCAAGGAGAACCCCGACATGACCGCCGTGCTCATCACCATCGCCCTTCTCGCCGTCGCCGCTGTCGCTGCGACGATCGTGACCGCCGCTCGCGACGGCTACCGTCGCGTGCCCGCGACCCAGCGCTGAGCCCGGCGCCCTGGGGCGCGCTCCCGCGACGGCCGTCGGACCTCGTGCTCGCCTTTCCAGGGGCGAGCGCGGGATCCGGCGGCCGTCGTCGTTGGGGCACACGCCGCTCTCGCGCATCACCGCTCTCGCGCATCGCCGTTCCGTGCCGTGCCGCCGTGCCGCCGCGCCGCGCCGTGCCTCCGGGCGTGCGAGCGCGCGTCAGCGCGGGCTCAGCCCGAGCTTCCGGCCCGCGAGCCCGCGGCCGCGCTTCGCAAGCTCGCTTGCGAGCCGCGTGATCGCATCGCCCGCAGCATCGCCGGGCCGCAGCACGATCGGCTCGCCCGCGTCGCCGCCCTCGCGCAGCGCGATGCTGAGCGGCACCCGCGCCAACAGCGGCACCTTGAGGCGCGCGGCTGTCTCGGCGCCGCCGCCCGACCCGAACAGCTCGAGCACGCTGCCGTCGGGCTGCGCGAGCCCCGCCATGTTCTCGACGACGCCGATGACAGTCTGGCCGGTCTGGCGGGCGACGAGTCCCGAGCGCTCGGCGACGTCGGCCGCCGCCCGCTGGGGGGTCGTCACGACGAGAACCTCGGCATGCGGCATGAGCTGTCCCACCGAGATTGCCACATCACCCGTGCCGGGCGGCATGTCGAGCAGCAGCACGTCGAGGTCGCCGAAGTGCACGTCGGTGAGGAACTGCTGCACGGTGCGGTGCAGCATGGGGCCGCGCCAAGAGACAGCGGTGCGGGCATCCACGAACATGCCGATCGAGATCACGGCCACACCGTGCGCGCGCGGCGGCATGATGAGGCCGCCCACCTGCGTGGGCTTCGCGTCGGAGATGCCGAGCAGTCCCGGAATCGAGAAGCCGAACACGTCGGCGTCGACGAGCCCGACGCGCAGCCCCTGCGCCGCGAGTGCGACGGCGAGGTTGACGGTGAGCGTCGACTTGCCGACGCCGCCCTTGCCGCTCGTGACCGCGATGACGCGCGTAAGCGAGTCGGCCGTGAAGGGGTGACCGCTCGGCCGGTCGCCGCGCAGGCGCGTGATGAGGGCCTCGCGGGTCGCGGCATCCATGACCCCGACATCGACCGCGACCTCGCCGACACCCGGCACGGTGGATGCCGCGGCTCGAACATCGCGCTCGATCGAGGTCGCGGCGGGGCAGCCGACGATCGTCAGCCGCAGGTCGATGTCGACGCGACCATCCCGCGCGCTGACGCGCGGCACCATGTCAAGCTCGGTGATGGGTCGCCTGATCTCGGGATCGATGACGCGCCCGAGCGCCTGCCGCACGGCGAGCGCGAGCGGGTGCCGCTCGTCACCGGCGGGCGCCGCCTCGCCGTCGCGCGCGCCGCGCATCGGCGCCTGCTCGTCGCGGGGCTGGGGCGACGGAGGAGTGCCGGGAGTCATCGCTCGCGGGCGTTGCGCGCCAGGTCGTCTTCGGCGGCGGCCTCGGCCTGCGCCGCGTTCTCATCGTCACGGCGGTCGAGCTCGTCGAGCAGGGCCCGTAGCTCGGAGCGCAGGAACTCTTTCGTCGCGACGTCCTTCATCGCGAGCCGCAGCGCTACCACCTCGCGCGCGAGGTACTCAGTGTCGGCGAGGTTGCGCTCGGCCCGCTGGCGGTCCTGCTCGATCTGCACCCGGTCACGGTCGTCTTGCCGGTTCTGCGCGAGCAGGATCATCGGGGCCGCATAGGAGGCTTGCAGCGAGAGGATGAGTGTCAGCAGTGTGAAGTTGAGGGCTCGTGGGTCGAACTGCGCGTCGATTGGAGCGACCGAGTTGTAGACGAGCCAGACGACGACGAAGACCGACATGCCGACGAGGAACCACGGGGTGCCCATGCCGCGCGCGAACGCCTCGGAGAACCGCCCCATGCGGTCATTGCCCCCGCCGAAGCGCGGAACGAGCGGGGTGCGCATGCCCTTCGGCGAGTCGAGCCGGATGTCGGTGCGGCCGCGCCGGGTGCCCGACCGGCGCGCGGCGTCACGGCGCTCCATGGCCCGACCTCCTCGCCGGGGTGAGCCCGCGCTTGCGCGGCGCGGTCGGCGCCGTATCGGTGTCCGCGCTGCGCCAGTCGTCGGGCAGCAGGTAGTCGAGCACGTCGTCGATCGTCACGACGCCTACCAGCCGGTGGTGCTCGTCGACCACCGGCAGCGAGACGAGGTCGTAGCTCGCGAGGCGGCGTGACACCTCGGCGGCCGAGGTCTCGGGGCTCACGGGCTCGACGCTGTGGTCGAGCAGGGTTCCCAGGCGTTCGTGCGGCGGGTAGCGGAGCATCCGCTGGAAGTGCACCATGCCGAGGAACCGCCCGGTCGGCGGCTCGTAGGGCGGCAGCGTGACGCAGATGGCTGCCCCGATCGCGGGTGCGAGCTCGTGGCGTCGAATGAGCGCCAGCCCCTCGGCCACGGTCGCGTCGGCCGAGACGATGATGGGCTCGGTCGTCATGAGGCCGCCCGCGGTATCGGCGTCGTAGGAGAGCAGGAAGCGCACGTCCTCCGCCTCCTCCGGCTCCATGAGGTCGAGCAGTGCCTCGCCGCGGAGGGCCGGCAGCTGGGCGATGAGGTCGGCGGCGTCGTCGGGCTCCATCTGGTCGAGCACGTCGGCGGCGCGCTCGTCGTCGAGCTGGGAGAGGATCTGCACCTGCTCGTTCTCGGGCATCTCTTCGAGCGCGTCGGCGAGTCGGTCGTCGGAGAGCTCTTCGGCGACCTCGATGCGCCGCGACTCAGGCAGCTCGAGCAGTGAGGTGGCGAGGTCGGCGGGCAGCAGCTCGTTGTAGGTGGCGACGAGCTGCTCAGCGCTCTGCGGCTGGCCCGCCGCGGTGTCTTCCACAACGTCGCTCCAGCGGGCGAAGAGGGTCGTTCCCTTGGAGAACGGGGTCGGAACGGTGCGCGGCTTGCGCACGAAGAGCTGGTCGACCGTCCACTCGCCCGGGCCGGATTCGACGATCGCGACGTCTTCGATGGTCGCCGGGCCGCCGCCGTCGCGCAGGGTCACCGAGCGCCCGACGAGCTCGGCGAGCACGCGCACCTCGCCGCCGCGCTGGGCGAAGCGACGCAGGTTGATGAGGCCGGTCGTGATGACCTGCCCGCCGCTCATGCTCGTGACGCGACCGATCGAGAGGAACACCCGCCGACGGCCGGGAACCTCGACGACGAGCCCCACGACGCGCGGTGGGTCGCTGCGGCGGTAGACGACGAGGGCGTCGCGCACCCGGCCGACGCGGTCGCCCGCGGGGTCGAAGACGGCGCACCCCGACAGGCGTGCGACGAAGACTCGGGCGGTGCTCACGGCTCAACCATATCCCCGGGCTGTCAGAATGGACGGGTGAGCAATCCGAGCCTCTTCGCGCGCCGCGCCACCGCTTCGCCGACCGTTCCGCGCGGGGAGGTGCTGGGCGAGTACGACTCGTACCTCGAGGCGCAAGCGGTCGTCGATCGTCTCGCGAAGGCCGATTTCGCGGTCAAGGGTATGGCGATCGTCGGCAGCAATCTCATGACGGTCGAGCGCGTCACGGGTCGGCTGTCGTACGGTCGGGCGGCGCTCGCCGGGGCGGCGAGCGGGTCGTGGGTGGGGCTGTTCTTCGGCCTGCTGCTGTTCCTGTTCTCGCCGGCGCCGGAGATCTCGTTCATCCTCGCCGCGGCCGTCATCGGGGCAGGGTTCGGCATGATCTTCGGCATCGTGTCGTACGCGATCGGGCGCCGTCGTCGCGACTTCAGCTCGACGCACCAGGTGCTCGCGGGCAGCTACCAGATCATCATCGATCCGAATCAGGCGGCGCGGGCGCGGCAGGCTCTCGCCGGGGGATCGGCCTGGCCGCCGCCGTTGCCGTCGAGCACCGAGCCACGCACGGACATCGGGCAGAGCGCTGACACGAGTGCAGACACGAGTGCAGACACGAGTGC
>CAYPND010000022.1:0-1777 GCA_964412175.1 uncultured Microbacteriaceae bacterium | reverse complement strand
GACACGAGTGCAGACACGAGTGCAGACACGAGTGCCTACTCGAGCGCTGAGACGAAGGCCGGCACGAGGGGGCCGGCGAGCACGGACGCCGCCTCCATCTCCGCACACGCTGCCGAAGACGCTCCCGAGGACAGTCCTGCGGACGCGCCCCTCGACGCGGGCTCAGCCCCGCGCCAGCGCTAGCTCGCCAGCGCGCGCTGCCACTCCCGGCTGCGGCCGGGCATGGAGCGAGGTCGTCGCATCGCGTCGACGCTTTCGGGCGGGATGAGCTCGTAGTCGGGACCACTGCCCGCGCGAGTGATACTCCACCCGTGGTCATGGAGCAGCAAGTGGTGATGCCGGCACAGCAGGATTCCGACGTCGACGTCGGTCGGGCCGCCGTCACGCAACCAGTGCTCGATGTGGTGCGCCTCGCACCAGCTGGGTGGTCGTTCGCAGCCAGGCCATCGGCACCCTCCGTCGCGGGCCGCGAGCGCGAGGCGCTGGCGCGCGGTGAAAAGGCGCTGCGAGCGGCCCACGTCGAGCGGCTGCCCCGTCGAGCCGATGAGTATCGGCGTCTGGGTGCCCCCGCAGAGCAATCGCTGCACGGTGGGGAGAGCGACGACGACGCCGTCAGGCTGACCTATCGTGGCATCGAGCGACCCCGAGCCGATGCCGAGCGCCAGATCGCGCGCCGTCACGAGCACCCGCACGCTCGGCGCCCCGCTGCCGAGCATCATGCTCGAGTCGGTATCGGCCCCGGCGAGGAGGAGGTGGAGCAGGGCATCCGATGCGTACTGCTCGGGCGTGCGATCGTCGTCGGCGATGCGCTGCGCCTTCTCGAGGTCGTCGGGATTGGTGAACTGCACCGTGCGGCGCTTCGGTGACGTCGTGCGGTCGACGATCTCGCGAACATGGGCGGCCGACTCGGGATCGAGCAGCCACGTCGCTCGGGTCATGCCGTCGGGCAGGGTCATGAGCCGGAACGATCGGGCCTCGCGCTGAGCGCGCTCGCGATCGACGATCGCGTCGCTGTCGAGCCCCTCGCGCACCTGCCGGGCGAGGCGTTGAAGCCGATCGACATCGACCGACGCAGAGGCCTCGACGAGGCGCTCGCACGCGGTCCGCAGCGAGGCAGAGGAGATCGTGGCGCTCGGATCGCCGAGCCCTGTGCGGATGGCGTCGAGCGCTGCGGCCCCCATGATGCCGGAGCGCGCCGCTGCGATGGCCGGCTCGAGGTGCGCGGGTGCGGGAGGCAGGTCGGCGGGGTCGGGATTACGACCGGGCTCAGCGCTCGCGGCCACGAGCAGCCGCCCCGCGTTGATCGCCGTCGCCGCGTCGCGCCGGGATTCGCCCGTGGTCACGCGCACAAGCTCTTCCGCCGTGCGATGCCCGAGCCGCTGGGCGAGGCCCTCGTGCGCGAGCTCGGGGCGCGAGCGGCGGGCCAGCTCGCCCGCGATGAGCGCCGTGCGCGCATCGAGCAGTCGACGGGCACTGGCGCCGAGATCGGTCAGCGACAGCAGGTCGGCGTCGCCCAGCTCACGCAGCGCCGCGGGGATCAGCGGCTCGCGCTCGAGCACGGCCACGACCATGGCGAGGTGCTCAAGGGGGGGATGCAAGGGCATGCCTCAAGGATTTCATCGAACGTATGTTCGAACAAGAGGGGTGGCGCAATCTCGGGAGAAGTCGTTCGGCCAGGGCGGTGTGGAGGAGGCGCGAGCCGCCACACGCCGCGCTCCAGGACCTAGCTGTAGTTCCCAGTGACGTTGTTCATGCCGCCGCAAGTGCGGTGACGGGC
>CAYPND010000021.1:29888-37736 GCA_964412175.1 uncultured Microbacteriaceae bacterium | reverse complement strand
GCACCATTGTTTATCCGGTCGGATGGGCTTGCTGCCCGAATAGCTGACATCTGATCGGGCGCGCATGGCGAGGCGGTCCAGAGGGATGAGACTGGAGCGTTACAACCTGTGCGTGCACCGCAACCTGGGGCGATACACTCCCGCAACCGGCCCAAATGCGCTCGGTAGAAGAGGTTCGCCGTGACATCCCAGTTCTCCCTTGCGCTCGCCGTGACCGTCGCCGTGGTGTTCCTGTTGCGTCTTGCCCTGCCGCAACTTCCGCTTCGTACCCTCGCTGTTCGTTTGACGGCGGTCGACGCGATCCTGCTGGTAGTAGGAGTGGCCGGCTTGGTTTTTCACTGCACTGCGATGTTTGCACGAGGATTGTTTGACCCTCTGCCGGCAATTCAACCAGCAGTGCAAATGGTGAATTCATCAGGGGCGGTAGGGGTGATCTTGTTCGTCATTCCCGCGACGCTCGTGGTTGTGGCATTGCGCCGTCAGCAACGTGCGGCGGTCGCGGTCATCGCGGTTTCTCTGCTCGCGGTCGGTGTCACCATGTACCTCGTGGGCTCGGTAGCGGTGCATCTGGTCACGATCTTCGCCGCGACCGTACTCACCGCCGCCGTCGTTGCCGCGTTCACCATCGCACCGTGGCGCGAACCTGATTCGCGTTCGGTGTAGCGGTGGCGACCGAACGGCGTACTGGTCTGGCCAGACGCCGAAGCCTCGATTCAGGGCGAGAATGAGCTCCTTTGAGTCGGTCAAGGTGCGAGCCCACCCCTCGGCCTCGATGATTGACAACCTCGGCAGTCGATTGGGCTTCACGGTGCGACTCAGGTGAAGTCATTCGCGCGGGGCGCTTGACCGCGCCTGCGCGTGATGCCTTGACCAAGCGGTCCAGGTGCACGTCGCCGCGGTGTCTACGAGCCGTTTCAACTCCAGAGGTGAAGACTGCAGTGGCGGGCGGCACGCACGAAATCACGATCGGTGCTGAGCAGCTCGAGGTGATGGGTGATGCACAACTGAGCGATGAGGGCATCGATGGTGCCGAGCTGCACTCCGGCGCGGCGACAGGTGTTGCGCAGGTCGGCGGCGGCGATGTGGTCGTCGCGCGTCGGCTGCACAGCGGGGAGGGTGCCGAGGCGGCGACGGATCTCGGACTGACTGCGCTCCGGCAGGAACCCTTGCAGAAGTTCCTGCACGATGAGGCCCGTCGTCACGACTAGGTCCGACTTAAGTGCCTTCGTGAGCTGCGCCATCGCGGGGAAGCTCGCCGGGCGGTCGCGACGAAGGGCGAGCGACCACACGCTCGTGTCGACGAGCACGGTCATCCGCGCGAGCGCTCCGCCTTGTAGTCGAACGAGTCGTCCCACTCGAGGGTGCCGATCAGGTCGAGCAGGCCGAGCTGCTCGCGCCGGGCGATGAACTCCCGGAGTGCGAGCGTGACGGCGGCCTTCTTCGTCGCTTGACCACTGATCGCGAAGGCGCGATCGAGAAGATCGGGGTCCAGTGCCAAGTTCGTCGCCATCGCGGCCTCCTTACACATGAGTCTACACAGAGCCTTTATGCGTCCGCGGGGTACGCTGGCGGCGCTTCGGCGAGCACGCAGTGCACTTGCAGGTGGCGAACGGGTGGGGGCCGGGTATCACGACCGCGCGCGGGAGATCGTCCAGGGCGTAGGACTCGAAGGAGTACATTGGCCCGGTTGAGGCCCAGCTTCGGTCATCACAGACCTGAATACCGAGAAGGAGAACACCTCGACGCCCCAGTCTCTCTTCAACTGTCTTCACTCGCTCCCAGTCGAAACCCGAGGTCGTCAAGACGTCGTAGCCGAGAGCGACGAACCGGGTGTCAAGCCGGGGGAAGTCGTGGTGGTCGTCGGGGATCGCCGCCTCGATCGAGTCGAGAGCGCTCTGGTCGAAGACGCCCGCGAACACGGGGATCGGCGTGCAGACATCGGTGACGCGCAGGTCCTCGTCCATGCACACCATTCGGAGACTCCCCGGGAGACGGTGATCAGAGAACAGCAAGAGGTGAAGGTCGTAGCCGGCTTCGATGATCATCCGTTGAGGGTAGAAACTGGAATCAGCTCGCGCCGGCCGGGTCGGTATTCGAATGAACGACGTGCGCTCCCTCATGCTGTGGACGACTCGACCGCAGTTCGGCCGGCCTGGCGCTACCTACCCGTCGAGGGCGACGTCCAGCAGCGGAGCGACCGCCTCGATGACGGCGGGGCTGAACGGGTAGAGGGAGCATCCAGCGGCGGTCTGCGCCACCGCGATCAGCGGGCGGCCCCGATACAGCAGTGCGGCGAGGCCGTACGAGACGCCGTCGATGGATGCGGGCTCAAGCTCGCGACCGGGCCACCAGAAAAAATGTTTGCTCACCTTGTCGAATAGTCGGGAGCGCCGCGTCATCAGAGTGAGAGCATGCAGATAGCTGGCCTCAGAAAGAGAGACGACGATGGAATTCATGATCCTCATCTACGGCGACGAGTCGAGCCCACGCCTCGCCCCGGGCGACCCCGGCTTCGACGAGTTCATGGGCAGCTGGATGGCCTACAACCAGTCGCTCATCGAGCGCGGCCACTGGGTCGGCGGCGCGAACCTCGCCCCGACGAGTTCGGCCACCACCCTCCGGTTGACGCCGGGTCAGGCAACCGAGATCGTCGACGGCCCCTTCGCCGAAACGAAGGAGCAGTTCGGCGGCTACTACCTGATCTCGGCCGAGAACCTCGACGAGGCCATCGAGCTCGCGAAGAAGCTGCCGATGGACAACGGCTCGCTCGAGATCCGCCCGGTCGCGTTCCGCCCCGACGCTGGATGACGACGGCGGCATGACCACAGCGTCGGAGATCGCCGACGCCGTCACCCGGCTGGCGCGTGAGGAGAGCGGGCGAGTGCTCGCTCTCCTCACGCGACGCTTTCACGACCTCGATGCCGCCGATGATGCGGTTCAGGATGCCCTCATCACCGCTCTGACCGCGTGGCAGTCGGGCATTCCCGAGAGCCCGGCCGCGTGGCTCTACACCGTGGCCCGCAACGCCCTGATCGACCAGACCCGGCGAGACCGAACATCCCGTCGCCGACTGCACGATGCCGCGCCCGAACTGACCGCGCACCACACCACGACTGACGCAGAGGAGGAGGGCGACCTGATCATGGATGCCTCCACTCTCGGCGACGAGCGCCTCAGGTTGCTCTTGCTCTGCTGCCATCCGGCGCTCGATCGTGACACGCAGGTCGCACTCACCCTGCGTCTCGCGGGGGGATTGACCGCCGCCGAAGTCGCGGCCGCCTACCTGCTGCCCGAGGCGACGCTCACGCAGCGCGTCGTGCGGGCCCAGCGCAAGATTCGTGAGGCGGGCATGCCGCTCACGATCCCCGCGAACCTCGACGAGCGCGTGGATGCACTGCTGCGGGTGCTGTACCTGATATTCAACGAGGGCTACCTCTCTCGCGGTGCCGACCACGTGACGCGCGTCGACCTCATCACTGAGGCCATTCGGCTGACGCGCCAGGTGGTCGACGAGTTGCCCGCGAGCGCCGAAGCCGAGGGGCTGCTCGCCCTCGAGCTCTACCACCACGCCCGGTCGGGTACCCGGGTTGACGGGCTCGGCGAGCTCGTGCTGCTCGAGCACCAAGACCGCACGGGCTGGAATCTCGACGAGATCACCGAGGCCAATGCTCGACTGCACAGCGCCATGAGCCGCATGGCGCCCGGCCCCTACCAGGTGCAAGCGATCATCGCCGGGCATCACGCCAACGCGCGCACGGCCGCCGACACCGACTGGTCGGCGATCGCCGAGCTCTACGCGCAGCTCGGCCGCATGGCTCCGAACCCGGTGGTCGAGCTCAACCGGGCTGTCGCGATCGCCATGGCCGACGGTCCGCTCGCGGGCCTTGCGGTGCTCGACCGGCTCAACGGTCTCGACGACTACCACCTGTTCCACGCGACCAGGGCAGAGCTGCTCGCCCGCGCCGGCCGACCCGCGGCCGCGAGTTTCGCGCGTGCGCGCGAGCTGACGAGCAATGAGGCCGAACGCCGGCACCTGGAGCGACGCGTCGCCGAGTCCTAGGCCGCGCTCAGCGAGTCGTTAGGAATTTCGACTCGAAAGACCGTGCCGGGCGTACGGGGCGCTGCAATTATCCGCCCGCCGAGTCGGTATACGAGTCGGGCGGCGATCGAGAGCCCGAGGCCTGACCCGACCGGGCGTGCGTCACGGTAGCGGTCACGCAACACGGCGCGATCGAACGCAACCGCGGCGTCATCCTCGGTAATTCCAGGGCCCTCATCGGCGACCTCGATGACTGCCGCGCCCGGCACTGCATTAAGTGAGATCGTGATGCTCGAGTCTGTCGGGCTCACACGGAGAGCGTTCTCTATCAGACCATCGATGACTTGACGCAGTCGATGCGGGTCGGTGCGCACCGTCGGCACGGTGGTGTGCTCGACGACCGCGAGTGTGATGCCGACTGCCGCAGCGCGGGCACCCCACGCGTCAGCCACCGCCCTCGCGACCTGCGAGACCGAGACGCCGTCGGCGAAGTCGAGAGAGAAGTCGTCAGCGTCGAGCCGCGCGAGGGCGAGCAGATCGTCGGTAAACCGGGTCAGTCGTGCGGTCTCGATCGCGAGGGTGCCACCGATCGTGGTCAGTTCATCAGCGCGTACGGTGCCATCGGCGAGCGCTTCGGCGTAGCCACGAAGAGCTGTCAGCGGCGTGCGGATCTCGTGTGAGATCGAGAGGAGAAACTCACGCTGCCGGGCTTCGGAACGGGCGAGCGATTTATCGAGGCTCGTGAGCGCAGCATCCACCTGATCGATCTCGGTCACGCCGCTGGGCGCCGCGTCGATGCCTCGCTCACCCCCCGCGAGTCGGCGCGCTCGCCTCGAGAGCTCGGTGAGAGGGCGGCTTAACCGTCGCGCGACGACAAGAGCTGCTGCGGCGGCTACCCCGATGCCGACGAGCAACGCGAGACTGATACGGCCCACGACAGCTGGGGTGAGTGACCGCACCGAAGCGGCAGTTTGGGCCACCACGACGCCGCCCCCGTCTGCCGACGCATGCCCTTCGAGCAGATAACTTTGCCCGCCGACGCGCACGACTGTCGAGACGTCGATGCCCTCGCGCAGTTGCACGATCACTCGCCGCGGCACGAAGGGCGCCGCCGAGCCAGTGGGTGTGCCTTCTGGTGGAACGAGCGCAACCAGCTCGCCCTCGATCCCCGAGAGTGAGCGGATTAACCCGGCGCGCACGGCCGACTCGGCATTCGCGAGTCGCTCGGCCTGGGCTTGCAGAGCGTTGCGGGCGGCAGTCGTATCGACAGACCGCGCGAATCCCACCGCCGCGACAGCCGTCACGAGCACCGCGATCACTGCGACAAGCAGGGTGACCACCAGCAGTCGGCGACTGACTGAGTCACGGCGCCGCGCCGATGGCGCGATGTCGGTCACGTGTCGTCTCGCAGCGCATAGCCGATGCCGCGAACGGTGCGAATCAGATCAGGACGACCGAGCTTCGCACGCAACTGTGCGACATGCACGTCGACGGTGCGGCTCAGACCGTAATCACCATGGCCCCAGACGGCAGACCGCAACTGCTCGCGACTGAGCACTCGACCAGGATGACGCGCAAAATATGCCAGCAAATCGAACTCGGTCGTCGTGAGATCGACCTCGGTGCCGTTCATCCGCACGCGCCGGGCGGCATTGTCGATGACGAGCAGACCGACGATCATGGGCGCAGGCGTAGACGGCCCGGTAGCTCGGCGCACGAGCGAGCGCACACGGGCTACGAGTTCGCGTGGGGAGAAAGGCTTGGTCACATAGTCGTCGGCACCAAGCTCGAGGCCGACGACGCGGTCGACCTCGTCGTCGTAAGCCGTGACAAATATCACGGGAAGCCAATTGTCTTCAGCCCGCAACGCGCGAACGATCTCGGTGCCGTCGATGCCCGGCAACCCTACGTCGATGACGGCAGCAACCGGAGACAGCCGCCGAATGTCGGCGAGCCCAGACCGACCGTCTGGTGACACGTGAACGCCGAACCCGGCGTCGCTCAAGTAGCGACGCTCGAGTTCGGCGATGGCACGCTCATCTTCGACGATGACGACCAGTCCACGCTCGAGCTCCATGCCGACATTCAACCTTGAGTCACGGCTCGTCGCCTACTCCGGCGGATCGCTCCCCCTCGTCGGCATCTTGCTCGGCTCCGCTCACGGCCGCGTCGGTGTCGTCGAGCAACCGGCCGATCTCGTCGAGGTTGACATCGGTGCCGTCGACCTGACTCGTCTCAGCGCTCACTACGGGGTTGTTGTCGGCGTCGCCTCGATCAGCGAGGCGACCGCAGCCTGTCGCGGCGAGACCGATGGCGAGCGCCGCGACGATGGTGGCGACGGATGCTCTGCGCGCGCGCCCGACGGTCATCGCTCCTCGTTCCACAGGTCGCGCGCCGCGCTCGCCGCGTCGCGCGTCGCGGCTGCGGCCTCACGCAGCTTGAGCCGAAGCTCGGCCAGCACAGTGGAGTTGTCGTTGTAGTCGCTGGGCTCGACCGCGAGCGCAGCATCTGCGATGCCGCCAGCCAGGTCGGTAGCCTGGTCGATCGCCGCACGCAGCTCTGCGAGGGCCTCGGTGTCGTCGGAGATCGTGGCCAAACCGTCGTAGGCGCGCTCGAGACGCGGCAGGGCCACTTCGGTCAGGCGATCAGCGCCGACCGTGTAGAGAGCCTGCGGAATCGAGACCGCGAACACGCGGTAGTCGGTGAAGATGCTCTGGTAGGCATCCAGGGCATTGCCGCGATCGGTCTCGGCAGCAATCTGCGCCTGCAGTTCTTCCATCGCAGCGCGGTCGGCTGTGAGGGTCTCGACAATCGTTGCGCGGTGGTCGTCGGTCAGAGAATCCGCACCGTCGAGGCGGTTGAGTGCGCTATCGATCGCACGGATGCGCTCCTCGGTCGCGCGGTCGGCGCGTGTCTGAATGGTGTCGAGCCCGGCGTCGGGGTCGATCGAGGCGGGCGTGCTGCTCATGGCGAGGCCAGCGATCAGCGCGCCGGCGATGAGGCTATTCATGGCGAGTCTCCTGTCGATTCGTGGGCCGACCGATCGGCCGACCACACTGACTATTCGCGCCGTAGGTAACCGCAGTGCCACGCGACTGTACGGGCTTTGTAAAGATGGTGGGGGCGCGGCGAGACCTTTGTTCGATCAGCCGCAGCCTCCGGCCTCTCCGCCGCCGCAGCCCGAGAAGCCTCCCGCGCACGGCAGAACGGAACGGAGCCGCCTCGAGTTCGTGCGAGCCCACGAACCAGGGCGAGTGTGCGCGTTCGGGCAACCCTCACGACGGGGCGCTACGATCCCGGGTCGTAGATGAACGCGCGTAGCTCTTGCGGACAACGGCAGGCGACTGCAACGCGGCGGGCCCACTCGACGGCGTCCTCGCGCGACGGTACCGCGCGGGCTACCGCAGGCGCCACGGCAGCACGACGTGCAGCAGCGGCAGGGCTGACGCTCCGATCAGCACCCAGCTGAGCACCTCGTCGGTCGGGCGCAGGATGACCCCGGCGAGCAGGAGCGCCGTGAAGAGGATCGCCGAGGTCGCGCGGCGCACGCTGCCGTCGAGCACGCGCAGGCGCTGCTCGATCCCGGGGCTGCGGGTAGCGAGCTCGCCGCGGTCGAGGCGCGTGGCGAGAGCATCCACCCGTTGGGGAAGGCGCGCGAGCGCCGCGAGGATGGCGACGCCCTCGCGACCGACCGAGCGCAGCGTCGATGCGCCGCCACCGTTGAGCAGGGTGCGGGCGAAGGGGTCGACCGCGTCCCACATGTTGAAGTCGCGGTTGAGGGCGCTCGTGACGCCCGAGATGAGCGAGAT
>CAYPND010000021.1:1466-29788 GCA_964412175.1 uncultured Microbacteriaceae bacterium | reverse complement strand
AAGTCGATGTAGGTGAGGGCGAAGCCGTGCTCGGCGCTCGGTGTGACGAAGATGTTGCCGGGGTGCGGGTCGGCGTGGAAGAAGCCCGCGACGAAGATCTGCTCGAAGGTGGTGCGCGCCAGCTCGGCGGCGACCGCGTTGGGGTCGATGCCGGCGGCCAGCAGCGCATCCGTGTCGGTGATCTTGATGGCCGTGACGTCGCTCAGGGTTAGCACGCGGCGGGCGCTGCGCTCCCACACCACGATAGGCGTGCCGACGCGCGGGTCGTCGGCGAAGTCGCCCGCGAACCGCTCGACGTTGATCGCCTCGTGCACGTAGTCGATCTCTTCGAGACTCGTCGTGGCGAACTCTTCGACGAGGGCGGGGGCGTCGGCCCGGCGGTTGACGAGCCTCACGCGCGAGAGCCAGCGGCCGACGCGGCGCAGCGCGGCGAGGTCGACCTCGACGATCTGCTCGATGCCGGGCCGCAGCACCTTGACGACGACATCGGTGAATCCGAGGTCGGCGGCGATGCCGGGCGAGAGGCGCGCGCGGTGCGCCTGGCCGAGCGAAGCGGCCGCGATCGGCTCGGTCTCGATGCTGGCGAACGCGCGATCGAGTGGGATGCCCAGCTCGCGCTCGATCTGCTCGACGATGCGCGTGAACGACTCGGGGGCCACCTCATCTTGCAGCCCCTCGAGCTCGCGCGTGATCCCGGGCGGCAGGATGTCGAGGCGCGACGATAAGAACTGCCCGACCTTGATCATGAGCCCGCCGAGGTCGGCGGCGAGGTCGTGGAAGCGGCGCGCGAGCACCCGCAGGCGAGGGATGCGCCCCCGCGCCGCGAGGCGCGCGAGCCCGAACCGCGGCAGCACGAGCTCGAACCACCAGGCCTGCGCGAGCGCGCGCGCCGCGAAGCGCATGATGCGCCGGTAGCGGGCTTTCAGGGCCGGATCAGTCGTCGGAGCGCGGTTCGCGCCCTCGGTCGGCACGATCTAGTCTTCGGCGAGGATGGCGTACAGCGCCTTGCGTGTCTGGTCGAGCAGGGCGGCGGCGCGCTCCTGCTGTTCTCGCGTGCCCGTCTGCGCCACCTGCGCCGCAGCATGGGCGAGCTTGGCGCCCGCCCGCGGAACCGCCGCGGTGCGCTCGTTCCAGTGGTCGTTCCAGCGCCCGCTCATGCGGTCGCTCCAGTCAGACATGCTCCAGCTCTCGCGCTCGCCGTTGTGCGACTCGGTGCTCGCGGCGGCGGCGGCCTCGCGGCCTGCGTCGGTCAGTGCGTAGACCGTGCGCTCGCCGTCGTGCTGCGTGCTGATGAGGCCCTCGTCGGCGAGCTGCTGCAGCATCGGGTAGACCTGGCTCGCGGTGGGCATCCACGCCCCGCCGCTCGCCGTGCCGATCGCCTGCATGACTTGGTGGCCGTTCTTCGCTTCGTGGTCGAGGGCGGCGAGGATGGCGGTGCGCAGGTCGCCGTGCGCGCCCGTGCCGCGCGAACCGCTGCGCGGCGTGAAGGCGTCGCGGAGGTTCTCGACGGCCTCGCGGATGTCGAAGCTAGAGGAGGAGGCCGAGCTGCGCATAGCGGTTCCTTTCACGCGACGGCGGGGGAGCGTCGAACGGCGTCCCTCACGCGCACTCAGGGTACGCACGCCACCTGGATGCTCGCCGACGGCCGCATCGGTGCGCGCTCATGGCGCCCTGTGCGGGTCTTCACTTCTCCGCCGCTGGCGCACCATCGACTCGTCCGGACGTCTCGGTCGATCGACCATGGTGTGACGCCTTCGACATCGTCGGAGGGGGAGGCTGGGCCCAGGGCTGCGCGTTTCCCGAATTGCGCAAGTTGCCGAGCAAGTGTCGTGAACAAGCGCAAATCGGGAAGTCGCGCCGCGGCGGTCGGGGCGGAGTGAAGCGGTATGGCACCGGGCAGGTACCTGGGCGCCATGTTTACGATGAATGCGATCAGGATGCTCGGTGCGTGCGCGAACACCGCGGCAAGTGTCAGCCGCCGAACGCCTCGGCGTAGATCGCGCGCAACTCGGCGGTGTCGGCACCGCTGAGTCCGCATCCGGTGACGGCGCCCGCGGTCGCGGTGACGAGGTAGCTGTCACCGACGGCGAAGGGCACGAGCGAGAAGTCGCTCGTGAGCTCGTCGACCTGCGGCACGGTGACGCGGTCAGAGATCTCGCCCGTGAACCGCTCGGTCACCTCGAGGGTCACGAGGTCGTTCTCGACCGAGAGCACGCGTGCAGCGAACGCCTGCTCCTGCGCCTGCAGCGTCTCGGCGCTCACCGGCAGACAGCTACCGCTCGTGAGTGCGCCACCCTCGGGCAGGGCCAGGGGCTCGACAGTCGGCGTGCCCCCCAGCGTGAGCGGTACGGCTATGGCGGCCCCGATCGCGAGGGCCGCGGCGACGCCTGCGACCGGAATCCACGTGCGACGTGCGGTTCGTGCGGGCACCGTGGGCGTGGTTGTGCTGGCCATGATCTGCTCCATCCTGTGGTCAAGCCACGTAAGGGAGAGGGGAACCAGGTCGCGCGCCGGGTCGGCGCCGCGCACCTGCTCGCGCAGCGAGCGGTCATCGTCGTGCATCGGTGCTCGCTTCCTCTGTCCCGACATGTCCGGCAGGCGGTGCGGATTTCAGCAGTTCGTCGCGCAGGCGCTTCTTCGCGCGGTGCAGCCGGATAGCCGCGGCGTTCGCGCTGATGCCGAGCACGGTCGCCAGCTGCGGGCTCTCGAGGGCGTCCCAAGCCCACAACCGCAGCAGCTCGGCATCGTCGCGGCGCAACCGCGTGAGGGCATCCCGCACCGCAATCGACTCAGCGTCATCGGGCTCGTACTCGATAATCGACACGGGCGGGTCGAGCGCGATGATCTTGCCCACGAGCCGGCCTCGGCGCCTCTCGGCCCGATCCGCGTTCGCGAGCAGGTTGCGGGCCACGACGACGGCCCACGGGATGCTCTGCTCTGGCTCGGCCGGCACCTCGTCGAGCTTGCGCCAGCATACGAGCAGGGTCTCGTTCAGCACCTCGTCAGCCGTCGCCGCGTCAGCGCGGCGCGCAAGGTAGCGCCGCACGGGCTCGGCGATGAGCTCGGCGAGCGCCCGGAAACGCTGCTCGCGCTCTGTCTCGGTCACGGCCCTCACTCTGCAGTATGTCTGGCACGGGTGCCTCGATGTCAAGATCGACGGTCGAGATGCTCTTCGAGCGGCAGCACGGCGGCGCGGAATGCCCCGGTCGCCCCGCTGAATGAGAGAGCGATCCAGTCGCCCAGCTCGATCTGGCCAATGGCGGTCGAGAAGTCAGCGGCACTCCTAATGGGCGTTCCGTTGAGATTGGTGATGACGTCGCCGGGCAACAGGCCCGTCTCGCTCGCCGGGCTGCCAGCGGTGACGTCGCCCACGCGCGCTCCACGAGGCGATTCCGACGAGCCGGAGATCTCGACCCCCAGCACGACGGACTGTGTGGGGACTGGCGCAACGTAGTTGGCCGCGGCGACGACCACACTCGTCGCGGCAGCGGTGACGAAAGCGCGTGCGACCCGTGGCAGGTGTCGCGAGGCAGGACCGATCATGACCTGAGTAGACCGCTCGCCTCTGTGGCTTGACGGTGTGTCCGCCATGAGCGGGCCGCGTGGTCGGCCTGAGCGCGAAGTGAGGGCGGGTCGTCAGCGCAGTTCGGCGAGTGCGCTGATGAGCTCACCGACCGTGTGCCCGGCGTTCGAGGGGTGCCGCAGTGGAGCGGTCGGCACGACCGCGTAGTGGTTGCGTCGACCGCGGCGCTCGCGCTCGAGGTAGCCGGTGGCGGCCAGGTCGCCGAGGATCGTGACGGTCGAGCGGGTGGAGATTCCCACCCCGTCGGCGAGCTGCTGCACGGTCGCGTCGGGGTTCTTCGCGACCTCGAGCAGCACGTGCGCATGGTGGGTGAGAAAGGTCCACGACGGCATGGGGCCATTGTGCCAGGCGAGCGCGCGCCCAATTGATCAAGAAAAGTAGCGTGCATGCATCGTGCACAACGCACGAACTTCACTTCACCCGTCAGGCCACCCTCGGAGCCTCCCCTGTGATCCTCAGCACCGCCCTCGCGGTTCTGCCGATCCGGTCGGTGTGCTGAGCTCGCCGCCCAGCTCGCCGTCGAGCCAATCGACCGAAGTGATGAGCGGTGCGGCGTGGGCCGGTCGTGTCACGGAGGCGATGCGCACCTCGTCCCACGCGTTGCCCTCGTCGTCGTGGGCCATGGCGTTCGGTCGAAACAGTCGGTGCTCGTGCGGTGGCATGCGGTGGTCCTTCTAGATGTCCAAATCGATGCTGGAGTTCCACGGGCCCTCGGGGGCGACGACCTCGATCGACAGGCGTCCGTGGCGCACCATGATCTGCGTGGCCTCGGTGATGAGCACGTCGTACTGATCACCGCGTCCGCCATCGATGTGCACGAACGCCCCGCCGTGCTCGAGCGCCGTAATGATCTCGGCGATCAGGGCGGACAGATCGATGTCGTCGGCGAGCGCGATGCGCTCGTTGTTGATTAGGAGCAGTGCGGCGGTCATGGCGGAAGCCTTCCTTCGCAGTCCACGGTAGGTGCGGCACCGCGGCTGCCGACAGGCCTTGCGCTCCAGCTCGAGAGCGGCTACGGAACCCTCTCGTGCTGGTCAATCGACCGACGCTATTGGCGGGTCGTCGACGAGGTTGACGGCTCCCGTCGCCGACGACAGGATCAGTGCCTCGATCCACTCCCGGTTGATCTGCGGGGGCCGTGAGCCGGAGTAGGTGATGTGCAGCGGCACCCCGTTGTCGATCCACAGGGCGTGCCGGCCGCTCCCGTTGCTCGCGGGGAGCGTCCAGGTCAGGAAGAAGTTCTCGCCGCGGCGGAGCTTCGTGCTGATGACGATCTGCACGTGCGCGAGCATCCGATCATCGAAACCGAACTCTTCGTTGTGGTACCTCAGAAGACCCATTACCGCCCCTCCCGGGTCACAGGTGCTTGCCGCCGGTGACCGCGAGCACGGCCCCCGAGATATACGAACCCGCGTCGGAGGCCAGCAGCACGTAGGCCGCCGCGAGTTCGGCGGGCTGCCCCGGCCGCCCGAGCGGCGTGTCGGTGCCGAAGGCTTCGAGCTTTCCGTCGGGCCATGACGTGGCCGGGATGAGCGGGGTCCAGATCGGGCCGGGTGCGACAGCGTTCACCCGGATTCCCTGTGGGCCGAGCTCGTCGGCGAGGGCGGTCGTGAACGCGACCTGTGCGGCCTTCGTCATGGCGTAGTCGACGAGGCCCGGTGACGGCTGGCTGGCCTGGATCGACGTGGTGGAGATGATGCTCGACCCTCGGCCAAGATGCGGCAGCGCTTCGCGCAGCAGCCAGATCATCGAAAACAGATTGGTGCGGAAGACGCGCTCGAACTCGGGCGTCGACACGGTCTCAAAACCGTCGCGGTACTCCTGGTAGGCGGCGTTGAGCACGAGGATGTCGAGGCCGTCCATCGCCGAAACCGCGGCGGCGATCGTCTCGACGCATGCCTGTTCGCTCTGCACGTCCGCCGCGATGAGAACCGCCCGTTGCCCGGCCTGCTCGACGAGCGCGGCCGTCGATCGCGCGTCGTCGATCTCGTCCGGGAGGTGCACGATCGTCACGTCGGCACCCTCGCGCGCGAAGGCGATCGCGACCGCGCGCCCGATCCCGGAGTCGCCGCCGGTGATGAGTGCGCGCCGGCCGTCGAGGCGGTGCGCTCCGACGTAGGTGTCTTCCCCGTGATCGGGCCGAGGGCCAGTCTGCGACGTCTGCCCTGGTTGCTGCTGCTCGGTCATGATGATGCCCCCCTGTTGGTCGATGGTCGACCCATCACTGTGGCATGACCCCCGTTCGGGGGGCAAGAGAGGGTCGGGGTCTTGACCGGGCACGCTCGCTCAGCTAGGGCCGTGTACCACTTGGCCGGGGGCCCTGGCAAGGGGTGGGCGTGCGAACGAGCCTGTGGTTACCTCATGCGGGCCCTGAGCGTCGGGGCCAGCACGGAGTAACTCGACTGGGAGGTCGAAATGGGCATCATCGGATGGATCATCCTCGGACTAATTTCAGGAGCCATCGCCAAGGCGATCCTGCCCGGCAACCAGGGCGGCGGCTGGGTCATCACCCTCGTGCTCGGTGTCGTGGGCGCGCTGCTCGGCGGCTTCATCGGCAGCCAGCTCTTCAACGTGGGTCTCGAGGGCTTCTTCGACATCACCACGTGGCTGCTCGCGATCGGCGGCTCGATCCTCGTGCTGCTGATCTACGGGCTCGTGACGCGGGGATCGCGCGCCACGCGCTAGCCCCCCACGAACGTCACGACGGGTCGGCATCTTCGGGAAGCCGGCCCGTCGTGGTACGCCCGGGCGCTACTCCTCGCCCGCGATGTGCTCCGGGTCGCTCGTGTCGATGAGGCCGATCGCGACCCCGGTGTGAATCAGCAGGTCGGCGGTCTTGAGCTGGCCTCGCCCGTGATTGACGCGCAACCATCCCGCTTCGCCGGTCGACAGGATCGCCTCGATCTCGACCTTCAGCTCGCTCGAATTGCGCGGAACGATGTATTCCTCGCCGTCATAGTGGATGGTGGTGCGCATCACGAATCCTCCTTGGTCGTGCTCGCGGGCGTCGTCGGTTCGGGAACCAGGTACAGCCCCGCGGGGGTGTTGGCGAGCAGCATGAGCTCGTCGATCCAGTCGCGGTTGATCGCGGGCGGCCGGCTGCCGAAGAACTTGAACGAGATCGGGATCGTCGGGTGCATCCAGATGACGCTGCGGCCATTGCCGATCGAGGCGTCATCCTTCCAGCTGAAGTAGAAGGCCTCGTTGCGCCGCAGCTTGGCGCCCATCACCATTTGCAGGTGCGCAAGCGTGCGGTCGTCGAAGTCGGCCGACAGCGTCGAGTCATAGGTCAGCGTGCCCATCGTTCTCCATCCCCATCCACGTGCACGGTGTCGCACCGGGTACCGCGAAGTATGACAGAGCCTCGTCCCCCGACGTCGGGGCAGCCCTCGCTAGGCTCGCTGCATGACCTGGCGCATGCCCGCGGAGACCGCTCCGCACGATCGCATTTGGATGGCCTTCCCGCGCGAGGGCGAGGTTATGGGCGACAGCTCGGCTGCTCGCGAGGCGACCTATGAGGCGTGGACGAGCGTCGCCCACGCCATCCTGCCCTTCGAGCCCGTCACCATGGTCGTCGACCCGAGCGAGCTCATCCGCGCTCGCCAGCTGCTGAGCGCGGAGGTCGAGATCGTCGAGGCTCCGCTCGACGACTTCTGGATGCGCGACATCGGCCCGACCTTCGTCATCGACGACGAGACGGGCGAGCTCGGCGGCGTCGACTGGGTGTTCAACGCCTGGGGCGACCAGGGCGGAAGCTTCGCACGCGACGCGCTCATCGCCGAGTTCGTGCTTGCGCAGGCGGGCGTCACGCGCATCCCGAGCCTGCTCGTGAACGAGGGCGGCGCGATCCACGTCGACGGCGAGGGCACCGTCATGGTCACCGAGACGGTGCAGCTCGACTCGGGCCGCAACCGCTACGCCACGAAAGAGCGCGTGGAAGCCGAGCTCGCGCGCACGCTCGGCACGAGACACACGATCTGGCTGCCCCGGGGTCTCACGCGCGATTACGAGCCGCTCGGCACGCGCGGCCACGTCGACATGATCGCCACCTTCGCCGCGCCCGGCACCGTGCTCGTGCACGAGCAGCCCGACGCGAGCCATCCCGACCACGCGGTCATGCGCGAGGTGCGAGCCGTGCTGACACAATCAGTGGATGCCGTAGGCCGCAGCCTCACGATCGTCGACCTGCCCGCCCCGGCCCAGCTGACCGACGATGAGGGCTTCGTCGACTGGAACTACGTTAACCACCTCACGGTCAACGGCGGCGTCATCGCGTGCGGCTACGACGACCCGCTAGCGGATGCTCGTGCCCGCGAACTGCTCGGTGCCGCGTACCCCGGCCGCGAGGTCGTGACGGTCGACGCCCGCGAGATCCTCGCGCGCGGCGGCGGCATCCACTGCATCACGCAGCAGCAGCCGCGCGTTCCAGAGGCGCCCGCCGCTGCCGCGGCGCGGGATGCCGGATGACCGGCATCCCGCTCGTCGAGACGGACATCCCGACCCTGGCCGCCGCGCTCGCCGGCGGCCGCCTCACCGCGGTCGACCTCGTGCAGGGCTACCTCGACCGCATCGCGGCCTACGACCGTGCGCCGTCGAGCGATGGCACGCGCCCCGCGCTGAACGCCGTCGTGGTCGACAACCCGGCGGCGCTCGACGAGGCGCGGGCGAGCGACGCGCGCCGGGCATCCGGAGCCGCGCTCGGCCCCCTCGACGGTATCCCGTACCTCGCGAAAGACAGCTTTATGGTGCGCGGCCTCACGGTCGCGAGCGGCTCGCCCGCCTTCGCAGAGCTCGTGGCGCAGCGTGACGCCTTCACGGTGGAGCGGCTGCGCGCGGCGGGCGCGATCTGCCTCGGCCTCACGAACATGCCGCCCATGGCGAACGGCGGCATGCAGCGGGGGCTCTACGGCCGCGCGGAGAGCCCCTACAACCCCGCCTACCTCACGGCGCCCTTCGGCTCGGGCTCGTCGAACGGCTCGGGCACGGGCCTCGCGGCGAGCTTCGCGGCCTTCGCGCTCGCGGAGGAGACCTGGTCGAGCGGCCGCGGCCCGGCGAGCAACAACGGCCTGTGCTGCTACACCCCGAGCCGCGGCGTCATCTCGGTGCGCGGCAACTGGCCGCTCGTGCCGACGATGGACGTGGTCGTTCCCTACACCCGCACGATGGCCGAGCTGCTGCTCGTGCTCGACGCGGTGGTGGCCGATGACACTGAGCGCCGGGGAGACTTCTGGCGGCTGCAGCCCTGGGTGAGCATCCCGCCCGCGTCGACCGTGCGCCCGCCCTCATACCCCGCCCTCGCCGACCCGCATGCCCTCAGCGGTATGCGTCTCGGCGTGCCGCGGATGTATGTCGGCGACACGGACAATGACGACCCGATCGAGACGCGGCCCAGCGTCATCGCGCAGTGGCAGAAGGCGCGCGCCGATCTTGAGGCGGCCGGCGCGACCGTGGTCGAGGTCGACTTCCCGGTCGTCACCAACTACGAGAGCCGCGGGCGGGCGGATGACCGCTCGATGGTCGCGCGCGGGCTGGTTCCGCCGCTCTTCGCCGACCACGAGCTCTACGAGCTCAGCATGTGGGGGTGGGAGGAGTTCTTGCAGGCCAACGGCAACCCCGCCCTGCACCGGCTCGCCGACGTGGAACCCGACCTCATCTTCCCGGTACCGCCCGGCTCGCTGCCGGGCCGCTACGACGACCACCTCAGCCGCTTCGCACCCGAGGACGTTCCGCTCGAGGACTACGTGCACCGCGCCCGCGCGACGGGCGTGCCCGCGCTCGAGCAGATCCCCGACCTCGCCGAGGGCGTGCGCGGGCTGGAGGAGATCCGGCGACGCGACCTCGAGCAGTGGATGGACGAGCTCGGCCTCGACGCCGTCGTGTTCCCGGCTGTCGCCGACGTGGGGCCCGCCGACGCCGACGTGAACCCCGCGAGCGCCGAGCTCGCCTGGCGCAACGGCACCTGGGTCGCAAACGGCAACCTCGTGCCGCGGCACCTCGGCATCCCGTGCGTTCAGGTGCCCATGGGGCTCATGGCCGACATCGGCATGCCCATCGGGCTGACCTTCGCGGGGCGCGCGTACGACGACAACCGGCTGCTCGCATTCGCGTGGGCGTTCGAAGCCTCGGCCACTCGGCCCGGGTCCGCACTCGGCAGCACCCGCGTGCCGCCGCCGCACACCCCGGAGCTGACATGACCGACAACACCCGCGACCTCGAAGAGTCGATCGTCACCGACTTCTCGACCCGCATGAGCTACGGCTCGTACCTTGCGCTCGACGAGCTGCTGAGCATCCAGCGGCCCGTCAGCACGCCCGTGCACCACGACGAGCTGCTGTTCATCGTGCAGCACCAGACGAGCGAGCTGTGGCTCAAGCTCGTGCTGCACGAGGTGCGCTCGGCCTGCGCAGCGCTCGCGGGCGACGACATCGGCACGGCGCTCAAGCGCATCGCGCGCGTCAAGCACATCCAGGAGGTGCTCACGCAGCAGTGGAGCGTGCTCGCGACCCTCACGCCGACCGAGTACGCCGAGTTCCGCGGCTTCCTCGCCAACTCCTCGGGCTTCCAGTCGCACCAGTACCGCGCGTTCGAGTTTCTGCTCGGCAACAAGAACTCCCGCATGCTGAGCGTCTTCGAGAGCGACCCGGTCGGGCACGCGGCGCTCACGGAGGCGCTCGAGGCGCCGAGCCTCTACGACGAGTTCCTGCGCTTCCTCGCGCGCGCGGGCTTCGCGATCCCCGCAAGCGTGCTCGAGCGCGACGTGACGCTCGCGCACGTCTTCACCCCCGAGCTCGTGCCGGTGTTTCGGCAGATCTACGAGGGCGCCCATGACGCCGATGCGCTGCAGTGGCGCGTCTACGAGGCGTGCGAAGAGCTCGTCGATCTGGAAGACAACTTCCACTTCTGGCGGTTCCGCCACATGCGCACCGTCAACCGCACGATCGGCATCAAGGCGGGCACGGGCGGCTCGAGCGGCGTCGACTTCCTCAAGCGCGCGCTCGACCTCACCTTCTTTCCCGAGCTCTACGCCGTGCGCACCGAGATCGGCCAGCCGTGACGCCGAAGGCGATGGATGCTCCCGCCGCCGTCTTCCGCATCGCCGACGCCTGGCGCGGCGCGTGGATGGGCCCAAGCCTGTTCCGCCGCGGCGGGTCGACCCTGCACTATGTCGGGCCGGCAGGGTCTGACGCGGCGGCGATCCCGCTGCCGGGCGTGCTGCTGCCCGGCTTCACCGACCACCACGTGCACCTGCAGCTGCACCCCGCCGATGCGCTCGAGCCGCTCGCGGCCGGCGGCCTCTCGCGCGTCATCGACCTCGGGGGCGACCCCGATGTGCTTGCGGTGCTCGCTGAGCCCGATCCCTTCGCCGCGGCGCTCGAGTTCGCGGGCGCCTTCCTCACCGCGCCGGGCGGCTACCCGAGCGACCGCGCCTGGGCGCCCGCGGGTGCGGTGCACGAAGTCGCCTCGGCCGATGACGCCGAGCTCGCGGTCGCCGAGCAGGTCGCGGCAGGAGCATCCTGCATCAAGATCGCGCTCAACGCCGACGCTGGGCCCGTCTGGGATGACGTGCTGCTGGCCGAGGTGGTCGCCGAGATTCGCGCGGCGGGGCTGCCGGTCGTCGCGCACGTCGAGGGAGAGCGCCAGGCGGAGCGAGCGATCGCCGCCGGCGTCGATGTACTCGCGCACACGCCGTTCAGCGAGGTGCTTCCCGAGGCGCTCGTCGCGCGGGCCGTCGCGCAGAGGCAGCGCTGGGTCTCGACGCTCGCGATCCACGACGCGGCACAGCGCGCGATGGCGACCGCGAACGTGCGGGCGTTCCGTGCCGCCGGGGGAGAGCTGCTCTACGGCACCGACCTCGGCAATGGCCCGCAGCCGCTCGGCGTGAACCCCAACGAGCTCGCAGCGCTCGCCGAAGCGGGCCTCGACGAGACGGCGGTGCTGCGCGCGCTCGTCGGCGGCTTCGGCCGCGGCCGTTGGAAGACGCGCGTGACCTGGATGCCCGCTCGCCCAACGGTCGTCACCGACCTCGCCGACGCGGTGTCGCTGGGCGTCGGCGACCTCGAGGGCGCCGGCGCCTGAGCGGGCTCAGCCCTGGATGACCGGGGCACCCCAGCCGTCGTAGTCGCCGTGGTGCGTGGCGACGACGGCGAAGACCTCTTCGACCATTCGGTCGGCGGTCTCGACGTCGACCGTGGCGATCTTGGCGGCGCGCAGCGTGCCGCGGAAGAGCATGCGGCGAGATACTGTTACGGCGTAGCCGAGCTTCTCAAGCGCGGCACCGGCGGCCCGCGCCTCGGTGATCGCACCGAAGTTGGCGAAGTGCTCGACCTCGCGCGGTTCGTCGACGTTGTCGCGCATCTTGATGCGCTGACTGAACTGCTCGACGTTGCAGGTCAAGTGCGACTGCATATCTCCCACTCGCGCGATGTTAGACCCGATTCGAGCAGAACGCACATCGAGCGCGAGCCCGCTCAGGCCTCGAGCAGCGGGGTCGTGCGGTAGGCGATGAGCTCTTTCAGCACGATCGAGGTGGCCGTGCGGCGGATGCCCGGGCAGCGCAGAATGCGCTGACCCACCGCGTACAGGTCGTCGGTATCGCGCGCGACGACCTGGCACAGCAGGTCGTTCTGCCCCGAGGTGGCGACGCACTCGATGATCGTCGAGATCTCGCGCAGCGCGACCATCGCCTCGTCGAACCGGTCTTGATCGACCTCGGCCGTCACGATGGCGCGGATGCTGTACCCGAGCGCCTCGGGCGGCACCGTCACGCTCTGAGGCCGGAGGGTTCTGCCGTCGAAGAGCTGCGCGATGCGGCTCTGCACGGTGCCGCGCGCGAGCCGCAGCGACTCGGCGAGCCCGCCGACGGTCGCCCGCGGGTCGGCGTCGAGGGCGAGCACGATGCGCCGCGTCGTGGGGTCGAGCACTCTGGCTGATCTGACCATGATGCGCGCCACTCTACGCCAAACTCTGGTCGAATCGACTAGTTTTCTGAGCTGATCTTGTCGTGAGCATTCCGTGACGGCCACAGTCATGGTCATGATGCGCAACGACGAGTCCATCACTGTCGGCCAGTACCTCGCCGCCCGCCTCGCGCAGTGCGGGGGCTCGCACGCGTTCGGCGTGCCGGGCGACTTCACGCTGAGCCTGCTCGACGAGCTGCTGACCGACCCGGGCCTTACCTGGATCGGCTCGAGCAACGAGCTCAACGCCGCCTATGCCGCCGACGGCTTCGCGCGCGTTGGCCGCACCATCGCGAGCGTCGTCACGACCTACGGGGTCGGCGAGCTCAGCGCCATCAACGGCATCGCGGGCGCGTTCGCCGAAGACGTGCCCGTCATCTCGATCGTCGGCATGCCCGCGACGGGCGCCCTCGGCAGCGGAGCCCTGCTGCACCACAGCCTGCTCGACGGCGACCACGAGCACTTCGTGCGCGCGTTCCGCGAGGTCACGGCGGCGCAGGCCGTGCTCACGGTCGAGACGGCGACGGCCGAGATCGACCGCGTGCTGACCGTCGCGCTCACCTCGAGCAAGCCCGTGTACCTCGGGGTGCCCACCGACGTCGCGGTCGCGCGGGTGAGCGCCGCCGGGCTGGCCGATCCGATCCGAGCCCGGGGCAGCGAGCCGGGCGCCCTCGCCGCCTTCGAGCGCGCGCTGGGGCAGCGGTTCGTCGGGGAGACTGCGGTGACCGTGCTGGCGGGGCCGCGCATCCACCGCCGCGGGGTCGAGGGCCGCGTCGCGGCGCTCGCCGACCTGCCCGGGGTGCGCATCGCGAGCCAGGTGGGGTCGAAGGCCGTCATCGATGAAGACCACCCGGCGAGCCTCGGCACCTACATGGGCGCCATCACGCAGACCGAGCGCGCACGCCGCGCCGTCGACGAGGCCGCACTGCTCGTCATGGTCGGCACGGTCGTGAGCGACTTCACGACGGGGTTCTTCACGCAGGCCTTCGACCCCACCGCGGCGGTCGAGCTCGCGCTCGACCACGCGCGCATCGGCTACGCCGTCTACCCCGAGGTGCGGCTCGACGACGCGCTCGAGGTGCTCGCGCGCGTCACCGCCGCGGCCGGCTTCGCGGCCGCCGAGGCGATCGACGTGCCCGACCTCGACGCACCCGCACCCGCCGCCGATGACGCACCGCTCGACCACGCGATCTTCTGGCACGAGCTGCAGGGCTGGCTGCCGCGCGAGACCACGGTTGTCGCCGAGGCCGGCACCTCGTTCTACGGTGCTCTCGACCTTCGGCTTCCCGAGCGCAGCGACCTGCTCGGCCAGCCCGTGTGGTCGTCGATCGGCTACACGATCCCCGCCATGCTCGGCGCGGGTCTCGCTCGCCGCGACCGTCGGCCCGTGCTCATCATCGGCGACGGCGCCGCGCAGCTGACTGTGCAAGAGCTCGGGCAGGTGTTCCATCACGGGCTCGCGCCGGTCATCCTGCTCATCGACAACGCCGGGTATACGGTCGAGCGCATGATCCAGAGCCCCGAGGCCGTGTATCAAGACATCGTGCCCTGGAATTGGCGGCTCATCCCCGCCGCCCTCGGCGGTGCGCGCGTGCGCGTGCTCGAGGCGACGACGGCGGGCGAACTGCGGTCGGCGCTCGCCGAGGCGAGCACGGCCCCCGACGACGCCGTCTTCGTGCGCGTGCAGCTGCCGCGCGACGACGCCCCGCGCCTGCTCGTCGAGCTGACGCAGCGGCTCGCGACTCGACCGACCGAGAGCGTGAAGGAGCTCGCATGACCACGGCACTCCTGCCCGAGTTCACCCACGAGCGCGTCACGACCGTCACGGGCGAGCGCTCGGGGCTGCGCTTCACCGTGGCCCTGCACTCGAGCGCGCTCGGCCCCGCCCTCGGCGGGTGCCGAGTGTGGACGTACGAGCACTGGCTCGACGGCGTCGCCGACGCCATGCGCCTCGGCCGGGCCATGACGATGAAGAACGCGCTCGCCGACATCGGCGCGGGCGGCGGCAAGGCCGTCATCGCGCTGCCCCCGGGTCGCGTTCTCGACCCGGCGCAGCGACGGGATGCCCTGCTCGACCTGGGCGACCTCGTCGAGTCGTTCGGCGGCGCGTACATCACGACCGAAGACGTCGGAGTGACGGAGCACGACATGCTCATCGTGCGCGAGCGGACCCAGCACGTCGTCGGGCTGCCCGCCGCCGACGGCGGCGCGGGGGAGCCGGCCGCCGGTACGGCGCTCGGCGTGTTCGCTTCGATCGAGCAGGTGCTGCTCGCGCTCTTCGGCTCGGCCGACGTCGCGGGTCGGTCGTTCGTCATCTCGGGGCTGGGGCAGGTGGGCTCGCGGCTGGCGCGGCGCCTCGCCGATGCCGGAGCCGTGCTGACCGTCACCGACATCAACCCGAGCGCCCTCGCGATCGCCGACCAGCTGGGCGCCACCTGGATCGACGCGGCCGACGCCGTCACCACCCCCGCCGACGTGTTCGTGCCGGCGGGGCTCGGCGGAATCCTGACCGCACCCGTGATCGGGCAGCTGCCCGTGCGCGCTGTCTGCGGGCCGGCGAACAACCCGCTGGCCGAGCGCAGTGGGGCCGACGCGCTCGCGGCGCGGGGCATCCTGTACGCCCCCGACTACGTCGTCAACGCCGGGGGAGTCATCCACCTCGCCCTCACCGAGCGCGGCGAGACTCCCGAGACCGTCGACGCGCGCCTGCGCGGCATCGGCACGACCCTCGCCGAGGTGCTCGCGACGGCCGAGGCCGAGGGCATCACGCCCCTCGACGCCGCCGACCGCATCGCCCTGGCCCGCGTCGCCGCCACCCAATGACTCCAGCCCGGCGAGGCCTCGCCACGCTCGTCGAGCAACAAATCACGGAACTTCGCGCCGGGGCGCCCTAGGTAGCCGGGCGCGAGCGCCCAGGTTTCCAGAAACTCCGTGATTTGTGACACCGGCCGGGTGTTGGATGAGCGCATGAGCGAGGTTGACGACTACATCGCGGCGGCGCCCGAGGCCGCGCGCGAGCGCCTCGCGGCCGTGCGCGCGACGCTGCTGCGGTGCATCCCGGACGGCACCGAGGCGTTTCGGTACGGGATGCCCGCCGTCATGGTCGACGCGCGCCACGGCCTGCACTACGCCACGTGGAAGCAGCATCTCGCGCTCTACCCGATCTATCGCGGCGACGATGCTTTCGAGTCCGTGGTCGGGTCGTTTCGCGCGAAGACCGACTCGGTGCACTTCCCCCACGCCCAGCCCCTACCGCTCGACGTCATCGAGCTCATCCCGCGTGAGCTATCCGCCCGCCGCACCTCCGGGTCGTGACCGCGACCCTGTGAAGTCAACCCCTGACGGGCGGTTCGACCCCACGCCTAGCGTGGCTGAGCACCGACCGAAAGACCACCGACTGAAAAGGGGAGACCACCATGGCCACCGTGAATTCCAGCATCGACGTCGACGCGCCCATCTCGAGCGTCTACAACCAATGGACCCAGTTCGAGAGCTTCCCGTTGTTCATGAGCGGGGTCGACTCGGTGACCCAGGCGACGGACACCCTTACCGCGTGGACAGTCTCGATCGCGGGGGTCGAGCGCGAGTTCGACGCCGAGATCGTCGAGCAGCACCCCGACGAGCGCATCGCGTGGAAGTCGATCACCGGTGAAGAGCACGCTGGAGTCGTGACCTTCCACCGCATCGACGCCGATCAGACGCGGGTCGCGCTTCAGCTCACGTGGACGCCCCAGGGCATCGTCGAGAAGGCGGGCGCGCTGCTGCAGGTCGACGACATCCAGATCGACCGCGACCTGAAGAAGTTCAAGGAGCTCATCGAGACCAACGGGTTCGAGACGGGCGCGTGGCGCGGTGATATCGACCGCGCGGCCGATTCGACGGGTCGCTGACCGACCAGGTCAGCGCCGCGGGGTGCGACGGGCTGCCGATCCGGCCCGTCGCACCCCATCGTTCTTTCTGGTGCCGCCGCTTACTGTGAGTGCAGGGAGGCGACACATGGGACGACGGGCTGCCCTCGACGGCCTCGACTCGCGCGCCGCGACTGACGAGCTGCTCGGCGGCCTGCGCCGCGGCGGGTTCGGGGGCCGCGCCCTCGGGGCGTTCATCGCCGACGCGACGCTGCGCAGCATCCGCGAGGCCCGCAAGCGGCCCATCGCGCTCGCCGAGGCGACCGCGGTGCACGCCGGAATGGCCGCCCTCGCGCACCCGCACGGCCGCGCCTGGGTCGCCACGAGCTGGCTCATGACCGTGACGCATCTTGGGATGCTCGAAGAGCGCCGCACGATGGGCCTGCCCAATCTGCTCACGATCGCAAGGGCGAATCTGCCGGCGGCCGCGGCGCGGCTCGGGTCCGCCGTTCCGGTTCTGGCCCTCGCCACGGATTTCGTCGACGGCAAGGTCGCGCGCCGCACGGGCACGGTGACCCGCTTCGGCACGCAGGGCGACTACCTCGCCGACGCCGCGCTGTGGACCTGGTTCACCGTGACCCACGAGACGAGCCGGGGCTGGCAGCTCGCGACCTTCGCCGCGTGGGCGATCCCCGTCGTGGGGCTGACCGTGGCGAGTTTCGCGAAGGGCGGCATGGTCGATGTGCCCCGCTCCCGCTGGCTTCGTCCGGCCGCCGCGGTCGAGGTACTCATCGGGGCGCGCGTGCTCGCGCGGCTGATCGCCCGCCGTCGCGCGGAGAGCCGAGCGGTCTAGAGCGAGGCGAGCACGAGCGCGGCCGAGGCCACGACAAGCCCGAGTACCTGCCAGCGCGTCATGAGCTCGCGCAGGAAGACGCGGCCGATGATCGCCGTGAAGACGGGGGCGGCGGGGGCGAGGATCGCGAGCAGCACGAGGTCTCCCGTCTGCAGGGCGAGCACGAGGAACAAGTTGCCGAGGATGTCGGCGGCTCCCGTGACCATCGGGAACAGCACGTACCGCGTGCGGAAGTGGGCCCCGACGGTGCGAGCGCCCTCGCGCCACAGCATCCACCCCAGCAGCACCATGGCGACCGTCGTGATGCCGAAGCGCGCCCCGACGATCGGCCACAGGCCATCGGCCTGCGGAGCGGAGTTGATCGTGACGATGAACCCCGTGAAGAGCGTCGCGGCCACCGCGGCGAGCAGGGGCCCGCGCAGGCTGAGTCGCACGCCGTCCACGGGCGGGCGGTAGGTGACGAGCAGGATGGCGACGAGCCCGAGCGCGAGCCCCGCCCCGCGCAAGGGCGTGATCGCATCGCCCATGATGAGCCCGACGAGCACGAGCCAGGCCGTGCCGACGACGGCGAGCACGGCCCCCGCGATGCCGACGGGCCCGATCGCGAAGGCGCGGTAGGCGACGGGCAGTCCGCTGCCGCCGAAGAGCCCGGCGAGAAACCCGAGCCAGAACCCGGGCCAGCTCGGGGTGCCAGGCATGACGAGGGCGAGCAACAGAGCGATGACGATCGTCGTCGGGCCCGCGATTGCCACGACGATGGCGATGGGGAAGCGGCGCGCGGCGACCCCGCCCATCACGTTGCTCACCGAGATGAACACCGCATTGATGAGGATGTAGACGACCGCCATGGAGTGACCTTCGTGCAGAGGGGGATGGCCGCCGAACGAGCTCGGGAGTCGCCGCGCCCAATCTACCGGCGGTGCGCGCGGTACCGTTGCGGGTGACCACCCTCGACGCCGCCTTCGACATTCTGCAGTGCCCGAGCTGCGGCGAGCCGCTGAGCGCGGCCGACGGCGGCGCCTCGTGCGCCAACCGCCACCACTTCGACCGCGCCCGCCAGGGCTACCTGAGCCTGCGCGCCGCCCACAAGGGCAAGGGCGCGCCGGCGACGGGCGACACCCCCGAGATGCTCGAGGCGCGCGAGCGCTTCCAGGCCGAGGGGTTCCACGACGATGTTCGTGATGCCGTGATCGCGGCCGTGCCGGCCGAGGCGAGCGGCTGGCTCGCCGACCTCGGCGGCGGCACCGGCTGGTACGCGGCGTCGATCCTGGATGCCCGGCCCGCGCTGCGCGCCGTCGTGCTTGACGCCTCGGCCCCGGCGGTGCGCATCGCGGCCCGCGCGCACGAGCGGTTGGCCGGGGTGAGCGCCGACGTGTGGACGGGCATCCCGCTGCGCGACGCAAGCGTCGACGTGGCCCTGCGCATCTTCGCGCCCGGCAGCGCGGGCGAGGTGCGACGCATCCTCGCGCCGGGCGGCACCGCCGTGTTCGCGGTGCCGCACGCCGACCACATGCGCGAGCTCGGGCACGGCCTCAAGCTCATGAAGGTGCCGGCCGGCAAGGCGGAGGAGGTCGCGGCGAGCATCCCCGACGCGACCCTCGTGAGCTCGGTCGAGGTGCGGCAGCGCGTGCAGCTGAGCGTCGAGCAGGCGCTCGACGCGGTGTTCATGGGGCCGAACGCCTTCCATCAGGACCGCGCGAAGGTCGAGAAGGTGCTGCTCGAGTGGCAGGCGCCCATCAGCGTGACGATCGCCGTGACGGTCGTGGCGCTGCGCCTCGAGGCCTGACGCTCGGGGGGAATTCCCCCGCACGGTTCGGGGGCGGCTCGGATGCCGCGGCGCGACGCCGATCGCGAGGCTGGAGTCACCCCGGCGCGCTGTGCGCCGTGGCAGTCTGACACCAGGAGAACCTCATGACCACCACCCCCGCAGCCGGGGCACCCGCCGCGGCGCCCGCCGTCGCCGACAGCTGGAGCTACGGCGTCCTGTGGCGCCGCGTGCCCCGCGCCCTCGGTTACCTCGTGCCCACCTTCGCGATCGCGATCGCCGTCTCGGTGGCGCTCAGCTCGTTCGTCTCGACCGCGGTGAGCCTGCTCATCGTCATCGTCGGCATCTACCTGCTCGCGCTCACGCTGCTGCTCGCCCGCTACACCGGAACCTTCGAGGTCATCCGCCTGCGCTGGTCGGGCGAGACGCCGATCACCGAACCGGCGTGGCCCAACGACCCGAGCATCGTGTGGTGGAAGCGCTGGCTGCGCCCGCTCGCGAACGGTCGCTACTGGCTGAGCCTGCTGCACGGTGCCATCGTCGCGCCCATCATCGCGACGCTGAGCTTCATCGTCGTCACCGTGTGGCTCTCGCTCATCGCGGCGAGCATCGCCGTGCCCATTCGTGTCGCCTACTTCGACCTCGACCGCTGGGTCATCGAGGGTCGCAACGGCGGCAGCTTCGTGATCCCCAACGACTGGGTCGAGCGCTTCGCGCCCGTCGCGGTGGTCGTGGCCATCGTGCTCGGCATCATCGCCCTCGTCACCCTGCCCTACGTGCTGCGCGGCCTCACCTGGCTGCACGCGGCGATCGCGCGCCCCTTCCTCGGCCGCTTCACCAACGAGCAGCTCGAGCAGCAGGTGTCGAGCCTGTTCACCTCGCGCCAGGCGGCCGTCGCCGCTGAGGGCTCAGCGCTGCGCCGGATCGAGCGCGACATCCACGACGGGCCGCAGCAGCGCCTCATCCGCCTGCAGATGGATCTCGCCGCCGCCGAGCGCCGCCTTGCCGAGAACCCCGAGGAGGCCGCCGGCCTGATCCAGGATGCCCGGCGTCAGGCGCACGACGCGCTCGACGAGCTGCGCAACCTGTCGCGCGGTTTCGCGCCGCCCCTGCTGCTCGACCGCGGGCTGTTCGCCGCGCTCGAGTCGCTCGCGACGCGCTCGAGCATCCCCGTGACGCTCAAGACCGAGCTCGGCGCGACCGCCAACCTGCCCGACGAGGTGGCGCGCAACGCCTACTTCGTGGCGAGCGAACTCATCGCCAACGCCGCCAAGCATTCGCAGGCGACGGCCATCACGCTGAGCGTCACGACGGCCGACGACGCGCTCGTCGTCGCCGTGACCGACGACGGCGTGGGCGGAGCGGTCGAATCGGTCGGGCACGGCCTCGCCGGGCTGCGCGACCGCGCGGCGGGCATGGGCGGAACGTTCGAGATCTCGAGCCCCGACGGCGGCCCCACGACCGTCCGGGTGGCGCTGCCACTCGCGGGCGTGGGTGCAGCATCCACCGCCTCGGCCGACGGAAGCGAGCCGAGTGCCTAATCTGGAGGGCATGTCAGCCCTTCGCGTCGCGGTCGCCGATGATTCGGTGCTGCTGCGCGAAGGGCTGGTTCGCGTGCTGCGCGACGCCGGCGTCGAGGTCGTCGGGGCGTACGGCGACGCCGAGGCGCTGCTCGCCGCCGTGCCGGAGCTCCAGCTCGACGCCGTCGTGCTCGACGTGCGCATGCCGCCGACCTTCCGCGACGAGGGCGTGCGCGCGGCGATCGAGCTGCGGCGGCGGCACCCGGCCGTCGCCATCCTGCTCCTCTCGCAGTACGTCGAGGTCGCCTACGCGCAAGAGCTGCTTGCGGCCGGCACGGGCGGGGTCGGCTACCTGCTGAAAGACCGCGTCGTGTCGCTCGACGAGGTGCAGGATGCCCTGTCGCGGGTCGCCGCGGGCGGCACCGTGCTCGACCCCGAGGTCATCACGCAGCTCATGGCCCGCCGCGTCGACCCGTTGCAGTCGCTCACGGCGCGCGAGCGCGAGGTGCTCGAGCTCATGGCGCAGGGCCGCACGAACGGGGCCATCGCGGGCGCGCTCTTCATCGGGGTCGGCGCGGTCGAGAAGCACATCTCGGCGATCTTCGCCAAGCTCGGCCTCGACGCGGCCGACGGCGACCACCGCCGCGTGCTCGCCGTCTTGGCCTGGCTTCAGGCGCGCTAGCCGCCGCCCTTCTGCCGCAGATCTGGGCCAAAAGGGCACATCACGCGCGGGCATGTGCCCTTTTGGCCCAGATCTGTCAGAGAACGGCGGGGGCTCAGTAGCGGGCGAGCACCTCGGCGTCGCGCGCGTGCGTGAGGGCGCGGCGCACCGCGTCGAGCGCGCCGACCGGGTCAGTGTCGAGCATGCTGCGGGATGCCCGTAACTCGTCGACCGCATCCTCCAGCCGTGCCCGCGCGCCCGCCGAGCCGCCCGAGCCGACGGCGTCGCGGGCGACGAGCAACTGCGCCTCGGCCTGCACGCGTGCCGCGTGGTACGCCTCGCGCGCGTGCGCGAGGCGCTGCGCCTGCGTGCGCGACGAGGCAAGCGACACCTCGACGGCGTCCATCGCCTCGCGCAGGTCGGCGAGCTGTTCGATCGGATCGGCCGCGCCGCCCGCATCGTCGCCCGACACCGCGTCGAGTTGCGCCACGGCCGAGGTGATCGCAACCCCCGAGTCGCCGTCGGGCGCGGTCTGCGCAGCCTCGAGCGCCTCGGTGCGCGCGGCCCGGGCGCCGTCGCGCAGTCGGCGCAAGGCCTCGGCAGCGTCGTCGAGCCGCGCGGCGGCCGCTCCGACCGACTCGATAGCCTCCTCGGCCGAGAACAGCAGCCGCTCGGCCTGGCTAACGGTCGCCATGACGCTGCTCGCGGGGGACGTGATGCCCGGGGCTGCTTCCACCGCCAGGCCCTCGGCGCGATCGAGCTCGCGGGCTGCACGCTCGGGGCCGTCGGCGGCGGGGCCGAGCGCGGTGCGTGAGGTCGAGGTGAGCAGGGCATCCCGCTGCCGCGTCGCCTCGACCAGTCGGGCTCGCGCCTCGGTGATGCGGGTGCGCAGCCGCGCGAGGCGGTCAGGCGCGGTCGACTCGAGCGAGCGGCGATCGCGGAAGGCCGCGGCCTGCTCGTCGAGCCCGCGCTCGATGCGGTCGGCGAGCATGACAATGCGGTCGGCACGCTCGCGATTGGCGAGCCCCGCATCGGGTTCGGCATCGATGAGCCGGTGCAGCCGGAAGATCTCGTCGCGGTCGGCGCGCGCCCGGCGAACTGCCCCGCGGTAGTCTTGCGCGGCGCGCTCGCCGAACTGGGCGATCGCGAACTCGACGTCGGCCTCGCCCTCGGCAATGCGGTCATCGGCGCGCACGAGGGCCGAGCCGGCGCGGCGGCGAATGTCGTCGGGGGCTTTCAGCAGGCGGCTCGAGCGGCCGCGGCGCCGCGCGACGACGACGACGCCGCCGACCACTACGGCGGCCACGACGACGAGTAGCGTTACGCCGCCCACGACCAGCCCCGACACGAGACCGCCCACGAGTTCCACGCCCCGATCTTAGAGTGGCAACCTTGTTCGCAACTCAGGCTGAAAAGCCCGATGTGCTGCGCTGTTCGTGCTCCCAGGGCATCTCAGCCTGAGTTGCGAACACTGACGGGCCGGTTCGGGGGCAGACCGGCCCAAATCCCCAGAACTCGGGCCGCGCAGACATACAGTGGCCGCGTGTGGCGTGCCGACCGATACGACGATCATGAGATTGACGCCGAGGAGGCGGGCGGAGACAATCCGCTCGCAGCATCCTCGGTGCGGTTCGACGACCCCCGGGTCGTGCCGATGAACGTCGCCGCCCCCATGTGGGATCGCTGGCGCACCGAGCTCGCCCGCGTCGGCGGCGCGAGCACACTGCTGCACTTCGACGACGACCCGCGCGGCCGCATCGAGCTCGGCACGAGCCACCCCGGCGGCCTCGCGCGCTTTATCGCCGGCAGCCCGACTCTGCTCAGCAACCTCGTGCGCGACGACGTCGCCCTGCGCCAGGCGCGCGTCGCCGCCGAGCGCATCGCCGACGCGGGCGTCGAACTCGCGAGCGTGCGCGGTATCGACGCCGTCGCTCTCGGCATCGGGTTGGTCTCGTGGCAGCACGACGGTGTCGAGCACTGCGCCCCCCTGCTGCTGCGCCCCCTGCGGCTGCGCCGTCGGGGGCGGGATGTCGAGCTCACCCTCACCGGACGCGTTGGGGTCAACCCGGCCCTCGTGCGGGTGCTCGCCGAGCAGTTCTCGCTGCACCTCGACGAGGCGGCGTTCGTCGCCCTCGCCCACGACGGCGAGGCCTTCAAGCCGAACCCGCCGCTCGACCGGCTGCGCGGGCTGACCGCGCACCTCGAGGGCTTCACCATCAGCCCGCGCCTCGTCGTGAGCACTTTCGCCGAGGTGGGCCCGGCGATGGTGGCCGATGCGCACGACCTCGCGCATCCCGTGCTCGACGCCCTCGCTGGCAACACGAGCGCGCGCTGGGCCGTCACCGAGAGCCAGTCGCCCGTCGACGCGGTGCCGGCCGACGAGCGCCCACCCGAGACCGACCTGCTGCTGCTCGACGCCGATGCCGAGCAAGAGCACGTCATCGCGAGCATCGCCGCCGGCAACTCGCTCGTCGTCAAGACCCTGCCCGGCACGGGGGCGACCCAGACGGTCGTCAACGCTCTGGGTGCCCTCGTGGCCCAGAACAAGCGCGTGCTCGTCGTGAGCCCGCGGCGCGCGAGCCTGCGCACGATCGCGCGGCGCCTCGCCGACATCGGACTGCCCGGCGCCGCCGTGTCGCCCGCCTCGCTGCGCCGCGACCTCATCCGCGGCATCGGCCGCAACGAGAAGGCACAGAGGCCGCGCGTGGCCGATGTCAACGACGCCCTCATCCGGCTGCGGGCGGTGCTCATCGAGTACCGCGAGGCGCTCGCGCGCCCTGATGCCGAGCTCGGCATCAGCGTGCTCGACTGCATCGCCGAGCTCAGTCGCCTGCAGTTGCTGCCGACCCCGCCGACCACGCGTGCTCGCCTGAGCCGTGCGGCCGTCGAGCTGCTCACCGCCGATCGCCGCGAGGCGGCCGAAGCGATGGTGCAGGCCGCCGAGCTCGGGCAGTTCAGCTACGGCCCGGGCGACTCGCCCTGGTACGGCGCCCGCTTCCGGACGGGCGAAGAGGCGGCGCACGCGCAAGAGCTCGCGCGCCGACTGCACCACGACCTCGTTCCGCGCCTCGTCGAGCGCGGGCGCGTGCTCATCGCCGCGACGCCCCTGCGCCCCTTCGAGTCGGTCGCCGAGCTCGGGGTGTACCTGCGCCTGCTGGCCGATCTGCGCGACACGCTCGACAAGTTCCAGCCCGCGGTGTTCGACCGGTCGCTCAGCGAGCTCATCGCCGCCACAGCTCCCCGCCGCGAGGGCGGCACGATGCCCGCGGCCACCCGCCGCCGCCTCAAGGGGCTCGCGAAGGAGTATCTGCGCCCGGGCGTCGCCGTCGGCGACATGCACGAGGCCCTGCAGCGCATCCAGCAGCAGCGGGTGCTGTGGCAGCGCTTCGTGCCCACGGGCATCACGCCCGCCGTGCCAGTCGGCATCGCCGATGTCGCGGTCGCCTACCAGCAGGTCGATCAAGACCTCGAGGCGCTGGATGCCCCGCTCGGGCACCACAGCCGCGACCAGCAGCTCGCCCACCGCCCGCTGGCCGAGCTACACGCCCTGCTCGCCGGCCTCGCCGCCGAGAGCGACGTGCTCGCCAACCTGCAGGAGCGCACGACGCTGCTGCAGCGCCTCGAGCAGTGGGATGTCGGACCGCTGCTGAGCGACCTCGCCGCCCGGCACGTTCCGCGCGCGCAGGTCGCCGCTGAGCTCGAGCTCGCATGGTGGCGCTCGGCGCTCGACAGCCTGCTGCAACACGACCGCGCGCTGCTCGGCGCCGAGCCCGACGTGCTCGAGCGGCTCGAAGCCGACTTCCGCCTCGTCGATGAGGCGCACGCCGCGGGCAGCGCGCAGCTGCTCGCGTGGCAGCTCGCCGAGAACTGGTCGATCGGCATCACCGACTGGCCCGACGAGGCGGCCGCGCTCAAGACGCTGCTGAAGAGCGGCGCGATCACGGCCGCGCAGCTGCAGCGCGAGGCCCCGCACCTGAGCCGCCCGGTCGCGCCGATCTGGCTCGCCTCGCCCTACGACGTGCACGCGATCAGCGACGACATCCCCTTCGACACCGTGCTGCTGCTCGACGCGGGCGCTGTCACGGTCGCCGAGGCGGCCGGCTCGGTGCGCCGGGCCCGCCAGGTGGTCGCGATCGGCGACCCCGTCACGCAGGCCCCCGCGCCGTTCACGATCGCGGTCGGCGAGCCGGTCGACGATGGCGATGTGGATGCCCGCCACGCCGCCTCCGCCCTCTTCCAGTTGAGCGAGCTGCTGCCGGCCGTCTTGCTCACGCGCTCGTACCGCGCCGGAGGCGAAGACCTCGCCGAGCTTGTGAATCGCAGGTTCTACGCGGGCCGCATCGAGTCATTGCCGTGGGCGGGCTCGTTCCTGGGGCATCCCTCGATCGCGGTCGACTACCTCGACGACGGCCACGGTATGCCCGACGACGACACCGGGGCGATCGAGAGCGTCGACATCGAGGTTCGGCGCACGGTGGAGCTCGTCATCGAGCACGCGACGGCCCACCCGCACGAGTCGCTCATGGTCGTGACGGCGAGCGCGAAGCACGCCGCGCGCGTGCACACCGCCGTGCTCGAGGCGCTCACGCACCGCCCCGACCTGCACGACGTGCTGCTCGGCGACCGGCCCGAGCCTTTCGCGGTGCTGACGATCGAGCAGTCGGTCGCGCAGTCGCGCGACCGCGTGATCTTCTCGATCGGCTTCGGGCGCACGCCCCACGGCCGCGTGCTGAGCGAGTTCGGCTCGCTCGGGCGACCGGGCGGCGACCGCCTGCTCGCCGTCGCGATGACGCGGGCGCGGCGCTACGTGCGCATCGTCAGCTGCATCCGCCCGAGCGATCTCGACGACGACCGGCTCTCGCACGGGGCCCGCGCCCTGGCCGACCTGTTCGCCGACATCGAGGCGCGGCGCACGGCGATCGAGCTGCCCGACGACAGCGACCCCATGCTCATCGACCTCGCCCGCCGCCTCGAGGCGCGCGGCATGACGGTCGCGCTCGGCCACCGCGGCAAGCTGCCGCTCGTCGCGAGCCGCGGCGGCTACTGCGTCGCCGTCGAGACGGATGCCGCGCTCGGCCACCTGAGCCTGCGCGAGTCGCTGCGCCTACGGCCCGAGCTGCTGCGCCGCCTCGGCTGGCACTACGCGCACGTGCACGTCTTCGAGCTCTTCAGCGACCCCGAGGCCGTGGCCGACCGCATCCACGCCCTCGCGGGCGGGGCGCCGGCGGCGCCCAGCGGCACCGGGCCGATCCTGGGCCGCGCCAGCTCCGACCACCCGACCGCCGAGCTCGCGATCACCCGCTGAGCCGACGGCCATCGCCCGCGTACCCTGGGGGCATGAGCGAGACGGATGCGGAGCGCGCCCCGCACGGGCGTTCGCGCGGCCGACGCCGAGTCACGACGCCGCCCCCGCCCGGGTCTGATCCGACGCCGACCCGCGAACCCGGGCGGCATCAGCTCGACGAGAACGACGCCCGGCTTAAGGCCGAGAAACCGCCGCACTACTGAGCAGTCGGCCCCGCGTCGCGCTTCGCGAGCAGGTCGCGGATCTCGGCGAGCAGCTCGAGCTCGGTCGGCGGCGCCTCCTCCTTGCGGGCCGGAAGGCCCGCTTTCCGGCGCTCCTCTGCCCGGCGGTTCACGTAGTTCATGGGCGCGACGAGCGCGAAGTACACGACGGCGGCGACGATGACGAAGTTGAGCACGGCGGCGAGCACGGCACCGAACAGCAGCTCCGCCGTGCCTCCGGACACCGTCGGAATCGTCACCACCAGGGCTGTGCTGAGCGACTCGGCGTTGAACAGCGCACCGATCGCAGGGTTGATGATCGACGTGACGATACCGTTGACGAGCGCCGTGAAGGCGGTGCCGACGACGACGGCGACGGCGAGCTCGATGACATTGCCGCGCAGGATGAATTCTCGAAAACCGTTGAGCATGCCCCGATGCTAGCTGGCGGCGGGGGCCGCCGCGGGAGCAGCCGCCGGTGCCGCAGCGGGCGCGGCCGCGGGCGTGCTCGACGACGACGAGGATTCGGACGAGCTCTTCTCCGACCCGCTCGCGCGGCTGTCGGTGCGGTAGAAGCCCGAGCCGTTGAAGGTCACGCCGACTGCCGAGAACACCTTACGCAGCCGGCCCTGGCACGTCGGGCACGTGGTGAGCGAGTTGTCGGTGAACGCCTGCTGAATGTCGAACGCGGTCGAGCACTCCGTGCAGCGGTACGAGTACGTGGGCATGAAAGACCTCCACCCTCCAGAATACGGGCGACAGGGCATCCCCCCGAACCGCGCTCAAGCGGTGAAGCGCGTGATGCCGGCGGGGGTGACGACGCCGTCGACGCCCTGATCGTGGGGTTCGCGCGGCAGCTCGTCGAGCACTTCGTGCTCGAAGACGACGGCGAAGACGGGCGGGCGGCGATCCATCGAGCCGAGGGTCTTGTCGAAGTAGCCGCGCCCCCAGCCCATGCGCATGCCGCCCCGGTCGACCGCCGCCGCGGGCACGAGGATGAGCCCGACGTCGTTGATCGCGATGGGGCCGAGCAGCTCGGTTGTGGGCACGGGCATGCCGATGAGGTCGAGCGACTCGTCGGCCGTGTCGTACGGCGCCCAGTCGAGCAGGCCGTCGTCGCGCGAGACGGGCAGCAGCACGCGAATGCCCCGCTCCGCCGTCCACGCGAGAAAGGGCCGCGTCTGCGGCTCGTCGGGCGTCGCAAGGTAGCACGAGAGGGCGCGCGGCCCGAGGCTCGAGGTGAGGGCGATGAGTTGGCGGGTCAGCCCCTGCGTCGCGGCCTCGCGCTCGTGCGGTGAGCGGATGCGCCGCCGCTCGCGCAGCTCGGCCCGCAGGGCGCGCTTCGTCGCGATCGCGTCACCGTCGGGGGCGGGGGCCATACCGCCATGCTACGGCTGTGGCAAGCCCGGGGTCGGGAACAGCCTCCCCGATACGCTGAGGCCATGACCCCGCGCATCAGCAAGGCCGTGATCCCCGCCGCCGGGCTCGGCACCCGGTTCCTCCCTGCCACGAAGGCGATGCCGAAAGAGATGCTGCCGGTCGTCGACAAGCCGGCCATCCAGTACGTCGTCGAAGAGGCGGTCGGGGCGGGCCTCACCGACGTGCTCATGATCACGGGCCGCAACAAGAC
>CAYPND010000021.1:0-1366 GCA_964412175.1 uncultured Microbacteriaceae bacterium | reverse complement strand
GAGATCTTCGACATCCTCGAGCACACCGCGCCCGGAAAGGGCGGCGAGATCCAGCTGACGGATGCCCTGCTCGAGCTCGCGGGAGACCCCGAGTCGGGGGGCGTCTACGGAGTGGTGTTCCGCGGCCGGCGCTATGACACGGGCGACCGGCTCGACTACATCAAGGCGATCGTGCAGCTCGCGGTCGATCGCGACGATCTCGGCCCCGAGCTGCGCCCCTGGCTGAAGGAATTCACTGCCCGCTTAGACTGAGGCGTGGCATCGATCACCCCCACGCTTCGCGATGGCGCGACGGTGCTGCGCCCGATCCGCGTGCGCGACGCGCGCGCCCTCGAGGCCGAGCTCATCGACAGCCGCAGCTGGCTGCGTCCGTGGGAGGCCACGAGCCCCTCGGCGCCGATGAGCTGGGATACCCGGGGGAGCATCCGCAGCCTGCTGAGCGCCGCCCGCTCGGGCACGGGCCTGCCGTTCATCATCGAGACGGAGGGCCGGCTCGCGGGCCAGCTCAACGTGAGCGGCATGACGTACGGCTCGCTCGCTTCGGCGACGATCGGCTACTGGGTGGGGGCGGGCTTCGCGGGGCGCGGGCTGACGCCCACGGCCGTCGCGCTCGCGACCGACCACGTGTTCTTCACCGTCGGCCTGCACCGCATGGAGATCTGCATCCGGCCCGAGAACGCGCCGAGCCTGCGCGTCGTCGAGAAGCTCGGGTTCCGGTACGAGGGGTTGCGGCGGCGCTACATCCACATCAACGGCGATTGGCGAGACCACTTCTGCTTCGCGTTGACGGTCGAAGAGGTGCCGCAAGGGGTGCTGCAGCGGTGGAAGGCGGGGCGCGTGCCCCCGGGTGCGGCGAGCATCCCTGAACTGGATGTCATCGCCGCCCGCCGGGGCATCAGCCTGCCGCCCGCGCGCTGATCGCGGGAGCTCAGACCCAGGTGACCGGGATCGTCAGCATAGATGACGGCCGCGAACACGAAGATCGCCGAGCCGATGACGATGAGCAGGGCGGCGTTGCCGAAGAAGCTGAGCAGACCGGTCTTCCCGGTCTCGTGAGCGGCAGTCTCGTCGGGTGCGGGGGCAGGGGGCGCCGACATGGTGTGCTGTGAGAGAGGGTAGGGAGGGGGTTGCGGCCTCGGGTCTGCCAACACTCCGCCGACCTGCCGACCGCACCGGCTCGTGAATCGTACCTTTGCCGCATGGAGTCCACGGGCGGCGGCACGGCGATCCTCATCGTCATCGCCGCGAGCCTGTGGATGCTCTACCTCGTGCCGATGTGGCGCCGCCGCCGCGAGTACCTCGCGACCGAGCGCAACGCCATCCGTCTGCAGCAGACGCTGCGCATCATGGCGCACGCGGCCGAGGT
>CAYPND010000020.1:0-38394 GCA_964412175.1 uncultured Microbacteriaceae bacterium | reverse complement strand
TCTAGATGCCCGAGACCCCCGAATCCGTGCAGGCCGCCGCGGCCGCCGAGCAGGCGACCCCGCGTGGGGCGCGCCGCCTGGGCCGTAGCCGTGCGGCGTCGGCGCGCGACGAGGTCGAGGCGGCCATCCACGACATCGAGAACACGGTGCACAATCTCGAGGCGAAGGCGCGCGAGATGGATGCCCGCATCGAGGCTCGCGCCGGCCGCAGCCTGACCAAGGCCATCTTCTTTGGTCTCGTGCTGGGCTTCGCCCTGCTGTTTAGCCTCATCGTCATCAAGCAGCTGTTCATGATTTTCGTAGCGACCCTCGTGGCCTTCACGGTCTACGAGCTCGCTAGCGCGCTGCGGTTCGCGGGGCGAGACATTCCGCGCATCCCGCTCGTGATCGCGGCGATCGGCGTCGTGCCGCCCGCGTTTTACCTCGGCGCACCCGGGCTCTGGTGGGCGTTCCTCGCGGGCGTGGCCTTCGTGAGCCTGTGGCGCATCATCGAGACCGCGCGGCCCGCGATGCGGCAGCCAGGGGTCTCACTGCGCACTGATCTTGCCGCCGGTATCTTCGTACTGAGCTACGTGCCGTTGCTCGCGGGCTTCGCGGTCGTCATGACGGCGCAGCCGCGCGGCGAGTGGTGGGTGCTCGCGTTCCTTATCGTCGTCATCGCGATCGACACGGGGGCCTATGCGGCCGGCGTTCTGTTCGGCAAGCACCCCATGGCGCCGCGCATCAGCCCCAAAAAGACGTGGGAGGGCTTCGCGGGCTCGGTCGTCGCCGCGACGCTCGCCGGGATCCTGCTCGCGGTGCTCATGATCGGCACCGAGTGGTGGGTCGGCCTCGTGCTTGCCCTGACGCTCGTGGGCGTCGCGACGCTCGGGGACCTCACCGAGTCGCTCATCAAGCGCGACCTCGGCATCAAAGACATCTCGACGTGGCTGCCGGGCCACGGCGGGTTTCTCGACCGCCTCGACTCAATGCTGCCCTCGACGGTCGCGGCCTATGTGATCTTCAGCCTCCTGGGCTGAGAGCCGCGGAAGACCCGCCCGCGTCGGCGCTCGAGTGGCGCACGGGCGCGCGCGACTGCGGCAGAATAAGGCGGTGACCTCGACATTCCCTCGCGCCCGCTCGGGCAAGCCAGGCTACGACGCGGCCGAGGTGGACGCCTTCCTCGAACGCGCGCGCGAGGCCTTCTCGGCCCCCGCGGGCGAGGACGCCCTGCTGACGAGCGACGAGATCCGGCACACGGCCTTCCGGGTCGTGCGCAAAGACGGCTACTCGGCGCGGCACGTCGATTCAGCGCTCGAGCGGCTCGAGGAGGCCTTCGCCTCCCGCGAGCGTGAGCACGCGATCGCGCGGGTCGGCTCCGAGGCCTATTACGCGGATGTTCGTGCCGCTGCGCAGGAGATCATCGATCGCCTCGCGCGCCCCGAGGGTGCGCGATTCCGGCGCGTGAGTCCCTTGACGCGCGGCTACCACCCCGCCGATGTCGACGCCTTCTCCACGCGCATCTCGGCGTACTTCGAGAAGGGGCAGTCGCTGCCGATCGAGACGGTGCGCACGATCGCATTCCGCTCGCGCTACCGCGGCTACCACGAGACCCAGGTCGATCTGTTGCTCGACACCGTCGTGCGGCTCATGCTTGCGGTGCGCTGAGCGGCGTCGTTCAGCGACGGGCGCCGGGCATCCGGGTGCCCCGCAGGGTCCGTCGGCTAGAATCGGAACACTGTGGGCAGGCATGCAGCGACGACGACGCGCCCCCCAGCGCAGCACAAGCCGGGGGGGAGCGCTGCTCGGCGACCCTCGGCGGGCCTCGAGCGCCACGTGCGTGAGCCCTGGTCGTTGCCGCTCTTCGCCTCGGTCGTCTCGCTCGCCTTCGTGCTCGTCGCGATCACCGATCAGTCGCCCGCGATGGCGATAGAGGTCTCGGCACCGGCACCGCAGCGGAACCCGCAGGTGTTCGCGGCGACTGACGACTACGTGAGCGTCATCGAGCTGGCCGAGTGGAAGACCTCGAAGATCGTCACCTACGGCACGGCACCCGCGGCTGGCACGCCCGACCCGGGCACGGCCAAAAGCATCGCCCTCGCAATGGTCACCGCCCGCGGGTGGGGCACCGAGCAGTATGATTGTCTCGTCGCGCTCTGGAACAAGGAGTCTCGCTGGAACGTCTATGCGAACAACGCGAGCTCCGGTGCCTACGGTATTCCCCAGGCGGTGCCGGGCAGCAAGATGGCCACCGCGGGCGCCGACTGGGCGACGAACCCCGCGACGCAGATCACGTGGGGCCTGGGCTACATCGAGGCTCGCTACGGTGACCCCTGCGGAGCGTGGGCGTACAGCCAGCGCGTCGGCTGGTACTAGGCGCTCGCGCATCCATGCCCCGCAGCAATCGGCCCCGTCCGGGGCGGCCTCGCGGTCGTCGTCCCGCTGTGACGCCCGCCGAGGCGCTCGACCTCGAGCGCATCACCTCGGGCCTGCGCCGCACGGTCGTGAAACGCACGGGCACCTGGACGGTGCAGCAGGTCTCGGCCGCTGCGGCGCAGAAGGTTTACCTGTGCCCGGGCTGCCTGCTCGACGTGCCCGTCGGGCAGGCCCACGTCGTCGCATGGCGCGCCGATGGGCTCATGGGTGACGCCGCGGCCCTCGCCGACCGTCGGCACTGGCACGCGCACTGCTGGAGGATGGAGCCATGAGCGAGCCGATCCGAAGCGCGAGCGTGCTCCCCGCCATCCGCACCGACATCGAGCTACACACCCCCGACGGGCTGACGCTCGTTGGCGAGCTCTCGATGCCTGAGCACCACGACCCCGTCGCGACGCTCGTGTGCTTGCACCCGCTGCCGACGGCGGGTGGGTACATGGACTCGCACATCATCCGGAAAGCTGCCGCGCGCCTGCCTGCGCTCGCCGACATCGCCGTGCTGCGCTTCAACTTCCGGGGCGTGAGTTCGCCGCGCGGTACGAGCGAGGGATCGTTCGGCCACGGCGACGACGAGCGATTCGATGTGGATGCGGCCATGGCCCTCGTCGCAGAGCGGGATCTGCCCGATCCGTGGTTGCTTGGCTGGTCGTTCGGCACCGAGGTCGCGCTCAAGCACGGCCTCGAGCACCCGGTGGTCGGCGCCATCCTGCTCTCGCCGCCCCTGCACCGCACGAGCGCCCATGAGGTCGCCGCCTGGGCTGGCAGTGGCAAGCGCCTCGTCGTCGTGGTGCCCGAGTTCGACGACTACCTGCGGCCTCCCGAGGCGTTCGAGCGCTTCGCGAGCGTGCCCGAGCGCGAGTTCGTGGCGGTCGAGGGCGGCAAGCACCTCTGGGTCGGCGAGAATCAGACCGTGCGCGTGCTGAGCGAGATTGTCGCGCGGCTCAACCCCGCCGTGCTGCCGCTGCCCGCCGAGTGGCCGTAAGCGCGCGAGCCACGCGCGCGTGAACGCCGCGTCCGCGTCATTTCTGTTCGAGCTTCGGCACGACCACCTGATCGATGATGATGAGGATCGAGGCCGCGACGGGGATGGCGATGAGGGCTCCGAGGATGCCTAGCAGGGTGCCGCCGATGAGCGCGGCGATCACGACCACGACGCCGGGCACCTTGACGGCGCGGTTCATGATGTTCGGGCTGAAGACGTAGGCCTCGACCTGCATGTAGATCAGGTAGTAGATGCCGGCCGCAATGACCGTCGAGATCGAGTCGGGGTTGACGAGCAACTGCGTCGCCACGATGAGAATCGAGCCCGAGAGCGTGCCGACGAGGGGCACGAGCGAGAACAGGAAGGCGATGACCGCGAAGAGCGCCGGGTACGCGGCCCCGATGATGCTGAGGAAGATGAAGCTCAGCACCCCGTTGATGACGGCGAGCGTTACCTGCCCCACGACGTAGCGGCCGACGGCCTGGGCGACCTGCTCGGAGATGCCCTCGAACTGCTCGCGGCGCGAGCGCGGCACGAGGCGGTAGAGCGCCCTCTTGATGGTACCGAGCGAGGCCGTGAAGTAGAGGGTGAGGATGAGGATGATGAGGGCGCCGAACACGCCCGTTGCGATCGAGACGCTCACCGACAGTACACCGCCGCCGATCTGGGCGAGGTTGTCGGGGTTGGTAAGGTACGTGAGCGCGTCCTCCGCGGCCGCCCGCACGTCAAGCACCTCGAGGGGGATGACGCTCTGGATCTGCGATAGCAGCTCGTCGAGCGACTCGGGGTTGGTGACGTACTCGGTGATCTGGTTGATGAGTTTCGTCGACTGCTCGATGACGACCGGGATGATCGCAAATACGAGCCCCGCGAAGAGCCCGAGAACCCCGACGAGCACGGTCAGGATCGCGGCCCAACGCGGCCACGTGCGCGACTCGAGCCACGAGATCAGCGGATCCAGCCCGAGCGCGATGAAGATCGCGGCCCCGATGTAGGTGAGGATCGTCGCGAGCGCGGCGAAAGCGCCCCCGATCAGGAGCGCAATAAGCACGCCGAGCCCGCCGAAGATGCCGAGCCGGAAAGCGTTCTGGATTTTCACCGGGTTCCTCTGAGATCAGGGGCGGCGAGCGGCCTACTCGTCGCGGGCGGAAAGCGCCTCTGCCTGCGACAGTACCCCGCGCAGGCCCTCGAAGTAGCCTGCCACGGCGTCGCGCTCGACGCGCATGCGCGCCATGCGCTCCTCGGCGTCGGCGATGAGGGCGGTGCTGCGCTCCTCGGCGTCGCGCAGCAGCTCGGCAGCTCGGCGCTCGGCATTCTCAAGCACCGCGCGGGCCGTCGCGTCGGCGGAGGCGCGGGTCGCCTCGGCGGCATCGGCCGTCGCGCGCTCGAGTACTTCGGCCTCGGCGCGCACAGTCGCCGCGCGTTCCTGCGCGGTCGTGAGCTGGGCAGTCGCCTCGTCGAGGTAGCGCTGGGTCTGGGCGACGGCATCCTGCTGGCGTGAAAGGTACTCGCGCTCGGCCTCGTCGCGGCGGGCCGTGAGCTCGACATCGAGGTCGACGCGGGCCTGCTCGGCCTCGCGGGCGAGGCGCGCGCGGTGCGCGTCGAGGTCGTGCTGTAACTGCGCGCGCAGCGAGGCGTTCTCGTCGGCGAGCTGGCGGCGCTGGCGCTCCGACTCGCGCTCGAGGGCCGCGCGCTGCTCTGCTGCGGCGGCCGCGGCGGCGGCGCGCTGCTCGGCCACCTCGCGCTCTACCGTCGCGCGCGCCTCAGCGGACTCACGCTCGACCACGGCGCGGGCGTCGGCAATCTCGTGCTCGAGCGCTGTGCGGGCGCTCGAGAGTTCTTCGGCGAGCGCGGTTCGCGCTGCGGCGAGCTCGTGCTCGAGCGCCGTGCGACCCGCGGCGACGTGCTGCTCGAGAGCAGCGCGGCTGCGGGTCTCGAGCTGCTCGACCTCGGCGCGCCGTCGCGCCTCCTCGGCCTTCCACTCCTGCTGGCGGCGAGACAGCTCGGCTTCGACGGTTTCCTGGCGCGCTGCGAGTTCGGCGGCGAGCTCGGCGCGAGCAGTGCGCATGTCGTCGTCAAGCTGGCTGCGGCGGCTCGCGTCGTCGTGCTCGAAAAGGGTGCGCGCCTGCTCGGTGTCGCGGGCGAGCGCGCCCGCGGCCTCGCGGGCTTCGGCGACCTCGCGGTCGGCGACGACGCGCAACTCGGCGAGTTCGCGCTCGGTCTCGGCGCGCAGGGCGGCGGCCTCGCGCTTGGCGGTCGCGCGAGCCTCCGCGGCCTCGGTCGCGACGGCGCCGCGGATGGCGGCGGCCTCGCGCACGGCCTCCTGTACGAGCGCGTCGGCCTCGGCGCGGGCTCGCGCGATCGTCTCTTCCGCTTCGCGGGCAGCCGACTCGGTGACCTGGCTCGAGCGGGCGACAGCATCGGCCACCATGCGCTCGGTGCGCTCGGCGGTCTCGGCCTGCAGCCGCTGGGCTTCGGTCTGCGCGGCGGCGCGCAGCTTCTCGGCGTCGATGTCGGCCTGGCTGATGAGCCGAGTCGACTGCTCCTCGGCGACGCGCAGCGTTTGCTCGAGCTTCGTGCCGAGACCTGCATAGGTCGGGCGCCCCACTTCATCGAGCTCGGCCTGCAGATCGTCGATCACGGCTTGCAGACGACCGACTTCTTTGGCGGCCTCGGCACGATCAGTGTTCGACTTGATGAGCTCACGGCGGATCTCTTGCAGGGCCCGATCGACGTCGTCGCGCTTGTAGCCGCGCATCTCGGTGCCGAAGTCGTACTCAGTGTCTGCCACGTGCCGTCTCCCGGGATTGGGTGGGGTGAACGTGAACGAGTGTAGTCGGCTCGCTCACACGGCCGAGGCCCGATTGACGGGGGTAGTGGCGGCCCTGGAGCGTCCCAAATGGGCCTCAGGGCCCGCATCCGCTATTCTGGAATGTCTTTGTTCTGCTGGACACCCGCCTCCTGTGGCGGGAACGCCCGATGTCGAGCGCAGGTGGGTCGTGGAGAACCACGTAATCGCGGACCGCGTCCTGGTCCGCCCCACCGCCAGACGGTAACGGGCTGCGGTCGACCTCGATCGCAAGCGCCAGCACGAGAGGAGTAGACCCGTGCGATTCATCGCAGCGATCGTGTTCTTTGTCGTCGCCGTCGTCGGCGTCGGCCTGGGGGTCGCGCAGCGCACCGTGTGGGCGCCCCCGGACCGCGTGACGGCCGACCTCTCCCTCGAGTCGACCGCCACCGTGACGGTCATCGACGGCACCGCGCTCAACGCCTACGACGGTCGGCAGACCGTCGAGATCGTCGGCGGGGTTGTCGCGCCGCCCGTGCCCGAGCCCGAGCCCTCCGAGACCCCCGCGGCGGGTGAGACGGCCGCGCCCGCGGTCGACCCGAACGCGCCGACCGAGACCGAGGCGATCACCGCTGCCTACGGCCGCACCGCCGATGTCCTGGCCTGGGTCGGCAACGCAGGCTACAACCGCGTCACGTGGGATGCCGAGACCGGCACGTTCGTCACCGAGACGGTCGTCGGCACCGAGACCGCGGTGCCCAACCCCTACGGCGGCGACCTGTGGTTCGGCGACTACCAGGGCGAGGGCCAGTTGGGCGTCACCGTGAACGTGCCCGATGACGTCTCGCTACTCATCGTCTCCGACGGCACCCTGCCGGCTCCTCAGCAGCTTTCGGTGACATGGCCGCTCGACAGCAGCACGCCGTTCTCGACGATCCTCATCCTCGGCGGCGTCGGCGCGCTCGTCGTCGGCCTACTGTTCCTGCTCTGGGCGCTGCTGCACATGCGCCGCCAGCGCGGCCCGCGCCGCAAGACCCCCAAGATGCCGAAAGTGCCGAAGCCCTCGCGCTACCGACCGGCCTCCGGCCGCACCCTGCTCGGTCGTCCGAAGGGCCGTCGCGCGGCCCAGCGCGTTGCCCTCGTGCCGACGCTCCTGCTCGGCTCGGTGCTCCTCGTCGCCTGCACCGGCACGGGATCAGTCCTCAGCGCCTCGCCCTCGCCGCTGCCCACCGAGGTCGCCGAGACGCCTGCCGTCGCGGTGACCGAGAACCAGCTCGAGCGCATCGTCTCGCGCATCGGAGCGACGCTGCAGAAAGCCGACGAAACCCGCGACCCCGCGCTCGCCGAGTCGCGCCTCGCGGGCCCGGCCCTCGAGCTGCGCACCGCGAGCTACGCCGTGCAGAGCACGGTCGCCGACTTCGCGATCGCCCCCGTCATCCCCGCTGGCGACGTGCAACTCACCCTGCCGGAGCGCCTGCCTCAGGAGGGCGACACCTGGCCGCGCCGCGTGTTCGCGATCGTGCAGGCTCCCGCGACCGTCGACGACGCGGGCACCGAGGTGCAGACCCCGCCGCTCGCGCTCGTGCTCGTGCAGGATGATCCGCGCAGCCAGTACCGCGTGCACTACGCCATCACGGTGACCCTGCCGGAGGAGGCCGCGCGGCCCGAGGTCGCTCCCGCAGCGCTCGGTGCCCCGCTACTGCCGAGAACCACGCCTCTGCTGGCCGTGACCCCGCAAGACGTCGCTGTCGGCTACGCCGACCTGCTGCTGCGCGGCGATCAGAGCGAGTCGTTCGCACTCTTCCAGGCCGAGGGCGACACGCTCGTCGAGCAGATCGGCGCGGCCGCGAAGGCGGCCCGTGCTGGGGCCCTGCCCACGACCGCGGCGATCTCGTTCTCGAATGCCGTCGGCGAGGCCGACATCTTCTCGTTTGTCACGAACGACGGCGGAGCGCTCGTCATGTTGTACCTCACCGAGTCGGAGAACGTCAGGCCCACGGAGGCGGGTGCCGCCGTCAACGCGCCCGCGGCTGTCGCGGCGCTCGCCGGCAAGGCGCAGAGCACGACGGGCATCGTCGCCACCTACGGCATCCAGATCCTGTTCTCAGTGCCGCCCGTCGGAAGCGACGCACAGGTCGTGCTGCTCGGCTACACCCAGGGCCTGATCTCAGCAGGGGAGACCTCATGAGCGATCCGATGATCTCTGCCGCCGCTCTGCGCGGCGCCGTCGACCTTTCGGGCCTCGTGCGCGCCGCGCAGGTGCCTGCGGCCCCCGCGGGCGCGCCGGCCGGTGCCGCGTCCTCCCGCGTGGTGCGCGACGCCGATGAGGGCAGCTTCGGCGAGGTCGTGGAGCTCTCGCGCACGGTGCCCGTCATCGTGGAGTTCTACGCCGACGGCATCGCGCCCGTGCTCGGCGCGATCGTATCGTCGTACGGCGGGCGCCTCGCGCTCGCCACGGTCGACGGCAACCGCAGCCCGCAGATCGCGCAGGCCTTCCAGATCCAGCAGGTGCCGGCGGTCGTCGCGCTCGTGGGCGGGCGGCCCGTGCCGCTTTTCGTCGGCATTCCGAGCGACCCCGAGGTGCGCCAGGTGCTCGACCAGGTGCTCGAGCTCGCCGCGCAGAACGGCGTGACGGGCAGCATCCCCCTCGATGGTGACGCCGTCGTCGAGGAGGCGGCCGAGCCGCCGCTGCCGCCGCTGCACCAGGCCGCGTACGACGCGATCAGCGCGGGAGACTACGCCGCGGCCGCCGCCGCTTACCGCGCGGCGATCGCGCAGAGCCCGCGCGATCAGCTCGCCGTCGCGGGCCTCGCCCAGGTGTCGCTGCTGCAGCGGCTCGACGGCCTCGTGGCCGCCGACGTGCGCGCGGCTGCGGCCGCCGCCCCCGATGACGCGGATGCCCAACTCACCGTCGCCGACCTCGACCTCAGCGGGGGCCACGTCGACGACGCTTTCGCGCGACTGCTGCGCGTCTTCCCCGGCCAAGACGCCGAGGGCAAGGCCGCGATCCGCACGCGCCTGCTCGACTACTTCGAGATCGTGGGCGTCGACGACCCGCGCACGATCGCCGCGAGGCGCGCGCTCACGACCCTGCTCTACTAGCCCCGCGGGCGCTACTCGCGCTGCAGGTACAGCCCCGCGAGCGGCGGCAGGGTGAGCTCGACCGAGGCCGGGCGCCCGCCCCACGGGGTGTCGCTCGCCTGCACACTGCCGTAGTTGCCGACTCCCGAGCCGCCGAACTCTTCGGCATCAGTGTTGATGACTTCGCGCCAGGTGCCCGCGGAAGGCAGTGGCAGGCGGTACGGCCCGACGGGGTTGCCGCTGAAGTTGAACACGCCGACCAGCGGGGCGCCGTGCACGTCGCGCCGCTCGAAGGCGATGACGTTGTTGCCGGCGTCGCCGCCTTCGAGCCACGAGAAGCCCTCGGGCGAGTTGTCGAGCTCCCACAGCGCGGGCGTCTCGCGGTAGACGCGGTTGAGTTGGCCGACAAGGTGGTGCAGGCCGCGGTGCACGGGCTGGTCGAGAATCCACCAGTCGAGCCCGCGCTCCTCGCTCCACTCGCTTGGCTGGCCGAACTCCTGCCCCATGAACAGCAGCTGCTTGCCGGGATGCGCCCACATGAACGACAGGTATGCGCGCACGTTGGCGAGCTTCTGCCACTGGTCGCCCGGCATCTTGGCGAGCAGCGAGCCCTTGCCGTGAACGACCTCGTCGTGGCTGATCGGCAGCATGAAGTTCTCGCTGAACGCGTAGAGAAAGCTGAAGGTGATCTCGTTGTGGTGGTGCGAGCGCCACATCGGGTTGCGCGCGAAGTAGCTGAGGGTGTCATGCATCCACCCCATGTTCCACTTCATGCCGAAGCCGAGGCCGCCCTCGCTCGTGGGCTTCGTGACGCCCGGCCACGAGGTCGACTCCTCGGCGATCATGACGATGCCCGGTACGCGCTTGTAGGCGGTCGCGGTGACCTCCTGCAGGAAGGCGATGGCCTCGAGGTTCTCGCGCCCGCCGAGCACGTTCGGCAGCCACTGGCCGTCGCTGCGCGAGTAGTCGAGGTAGAGCATGCTCGCGACGGCGTCGACGCGCAGGCCGTCGATGTGGAACTCCTCGAGCCAGTACAGGGCGTTCGCGACGAGGAAGTTGCGCACCTGGCTGCGGCCGAGGTCGAAGATGTAGGTGCCCCAGTCGGGGTGCTCGCCCCGTCGCGGGTCGGGATGCTCGTAGAGCGCCGCACCATCGAACCGGCCGAGCGCCCACTCGTCCTTCGGGAAGTGCGCGGGCACCCAGTCCATGATCACGCCGATGCCGGCCTGGTGGAGGCGGTCGATGAGGTACCGGAGGTCATCCGGGTGCCCGAATCGAGACGTCGGCGCGAAGTAGCCCGTCACCTGGTAGCCCCACGAGGGGCCGTAGGGGTGCTCGGCGAGCGGCATGAACTCGATGTGCGTGAAGCCGAGCTGCGTGACGTACTCGATGAGCGGGTCGGCGATCTCGCGGTACCCGAGCCCCGGGCGCCACGAGCCGAGATGCATCTCGTAGACGCTCATGGGCGCGTCGTGCGGGTTGCTCGCCGCACGGCGAGCCATCCACTCGCCGTCGTTCCAGGCGTAGTGCGAGTCGCCGACGACGGATGCTGTGGCCGGGGGAGTCTCGGTGTAGCGCGCCATGGGGTCGGCACGCGTCACCCACGCGCCCTCGGGCGACAGCAGCTCGAACTTGTAGGTCGAGCCGGCGCCGAGCCCGGGCACGAAGAGCTCCCACACGCCGTTGTCGTCGAGGCGGCGCATGGCGTGGCCGAGTCCGCTCCAGCTGTTGAAGTCGCCCACGATGCGCACGGCCCGCGCGTGCGGAGCCCAGACGCTGAAGCTCGTGCCGTCGACGCCCTCGTGCGGGCGGTGGTGGGCGCCGAGCACCTGCCAGAGCTGCTCGTGGCGACCCTCGGCCCACAGGTAGAGGTCGACCTCGCCGACGCTCGGCACGAAGCGGTATGGGTCGTCGGTGACCCAGTCGGGCCCGCCGTCGTAGGCGGTGCGCACGGTGTAGGCCTGGCCGTCATCGAGTCCGCCGGGCAGCAGGCCGTGCCACAGCCCGTCGGCGTCGTGGGTCAGCGCGTGCTCGGTGCCGTCGGCGCGCACGATCGTGACGCTCGCGGCGAGGGGGCGCACGACCCGCACGAGCCAGCCGCCGTCGACGTGCCGCTGCCCCAGCGCCTCGTGCGGCTGCGGGTGGCGGCCGTCGACGAGCGCGCGGCGGTGGTCGGGGTGCAGCGCCGGGGGGCCGGGCTTCTTCGTGGCAGCCATCAGAGGCCCTTCGGGTAGTCGATGCGCAGAATGTGCACGGGTTCGACGAAGGCGTCGAGCCGCACGTAGTTGTCGGCGCCCCAGCGGAACTTCTCGCCCGTGATGAGGTCTTTCACGTCGAAGGCCGAGCCCGGTTCGAGCCCGAGCGCCGCGAGGTCGAGGTGTACGGTCGTCGCGCGCGCGGAGTGCGGGTCGACGTTGGCGACGACGATGATGCCGTCGCTACGGCCACTGCGCACGAAACGCCCCGGCAGCACCTTCGAGTACACGAGGATCGCCTCGTCGTCGCTCGCGTGCACCGTGAGGTTGCGCAGCTGGCGCAGCGCGGGGTGCTCGGCGCGGATGCGGTTGAGCTGCGTGAGGTACGGGGCGATCGACTTGCCGGCCTTCTCGGCGGCGGCCCAGTCGCGCGGCTTGTACTCGTACTTCTCGTTGTCGATGTTCTCTTCGCTGCCCGGCCGCGCCACGTTCTCGATGAGCTCGTAGCCGCTGTACACGCCCCAGCTGGGGCTCGCCGTCGAGGCGATCGCCGCGCGCACCTTGTAGGCGGGCACGCCGCCGAACTGCAGGTACTCGGTGAGGATGTCGGGGGTGTTGACGAAGAGGTTCGGGCGCAGGAAGGCGCTCGTCTCGTGGCTGAGCTCGGTGAGGTACTCCTCGAGCTCCTGCTTGGTGTTGCGCCACGTGAAGTAGGTGTACGACTGCTGGTACCCCGCCCCCGCGAGCGCCTGCATCATGGGCGGGCGCGTGAAGGCCTCGGCGAGGAAGACGACGTCGGGGTGCTCGGTCGCGACGACGTGCAGCAGCCACTCCCAGAAGTGCAGGGGCTTGGTGTGCGGGTTGTCGACGCGGAAGATGCGCACGCCGCGCTCGATCCACAGCCGCACGATGCGCAGCACCTCGCTGCTGAGCCCCTCGGGATCGTTGTCGAAGTTGAGCGGGTAGATGTCTTGGTACTTCTTGGGCGGGTTCTCGGCGTAGCGGATCGTGCCGTCGGGCAGCGTCGTGAACCATTCGGGATGCTCGGCCACCCACGGGTGGTCGGGCGCGCACTGCAGGGCCAGGTCGATGGCGATCTCGATGCCGTTCTTGGCGGCGGCGGCGACGAAGGCCTCGAAGTCGGCGACCGTGCCGAGGTCGGGATGCACGGCGTCGTGCCCGCCCTCGCTCGAGCCGATCGCCCACGGGCTGCCGGGGTCGTGCGGGCCCGGAGTGAGGGTGTTGTTGGGCCCCTTGCGGTTGAGGCGCCCGATGGGGTGGATCGGCGGAAGGTAGACGACGTCGAAGCCCATGCTCGCGATCGCGGGCAGCCGCTTGGTCGCGGTCGCGAAGGTTCCGCTCTGCCACGAGCCGTCCTTCCGCCGCTTGGCGCCCTCGCTGCGAGGGAAGAACTCGTACCAGCTGCCGACGGCGGCGCGCGTGCGCTCGACCCGCAGCTCGAGCTGCTCGCTGCGCGTGAGCAGGCTGCGCAGCGGGTGGGCGTCGAGCGCGGCGACGACGCGGGCGTCGGTCGCGACCGCGAGGCGGGCCGCCGGGGTCAGGGTCGCCTTCTGCATGACCGTGCGCGCATCCGTCAGCACGGTAGCGGCGGGGGTGCCCGCGGCGAGGCCCGCGGCGCGCTCGAGCAGCACGGCGCCCTCGAGCAGCATGAGCTCGACGTCGACGCCCGCCGCGATCTTGACGGTCGCGTTGTGCAGCCAGGTGCCCCAGTCGTCGGCGTAGGCCTCGACGTGCCAGCGGTGAGTTCCCTGCCGCTCGAGCTGCACCTCCGTCTGCCAGCGGTCGGTGCCGGGCACCCGCTCGACGAGCACGTGCCGCTCGATCGTGCCGTCGGGCGCCGTCAGCACGACCTGGGCGCCGAGGGCGTCGTGGCCCTCGCGGAACACCGTCGCCGCGAAGGGCACGACCTCGCCGACCACGGCCGTGCTCGGCCAGCGGTTCTCGGGCTGCTGCGGGCTCAGCTGTCGGATCGGGATGCGCCCGATGCGGTGGGTGAAAGCCGGGGTCTGCGTCGTTGCCACACGACGACCCTACGCCGGGGCCGGGGGCTGTGGGCGGTGGATGCGCGGCTCGCGCGCGCCCCGGCGAGAGCACGCATCCCCGCGTTCGAGGCGTGTCCGCGCAAGGGGGGACAGAATGTACCCCGGTCGGGGTACGCGAATCATCGTCAAGACCTGGTTGAGGTGCCACCGCCGTCGTAGCATGATGTTCGGAAAGCGAACCCCCTGCACACCCGAAGCGGGCGGTGAGTTCCCCGACATGCACGGAGCGACCCGAACTGCCCCGTGGCACAGGACCGCGACTCGATTCCCCCCAATCACGAGTCCGGTCCTGTTCGTCGTTAGGGGGCGGTACCGCAGCCGTGACGGGCCTCACGCCCCTCTTCGCGGCTGGAACCGGTTCCCGCCCGCTCGCCCGCTCACCTAGAGTGAAAGGCGGGGTGCCCCCACCACACCCCTGCCGAGGAGTGATGAGCGTGAAGGCGATCCGCCGTTTCACCGTCCGTACCGTCCTGCCCGCGTCGCTCGACGCCGTGTCGGCGCTCGCCGCCAACCTGCGCTGGTCGTGGCACGAGCCGACCAAGGCGCTCTTCGCGCGCATCGACCCGCAGCGGTGGGAGGAGCTCGACCACGACCCCGTGGCCCTGCTCGGCGCGGTCGACCCCGCGCGGCTCGACGAGCTCGCGCGCGACGCCGCCTTCATGGCCGACGCCGAGGCGCTGCGCGCCGACCTCACCGCCTACCTCGAGCAGCCGCGCTGGTACCAGTCGCTGCCCGATGCCCCGCAGCGCATCGCCTACTTCTCGCCCGAGTTCGGCATCGCCTCCGCGATTCCGCAGTACTCGGGCGGCCTCGGCATCCTCGCCGGCGACCACCTGAAGAGCGCGAGCGACCTCGGCCTGCCGCTCATCGGCGTCGGCCTGTTCTACCGAGCGGGCTACTTCCGCCAGGCCATCGACCGCGACGGCTGGCAGAAAGAGAGCTACCCGCTCATCGACCCCGACGGACTGCCCATGCAGATGCTGCGCGAGCCCGACGGCAGCTCGGCGCGCATCACCCTGAGCCTTCCCGGCGGCGATGCCCTGCACGCGCGGGTCTGGCGCATGGATGTCGGCCGGGTCGTGCTGCTGCTGCTCGACACCGACATCCACGACAACAGCGACGAGCTGCGGGGTGTCACCGACCGCCTGTACGGCGGGGGCGGCGAGCACCGCCTGCTGCAAGAGCTGCTGCTCGGCATCGGCGGCGTGCGCGCGATCAAGCGCTACCTCGAGGTGACGGGCACGCCGGCGCCCGAGGTCTTCCACACCAATGAGGGCCACGCGGGCTTTCTCGGCCTCGAGCGCATCAGCGACCTCATCGCCGAGGGCCTCTCGTTCACCGAGGCGCTGCAGGTGGTGCGCGCGGGCACGCTCTTCACGACGCACACGCCCGTTCCCGCGGGCATCGACCGCTTCGATGGCGAGCTTATCGAGCGCTACTTCTCGACCGACCTGCTGCCCGGTGTCACGGCGCCCGACGTGCTCGCGCTCGGCACGGAGGACTACGAGGGCGGCGACCCCGCCGTGTTCAACATGGCTGTCATGGGCCTGCGCCTCGCCCAGCGGGCCAACGGCGTCAGCAAGTTGCACGGCGACGTCTCGCGCGGCATGTTCGGCGCCCTCTGGGAGGGCTTCGACCAGGACGACGTGCCGATCACTTCGGTCACCAACGGCGTGCACGCCCCCACCTGGACCGACCCGCTCATGGTCACGCTCGCGAAGGAGAAGCTCGACACCTACGCGACCTCGGCGTGCGACTGGACCTCCGAGGCCGTGAGCGACGCCGATCTGTGGTCGGTGCGCCGCGCTATGCGCCAGCAGCTCGTGACCGACGCGCGTGAGCGCGTCACGGCCGCCTGGGCCGAGCAGAACCCCGGTGTGGCCGCGCCAAGCTGGATGGGCGAACTCCTCGACCCCGACGTGCTCACCATCGGATTCGCACGCCGGGTGCCGACCTACAAGCGACTTACCCTCATGCTGCACGACCCCGAGCGCCTGCGCGCCCTGCTCACGCACCCCGAGCGGCCGGTGCAGCTCGTTATCGCCGGCAAGTCGCACCCCGCCGACGACAGCGGCAAAGCGCTCATCCAGAAGCTCGTGCAGTTCGCGGCCGAGCCCGAGCTGCGCCGCCGCATCGTCTTCTTGCCCAACTACGACATCGGCATGGCCCGCCTGCTGTACCCGGGCACCGACATCTGGCTGAACAACCCGCTGCGTCCGCTCGAGGCGTGTGGAACATCCGGCATGAAGGCGGCACTCAACGGCTCGCTCAACCTGTCGATCCTCGACGGCTGGTGGAACGAGTACTACGACGCCGAGAACGGCTGGGCTATTCCGACCGCCGACGCCGCGGGCGACGGCGCCGAGCGCGACAAGCTCGACGCCGAGGCCATGTACGACCTCATCGAGCACCAGATCGCGCCGCGCTACTACGACCGCGACGCCGAGGGGCTGCCGCGCCGCTGGCTGCAGAGCATCCGCCACACACTCGCGACCCTTTCGCCCGAGCTCTCGGCGGACCGCATGGTGCGCGAGTACGTCGAGCGGCTCTACGTGCCTGCCGCGCATGCCGAGCGCGCCATCACGGCCGACGGCTACCGGCCCGCGCGCGAGCTCGCGGCGTGGAAGTCGCGCGTCGTCGGTGAGTGGCCGCAGGTGGCCGTGACGCACGTCGAGTCGGGCGGCGTGCAGTCGCCGCAGGTCGGCGACGAGCTCAAGGTGCGCGCGCACGTGCAACTCGCGGGGCTCTCGCCCGACGATGTGCTCGTCGAGGTCGCCTTTGGGCGCGCCCGCAACGGCGACGACCTCATGGATGTCCGGCGCCAGCCGCTCGACCTGGCCGAGCACGAGCTGGGCCAGCCCGCGACGTTCGTCGGCACCGTGCCGCTCGGCCGCTCCGGCTCGTTCGGCTACAACGTGCGGGTCACCCCGAAGCACGCGCTGCTCGCGAACCCCGCCGAGCTCGGCCTCGTCGCCGTCGCGCACTGATTCACCCGGTGCCGCCGCGGGCGGTCAGCGCGCGATGTCAGCGAGCCGACCGCCCGTGACGCGCAGCAGGTCGTCGGGCGCGAGCTCGATGTCGAAGCCGCGCCGGCCGCCCGAGACGTAGATCGTCTCCCACAGTGCCGCGGTCTCGTCGAGCACGGTCGGCAGCGCGGTCTTCTGGCCGATGGGCGAGATGCCGCCCACGACGTAGCCCGTCTTGCGCTCGGCCACGGCGGGGTCGGCCATGACGGCACGCTTGGCGCCGACGGCGGCGGCGAGCGACTTGAGGTCGAGCATCCCCGTCACCGGAACGATGCCGACGACGAGCCGGCCCTCCGCGTCGGCGAGCAGCGTCTTGAAGACGCGATCGGGGTCGACCGCGAGCGCCGTCGCGGCCTCGAGGCCGTAGTTCGTCGTCGCGGGATCGTGCGCGTAGGTGTGCGCCGTGAACGGGATGCCGGCGGCGGTGAGCGCGACCGTCGCGGGCGTGCCGGGGGCCGAGGAGCCCGCTCTAGCCATGCGCGCGGAACAGCAGCATCGACGCGGGGCCCACGACGAGCGTCTCGCCCGGGGCGTGCTCGCTCACGAGGTCGCCGATGTCGTCGTGCGAGCTGTCCCACAGCAGGGTGTAGCCGTCGACGCCCTCGTGGGACGGCAGCGTGACCTCGACCTCCTCCTCGATGCCGTGCACGATGAGCAGGATGCGGTTGAACTCCTCGAACTCGGGCGTCGATGCGGCGAGGTACTGCAGCGTGCGCTCGGCGGGAGAATCCCAGTCGGTCATCGTCATCGCGAGGCCGTCTTTGTTGAACCAGTCCATCTGCGTGGCGTTGGGCACCGTCTCGCCCCAGCGCCCGTAGCGTACGGGCCGCAGGGCGGGGTTCTCGCGTCGCAGCTGCAGCAGGCGGCGCACGACGCGGTACAGGTCCTGCTGCCAGCCCTCGTGATCCCAGTCGAGCCAGGTCAGCTCGCTGTCGTGGCAGTAGGCGTTGTTGTTGCCGCGCTGGCTGCGGCCGACCTCGTCGCCCGCCGTGATCATCGGGATGCCCGCGCTCAGCAGCAGCGTCGCCATGAGGTTGCGCATGGCCTTGCGCCGGGTCGTCGTGATGACGGGATCGTCGGTGAGCCCTTCCACTCCGAAGTTGTAGGAGCGGTTGTTGTCGGTGCCGTCGCGGTTGTTCTCGCCGTTGCCGATGTTGTGCTTCGTGTCGTACGCCGTGAGATCGGCGAGCGTGAAGCCGTCGTGCGCCGTGATGAAGTTGACGCTCGCGAGCGGGCCGCGCGCCTCGGCGAACACATGGGCGCTGCCCGTGATGCGCCGGGCGAGCGAGCCGATGCCCTCGGGGGCTGTGCCATGCGCCCGGGCCGTTCCGGCATCCGTCAACCAGAAGGCGCGCGCGCGGTCGCGGAACCCGTCGTTCCACTCGTGGTAGCCGTGCGGGAACTGCCCGACCTGCCAGCCGCCCATGCCGACATCCCACGGCTCGGCGATCATCTTGACGCCCTGCAGCTCGGGATCGTCGAGGATCGCGCGCAGCAGGGGATGCTCGGGGTCGAACTCGGCCCCCGCGTCGCGCCCGAGCGTGGCCATGAGGTCGAAGCGGAAGCCGTCGATCTGCACCTCGTTCGCCCAGTAGCGCAGCGAGTCGAGCACGAGGCGTTGCGCCACGGGCTGCGAGAAGTCGAGGGTGTTGCCGCACCCGGTGGTGTCGATGTAGGCGCCGTCGGGCGTCTGCCGGTAGTAGGTCGCGGCGTCGATGCCGCGGAAGCTCGTCGTCGGCCCCTCCGGCCCCTCCTCCGAGGTGTGGTTGTAGACGACGTCGAGCACGACCTCGAGGCCCGCCTCGTGCAGCAGTTTGACCATGCCCTTGACCTCGCGCAGCACCGCGCCGGTGCCGCCGAACTGGGCCTGGCGCGTCGCGTAGCCAGCATGGGGAGTGAAGAAGTTGAGGGTGTTGTAGCCCCAGTAGTTGACGAGCCCCTGGCCCTGCAGGCGCTGCTCGCTCACGAACTGGTGCATCGGCAGCAGCTCGATCGTCGTGACGCCGAGGTCTTTCAGGTAGGCGATCGTGGCGGGGTGGGCGAGGCCCGCGTAGGTGCCACGAAGCTCGTCGGGCAGCTCGGGTGCGAGCTTCGTGAGGCCCTTGACGTGCGCCTCGTAGAGCACCGTATGGTCGAGGGGGATGCGTGGCTTCTGCACGCCCGCCCAGTCGAAGGCGTCGTCTTGCACGTAGCCGCGCCAGTCGCCGTCGGGGGTGCGGGCGAGCCCGCGCGCGTAGGGGTCGAGCAGCACGCGCTCGGGGTCGAAGGCGTGGGTCGGCCCCGTCGGGCCGTCGACGCGCAGGCCGTAGCGCACGCCCGGCGCGAGCGAGCGGGTCGTGATGTGCCAGATGCCCGACTTCATGCGGTGCAGGTCGTGGGTCTCGGCGACCCACGTGGGGTCGTCGGGGGAAAAGATGCACAGCTCGACGGCGGTCGCGTTCGCGCTGAACACCCGCAGCTCGCCACCGCGCGCGGTCTGTCGCACCCCGAGATGCCCGAGCGGGTCGTTCGTCGCCATGCGTCTTAGGCTAGGTCAACGCGAGACGAGCGCCGTTCATAGCCGTCGCATCGACCGTGCGCCGAGAGGAGGCCCGCGTGATCTACCTCGACCACGCCGCCACCTCGCCCATGCCGACGGCGGTGCGCGAGGCGTACGTCGAGGCGCTGCAGCTCGTCGGTAACCCCTCCTCCATCCACGGGGCGGGCCAGCGCGCCCGCGCGGCGATCGACGACGCGCGCGCCCGCATCGCGGCCACGCTCGGTATCGACGCGATCGAGCTCACCTTCACGGGCGGCGGCACCGAAGCCGTCAACCTCGCCCTCAAGGGGATGTTCTGGGCGCGCAACGCGGGCGCGTCACGACGGCGCATCCTCGTGCCCCGCACCGAGCACCACGCGGCGCTCGACGCCGTCGAGTGGCTCGCCGCCCACGAGGGAGCCGAGCTCGCGTGGCTCGAGGTCGACGCGCTCGGCCGGCTGCGGCTCGACAGCCTCGCGGCGGCGCTCGGCGACGGCGCCGACGTCGCGCTGCTCACGATGCTGCACGCCAACAACGAGGTCGGAACCCTGCAGCCCGTCGCCGAGGCCGCGGCGCTCGCCGCCGCGGTCGGGGTGCCCGTGCACGTCGACGCGATCGCGGCCTACGGGCAGGTGCGGCTCGATCCGCTGCCGCCCGGCGTGTCAGCGCTCTCGATCTCGGCGCACAAGATCGGCGGACCGGTCGGGGTCGGCGCGCTCGTGCTGCGCCGCGGTGCCGAGGTCGTGCCGCTGCAGCACGGCGGCGGGCAGCAGCGCGGACGTTCGGGCACCATGGACGCCGCGGGCGCCACGGCCTTCGCCGTCGCGGCCGAGCTCGCGCACGCCGAGCTCTCCGAGCGGACGGCTCACAAGCGCGCGTTGCGCGAGCGGCTCGCGGCGGGCATCCGGAGCACGGTGCCCGAGGCGGTGCTGCGCGGCGCGGCCGGTTCCGCCGCCGCCGAGGTCGACCCCGTGCGGGCCGCCGAGCTCGACGCCCTCGCCCTCCCCGGAACCCTGCACCTGACCGTTCCCGGTGCCGAGGGCGACTCCCTGCTCATGCTGCTCGACGCGCGCGGCATCGCCGTCTCGACCGGTTCGGCCTGCCAGGCCGGGGTACCCGAGCCCAGCCACGTGTTGCTGGCCATGGGCCTCGGCGAGGCGGATGCTCGCGGCGCGCTGCGCATCACCCTCGGGCCGGCGACCACGGTCGACGAGGTCGACGCGCTGCTGGCCGCGCTGCCCGATGCGGTCGCTCGGGCGCAGGCGGCGGGGCTCGCGGCGCAACAGCCGCGCCTGGGTCGCTGAGCGCGGCCTCGCCGACCGCGGCCTCGCCGAGCATCCACCCGGCGCCGCCGCGTAACCTAGAGGCATGCGGGTTTTGGCAGCGATGAGCGGCGGCGTTGACAGCGCCGTCGCTGCAGCGCGCGCGGTCGACGCGGGACACGACGTCGTCGGCGTGCACCTCGCCCTCAGCCGCATGCCCGGCACCCTGCGCGCCGGCAGCCGCGGCTGCTGCACGATCGAAGACAGCCTCGATGCTCGGCGCGTGGCCGAGAGGCTGGGCATCCCGTTCTACGTGTGGGACTTCAGCGAACGCTTCCGCGCCGATGTCGTCGACGACTTCATCGCCGAGTACGCCGCCGGTCGCACCCCCAACCCGTGCATGCGCTGCAACGAGCGCATCAAATTTGCGGCCGTGCTCGAGAAGGCCCTCGCCCTCGGCTTCGACGCCGTCGCGACGGGGCACTACGCCCACATCGCGACCGACGCCGCGGGCAATCGCGAGCTGCACCGGGCGAGCGACGAGGCCAAAGACCAGTCGTACGTGCTCGGTGTGCTGACGACCGAGCAGCTCGCGCACGCGATGTTCCCGCTCGGCACGACGCCCTCGAAGGCCGTCGTGCGCGCTGAAGCTGCCGCGCGCGGGCTCACGGTCGCGCAGAAGCCCGACAGCCACGACATCTGCTTCATCCCCGATGGCGACACGCGCGGCTGGCTCGCCGACCGCATCGAGCCGGTCGAGGGCGCGATCGTCGACCGCTCGGGTGCGGTCGTGGGCGCGCACGACGGCGCGACGAGCTTCACGGTCGGCCAGCGCCGCGGCCTCAACCTCGGCGTGCCCGCGCCCGATGGACGGCCGCGCTTTGTGCTCGAGGTGCGCCCGCGCACGAACGAGGTCGTCGTCGGCCCGCGCGAGGCGCTCGCGATCCGCGAGCTCGCCGGGCGGCGCTTCACGTGGGCCGGGCTCGACCCGGTCGCGAGCGGCATCACGCGCGCCGACACTGCCGCGGCTGCCCATGCCGGTTCCGCGCACGATCCCGCCGCCGGCACCGTTACGCCGGATGCCCTCCTCCCGTTCGACTGCCACGTGCAGGTGCGGGCGCACGCCGACCCCGTGCCCGCGATCGCGAGCGTGCGCGATGGCGAGCTCGTCGTCGAGATCAGCGAACCGCTGCTGGGCGTCGCACCCGGGCAGACCGCGGTCGTCTACGTCGGCACGCGCGTGCTCGGCCAGTGCACGATCGACCGCACGGCGAGTGCTGTGCCAGCCACAGCCTCCTGATCACTCACTCGAGTTCGACAACGGGCGCTGCAAGAGACATGGCGCCGCCCGCCTGCAGGGTCTGACGATAGGGGCCAGTGGTTCGCAGCCCGGCGGTCTCAAGCCTTGCATCGAGCGCGATCCACGCATCTCCCGTGCTGTGAGGCCGTTCATCGAAGCGCGCGACGACGGCTGAGTGAGCGTCGCCCACGCTGACGACGGTCGTGGCGGCGCGATCGGGCTCCGCGGGCGTTTCACTGTCGCTGGGGGCTGCCGAGACCGTGATGATGCTCTCGTCTGTCGTGCCGTCGTAGATGAGCACGACGTCACCGGAGAGGTTTTGCGTGCTCACGCCCAGCAGTTCGAGCAACCGTTCGACGGCACCGGGAATCTCGGTCTCGTCGGTGACGACCTCAGTGACCCCGGCAAGCCGCAGCGCGGGCAGGGTGGTCATGGTGAGGGTGTTCATGATGATGTGGTGTCCTTTCTCGAGAGATTCGAGGCGCTCGCGCACCTGTCGGAGGGCGAGAGAGTCGTGTTCGATCCGGTCGACGAGTTCGGATTCCCGCTCACGCAGCAGGTCGATGAGTCGCGCCTGAGTCAGCCCCTGGTCGAGCAGGTCGCGAATTGCGTCGAGGCCAAATCCGTTCGTCCGCAGTGCGACGATCGCGCGAACCCTGCCGGCCTGCGCGGGTGCATAGCTGCGCCGGTTCGTGCTCGGGTCGATGTGCGCCGGGGTGAGCAGACCGATCGTCTCCCAGTGGCGCAGCATGCGACGCGAGGTCCCCGTGCGCTGTGCCAAGTCCCCAATGCTCTCCATAGACACCACCTCACACCCTGACACTGTGTCACCCGCAAGCGGCACGGCGCCACGCGACGTGATAGTCGCCGCTCTCTAGACTGGCGCCGTGACCGCCGAGCTGCTGCGCCTGGGCGATGTGCCGCCCGAGCGCCCGGGTGCCGAGCCGGCTGACTTCTGGCCGCGCCTCACCACCGCGACCGCGCAGCTCGACCCGCCGCTCGGCGTCATCGATCGCGCGGCGCTCGCGTACAACGCCGCCGACCTCGTGCGCCGGGCCGGGGGAGTGCCGATGCGGGTGGCGAGCAAGTCGATCCGCGTGCGCGGCGTGCTCGACGCCGTGCTCGCGCGCCCCGGCTTCGCGGGGGTGCTCGCCTACACGCTGCCCGAGGCGCTCTGGCTGGCCGACCCGCGTGCGCCCGGCGGGGGCATCGACGACGTCGTGCTGGGATACCCCACGACCAATCGCGCGGCCCTCGCGCGGCTCGCGGCCGACGAGCAGCTCGCCGCGCGCGTGACGCTCATGATCGACGACGTCGCCCACCTCGATGCTGTCGACGCGGTCACCCCGCCGAGCGGCAGGCCGAGCATCCGCATCGCGCTGGAGCTCGATGCGAGCTGGCGCGGCCCGCTCGGTCACCTCGGTGTGCGCCGCAGCCCCCTGCACGAGCCCCACCAGCTCGCGGCTCTCGCCCGCACGGTCGTCGACCGCCCGGGCTTCACGCTCGTCGGCGTCATGGCCTACGAGGCGCAGATCGCGGGCCTCGGCGACGCGCCCCCGGGGCGGCCGGTTCGCGGAGCGCTCGTGCGCGGCATCCAGCGCCGGTCGCAGGCCGAGCTCGCCGATCGCCGTGGTCGTGCCGTCGCCGCCGTGCGGTCGGTCGCCGAGGCCGCGGGAACGCCCCTGCAGTTCGTCAACGGGGGCGGCACGGGCTCGCTCGAGTCAACGGCCGCCGACGCGAGCGTCACCGAGCTCGCTGTCGGGAGCGGCCTGCTCGGCCCGCACCTCTTCGACACCTACCGCGGCTTCACTCCCGCCCCCGGGGCGGCGTTCGCCCTGCCCGTCGTCCGGCGGCCGGCCGACGACATCGTCACCCTGCTCGGGGGCGGCTGGATCGCGAGCGGGCCGCCAGCCGCCGATCGGCTTCCGCAGGTGGTCTGGCCCGAGGGCCTCCGGATGCTCGGCACCGAGGGCGCCGGCGAGGTGCAGACCCCTCTGCGCGGGCCGGCCGCGCGCACGCTGCGCGTCGGTGCTCGGGTCTGGCTGCGCCACACGAAGGCCGGAGAGCTCGCCGAGCACCTCGATGCCTACGCGCTCGTCGACGGCGATCGCGTGACGGGCGAGCTGCCGACGTACCGCGGCGAAGGGAAGGCGTTCTTGTGACGCAGACAGCCACCGCCGCGAGAACCACGACGCCGTGGCGCAACTGGGCCCGCACCGAACAGGTCACCCCCGCACGCGTCGAGCGCCCGACGAGCGCCGACGAGGTCGTCGACGCGATCGCTCGAGCGCGTGCCGACGGGCTGCCCGTCAAGGCGATCGGCTCGGGCCACTCGTTCACGGGCATCGCCGTCGCGCCCGGCGTGCAGCTCGACCTCACCGACCTGGCTGGCCTCAGCCGCGTCGACCCCGGCACGGGCCTCGTCACGCTCGCGGCCGGCACGACGCTCCACGACGCCTCGGCGCTCCTGCACGAGCACGGCCTCGCCTTCGAGAACCTCGGCGACATCGACGCGCAGTCGATCTCGGGCGCCGTCAGCACGGGCACGCACGGCACAGGCCGGGCGTTCGGCGGTCTCGCCACGCAGCTGCGAGCCGTCACGCTCGCCACCGCCGACGGCCGGCTGCTGCGGGTGAGCGACACGGAGAACGCCGAGCTCTGGCCCGCCGCGCGCCTCGGGCTCGGCGCCCTTGGGGTGCTCGTCGACCTCACCGTGCAGACCGTGCCGGCGTTCGTGCTGGCGGCGGACGAGCATCCGGAGCCCCTCGATGCCGTGCTCGACGACTGGCCCACCCGGTCGGCGCAAGCCGACCACGTCGAGTTCTACTGGTTTTCGCACACGCGCCTCGCGCTCACGCGCAGCAACACGCGCTTGCCGGCCGACGCCCCGCGCACGCCCGTCGGCCGGGTGAAGCGCTGGGTCGACGACGAGCTGCTCGGCAACGGCCTCTACGAAGTGCTGTGCCTTATCGGCTCGATCGCGCCCGGCACGGTGCCCGCGTTCAACAGGCTCGCGAGCGGGGTGGCCTTCAACCGGCAAGCCGCCGACTACTCGCACCGCGTGTTCGCGAGCGAGCGCCGCGTACGGTTCCGAGAAATGGAGTACTCGGTGCCCCTCGAGGCCGTGCCCTTCGCCATGCGCGAACTCGACCGCGTCATCGAGCAGCACGGCTGGCGCATCTCGTTTCCCATCGAGGTGCGGGCCGCGGCCGCCGATGACGTGTGGCTCTCGACCGCGTACGGCCGGGCGAGCAGCTACATCGCCGTGCACCGCTACCACCGAGAGGATGCTCGCGACTACTTCGCCGCCGCCGAGCAGATTCTGCAGGCCCACGACGGGCGCCCGCACTGGGGCAAGCTGCACACCCGCGCCGCCGCCGACCTGCGGACGGCGTACCCGCGCTTCGACGACTTCCTCGCCGTGCGCGACCGACTCGATCCCGACCAGGTCTTCGCGAACCCCTACCTCGACCGTGTGCTGGGCCGCTGACTCGCTGACGACCCAGCGGCAGGGTCGGGGTGCGCTCTTAGACTGTGCGCGTGGTTGACCTTCCCGACTCCAGCGCCGCCTCCACGACCGACGTCGACGAGCTGAGCCGCGACGAGGCCCGCACCGAGGTCGAGGCGCTCACGAGCCGCATCCTCGAACTGCGCGATGCCTACTACGCTCGCGACGCGCTGCTGGAGGACGACGCGACCTACGACGCCCTCGTGCGCCGGCTCGAGCTCATCGAGCACGCGTTCCCCGAGCTGCAGAGCCAGGACTCTCCGACGCAGACCGTGGGCGGTCGCGCCGAGACGACCCTGTTCGCCCCCGTCGAGCACGCCGAGCGCATGCTGAGCCTCGACAACGTGTTCAGCGCCGACGAGTTCGCCGACTGGGCCGCGAAGGTCGAGCGCGACGCCGGGCGCCCGGTGCGCTGGCTGTGCGAGCTCAAGATCGACGGGCTCGCCCTCAACCTGCGCTACGAGCGCGGGGTGCTCGTGACCGCGGCCACGCGCGGCGACGGACGCGTGGGCGAAGACGTCACGGTGAACGTGGCTGCCGTGGCGGGCATCCCGACCCGACTGCAGGGCGAGCCGAGCGAGCTGCCCGACCTCGTCGAGGTGCGGGGCGAGGTCTTCATTCCGAAAGCCGCGTTCGACGAGCTCAACGCCCTGCAGCGCGCGGCCGGCGAGCGCGAGTTCGCCAACCCGCGCAACGCCGCGAGCGGCAGCCTGCGGCAGAAGACCGAGGGCAAGACGGCCGATCAGCTCGCCCGCATGCGCGATCGGCTCAGTCGGCTCCGGATGCTCGTGCACGGCATCGGCGCCTGGCCCGACCCGCCCGTCACCGCGCAGAGCGAGGTCTACGGCCTGCTCGAGCGCTGGGGTCTGCCGATCAGCAGTCACTTCCGCGTGCACGACAGCGCTGCTGATGCTGCGGAGTTCATCGCCTTCCACGGCGAGCACCGGCACGCCGTCGAGCACGAGATCGACGGCGTCGTCGTCAAGGTCGACGAGCTGGCGCTGCACGGCGAACTTGGTGCCACGAGCCGCGCCCCGCGCTGGGCGATCGCCTACAAGTACCCGCCCGAGCAGGTGAACACGCGCCTGCTTGACATCGTCGTCAGCGTCGGTCGCACGGGTCGCGCGACCCCGTTCGCCGTCATGGAGAAGGTGCGCGTCGCGGGCAGCGAGGTGCGCCAGGCGACCCTGCACAACCAGGATGTCGTGAAAGCCAAGGGCGTGCTCATCGGCGACACCGTCGTGCTGCGCAAGGCCGGCGACGTGATCCCCGAAGTGCTCGGCCCGGTCGTCGAGCTGCGCGACGGCACGGAGCGCGAGTTCGTCATGCCCGCGAACTGCCCCGAGTGCGGCACCCCGCTCGCCCCCGCGAAAGAGGGCGACATCGATCTGCGCTGCCCCAACGCCCGCAGCTGCCCCGCCCAGGTGCGCGGTCGCGTCGAGCACATCGGCAGCCGGGGAGCCCTCGACATCGAGGGCCTCGGCGAGATCAGCGCCGCGGCGCTCACGCAGCCCGAGGTTCCGGATGCTCCGCCCCTCGTCACCGAGGCCGGCCTCTTCGAGCTCACCGTCGAGCAGCTGCTCCCCATCGAGGTCATCGTGCGCGACGCCGAGACCGGTCTGCCGAAACTCGACGGCGACGGCGAGGCGAAGCGCCGGTCACCCTTCCGGCGGGTCGAGCGGCAGTACCCGGCCGAGGCCGAGGGTCTGGAGCCCGCCGAGATCCGTGCGCGGGGTATCCGTCGTCAGCCGGTCGTCGTGCCGAGCGCGCTCGCCCTGCAACTGCTCGACGAGCTCGAGAAGGCGAGAACCAAGCCGCTGTGGCGCCTACTCGTGTCGCTCAACATCCGGCACGTCGGGCCGGTCGCAGCTCGTGCGCTCGCCGACTGGTTCGGCTCGCTCGACGCCATCCGCGCCGCGAGCCTCGACGAGCTCGCGGCGGTCGACGGCGTCGGCGCGATCATCGCCGAGGCCGTGCGCGACTGGTTCACCGTCGACTGGCATGTCGAGATCGTCGACCGCTGGGCGGCGGCGGGCGTGCAGTTCGCGACCCCCGGCCACGCCGGCCCGGGCGCGGCTGCCGCCGCGGGCGGAGTGCTCGCGGGCCTGACGGTCGTCGCGACCGGATCGCTCGAAGGATTCACGCGTGAGGGCGCCCAGGAGGCGATCATCGCGGCGGGCGGCAAAGCCGCCAGTAGCGTCTCGAAGAAGACCGATTTCGTGGCTGCCGGCCCCGGTGCGGGCTCGAAGCTCGCCAAGGCCGAAGAGCTCGGGTTGCGCATCATCGACGCCGCCCAGTTCGCCATTCTCGTGCGAGAGGGGCCCGAAGCGTTGCCCGACGTCGGTACCGGCGCTCTCTGAGCCGTGCGACGCATTGTGACACCGGTGTAACGCCTGGACGTCGGTTGAGAAGAATGTTCGGTGCACCCCCCCAAAAGGGGACATTTTTCGCTTAGCATAGAAAAACGCTGGTGGCACCGTCTCGGGGGAAGCCCGGAACACCGGCACCAAAGGGGATTCCGGCAGTGCTGTTCGACGCGACAGCGGTACTGATTGCCTCGCTCACCGTAGCCACGGTGGCGGGGCCGCCCGTCGCGCTCGAAAACGAACCGGCAAGCCCCATCTCGATCCTCACGACCCCCGCGGAGACGCGGGACATCGACCTGCCCACCAGCGTCCAGCAGGGTGCCGCCGCCACTGCTCCCGCCACCCCCCTATCGGCGTCGAGCATCGCGACTCTCACCGGTGCACCACTGCTGCGTGCTCTCACCGCTATGCCCCCGCTCGCGGTGGCCGAATTCGTAGAGTCGAACCCCCGACGCCTCTCCGAACTTCTGGCGGCTCCCCCCGGCGCCCCGCAGGTGAGCGGCTGGTGGGCAGGTCTTGATGTCACGGCGCAGCGCTCGATCGTGAGCACCGCGCCCGAGCTCGTGGGCAACCTCGACGGCATCCCCGTCGCGGTGCGCAACGAGGCGAATCGCGACGTTCTGCGCTCGACGATCCGCGAGCTTGAGCTCGAGAGCTCGCGAGAGGGTAGAGCGCTCGCGACGCAGAACCTTCAGCGTCTACAGATGCTCTACGCCATCGCCGACGCGCTCGGCCCGGCCACAGCCAACCCGCCGCGATCCCTGCTGCAGCTCGACACGTACGACGAGGGCAAGGTTGCGATCGTGCTCGGCGACCTCGACACGGCCGACTACGTCAGCTACCTCCTGCCGGGCATGTTCATCACGGTCGGCGGCAACGTCGTCGAGTGGACTGACACGGCGGCGCGCCTCTACGACGAGCAGGTGTCATGGCTTTCGCTACTCGCCGAGGCGGGCGCGAGCGACGAGGTCGAAACGGTCGCGACCGTCGCGTGGATCGGCTATCAGACCCCTCACCTGCTCAACGTCGGTAGCCTCGACCTCGCCTATGAGGGGCGGGATGCGATCGCGAGCGCGATCGACGGCCTGCAGACCACGCGCGGCACGAACCAGCCCTACATTTCTTTGCTCGCTCACTCGTACGGCTCGACCGCCGCGATGCTCGCTCTCTCTGAGAGCACAACCGTCGACGCGTTCGCGATGATCGGCTCGCCCGGAGCTCCCGCGACGAGCGTCGACGACCTCAACGTTCGCGGCGACGTGTTTGTCGGCGAGGCGGCGTGGGATCCGATTCCGAACAGTTCGTTCTTCGGCTCCGACCCTGGCGCGGCCGAATTCGGGGCGCGCGTGATGAGCGTCGCCGGAACAGTCGATGTCATCACCAACCGTGTGCTCGCGGGGTCGATAGGGCACAACGAGTACTGGAGCCCCGGCACCGAGTCGATGCGCAACCTCGCCCTCATCGGCATCGACAAGGGTGAGCTCGTCACCGACGGTTCGCAGCGCGATGCGGGTCGCACGCTCGCGCTACTGCTGTGAGCGCCTCGCGCTCCTGCTCGTTGGGGGCCCCAGCGGGGCACGGCCACACGCGCGACGTCGGCCACGGCTAGCCTGGGCGCATGTTCTCGCGCTCACACCGACGCGTCGCCATCGTGGTCATCGTCGCCGTCGGCTTCGTGGCGCTCGCCGGATGCGCGGTGCAGGATCCGACCCCCGTCACCGATCTCGAGGCTCGTGATCGCTTCATGACGGTGCTCGACGAGGCGCAAGACCTCGTCGGGGGCGACTGGGATGTGCGCGACGACCCCACGCCGCGCGAGTGCATCATCCCGCTCTGGATCCCGGGCGAACGGTATCCGGCTCTGCGCGTGGGCGATGCGCCAGCATCCGTCTCGACGGCCGCCGACCGCGTCGAGGACGCCTGGAAAGCAGCCGGGATGCGCGTGACGCGCACCGACATCAGCGACGTCATCGAGGTCAAGGGTGAGAGCGCCGAGGGCGAGCTCGTCGTGCTGCGCGTGAGCGCGAGCGCGAGCACCCTGCTCGGCGAGAGCGAGTGTCGCCCGCTCTAGACTGGTCGCATCCCCGGTTATGTCGCCCGGGAGCACTATGTCTGAGCGGCCCGATGTCTGAGAGGCACCATGTCTGAGATCACGCCCGAGCGCGTCGCGCACCTGGCCTCGCTGGCGCGCATCGCGCTCACCGACGCCGAGATCGAGCAGCTCACGGGCGAGCTCGGCACGATCATCGACTCGGTCGCGAAGGTGCAAGAGGTCGCGACTCCCGACGTGCCGGCGACGAGCCACCCGATTCCGCTCACGGGTGGGCTGCGTGCCGACGAGCCGGGGGTCACCCTCACGACCGACGAGGCGCTCGCCGGGGCGCCCGACCACGACGGCAGCCGCTTCCGCGTCACGGCGATCCTGGGGGAGGAGCAGTGAGCGCCGCGTCCGCTGCAGGCTCCGGCGCCGCCGCGTCGGCCGCCGGCTCCTCCGGCACCGGATCCTCCACCGACCTCACGCGCACCTCGGCCGCCGATCTCGCCGCCCACCTCGCCGCGGGCGAGATCTCGAGCGTCGAGGTCACGCGCGCGCACCTCGATCGCATCGCCGCGGTCGACGGCGACGTGCGCGCCTTCCTGCACATCAACGCCGCGGCGCTCGAGACGGCCGCGCAGGTCGACGCCGACCGTGCTGCCGGCATGACGCTCCCCGCGCTCGCCGGTGTGCCGATCGCGATCAAAGACGTGCTGTGCACGCTCGACATGCCGTCGACCTCGGGCTCGCGCATCCTCGAGGGCTGGATCCCGCCCTACGACGCGACGGTCGTCGCGCGCCTGCGGGCCGCGCGCATGATCCCGCTCGGCAAGACCAACATGGACGAGTTCGCGATGGGTAGCTCGACCGAGCACTCGGCCTACGGGCCGACGAAGAACCCCTGGGATCTCACGCGCATCCCCGGCGGTTCGGGCGGCGGCTCGGCCGCGGCGGTTGCGGCCTTCGAGGCGCCCGTCGCGCTCGGCAGCGACACGGGGGGCAGCATCCGTCAGCCGGCCGCGGTCACGGGCTCGGTCGGCGTCAAGCCCACCTACGGCGGCGTGAGCCGGTACGGCGCGATCGCGCTTGCGTCGTCACTCGACCAGGTCGGGCCGGTGTCGCGCTCGGTGCTGGATGCTGCGCTCGTGCACGACGTGATCGGCGGGCATGATCCGCGCGATGCGACGAGCATCCCCGACGCATGGCCGTCGATGGCCGCGGCTGCTCGGGCCGGACAGACGGGTGACGCGCTCACGGGTGTGCGCGTCGGTGTCGTGCGGCAGCTCGAGGGTGAGGGATTCCAGGCGGGCGTCAAGTCGGTCTATCACGAAACGCTCGAGCTCATGGCGGCGGCGGGTGCCGAGATCGTCGAGGTCAGTGCGCCGCACTTCGAGTACGCGGTCGCGGCCTACTACCTGATTTTGCCGGCAGAGGCGTCGAGCAATCTGGCGAAGTTCGATTCGGTGCGGTTCGGTCTGCGCACCGAGGTGCCGGGGGGAACGGTCGAAGACGTCATGGGCGCGACGCGCGAGGTCGGGTTCGGGCCCGAGGTGAAACGGCGCATCACTCTGGGAACGTACGCGCTGTCGGCGGGCTACTACGACGCCTACTACGGCAGTGCGCAGAAGGTGCGCACGCTCATTCAGCGCGATTTTGCGGCGTGCTTCGAGCAGGCCGACATCCTGGTGTCGCCGAGTGCGCCGACGACGGCGTTCCGGTTCGGAGAGAAGCTGGCTGACCCGTTGGCGATGTACCTCAACGACGTGACGACGATTCCGGCGAACCTGGCGGGCGTGCCCGGAATGGGTCTGCCGATGGGGCTCGCGCCGGAGGACGGGCTGCCCGTCGGGCTGCAGATCATGGCACCGGCGCGGCAGGATGCGCGGCTCTACACCGCGGGGGCCGCGATCGAGCAGCTGCTCGAGGCGCAGTGGGGTGGGCCGCTCTGGGCTAAGGCTCCAGAGCTGCCGACGGCGTAGCGGCCCCGAGTCTGTGCCGGTTCGACACAGGGCCCGCGAGACCCCTGCGCCCGTTGGGCCTCGCGCCCGCGACGGCGAGGGTGTGACCCTGTGCTGCTCAGCGTGCGCCCGCGAGTGCGTGCTCGCGTTCGATGAGCGTGCTCTTGCTCGGGGCGGGAATCGGTCTCTGCTCGGGATCGATCGACCGGGGCGGGATGAGGACCAACTCGCGCTCGACCCCCGCACCGCGCTCGAACCGCCAGGCGTTGTTGTGCAGCAGAAGATGATGGTGTCGGCAGAGCAGCACGCCGTGCGAGAGGTCGGTCGCCCCACCCTCTGACCAGGGGACGATGTGGTGCGCTTCCGTCCAGGAGGGTGGCCGGTCGCAGCCGGGGAACCGGCAGCCTCCGTCACGGGCGGCGAGGGCAACCCGCTGGCGTCGGGTGTAGAGGCGCGTCTCGCGGCCAAGCGCGACGACATCGCCCCGAGGGTCGATGACGATGGGGATGACGCCGGCGGAGCATCCGTGCCGGTCGGCCGTCGCGATGCTCACGGGCTCGGTCTGGCCCTCGATGCGGGCAAGGCCGCGGCCGGTGCGCAGGTCGCGCTCGGCGACGATGACCTGCACGGCGGGGGAACGTGTGCCGATGATCTCGGTCGGGGCGACCTCGCCGCCGATGCGGATGAGCTCGACGAGGGCGTCGAGCGCGAGCTGCTCGGTCGTGCGGGTGTCGCGCACGATGCGCTCGGCGCGCTCGCGCTCGCCGGGGCTCACGAACCGCGGGCCGCCGCGGCGCGGAGAGGTGGCGCCATCGACTGCGTCGCGCACGAGGGCGGCCGACTCGGGGTCGAGCAGCCCGCTCAGTCGGGTCATGCCGTCGGCCTGGCGGCTGAGGTACAGGTATCGCCGGTCGCGCAGTGCCTGCTCCCGTTCGGCGACGACCTCGGGCTGCCCGTCGAGGTCGAGCAGGGCCCGGGCGTTGCGGGCCCGCACGGCGAGCTGCTCAAGCGTGAGCACGGTCGCTTCGGCGACGAGTTGCGCGGCGGTGGCCCCGAGCTGAGCGGCGGTGACGTGCACGTCGGGTTGGCCGAGCGCCCGGGCGATGGCGTCGCCGGCCTCGACGCTCAGCCGGGCCTCGCCGACGGCCGACGCCACCGGGTCGAGCCAGGGGGACGCGGACGCAGTGGGAGGTGCGACAGCCTCGGCTTCGGCGGTGCTGGTCACGCCGGTCGACCCGGCGGAGCCGACCGCCTCCGGCATCGACCCAGGCATCGCCCCCAGCATCGACCCCATGCGCACGAGGGCGGCGGCGTCGCGCGCGCTTGTTCCGGTGAGGTGCTGAACGAGAGCCTGCGGAGTGCGGCTGCCGAGCCGCTGCGCGAGCCCGTCGTGCCCGAGCGAGTGGTGCGAGCGCCGGGCGATCTCGTCGGCGAGGACCGCGAGGTTGGTCTCAGTGCGGCGCCGCAGTTCGGCGAGTCGAGACTGCAGGTCGAGCAGCGCGTCATCAGCGAGGTGGCCGACGACCGCCCCCGCGAAGAGCCCGAGCGCGGGCACGTCAAACATCGCGTCAGCACCCGGAGGGGCGAGCGTCGCGATGTTCGAATGAGCCATGCTTCATTCTCTCGCACCATAGAACCGGTGTACAGATGTTGAGCACAACTCGTGGACAAGATTTTCGCGGGGCGCCCTGTGGAGGAGGGGCGGGGGTTCGCCGACTACCGGGCACGGCGACTCGGGCGGGCGGCGCGGGTGGTCGGGCGGGCGGCGCTCACAACGGGGCCGCCGACCCGAGCCCCCGCGAGAACCCCCGAGACAGAGCATCCCCCACCCTGTAAGAATCACCCCACGATGCCCACCCGCCTGCTCACCCTGCTCGCCTACACCGCGCTGCCGCTCGTCGGTGTGCTGCTGCTCGGATGGGACTGGCGCGAGATCGTGCTGCTCTACTGGCTCGAGAACATCAGCCTCGGGGTGGCGATGGTCATCATGATGCTGAGGTCGGCCGACGCCCCGGGAGGCGACGACCCCGCGCACATCGGCGAGCTGCGCGTCAACGGTCGGCTGATGCGCGGCCCCGGCGCCGGGCGCGCCCTCGCGGGCTTCTTCGCCCTGCACTACGGGGTCTTCACGCTCGTGCACGGCGTCTTCGTGCTGCTGCTCGTCGCGGGCGTCTTCCTGCCGGCCATGTCAGAGCCGAGCCCCGTCAACTGGCTCAGCGCCCTCGCGGTCTGGCTCGTCGGCGGCACGGCGCAAGTGCTCGCTGCCCGCTTCGGGCCCCTGCCCGAGCGGCGCGGGCAGCGCCTCATGCTCAGCGCCTACCCCCGCATGATCGTGCTGCACGTGAGCGTCATCCTGGGCATCGTGCTCATCGCGAGCCTCGATTGGCCCGCCGCCGCGGCGATTCTGCTCATCGCCTTGCACGCCGTCGTCGACCTGACGGGGTGGATGCTCGGGGCCTCCCGCGACCGCGCGCGAGCATCCGGAGCCCACCCGCAACGCCCGTAGGATTGCCTCATGGCGCGCGCGGAACTCATGGACTTCGACAAGGCCCTGGAACTCTTCGAGCCCGTGCTCGGCTTCGAGGTGCACGTCGAGCTGAGCACGAAGACGAAGATGTTCTCAGACGCGCCCAACCCGGCTTTCAGTGAGAACAAAATCACCGAGCCGAACACCGCGATCACGCCGGTCTGCCTCGGCCTGCCGGGCAGCCTGCCGGTCGTGAACGAGCAGGCCGTGACCTACGCGATCTCGTTGGGCCTCGCGCTCGGCTGCCAGATCGCCGAGAGCAGCACGTTCAGCCGCAAGAACTACTTCTACCCCGATACTCCGAAGAACTACCAGATCAGCCAGTACGACGAGCCGATCGCCTTCGAGGGCGAGGTCGAGGTCGAGCTGCCCGACGGCCGCCTGTTCACGGTGCCCATCGAGCGCGCCCACATGGAGGAAGACGCCGGCAAGCTGACGCACGTCGGCGGGTCGACGGGCCGCATCCAGGGCGCCGAGTTCTCGCTCGTCGACTACAACCGCGCGGGGGTTCCGCTCGTCGAGATCGTGACGAAGCCGATCATCGGCGCCGAGGCCGACGCGCCCGCGCTGGGGGCCGCGTACGTCTCGCTCATCCGCGACATCGCGCGCGCCCTCGGCATCAGCGAGGCCCGCATGGAACGCGGCAACCTGCGCTGCGACGCCAACGTCTCGCTGCGTCCGCGCGGGCAGGAGAAGCTCGGCACCCGCACCGAGACGAAGAACGTCAACTCCTTCCGGTCGGTCGAGCGCGCCATCCGTTACGAGATTCAGCGCCAGGCCGCGATCCTCGCCGCGGGCGGAACCATCACGCAAGAGACCCGCCACTGGCACGAAGACACCGGCACCACCTCACCCGGTCGCGTCAAGAGCGACGCCGACGACTACCGCTACTTCCCCGAGCCCGACCTGCTGCCGGTGGTTCCTGCGCCTTCCTTGGTGCAGCAACTTCGGGATGCTCTGCCGGAGGCCCCGGCCGCCCGCCGACGCCGCCTGAAGGAGGAGTGGGGCTTCGCCGACCTCGAGTTCCGCGACGTCGTCAACTCGGGGCTGCTCGTCGAGGTCGACGAGACGGTCGCCGCCGGAGCCGCCCCCCAGCAGGCCCGCAAGTGGTGGACGGGCGAGATCGCCCGCATCGCCAACGCCCAGAACTCCGAGCCCGCCGCCCTGATTTCGCCGACGGATGTCGCGGCCATCGTCGCCCTCGTCGACTCCGGTGCCCTGACCGACCGTCTTGCGCGTCAGGTCGTCGAAGGTGTCATCGCGGGGGAAGGCAGCCCAGCTTCGGTGGTGGAGTCGCGCGGCCTGCAGGTCGTCTCCGACGACGGAGCGCTTATCGCGGCCATCGACGCGGCTCTCGCGGCGCAGCCGGATGTTCTCGAGAAGATCCGCGAGGGCAAAGTGCAGGCGGCCGGGGCCGTGATCGGTGCGGTTATGAAGTCGATGGGCGGCAAGGCCGATGCGGCCCGCGTGCGCGAGCTGGTGCTGGAGCGGGCACAGGCGTAGGCAACGCGCACCGTCAGCGCCACGAGCACGAGATCCTGCTATATTTGTATAGCACCTTGAGGGGGTCCCCATGCCGCAAATCAATCTCCGCGTTGACGAGCAGACCGAGCGCCGTCTGCAGTACTTGTCGTCGCGTACCGGACGCTCGAAGACCTTCTACGCGACCGAAGCACTGACCCAGTATCTCGACGAGAACGAAGACTACCTTCTGGCGAAAGACGCTCTAGACGAGTTCACGCAGTCCAACGACGACGCCATCGATCTTGACGACGTGAACTGGCCGGTGTGAGCTACGCAATCAGGTTCACTCCACGGGCAGCAAAGCAGGTCGAGAAACTGGATGCGGTGGCGGCGAGGCGCATCCGTAGTTTTCTCGAGCAGAAGCTGGCACGCCTCGAGAACCCGCGCTCGCTCGGCAAGAAGCTGGTGAACGAAGAATTCTGGCGCTATCGAGTGGGCGACTATCGAATTCTCACGAACATCGACGATGACCAGATTCTGATTCTCATCGTTGAAGTGGCGCACCGGCGCGAGGTGTACACCAAGCTCTGACCGAACGAGCCCGACCGGCTATCGGTGGTTCCTGCCCCGGCTCTGATTCAGCAGCCTCGAGTTCCGCGATGTCGTCAACTCGGGCCTCCTGGTCGAGGTCGACGAGACGGTCGCCGCCGGAGCCGCCCCCCAGCAGGCCCGCAAGTGGTGGACGGGCGAGATCACCCGCATCGCCAACACCCAGAACGCCGAGCCCGCCGCCTTGATCACGCCGGCGGATGTCGCGGCCATCGTCGCCCTCGTCGACTCCGGTGCCCTAACTGACCGTCTGGCGCGTCAGGTCGTCGAGGGAGTCATCGCGGGGGAGGGCAGCCCTGCTTCGGTGGTGGAGTCGCGCGGCCTGCAGGTCGTCTCCGACGACGGCGCCCTCATCGCGGCGACCGACGCGGCGCTCGCGGCGCAACCGGATGTTCTCGAGAAGATCCGCGAGGGCAAAATGAAGGCGGCCGGGGCCGTGATCGGTGCCGTCATGAAGTCGATGGGCGGCAAGGCCGATGCGGCGCGCGTCAGGGAGCTCGTGCTGGAGCGGGCAGGAGCTTCAAGCTAAGTCGTCGAGCCCGCTCCTACGCCCTGTTGTTGAGGAGCAGGTTTGCAGATCAGCCAGCGTGCGGATTTGCAGGATCTACTGCTTGCGTATCACCAATGCATCGCGGGGGTACTGAGTGTCTCGAAAACGATCGATTCTGAGATGAATCTAACCCCGGTCGTCTCAAGGCCGGCGGCGTTCAACCGCGAACGATAGGTGCCAACCGACAACGAGATTCCCATTGCATGTCCCACGACCATTCCGGACACTCAGCTATTCCTGTAATGAAAGCTGGCTAGGAGTTCACAGTTTCGGGACGACGGAACGTACAACGAATCAGTCGTGCCGACAATATTGGTGTTTCCAAGTAGTCGCGGTTTGGAGGTGACGTCCCGCTGAGTGGTGGAGTTTCTCAACACCGTGCGGGATCAGCTTCTGGCGATTATGCCGCGCTCAGTCCCGGGATCGCCACCTCCTCTTCTTTCACGTCGAGGAGCTTCATGGAGTGCTCGGAGAAGTAGCGGCGGTCGGCGCCGTCCCATTCGTCGTGCTGCTCGATCAACACGTGCCCGGCCAGGCGCAGCAGCGCGGCCGGATTCGGGAAGGTCCCCACGACGTCGGTGCGGCGTTTGATCTCTTTGTTGACCCGCTCCAGCGGATTGGTCGACCAGATCTGCCGCCAATGCGCAGGCGGGAACGCGGTGAAGGCCAGCAGGTCGTCGCGGGCCGCCTCGAGCATGTCAGCGATCTTCGGGTGGGAGCGAGTGAGCATGCGCACGACCTCCTCGAACTGGGTGCTGACGTGCACCGCGTCGGGTTGGGCGAAAATCGTGCGGATGATCGAGGCGACCATGGGGCCGGCGGTCTTCTGCACGTTCGCCAGGACATTGCGCATGAAGTGGACTCTGCATCGCTGCCAGCTGGAGCCTTGGAAGACGGTCTCGATCGCGGCGATCAGGCCGCTGTGAGCGTCGGAGATGACCAGCTTCACCCCACCAAGCCCGCGGGCCTTCAACGAGCGCAGGAAGGTGGTCCAGAACGGCTGCGATTCGGTGTCTCCCACCTCGAAGCCGAGCACTTCCCTGCGGCCGTCAGCGGCGACGCCGACCGCGACGACGACGGCTTGTGAGACCACCCGCCGGCCGAGGCGGGCTTTGCAATAGGTCGCGTCAAGAAACACATACGGGTAGGCCTGATCGGCCAGCGGGCGGTCGCGGAAAGCGGCGACGTCCTCGTCGAGGTTGCCGCAGATCCGCGAAACCTCCGACTTGCTGATGCCGGTGTCAGCGCCGAGCGCTTTCACTAAGTCGTCGACCTTGCGGGTCGAGACGCCGTGAACGTAGGCCTCCATCACGACCGCGAACAGCGCCTGATCGACCCTACGGCGACGCTCCAAAAGCGACGGGAAGAACGACCCCTGCCGCAACTTCGGGATCCGTAACTCCAACTCACCCGCAGTGGTCGTGAGAGTGCGCGGGCGGGTGCCGTTGCGTTGAGTCGTTCGGACCGGCGTGCGTTCGAACGGGGCGGCACCGATGAACGCGGCCGCTTCCGCGTCGATCAGCTCCTGATAGAGCGTCTCGGTTGCAACCCGGATTCGGTCGGTGACGTCGGTGAGTTTCAGTTCCCCGAGCAGCTCGAGGAGGGCAGACTGGTCAAGAGCCATCGTGCGTGTGTGTCCTTTCGTGAGATTCCTAGACAGTTCTCACTGACCATCGCACGATGGCTCACCACGTCGACCATGCGACGCTCGTCAGCCGAGAATTACACCACCCCAGGGGACGCCACC
>CAYPND010000019.1:0-38420 GCA_964412175.1 uncultured Microbacteriaceae bacterium | reverse complement strand
GCGCCGTTCCCCCCGACCTGCAGTACACCGCCGAGCACGAGTGGGTGCGCCTCGAGGGCGACGTCGCCACCGTGGGCATCACGCAGTACGCCGCCGACGCCCTGGGCGACGTCGTCTACGTCGACCTGCCGAAGGTCGGAGCGGCGCTCGCCGCGGGCTCGATCGTCGGCGAGGTCGAGTCGACCAAGTCGGTCGGCGAGCTCTACGCCCCGCTCGACGGCGAGGTCGTCGAGGCCAACGGCGCCGTCGTCGACGCGCCCGAGACCATCAACTCCGACCCCTACGGCGACGGCTGGCTCGTGAAGGTGCGCGTCTCGAGCACCCCGGCCCTGCTGAGCGCCGACGAGTACCGTGCCCTCATCGGCGAGTAGCACGACCCCCTCAGCCCCGACCGCACCGGCATAGAGAGAGACCTTCTGTGAGCATCCCCTTCGTCGACCGTCACATCGGCATCGACGCCGACGCCCGCCAGCTCATGCTCGACGCGCTCGGCTACGCCTCGCTCGACGCCCTGATGGATGCTGCGGTGCCGACCGCGATCCGGCAGTCGGCCCCGCTGCGCAGCCTGCCCACGCCCGCGACCGAGGCCGAGGCGCTCGCCGAGCTGCGCGCCCTGGCCGTGCACAACCGGGTGCGGCGCAGCATGATCGGGCAGGGGTACTACGGCACGGTGACGCCCGCCGTCATTCAGCGCAACGTGCTCGAGAACCCGAGCTGGTACACGGCCTACACGCCGTACCAGCCCGAGATCTCGCAGGGGCGCCTCGAGGCGCTGCTCAACTTCCAGACGATGGTGAGCGAGCTCGCGGGGTTGCACACGGCCAACGCCTCGATGCTCGACGAGGCCACGGCCGTCGTCGAGGGCATGCTGCTCGCGCGCCGGGCCTCGGGGTCGGCCTCGAACCTGTTCCTCGTCGACAGCGACATCCTCGCCCAGACGCGCGCCGTGCTCGAGGGGCGTGCCGAGGCCGTGGGCCTCGAGCTGCGCTTCCTGCCGCTCGCCGACACCGACCCGGCCGAGCTGCCCGAGGCCTTCGGCGTCTTCGTGCAGTACCCGGCGGCGTCGGGTCGCATCTGGGACCCGTCGGCGGTCATCGCCCGCGTCAAGGAGCGCGGCGGCCTCGCGATCGTCGCCGCCGACCTGCTCGCGCTCACCCTCATCACAAGCCCCGGCGAGCTCGGCGCCGACGTCGCCGTCGGCACGACGCAGCGCTTCGGCGTGCCCATGGGCTTCGGCGGACCGCACGCGGGCTACCTCGCCGTTCGCGAAGGCCTCGAGCGGCAGATGCCGGGCCGTCTCGTCGGCGTCTCGAAAGACGCCGACGGCCGCCCCGCCTACCGCCTCACCCTGCAGACGCGCGAGCAGCACATCCGCCGCGACAAGGCCACCTCGAACATCTGCACCGCCCAGGTGCTGCTCGCCGTCATGGCGTCGATGTTCGGCGTGTACCACGGGCCCGACGGGTTGCGCCGCATCGCCGAGGGCGTGCACGCGCAGGCCGCCGGCTTCGCCGCCCGCCTGCACGCCGCGGGCATCGAGGTCGCGCACGCCGACTTCTTCGACACCCTCGAAGTGCGCGTACCGGGCCGTGCGGCCGAGCTCGTCGAGACCGCGCGCGAGCGCGACCTGCTGCTGTGGCAGGTCGACGCCGACACCGTGCGCTTCAGCTTCGACGAGGTGACGGCCGCGAGCGGCATCGGGTTCTCCCGAGCCACCGACGGCCTGGCCGCCGACCTCGCTGCCGTGTTCGGCCTGAGCGATGGATGGGGCGTGAGCCTCACCCCGCACCTGCCCGAGGGCCTGCGCCGGGCATCCGAGTACATGACGCACCCGGTCTTCCACGTGCACCGCAGCGAGACCGCGATGATGCGCTACCTCAAGCGCCTCGCCGACCGCGACTACGCGCTCGACCGCGGCATGATCCCGCTCGGCTCGTGCACGATGAAGCTCAACGCGGCGACCGAGATGGCGGCCGTCACGTGGCCCGAGTTCAGCGCGCTGCACCCCTTCGCGCCGCTCGACGACGTGCAGGGCACGCTCGTTATGATCGGACACCTCGAGACCTGGCTCGCCGAGCTCACCGGCTACGACGCCGTGTCGCTGCAGCCCAACGCGGGCTCGCAGGGCGAGCTCGCGGGCCTGCTCGCGATCCGCGGCTACCACCGCTCGCGCGGCGACGCGCACCGCACGGTCTGCCTCATCCCCTCGAGCGCGCACGGTACGAACGCGGCGAGCGCCGTGCTGGCGGGGATGCGCGTCGTCGTCATCGCCACGACCGAGACGGGCGACGTCGACCTCGCCGACCTGCGCGCCAAGATCGCCGAGCACCGCGACGAGCTCGCGGCCCTCATGATCACCTACCCCTCGACGCACGGCGTCTACGAGCACGAGGTCATGGAGGTCACGGCGGCTGTGCACGAGGCGGGCGGCCAGGTCTACATCGACGGCGCCAACCTCAACGCGCTGCTCGGCTACGCGCGCTACGGCGACATCGGCGGAGACGTCAGCCACCTCAACCTGCACAAGACCTTCTGCATCCCGCACGGCGGCGGCGGGCCCGGCGTCGGCCCCGTGGCGGCCAAGGCGCATCTCGCCGAGTTCCTGCCCGGGCATCCGCTCGCTCAGATGCACCAGCACCCGCCGTTCGACCACACGACCGGCCACGCCGGAACCGTCGAGCACCGCGGCGCGCCCGTCTCGGCGGCACCCTACGGCTCGGTGAGCATCCTGCCGATCTCGTGGGCCTACGCGCGCATGATGGGGGCCCAGGGGCTCACGGATGCCACGGCCAACGCCGTGCTCGCGGCCAACTACGTCGCCCTGCGTCTGCGCGACCACTACCCGGTGCTGTACGCGGGCGAGAACGGGCTCGTGGCGCACGAATGCATCCTCGACCTGCGGCCGCTCAAAGAGGCGACGGGCATCGGCAACGACGATGTCGCCAAGCGCCTCATGGACTACGGCTTCCACGCGCCGACCATGTCGTTCCCGGTCACGGGCACGCTCATGATCGAGCCGACCGAGTCGGAAGACCTCGCCGAGCTCGAGCGATTCATCCAGGCCATGATCGCCATCCGCCTCGAGGCCGACGCGGTCGCCGCCGGTGAGTGGCCGGCCGACGACAACCCGCTCGTGAACGCGCCGCACACGGCGGAGAGCGTCATCGCGGGGGAGTGGGAGCACGCCTACTCGCGTGAGCTCGCCGTCTACCCCTCGGCGGGCGACCGCACGGCGAAGTACTGGCCGCCGGTCCGCCGCGTCGACCAGGCATACGGCGACCGCAACCTCGTCTGCGCCTGTCCTCCGATTAGCGCGTTCGCCTAGGGGGTCGGCGAGAGGCTCGGCGCGGGCATCGGGGTGAGCAGCCCCGGGAACGCCGCCGCGGCCCAGGGGTAGCCAACAAACACCACAGAATTGATGATCGTGTGCGCGATGACGAGAGGCAAAACTCGGCCGTAGCGCGTGTACAGCCAGCCGAACAGCAGGCCCATCGCGAAGTTGCCGACGAAGGCCCCAAGGCCCTGGTACAGGTGGTAGGTCCCCCGGAGGAGCGCGCTCGTCAGGATGATCGTCCACGGCCCCCAGCGCAGCTCGCGCAGGCGCGCGAACAGGTAGCCAACGACGATGACCTCCTCGGTCACGCCCGCCCGCAGGGCGGAGAGAATGAGCACCGGAATCGTCCACCACTGCTCGTCGAGCGCGGTCGGCACGACGGTCACGGTAATGCCGAGTGCGCGCCCCACGAAGTACAGTGCAAGGCCGGGGATGCCGATCACGAGCGCGAGTCCGACGCCGTCGCGGGTGTCGCGCCAAGGCCGGGTGCCGTCGATGCCGAGGCGGGCTAGGTGCGGGCGAGCCGAGTTCCAGAGCAGGAAGGCCACGAGTGCCACGGGCACGAGATCGAAGAAGATGCCCAGTAGTTGGTAAATGAGGTCGAAGATCTCGCGCTGATCGCGCGGTGGGTTGAGCGTCGCCGTCTGTTCGCCGAGCGGAACATCGCGCGTCAGTCGGTTGGCGATCGCCACGAGCGAGTACACGGCGCTCGCCCCGAGCGACAAGCCGAGCACGATCAGGATCTCGATGCGGATGCCCCGGTCGCCGGGCGGCGCGCCGCGCTGAGCATCGTGCGGGTGGTCGGGGTCGAGCGGGGCGTCCGGTCGTCGGGTCACTGCTCCATTCTCGCTGCGCCGACCACACCTTGTGCACAACCAGCAACGACAGCGTCGAATACCCATGGCTCTTTAGCGCACCCCCACAGCGCGCTGGGCCAGGGCCGAGTGCCCGACGCCGCAGATCCTGCGTTGACGGTCGACAAGCGGCGGCTGTGTGCACAAATTCTGCGTAAAGTGCGCCCATTCACGCAAGATTGCTGCGAAATGGCGGTCAAAACTGCGCGAGCGTTACTGGTGTGTAACGAAACGGCCTACAGTTTGCCGGGGGTCTCTCAGGGTCTCTAGGGTCATACCCAACACGCGTGACGCCGCGCTCGGAAAACGTGCCGCCACGCATCCATCTTGCACAGGAGGAAAATTGCGTATCAGCAGATTCGCGGCCACCACGGCCACGATCGTGGCGGGCGCTCTCGTTCTCTCGGCTTGCGCAGCGCCGCAGTCCGAGGTCGTCGAGGGAAGCTCCATCACGGTCGCGTGGAACCAGCCGTTTTACTCGTACAACAGCAACACATCGTTCGGCAACGCCACGGCGAACGCCAACATCGTCTACCTGACCAGCGGCGCGTTCAACTACTACGACAACGGCCCGACTCTCCTCAAGGACGAGTCGTTCGGCACCTACGAGCTCATCTCGGAGGACCCGCTGACCGTGAAGTACACCGTCGCGGACGACGTGCAGTGGTCTGACGGTACCCCCGTCGACGGTGCCGACCTCCTGCTCGCGTGGGCGGCCAACTCGGGCGTGCTGAACACCCCCGACTTCGACCCGGGCGAGTTCACCGACCCCGAGACCGGCGAGTTCACCGACGAGTACCCGACTGACGTCGTGTACTTTGACGGTGCGATCGGCGCGGGCCTGCAGCTCGTCTCCGAGACCCCCGAGATCGACGGCAAGTCGATCACGCTGGTCTACGACGAGTTCTTCGTCGACTGGGAGCTCGTGTTCGGTGTGGGCCTTCCGGCGCACGTCGTCGCGCAGCGCGCCCTGGGCATCGAAGACGCCAATGAGGCGAAGACCGCCCTCGTCGAGGCCATTCAGAACGTCGACGCCGAGGCGCTCGCCCCGATCTCGAGCACCTGGAACTCGGACTGGAACTTCACCGAGCTGCCGGCCGAGGAAGACGCGAACCTGCTCGTCGTCAACGGTCCGTACCAGATCACCGACTTCGTGGCCGACCAGTCGATCACGCTCTCGGCCAACCCGAACTACCGCGGTGACAACCTCCCGAACATCGAGGAGATCACCATCCGCTTCATCACCGACCCGCTGGCCGCCGTTCAGGCGCTCGCCAACGGTGAGGTCGACATCATCAGCCCACAGGCCACGGCCGATGTGGCGGATGCTTTGGCGGCGCTCGACGGTGTGACGGTGCTGTCGGGCGAAGAGGCTGTCTACGAGCACATCGACCTGCAGTTCGCCGAGTCGAAGAACGGCACCTTCGACAACCCGCTCGTGCGCGAGGCCTTCCTCAAGACGATCCCGCGTCAGCAGATTATCGACACGCTCATTAAGCCGCTCAACCCCGAGGCTGAGGTGCGCAACTCGCAAATCTTCATCCCTGGCGCGCCCGGATACGACGAGACCGTCGCGAACAACGGTATGGACGCCTTCACCGCCGTCGACATCGAGGGCGCCAAGACGCTGCTCGCTGAGGCCGGCGTGACCGCTCCGAACGTCTGCATCCTGTACGCATCGAATAACCCGCGTCGCGTGAACGAGTTCGCCCTCATCCAGGCTTCGGCCGCAGAGGCCGGCTTCGTGATCGAAGACTGCGGCAGCCCCGAGTGGGGTGGCCTGCTCGGTACGCCCGGTGCGTACGACGCGGTGTTCTTCGGGTGGCAGTCGACGAGCCTCGGTGTGACCGGTAGCTCGCCGACCTTCCGCACGGGTGGCATCAACAACCTCAACTACTACAGCAACCCTGAGGTTGACGCGCTGCTCGACGAGCTCGACGTCACGCTCGATGTCGACCGCCAGATCGAGATCCAGGTCGAGATCGACAAGCTGCTGATGGACGACTTCTACGGTCTGACCATCTTCCAATTCCCGGCCGTCACCGCGTTCTCCGACCGCGTGACGAACGTGGACCCGGGGCCGCTGTCGCCGACCATCTTCTGGAACGCGTGGGACTGGGAGCCGACCGAGGCCAACTAGTCGGTAGGCCGAGCGCCACCGACTGACTCCGGTCAGTCCTTCTCAGCACAGGGGCGCTGGGGCCGCACTGCGGCCCCAGCGCCCCGCCCTGAGAGCCACCGTCCACAGATAGGTAGGGTGCCATCCCCATGGCAGCATTCGTCATCCGGCGGCTCATCGCCTCCGTGTTCGTGCTCCTCGCAGCCACGTTCCTCATGTACAACCTTGTCGCCCTGTCGGGCGACCCGCTCGAAGACCTCCGAGCCAGCAATGCTCCGAACAAGGAGCAGCTGATCGAGTCGCGCATCAAGCTTCTGCGCCTCGACGTGATTCCTCCCCTGCGGTACTTCCTGTGGCTCGGGGGGGTCTTCCAGGGCGACCTCGGCCTCACTGTTCAGCAGCGCAGCGTCAACGCCCTGCTCGAGCAGGCGCTCGGCTCGACCCTCCAGCTGGTGACCATCGCCACCGTCGTCGCGATCATCCTGGGCCTCACCGTCGGCATCACGACCGCCCTGCGCCAGTACTCGGGCTACGACTACACAGTGACCTTCGTCTCGTTCCTCTTCTTCTCGCTGCCGATCTTCTGGGTAGCCGTGCTGCTCAAGCAGTTCGTGGCCATCGGTTTCAACGACTTCCTCGAAGACGATCCGCAACTGCCCGTCTGGCTCATCGCGCTGTTCACGATCGCGGCGGGCCTGCTCTGGGCGTCGATCATTCCGGGCGAGCTGCGGCGCAAGATCGTCACCTTCGCGGTGGCGGCTGGTGCGACGGCGAGCATGCTCGTGATCATGAACCTGATCGACTGGTTCAGCTACCCGGGCCTCAGCATCGTGGGTGTCGCGATCATCGGCATCGGCAGCGCAGTGGGTCTGACCGCGCTCATCACCGGCCTCAAGAACCGCCGTGCTCTGTATGCCGCCCTCGTGGTCGCGGGCCTCGGGCTCGCGCTGTACTTCCCGTTCCAGTTCGGCATCTCGTACTCGATCACCGAGTGGTGGATGCTCGTCGCTCTCGCCATCGCCTCCGTCGGCGTGAGCCTCGCCATCGGCTGGTTCATGGGCGGCGTCGACCGGGGGCCGGTCATGCGCGTCGCCGCGTTCACGGGCTTCATCACGGCGGGGGCGATCGCTCTCGACCGCTTCATGATGGTGTGGGACGACTACGCGAGCTCGGGCCGCATCCGCGGGCGCCCCATCGCCACGATCGGCTCCTCCACGCCCAACCTCGAGGGCTCGCTCTGGGTTCAGGGCGTCGACATCTACACGCATCTCCTACTGCCGACGCTCGCGCTCATCCTCATCTCGTTCGCGACCTACACCCGGTATTCGCGCGCGAGCCTGCTCGAGGTCTTGAACCAGGACTACATCCGCACCGCTCGGGCCAAGGGTCTCGCGGAGCGCACGGTCGTCGTGCGCCACGCCTTCCGCAACGCCCTCATCCCCATCGCCACGATCGTCGCCTTCGACATTGGCGGCATCGTGGGCGGGGCGGTCATCACCGAGCGCGTCTTCGGCTGGACCGGCATGGGGGCGCTCTTCCAGAACGGCCTCGACAAGGTCGATCCGAACCCCGTCATGGCCTTCTTCCTCGTCGTCGGCGGGCTCGCGATCCTGTTCAACCTGATCGCCGACCTCGTCTACGCCGCTCTCGACCCACGAATCCGAGTCAACTGATGAGCAACCTCAACGCACCCGTGCCCTCCGGCGGCGTCACCGACGCCGAGAACAACATCGCCAACAAGGAGGTCGAGGGCCTCTCGCAGGGCCAGATCGTCCGTCGGCGGTTCTTCCGGCACCGCGGCGCCGTCGTCTCGATGATCACGCTCGCCGTCATCGTCGTGCTCGCCTTCTCGGCCGTCGGTTTCGACTTCTCGGTGTTCGGAGTGCAGGTCAAGACGCCGGGCTGGTGGCAGTGGACCTGGACCGAGATTCCCACCGCTCAGAACGGCGGGCGGCCGACGCTGAGCCTCGTGCCCGAGTGGATGGGCGGCGAGGGCGTTCGCGTCGGCGACCACCCCTTCGGCCAGGATGAGATCGGGCGCGACATCTTCGCCGTCGTCATGCGCGGCACGCAGCAGTCGATCGTCATCATGGTCATCGTCGGCCTCATCGCGACGACCATCGGTACGGTCATCGGTGCGGTCTCGGGCTACTACCGCGGCTGGGTCGACTCGGTGCTCATGCGCTTCACCGACGTCATCATCACGATTCCGCTCATCGTCATCGGCGCGGTGCTCGGCCTGGCGTTCGGCAAGCTCGGCGCCTTCGTGCTGGCGATCATCATCGGCCTGTTCACCTGGACGGGCCTCGCCCGACTGGTGCGCGGCGAGGTGCTGAGCCTGCGCGAGCGCGAGTTCGTCGACGCGGCCCGTGTGGCCGGGGCGACCGACCGCCGCATCATCTTCAAGCACATCCTGCCCAACGCGATCGGCGTCATCATCGTCAACACGACGCTCCTCATGGCGGCGGCGATCCTGCTCGAGACGGCGCTGAGCTTCCTCGGCTACGGCGTGCAGTCTCCCGACACCTCGCTCGGCAAGATCATCAGCGAGAACCAGTCGGCCTTCGCCACGCGGCCCTGGCTGTTCTGGTGGCCGGGCGTCTTCATCATCGCCATCGCGCTGTGCATCAACTTCATCGGCGACGGCCTACGCGACGCGTTCGACCCGCGTCAGAAGCGCCTGCCGAGCGCCCGCGCCCTCGCGAAGGGCACCCGTGGCGGCCTCGACCGCGCCGCGACCGTGGTGACGACCCGCGGTGCCGGCATGCAGGGCGACGGCGTCGGCCTGCGCGGCTTCGACGCCGACGACCCCCGCCCGCGGGGCGGCGGCTACGACGCGGCGCGCGACCCGAAGAAAGACAGCTAGGCGATGCTGCGGATGCGCCTAGAGCACGAGCCCCAGGAGGCCCAGCGCGACGAGCACGGCCAGCACCGCGATCGTGCGCGTGTTGGGCGTGCGGCGCAGGGTGCCCGGCTCGACCGGCCCGTCGAGCAGTCCGTCGTCGCGCAGCTGCTCCCAGTGTCGACGAATGTGGTTCGCCGCAGCGCCGCTCTCACTCGAGAGCGTGTCGCCGGGGCGGATCGAGCCGGCCAGTCGTGCGGTCTCGGTGACCCGCGTGTCCTCCGGGCCCAGCGTGAAGACCGTGAAGCGCCCCGAGGCGGGCGCCGCCCAAGCCTCGATTTTGCCGTGCGGCGTGAAGAGGGTCAGGGCCCACTTGGTGTCGATGCGCTCGATCGCCGGCCACGGCACGTGCCAGGTGCTCAGCGGGTTGCGCACGATCACCTCGTGCTCGAGCACCTCGACCGCGGGCATCCAGTACAGGGCCCACGTGACGGCCGCCAGGAGCACCAGCCACCAGCCCGACCGCAGCAGGCCGGCGATGTCGCCCGCCACCCCGTAGCCGATCAGAGCACCGAGCGCGATGAGCGCGATGGTGATCGTCAGTACTCGACCGAAGGCGGGGCGGAAGCTCGCGGGCTGGAATCGCATGCGCCCAGCTTCGCAGAACCCCGCATCATGACCGCACGGAAGGACCTCCCGTGACCAGCTCCACCTCCACCGCCGTCGAGACCGTTCTCGACGTCTCCGGGCTCGGCGTCGACTTCTGGGTCGACGGCGAGTTCTACCCCGCCGCGGTCGGCCTGGACTACAGCGTCAAGCGTGGCGAGGTGCTCGCGATCGTCGGCGAGTCGGGCTCGGGCAAGTCGTCGAGCTCGATGGCGCTGCTCGGCCTGCTGCCGCCGACCGCGCGCGTCACGGGCTCGATCAAGCTACTGGGTCGCGAGATCTCCGAGCTCGACAAGCGCGAGCTGCGCACGGTGCGCGGCCAGCAGATCGCCGTGATCTTCCAGGAACCCATGACGGCCCTGAACCCGGTGTACACGGTCGGATTCCAGATAGTTGAGACGCTACGCACGCACTACGACATGACGCCCGTGCAGGCGAAGGCGCGGGCGATCGAGCTGCTCGAGAAGGTCGAGATGCCCGACCCGACGACGGCGTTCAACAAGTTTCCCCACCAGCTCTCGGGCGGTCAGCGGCAGCGCGCAATGATCGCGCAGGCGATCTCGTGCGACCCGGTGCTGCTCATCGCCGACGAGCCGACCACCGCGCTCGACGTGACCGTGCAGGCCGAGATCCTCGAGCTGCTGCGCAGCCTGCGCACTCGGCTCGACAGCGCCATCGTGCTCATCACCCACGACATGGGCGTCGTCGCCGACTTGGCCGACAAGATCATGGTCATGAAAGACGGCATCGCCGTCGAGCAGGGCACGGCGCTTCAGATCTTCCAGTCGCCCCAGCATCCTTACACCCAGTCGCTACTCGCCGCCGTGCCCCACCTCGGCATCGACATGACCGACGCTGGCTCGCGCGCGGTCGACCGCCGCGGGGTCGAGCCCGTGCTGTCGTTCCAGGATGTCTCGATCGAGTACCCGAAGCGCGGCCGCGTTCCGGCCTTCCTCGCCGCCGACGACATCACCCTCGACGTCTACCCCGGTGAGATCGTCGGGCTTGTGGGCGAGTCGGGGTCGGGCAAGACGACGCTCGGCCGTGCCGCGGTCGGCCTCCTGCCGATCAAGTACGGCCGCCTGATCTCGGCGGGCATTGACATCTCGAACGCCACGCTCAAAGAGCTGCGGCCGTTGCGTCGCAAGGCCGGCATCGTCTTCCAAGACCCCGGCTCGAGCCTCAACCCGCGCATGCCGATCGGTGAGAGCATCGGCGAGCCGCTGCTCTTCGCGAAGGAGGCGAGCGGCAAAGACCTCGACAAGCGCGTCGAAGAGCTGCTCAGCCAGGTCGAGTTGCCGTCGAGCTATCGCAACCGCTACCCGCACGAGCTCAGCGGCGGCCAGCGCCAGCGCGTGGGCATCGCTCGCGCCCTCGCGCTCACGCCCCAGCTGCTCGTCGCCGACGAGCCGACGAGCGCCCTCGACGTCTCGGTGCAGGCCCGATTCCTCGACCTGCTGCAAGAGCTGCAGCAGAAGCTGCAGTTCGCCTGCCTGTTCATCAGCCACGACCTCGCGGTCGTCGATATCCTCGCTCACCGGATCGCGGTGATGCACCGGGGTAGACTGGTCGAGCAGGGTTCGCGCGATCAGATTCTGCGCAACCCCCAAGACCCTTACACTCAGCGCCTCATCGCCGCTGTTCCCCTGCCCGATCCTGTGGCGCAGCGGGAGCGTCGAGAGCAGCGCGCAGCCACCAAGGACTGATTCACCATGGCACTCGCCACCCGCACCGACCTGCGCAACGTGGCGATCGTTGCCCACGTCGACCACGGCAAGACCACCCTCGTCGACGCCATGCTGCGTCAGACCGACTCGTTCGCCGCCCACGCCCACCTCGAAGACCGGGCGATGGACTCGAACGATCTCGAGCGCGAGAAGGGCATCACCATCCTCGCCAAGAACACGGCGGTGACGTACAAGGGCACGCACGCCCAGGGCGCCGAAATCACGATCAACGTGATCGACACCCCCGGTCACGCCGACTTCGGCGGCGAGGTCGAGCGAGGCCTGAGCATGGTCGACGGCGTCGTGCTGCTCGTCGACGCGAGCGAGGGCCCGCTGCCGCAGACCCGCTTCGTGTTGCGTAAGGCGCTCGCGGCGAAGCTCCCGGTCATCCTGCTTGTCAACAAGACCGACCGGCCGGATGCCCGCATCGAGGCCGTCGAGGAGGAGACCCACGACCTGCTGCTCGGGCTGGCGAGCGACCTGCAAGACGAGGTGCCCGACCTCGATGTCGACGCGATCCTCGACCTCCCGGTCATCTACGCATCCGGTCGCGCCGGCGCGGCCAGCCGCAATCGTCCCGCCGATGGAAGCCTGCCCGACAACGACGACCTCGAGCCGCTCTTCGAGGCGATCCTGCAGCACATCCCAGCGCCGAGCTACGACGACGAGCACCCGCTGCAGGCCCACGTCACGAACCTCGACGCGAGCCCCTTCCTCGGCCGTATCGCGCTGCTGCGCATCTTCAACGGCACACTCAAGAAAGGTCAGCAGGTCGCGTGGGTGCGCCACGATGGCACGCACAGCTCGATGCGCATCACCGAGCTGCTGAAGACCCGCGCCCTCGAGCGCTACCCGGCCGAGTCGGCCATGGCGGGCGACATCGTCGCCATCGCGGGCATCGAAGACATCACGATCGGCGAGACGATCGCCGACCTCGACGACATCCGCCCGCTACCGGCCATCACGGTCGACGAGCCGGCGATCTCGATGACGATCGGCACGAACACCTCGCCGCTCGTCGGCAAGGTCAAGGGTCACAAGCTCACGGCCCGCATGGTCAAAGATCGCCTCGATCGCGAGCTCATCGGCAATGTCTCGATCCGCGTGGTCGACATCGGTCGCCCCGACGCGTGGGAGGTGCAGGGTCGCGGCGAGCTCGCGCTCGCCATCCTCGTCGAGAACATGCGCCGCGAGGGTTTCGAGCTCACCGTCGGCAAGCCCCAGGTGGTCACCAAGACCATCGATGGCAAGCTGCACGAGCCCTTCGAGCACCTCACGATCGACGCGCCGGAGGAGTACCTCGGCGCGATCACCCAGCTGCTCGCGGCCCGCCGCGGCCGCATGGAGGGCATGACCAACCATGGCACCGGCTGGGTGCGCATGGAGTTCATCGTGCCGAGCCGCGGTCTCATTGGGTTCCGCACCGAGTTCCTCACCACTACGCGCGGCACGGGCATCGCGAACGCCATCGCGCACGGCTACGAGCCCTGGGCCGGGTCGATCGTGTCGCGCAACAACGGCTCGATCGTGGCCGACCGCTCGGGCGTCGTGACGAGCAACGCCATGATGGCGCTGCAGGAGCGCATGTCGTTCTTCGTGAAGCCGACCGACGAGGTCTACGAGGGCATGGTCGTGGGCGAGAACTCGCGCGCCGACGACATGGATGTCAACATCACGAAAGAGAAGAAGCTCAACAACATCCGCTCTTCCACCGCGGAGGAGCTGGAGCGCCTCACGCCGCCGCGGCAGCTCACACTCGAGGAGTGCCTCGAGTTCGCGCGCGAGGACGAGTGCGTCGAGGTGACGCCCGAGATCGTGCGCATCCGCAAGGTCGAGCTGGACCAGACCCTGCGTGCACGGGCGACCTCGCGCTTGAAGAAGCAGAACGCTTAGGGCCGACCAGCGGCCCGGGCCCGACCCGTCTGGAGCATCAATGACTCGCTCGCACCCCCGTCGCATCGTCGCCGTCGCGGTGATCTCGCTCGCGCTCGTGACCGGCACTGCCGCGTGCAGCACGGGCACCCCGCTCGACAACATCGTCGAGGGGCTCGTGCAGCAGGGCGTCGACCAGCTGGTCGGCGGCATCGATGAGCAGATCAGGGGCCTCGTCGACGACGTGCTCGGCGGTGTCGAGCTCACGGGTGACGGCCAGGTGCCCGCGAGCTTCCCGACTGAGGTGCCTCTTACTGGCACCGTGCTCGGGGGAGGAGCGGGCCCTGAGGGTTCCGGCTGGGTCGTGCGCACGCAGCTCGATGCCGGTCAGGGCTTCGCGGAGGCCGCCGCGGCGCTCGAGCAGGCCGGCTACGCGGCCTCCGGGGTCTCGAGCGATGTGGGGAGCGGCTACGGGGCGTACTCGAGTCCGTCGTATCGCGTCGACCTGTCGGTCGCGACCGACGGCGATGGCGTCGTCACCGCGACGTACGTGGTCACGTCGCGCTGAGTGATGAGGCTCCGCGGCCGGGCCACCCCGAGCCAGTGCAGTTAGGCTGAACGCGTGAAGATCGCGCGCTTCAGCACTGGGGCAGACCCCCAGTTCGGCATCGTCGACGACGACGAGCTCGTCGTTCTCTCTGGCGACCCGATGTTCCATGGCTACGAGACCACGGGCGAGCGCGTGAAGCTCAGCGCGGTGCGCCTGCTCGCGCCGGTCATCCCGAGATCGAAGGTCGTCTGCATCGGCATGAACTACGCGGCGCACGTGCAGACGATGCAGTACGAAGTGCCCGAGAACCCGCTCATCTTCCTCAAGCCCAACACCGCTGTCATCGGGCCCGATGAGCCCATCATCATCCCTCCCGTCGAGGGCCGCATCACGCACGAGGGCGAGCTGGTCATCGTGATCGGGAAGATCGCGAAGCGCGTCAAGAAGGAGAACTGGCGCGACGTTGTCTTCGGCTACACGATCGGCAACGACGTGTCGGCTCGCGACGTCATGTTCGCCGACGGGCAGTGGGCCCGGGCGAAGGGCTATGACACTTTCGCACCCATCGGCCCCTTCATCGAGACCGAGCTTGACCCGACCGCGCTCGAGATCTCGACCTTCGTAGACGGCGAGCCACGGCGCAGCGGCAACACCCGCGACATGATCCACGGCGTGCCCGAGATCATCGAGTTCGTGAGCGACGCGTGGACCCTGCTGCCCGGCGACATCATCATGACCGGCACGCCCGACGGTCGGGGCGGGTTCCACGACGGCCAGTCGATCGAGATCCGCATCGAGGGGATCGGCGTGCTGCGCAACCCCGCCAAGAACCGCGACGACCGCGTCGACCCAGCCTGAGTCGCGCGCGATGGCCTCTCGCCCGGTCGCGGGTGGATGATGGAGCCATGACGACCGATCGCGCCCTCGACACCGGCCCCGGCCTCGCGCTCACCGCCGAGTCTGTCGCGGCTGTTCAGCGCCGCACGCGCGGCGTGCTCATGGTCGGCCAGGTGCTCGCCGGGCTCGGCATGGGTGCGACGCTCTCGATCGGCGCGGTCCTCGCCGCCGATGTCTCGGGCTCGCCGGCCTTCAGCGGCATGGCGGCGACCGCGGTGACCCTGGGGGCGGCCCTCGCGGCCATCCCGCTCGCGCGGCTCGCGCGGCGCACGGGCCGTGCGCCTGCGCTCGCGACCGGTGCCCTGACGGCGGCGACGGGGGCCGTCATCTCGATGGCGGCGGCCGGGCTGCAGAGCTTCCCGCTGCTGTTGCTCGGCATCCTGCTCATCGGCAGCGGCACGGCCGTGAACCTTCACTCGCGGTTCGCAGCCGTCGACCTCGCCTCGGCAGCCACGCGCGGGCGCGACCTCTCGCTCGTCGTGTGGGCGACGACGGTCGGCGCGGTATCGGGGCCGAACCTCATCGGGCCGGGCGAGACGCTGGGCGCGTACCTGGGCCTGCCTGACCTGAGCGGCCCCTTCCTGTTCACGGTGATCGCGCAGTCGCTCGCCGCCGTGCTCTACCTCGTGGGGCTGCGCCCGGACCCCTTGCGGGTCGCCGAGGCATGGCGGCTCGAGCGGGCGCGCGCCGCCCGTGCGGAGAAGGATCGATCGGGCGTCGCGGCGCCGACAGTCGAGGTCGCGGTGGACGACCGGCCGGGCATCCGCCTCGCGATGCTCTCGATCGCGCTCAGCCACGCCACGATGGTGGCCGTCATGGCGATGACGCCTGTTCACTTGACGGCGCACGGGGCGAGCCTCGTGATTGTGGGGTTCACGATCAGCCTGCATATCGCCGGCATGTACGCGCTGTCGCCCGTCTTCGGCGTCCTCGCCGACCGCGTCGGTCGTCGCGCGACGGTGCTCCTGGGGCAGGGGATGCTCGCGGCGAGCCTGCTGATGACCGGTTTCGGTGCCGAGAGCGAGGGCTGGGTCGTCGCGGGGCTCATCGTCCTCGGGCTCGGCTGGAGTGCGAGCACCGTGGCGGGGTCGGCCCTGCTCACCGAGTCGGCCGCTCCCGATCGGCGCACGATCGTGCAGGGGCGCAGCGACCTCGTGATGAGCGGCAGCGGCGCGGTCGGGGGCGCTCTCGCGGGAGTCGTGCTGGCGCTGCTCGGGTACAGCGGCCTCTCGTTCGTGGCGACGGCACTCGTGGCGACCGTCATCGTCGCGCTGGCCCTGACGTCGCGGCGGGCGTGAGCCCTGGAACGCGAGACAACTGAGCGCCCTAGACTCGAACGTTGTGACCAGCCCCGCCTTCTCGACCGCGACCAGCACCGACGTGCGCGTGCGCTTCTGCCCTTCGCCGACCGGCACCCCGCATGTCGGGCTCATCCGCACGGCCCTGTTCAACTGGGCCTACGCGAAGCACACGGGCGGCACCATGGTCTTCCGCATCGAAGACACCGACCGGGCGCGCGACAGCGAGGAGAGCTATCACCAGCTGCTCGACGCCCTGCGCTGGCTCGGCATCTCGTGGGACGAAGGGGTCGAGACAGGCGGCCCGCACCCGCCGTACCGGCAGTCGCAGCGAGGACCGATCTACGCTGACATCATCGAGCGGCTGCGCGCGAGCGGGCACCTTTACGAGAGCTTCCTGACGGCGGAGGAGATCGAGGCGAAGAACCTCGAGCTCGGCCGCGACCCCAAGCAGGGCTACGACAACTGGGAGCGCGAACTCACCGAGGAGCAGAAGGCGGCCTACTGCGCCGAGGGCCGTGAGCCCGCGCTGCGCTTGCGCGTGCCCGACAGTGAACTGAGCTTCACCGACCTTGTGCGCGGCGAGATCACCTTCCCGGCCGGCAGCTTCGTCGACTTCGTCGTCGTGCGCCCCAACGGCGAGCCGCTGTACACCTTCGTCAACCCCGTCGACGATGCGCTCATGGGAATCACCCACGTGCTGCGCGGGGAGGACCTGCTGTCGTCGACGCCCCGGCAGATCGCCCTCTACCACGCGCTCATCGAGGTCGGCGTGGCCACGGCGATCCCGCAGTTCGGCCACCTGCCGTACGTCATGGGCGAGGGCAACAAGAAGCTCAGCAAGCGCGACCCCGAGTCGAACCTGTTCCACCACCGCGACCGCGGCTTCATCCCCGAGGGCTTGCTCAACTACCTCTCGCTGCTCGGCTGGTCGCTCGCGCCCGACCGCGACGTCTTCACGATGGACGAGATGACGGCCGCATTCGACGTGGCGAACGTCAACCCCAACCCCGCGCGCTTTGACGTCAAGAAGGCCGAGTCGATCAACGGCGACCACGTGCGGCGGCTCTCGCTCGACGAATTCGTCGAGCGCAGCATCCCGTACTGCAGCGGTGCCGGCCTGTTCAACGACGTGCCCCGCCCGAACGAGCGGGCCCTGCTCGCCGCCGCGGCGCCGCTCGTGCAGGAGCGTGTGAACCTGCTCGGCGAGGTGCCCGGCATGGTCGCCTTCCTGTTCACCACCGATGACGACCTCGAGATTGAGGCGGATGCTCGAGCCTCGCTCGGCGACGACGCGGCCGCCGTGCTCGACGCCGGCCTCGCAGCGCTCGAGCCGCTCGCCGTTTTCGAGCCCGCCACGATCGAGGAGGCCCTGCGCGTCGCCCTTGTCGACGGGCTCGGCCTCAAACCCCGCGTCGCGTTCGGCGCCCTGCGCGTGGCTGTGTCGGGCCGCCGAGTGAGCCCGCCGCTCTTCGAGTCGATGCAACTGCTCGGCCGCGACTCGACGCTCGCGCGCCTGCGCGCGCTGCGCGCGAGCCTCTAGTGCGCCTCAGGGCCAGCGCGGCGCGGTAGGCATACGCCGCACATCCGCGACCCGCTCGGCGATCGCGATCTGCGCCGGCGGACGCAGCAGCACCCACGCCACGGCCATGATGACGACCGAGACCGCGAACACAATCGCACCCAGCCAACTCTCGCCGTCGTCGACACCGAGGTACATGGCATTGAGATTGCGCCGGGCCCCCGTGAGCAGCACGAGCCCGACATGTATGACCGTGAAGGCCAGGTAGAACCACAGCACGAGCGAGTGGGTCCACCGCGCCCAGGCGTCGGAGAGCGGGCCGTGACTGCGCATCCACCGCTGGGGCCACACGGGCGAGAGCCGCAGGCCGGTCGCGAGCGCGACGGGCGCGGCGATGAACACGGTCGCGCCGTAGAACAGCACCTGCAGGCTGTTGTAGTACGCCCAGCTCGACTGCGCGGGCCAGTCGAGCGAGAGGTACTGCACGCTCGCCGAGATTGCATTCGGGATGACCGACCACTCGGTCGGAACGATGCGCGCCCAGTACCCGCTCACGAGCAGCAGCGCCACGTAGACAAGCCCCGTTGCGATCCACAGCGTCACGACCACGAGGTGCCACCACGTGTGCAAGCCGAGGCGCTTCGGCGCGCCCGCGCTGCGCGGCCAGCGGTTGCGCCGGGTCACGAACGCGGGCGGCCGGGCGCCCTCGCGCAGGTGCAGGGCCGAGCTCACGATGAAGAGCAGAAAGAAGGCGTTGAGCGCGTGGGTCCAGCTGAGCCAGGCGGGGAATCCCGTGGGCGTGCCCGGCGGGGGAGCGACCGAGCCGGGGTACGCGGCGACGAAGGCCGCACCGGCCGGGTCGTCACGCCACCATCGGGCCAGCAGTATCGCCGCGGTGAGGGCGAGAAGTGCCGCCACGACGGTAAGCACGAGGGCACGTCGTCGTCGACGGGGGTTCGCGGCGTGCACCCTCCTACGCTAGACCCATGATCGATGAGTTCTCGCGGCGCCCCGAGTGGGTGAAGTGGCTGCCGGCGGCCCTGCTCACCGTCGTGATCGTTGCGACCGCGATCTTCGCCATCGTCGCCGTGCCGCGCCTCACCGCCGAGCCCGGCCCAGGTCAGACCGATCAAGTCACCGATCTCAACTGGTCGGTCTTCACCGAGGAGGGCCTGAGGTACATCGAGGCGGCTCGCACGCCGCGCATCGATCTGAGCTCGCCGCCCGTCGACGCCGTCACGCTTGGGCTACCCACCGACGGCGCGCTCACCGTGGGTCCGCACGTGACTGACCTCGACTACCGTCTCGTGCTCATCGCGACCGATGACGAGCCTAACGGCGCGCTCTTCACGACGCCGCAGTTCACCGTCTCGACAAGCGGAGGGCGGCTGCAGTCGGTGCGAGTCGAAGAGCGCGGGGCATTTGATTTCCGCGAGAGCTACCTGCTCGTCGCCGAGCGCTCGGCCGACTACGGCTTCACGGCGCCGACATCGCGCAGTCTCGCCGAGGCGGTCAGCAAGGCACGCGAGGGCGGGCAGCCCGTGGCCGTGCGCTCGAACCGGGGAACGAGCACGGGCATGGGGGTCACGGCCGAGGTGCTCTGCTTCGGCGCCGGAGCGTGCACGGTCTCGTACATCGTCATCCCGGCCGTGGGGTAATATTGCCACTCGGCCCGCTCGCGGGCTGCCTCAGCCCGACCCCGGTCGCGCTGATGGGGTGTGGTGTAATTGGCAACACGGCTGATTCTGGTTCAGTTGTTCTTGGTTCGAGTCCAGGCACCCCAGCTCTTCACGGCATCTGCTCGCGTGCGAGCGCCGTTGCTGCGGCGCGCAGCCAGCGCTCCGGCTCGGCGACCGCGGCGGCGGACGACCCGGCGAGAGCGCTCAGCGTGAGCAGGTGACCGAGGCCCGCGGCCTCGGCATCCGCCGTCGCGTCGGCATCGGCGTGACCGGCCACGATCGCGAGCGGAACATCGGCGGCGGATGCCCGCTCGGCGACGCCGCCCACAACTTTGCCCGCGCGGCTCGTGGCATCGAAGTGACCCTCGCCCGTGATGACCAGGTCGGCGCCCTCGAGCGCGGCATCGAGGCCCGTGAGCACGGCGATCACGTCGGCCCCCGAGCGGATGCTCGCCCCCCAGTACCACGCAAAGCCCCACGCCGTGCCGCCCGCGGCCCCCGACCCCGGCCGGAGGTGCTCGTCGCCTCCCACGATCGCGGCCGCGCGCGCGAGACCGGATTCGAGCGCGGCGACCTGCTCGGCGCTCGCGCCCTTCTGCGGGGCGAACACGGCGGCCGCGCCGCGCGGGCCGGTGAGCACGGCGGTCGTATCGGTGAGCAGGGTCGTGCCGCCGGGCGGTGCGGCGCGCAGCAGCACGGGGTTGATCGCGGCGAGGTGCTCGAGCGCCCCGCCGCCGTCGGGCAGCGGCCGACTGTCGGCGTCGAGCAGGCGCAGCCCGAGCGCGCTGAGTGCCCCGAACCCCCCGTCGGTCGATGCCGAGCCGCCGAGCGCGAGAGTGAGGCGCCTCGCACCCGCCTCGAGCGCGGTGATGATCGCCTCGCCGAGCCCGCGGGTGGACGCGGTGAGGGGCGCGAGCGCGGGTTCACCCGCGAGGGAGCGCGGCAGCAGCGTGATGCCGCAGCACTCGGCGAGCTCGATGACGGCGTGGTGACCGGGCAGCATCAGCCAGCGGGCGTCGTGCGACTCGCCCGTGGGTCCGGCGACCCGCGTGGTGCGCCACTCGGTAGCGGGGGAGGCCTGCGCGATCGCGTCGAGCGTGCCCTCGCCGCCGTCGGCCTGCGGAACGAGCAGCACCTCGTCATCGGGCCGCTCGGCTTGCCAGCCGACCGCGAGCGCGAGGGCGGCATCCCGTGCCGAGAGCGTGCCCTTGAACGAGTCGGGCGAGATGACGATGCGGCGGCGCATGCCATCGATGATGGCAGGGTCATCGATATCGCAATAGACAGCGATACTATCGATAGTGTTACTATCTGCTCATGAGAATGTCCGAACTAAGCTCCATGACCGGAGCTACGGTGCCGACGCTCAAGTTCTACTTGCGCGAACAACTGCTGCACGCGGGCGAGCGCACGAGCCCGAATCAGTCGCAGTACGACGAGACCCACGTGCGCCGAGTGCGGCTCGTGCGGGCCCTGCTCGAGGTCGGGGGGCTCAGTGTCGCGCGGGCGCGCGAGGTCGTCGCCGCCGTCGACGCGGGCACCCTGCCGCTCAGCTCGGTGTTCGGCGTGGCCCAGCGCGCGGTCACGGTGCCCACACCGCTCGCCGAAGACGCGCCCGCCCCCACCGGGGGCGACCGCCTCGTCGCCGAGCTTTGCGCTACCAGGGGCTGGCGGGTCTACCCGAGCAACCCGGGCCTCGCGCTCGCCGCGCGCGTGCTCGACACCTATGCCGCGCTCGGCCAGCAGGGCCTGCACGACGTGCTCGAGCCCTACGCCGAAGCCGCCGACCTCGTCGCCCGTGCCGACCTCGCGGCGGTCGCCGCCGCGCCCGACGAGACCGAGATGACCAACGTGGTCGTCGTCGGCACGGTGCTCGGCGACGCGCTGTTCGCGGGCCTGCGCCGCATCGCTCAAGAGGCGGAGTCGTTCCGCCGATTCCCCCTGCCCGAGGGCGCGCCCGCGCCCACCTCCACCACCGAGGACTGCTGATGACCACCACCACCGCCCCCGCTACTGCCCCGACCGCCGACTGGCGCCTCGACCTGCCGCCGAGCCGCTGGCATCGTCCGCTGCTCGTGCTCGGCATCCTGCTCGCCGCCCTCACCGCGGTGACGCTCGTCGGCTACCTCGTCGACGACCGCGAGCTGCTCGGCGTGAACCTGTGGGAGAAGCCCCTCAAGTTCGCGATCTCGGGCGTGCTCTACGCCGTGACCTGGGCCTGGCTCATCGGTCACTTCACGCGCTGGCAGCGCGCCGCGTGGTGGGCGGGCACGGTCATCGCGGTGACGCTCGCGATCGAACTCGTTATCATCGTCGGGGCAGCGGCGGCCGGCACCATGAGCCACTTCAACGTCTCGACCCCGCTCGCGACGTCCCTGTGGTCGATCATGGCCGCGGCGATTACGACGCTCTGGGTGGCCACCTTCGTGGCGGCCGTCGCGCTGTGGAAGAACCCCGGCGCCGACCCTGCGCGCCAGGCTGCGATCCGCACGGGCGTCGCGATCTCGCTGCTTGGCATGGGGCTCGCCTTTCTCATGACGGGCCCGACCGCCGAGCAGCTCAACGACTTCCAGGGCATCGCCGGCGCGCACGCGGTCGGCACCGCCGACGGCGGCCCGGGCCTGCCCCTGCTCGGCTGGAGCACGATCGCTGGCGACCTGCGCATTCCGCACTTCATCGGCATGCACGCACTGCAGGCGCTGCCGCTGCTCGCGCTGCTGCTCGAGCTCGGTGCCCGGCGCGTGCCACTCCTGCGCGACGCCCTCGTGCGCCGCGGGCTCGTGATCACCGGCGCGGGTGCGTACCTGGCGGTCGTCGGGCTCGTCACGATGCAGGCCCTGCGGGGCCAGTCGATCGTGGCTCCGGATGCCCTCACGCTGTCGATCGGAATCGCCATCGCCGCGGCATCCCTCGCCGGCGCGCTCGCGGTGCTCGCCGCGGGAGCGCGCCGAACGCGCCCCGTGGCGGTGCCGGGTAGCTAGTCGAGCTCGAGCGCCTCGCCCGGCTGCAGCACCGTCACGCTGCCGCCGTGCGCCTCGACAACCGCGGTGATGCGCGCGTTCGCCATGGCGTTGCCGGCGTCGGAGTTGACGCGCTCATGGGTCGGAAACGCACGGCGCGGTCGCACGGTGTCGAGGTAGTCCATGACCTCGCCGATCTTCAGCCACGGGGCGCTCGCCGGCACGGCGAGCACCTCCACCGCCCCCGGCGGCACCGTGAACGAGTCGCCCGGGTAGTACAGGGTCTCGTTGACGAAGACGCCGACGTTGTCGACGATCGGAATCGAGCGGTGGATCGTCGCATGGTGACCGCCCGAAAAGGCGAGCGCGAAGGGTCCGGCGGCGCGCACGTCGCCGCCATCGACGATCTGCCACGAGTAGTCGGGGTGCGCGGCCGCGACCCCCGCGGGCGCGAAGAACTCGACGGGCCCGGCCGCGGCGCCGATCAGCCGATCGAGGTGCTCGCGCGTCACGTGGTCGCCGTGCTCGTGGGTGATGACGATGGCTGCGAGGTTCTCGGCGGCAAACGGCGCGGTAAAGTGGCCGGGGTCGATGACGAGCGTGGAGCCGGAGTGCTCGACGACGAGACACGCGTGCTCGCGTTTCGTGATGATCATGGGCACACTGTAGTCAGCGCTCCCGCCACCTGTCCTTGACGAAAATACCCCCGGGGGGTATTTTGGTCGCATGATCGACGACATCAAGAAGCGCTCGCTCCACCGCGCGCGAATCCTGCAGGGCCAGATGCGCGGCATCGAAAAGATGATCGAGAACGACGAGTACTGCGTCGACATCATCACGCAGTCGCTCGCTGTGCAGAAGAGCCTGCGCAGCCTTAACAAGCTGCTCGTCGAGAACCACTTGCGCACGCACGTGAGCGACATGTTCGAGGCCGGCGGCGACGAGCGCGAGAAGGCCATGAACGAGCTGCTCGCCGTCTACGAGCTGCAGCAGAACCGCGGCACCTGACGCGTCCGCGGCGCCCCTGTTGGCGCGATAATCAGCGCATGACATCGTCGTCGAAGCGCATCGTCGTGGCCATCAACCCCTCCGCATCGTTCGGTCGCGGGCGCGAGGTCGGCCCTGCCGTCGTCACCACCCTGCGCGGCCTCGGGCACGAGGTGACGAGCCTCATCGAGCCCGACTTCGCGCAGCTGCTCGAGGCGACGCGCGCCGCCGTGGCCGCGAAGCCCGATGCGCTCGTCGTCGTCGGAGGCGACGGCATGATCAATCTCGGCGTGCAGGTGCTTGAGCGCTCGGGCGTGCCCTTGGGAATCGTGCCGAGCGGCACTGGCAATGACATGGCCCGGGGCCTGGGCATCCCCGTCGACAACACCGAAGCGGCGATCGAGGCGCTCGCTGTCGCACTACAGCGGCCGGCCCGAACGATCGACGCGGGGGCGATCGGGTTCGTCGGAGGCCGCTCGCGTTTCGCATGCATCCTCTCGGCCGGCTTCGACGCCCTCGTCAACGAGCGCGCCAATCGCATGACCCGACCGCGCGGGCGCAGCCGCTACACGATCGCCCTGCTCGTCGAGCTCGTGAAGCTGCGGCCTATCGAGTACACGCTCACGCTCGATGGCGTCGTGCACCGCGAACGCGCACTGCTCGTCGCGGTCGCCAACAACCTCTCATTCGGCGGCGGCATGAAGGTCGCGCCCGAGGCGCGCCTCGACGACGGCCTCTTCGACGTTGTGCTCGTGCGGCCCCTCGGTCGCCTCGCGTTCCTGCGCATCTACCCGCGCGTCTTCGCCGGCACGCACATCACCGATCCGCGCGTCGTCGTGCACCGCGTCGCCTCGGTGCGCGTCGAGGCCGAGGGCGTCGTCGCCTACGCCGACGGCGAGCGCATCGCGCCCCTGCCGGTCGATATTGAGATGGATGCGGGCGGTCTGCGGGTGCTCGCCTGAGCCGACCAGGCCCGCTCCGACGCCGTCGATTGTCCGGGCGGTGCCAGTTTTGCCGGGGTGTGCCCGCTGTGGCATACTCGTGGGGTTGCGCACGCGGCCCCATCGTATAGCGGCCTAGTACGCCGCCCTCTCACGGCGGTAACGCGGGTTCGAATCCCGCTGGGGTCACCACCGAGACCGCCCGGACTTCTCCGGGCGGTTTCGTCGGTTAACGCGCGAAGCGAGCCCGCTTTCCTCGAATCGGTACGCTGGGCGCATGACCCGACTGCGCATCCTCGCCACTGCCGTTCTCGCGTTCTCGCTCGTCGCCGGCACCTCGGGCTGCGCCCAAATCTCCGAGGTGCTCAACCCCTCGACGGGCGAAGAGCTCATCGGCACGACGTGGTCGGGCACCGACTCCGACGGCGACGAGTGGGCCTTCGAGTTCCAGGCCGATGGCAGCCTCGCCTTCACCTACAACGAGGGCTCGTACGACGATGACACCGACCGCTGGACGGTCGAGAACGGCCAGATCGCCATTGCGATCGCTTTCGAGACGGGTGCCGCGACCCTCACTGGGCCGTACACGCGCGACACGGCGTCGATCGACCTCGAGGGCGAGCAAGGCGACGCCACCTGGACGCTCACGATCCAGAAAGACTGACGCGCCGCGAGCCGTTCAGACGCGAGCGCTAGGCTGGCAGGCTGAACCCTCCATCGAAAGGCCGCTGTGAGCGACTTCGTCATTCCCGCCTGGTTCGAGATCACCTCGTTCATCGTCCTGAGCCTCATCCTCATCTTCGACCTGCTGCTCGTCGTGCGGCGCCCGCACGTGCCGAGCCCGAAAGAGTCGGCCCTGTGGGTGGGGTTCTACGTGGCCCTCGCGCTCACCTTCGCCGGCCTCATGTTCGCGGTCGCGGGCCCCGACGCGGGTGGCGAGTTCATTGCGGGTTGGCTGACCGAGTACAGCCTCTCAATCGACAACCTCTTCGTGTTCGTCATCATCATGGCCCAGTTCGCGGTGCCCAAGAAGATGCAGCAGGAGGTGCTGATGATCGGCATCATCCTGGCCCTGCTGTTCCGCGGCGTCTTCATCCTGCTCGGCGCGACGCTCATCGAGAACTTCAGCTGGGTCTTCTACATCTTCGGCCTCTTCCTGCTCATCACAGCGGTACAGCAGGCGCTCTCGGGCCGTGAAGGTGACGAGGCTCGCGAGAACGCGCTCATCCGCTTCCTACGCACGCGCATCGCGATCACCGACGATTACCACGGCATGAAGATGCGCACCGTGGTCGACGGCACGAAGGTTTGGACCCCGCTGCTCATCGTGCTCATCGCGATCGGCACGACCGACCTGATTTTCGCGCTCGACTCGATCCCCGCGATCTTTGGCATCACGCAGAGTCCGTTCATCGTCTTCACGGCGAACGTCTTCGCCCTCATGGGCTTGCGCCAGCTCTACTTCCTGCTCGGGCACCTCGTCGACAAGCTCGAGTTCCTCAAGTACGGCATTGCGTTCATCCTCGCGTTCATTGGCGTCAAGCTCATTTTTGAGGCGATGCACGAGAACGAGTTGCCCTTCATTAACGACGGGCTCCCGATCGAGTGGGTGCCCGACATCGACACGTGGACCTCGCTCGGTGTCATCATCGGCGCGATGGCGCTCGCGGTCGCAGCGAGCCTCATCAAGCTGCGCATCGAGCACCGCTACCTGCCGACCGTACTCGCGGTGCCGAGCGACGATGATGACGATGCTGCTCCGGACGCGTCGGCCGCGACGCTCGAGACCGTCGAAGTTGACAGCGCGACTTCAGAGCCGCCAGCGCCGCGATGATAGCCTGGTGCCTATGCACCGCGAGCGGCTTCTTCTTCGTCGCCGCGACGAGTCCTGATCACCCCAGGTCGCATCCTCGTCGCGGAGTTCTGACGCGGCCGCTTCGCATTCCCTGTTAGAAGGGTGATTTCCCCATGTCGAACGATTCCTCCGAGCACCGCCCTCGCACCCTCGCCGAGAAGGTGTGGGACGCCCATCTCGTCGCCAAGGGCGAGAACGGCGAGCCCGATCTGCTCTACATCGACCTGCACCTCGTGCACGAGGTGACGAGCCCGCAGGCCTTCGACGGCCTCCGCATGGCCGGTCGGCCGGTGCGCCGGCCCGACCTCACGATCGCGACGGAAGACCACAACACCCCGACCCTCGCGATCGACAAGCCCATCGCCGAGCCGACGAGCCGCAAGCAGATCGAGACACTACGCGCGAATGCGAAAGAGTTCGGCATCCGCCTGCACTCGCTCGGCGACATCGAGCAGGGCATCGTGCACGTCGTCGGCCCGCAGCTGGGCCTGACGATGCCAGGCATCACCGTCGTGTGCGGCGACTCGCACACGAGCACGCACGGAGCGTTCGGCGCGATGGCCTTCGGCATCGGTACGAGCGAGGTCGAGCACGTGCTCGCGACGCAGACCCTGCCGCTGCAGCCGTTCAAGACCATGGCCATCACGGTCGAGGGCGAGCTCAAGCCGGGCGTCACCGCGAAAGACATCATCCTCGCCGTCATCGCCAAAATCGGCACGGGCGGCGGGCAGGGCTATGTGCTCGAGTACCGCGGCTCGGCCATCCGTTCTCTATCGATGGATGGCCGCATGACGATCTGCAACATGTCGATCGAGGCAGGTGCGCGCGCCGGAATGATCGCCCCCGACGAGACGACCTACGCCTACCTGCAGGGCCGGCCGCACGCTCCGCAGGGTGCCGACTGGGATGCGGCGGTCGCCTACTGGAACACCCTCGCGACCGACGCCGCCGCCGTCTTCGACGCCGAGGTCTTCCTCGACGCGAACGAGCTCGAGCCCTTCGTCACGTGGGGCACGAATCCCGGCCAGGGCATCTCGCTCAGCCAGTCGGTACCTGACCCAACGACGATCATCGACCCCAACGAGCGGGCGGCGGCCGAGCGCGCGCTCGAGTACATGGCTCTTGAGCCCGGCACCCCGATGAAGCAGATCCCCGTCGACGTCGTCTTCATGGGCTCGTGCACGAATAGCCGCCTCGACGACCTGCGCGCCTTCGCCTCGATCATTAAGGGGCAGAAGAAGGCCGACGGAGTCGACGTCATCGTCGTGCCCGGGTCGGCGCGCGTGCGCCTCGAGGCTGAGGCCGAGGGCATCGACACGATCGTCGAGGCCTTCGGTGCCGAATGGCGCTTCGCGGGATGCTCGATGTGCCTTGGGATGAACCCCGACCAGCTTGAGCCCGGCCAGCGCTGCGCCTCGACGAGCAACCGCAACTTTGAGGGCCGCCAGGGCAAGGGCGGTCGCACGCACCTGGTGAGCCCGCTCGTCGCGGCCTCCACGGCCATCCGCGGCACGCTCTCGAGCGTGAGCGATCTGATCGCCGACGGCATCGAGGTCGATCCCCGCTTCTCGACGATCGAAGGGGCGACGGTCTAGATGATGGAGAAGGTCAGCACGATCACGGGCGTCGCGGTGCCATTCCGCCGCAGCAACGTCGACACCGACCAGATCATCCCCGCGGTGTTCCTCAAGCGGGTCACGAAGACCGGCTACGACGACGCGCTGTTCTCGGCGTGGCGACAAGACCCGGAGTTCGTCCTGAACCGGCCAGAGTACGCGAGCCCGCGCATCCTCATCGCCGGCCCAGACTTCGGCACCGGATCGAGCCGCGAGCACGCCGTCTGGGCGCTGCGCGACTTCGGCTTCGCGGCCGTCATCAGCCCCAAGTTCGCCGACATCTTCCGCGGCAACGCTGGCAAACAGGGCCTGCTCGTGGGCGTGGTCGACGAGCCGACCGTCGAGCGCCTCTGGGCCGAGCTCGAGGCGAGCCCGGGAATGGAGGCGACGGTCGACCTGGTCGAGCGCACCGTCACGGTGGGGAATATCACCGTGCCGTTCGAGATTGACGACTACACCCGTTGGCGCCTGCTCGAGGGGCTCGACGACATCGGTCTGACCCTGCGCGATGAGCAGGCGATCACCGATTTCGAGGCCCGTCGCGAGAGCTGGCGGCCGACCACCCTTCCCGCCCGCTGAGGGCAGACTGACACCACCACCTGAGGTCGAATGAACTCGCTCACGAAAGACTCGCAGAAGGCCGCCGCCCGCGTCGGCCTCACCTCCGACACCATCGTCATCCACGGCGGCAAGCCGCTGCACGGGCGCATCGAGGTGCGAGGCGCGAAGAACCTTGTGACGAAGGCCATGGTCGCCGCTTTGCTCGCTGACACTCCAAGCGTGCTCAAGGGCGTGCCCGAGATCAGCGACGTGCACGTCGTCAGCGGTCTGCTTAGGGCCCACGGCGTCGAGATCACGAGCGAGGGCGAGGGTGTGCTGCGCCTTGACCCCACCAACGTCGTCGGCGCTCACTTCGCCGAGATCGATGCGCACGCGGGCTCGAGCCGCATCCCGATCCTGTTCTGCGGGCCGCTGCTGCACCAACTCGGCGAGGCCTTCATCCCCGACCTCGGCGGGTGCCGTATCGGCGACCGGCCGATCGACTTCCACCTCAACGCTCTGCGGGCTTTCGGCGCGATCGTCGACAAGAAGCACGAGGGCATCCGCCTCACTGCACCAAAGAAGCTCAAGGGCGCGCTCATCGAGCTGCCCTTCCCGAGCGTCGGCGCGACCGAGCAGGTGCTGCTCACGGCTGTGCGCGCCGAGGGCACGACCGAGCTGAAGAACGCCGCGATCGAGCCCGAGATCATGGACCTCATCGCGATCCTGCAGAAGATGGGCGCGATCATCTCGGTCGAGCCGAACCGCGTCATCGTCATCGAGGGGGTCGAGACATTGCGCGGGTACACCCACACGGCGATCTCCGACCGCAACGAAGCCGCGAGCTGGGCCGCCGCTGCCCTCGCGACGAAAGGCGACATCACCGTCGGCGGGGCGACGCAGCAGGAGCTCATGACCTTCCTCAACGTGTACCGCAAGGTCGGCGGTGAGTTCGAGGTGCTGGAAGACGGCATCCGCTTCTGGCACCCCGGCACGCCGCTCAAGCCGGTCATGATCGAGACCGACGTGCATCCCGGCTTCATGACCGACTGGCAACAGCCGCTCATCGTTGCGCTCACGCAGGCCGAGGGCGAGTCGGTCGTGCATGAGACGGTGTACGAGAACCGCTTCGGCTTCACCGAGGCGCTCAACGAGATGGGCGCGCATATCGTAGTGCACCAGTCGGGGCTCGCCTCAATCACGCGCCGGGTACCGCGCCGCCCGCTCGAGCAGGCTGCCGTCATCACGGGACCGACCCCGCTGCACGGCGCATCCGTTCGCGTGCCCGACCTGCGCGGCGGCTTCAGCCACCTCATCGCGGGCCTCGCCGCGACGGGCACCTCGACCATCAGCAACGTCGGCATCATCAGCCGCGGGTACGAGCTCTTCATCGACAAGCTCACCGCCCTCGGTGCCGACTTCGAACTGGTCTAGACCGCCGCCGCGCGAGGCACGCACTACCCTGGAGTTCGTGCCAGATGCCACCCCTGCCGACGACGCCGTCGCCCCCGCCGCTGCACCCGCCCCGGTGCGCCCGCGGCGCCGCGAGAAGACCCTGCTGTGGTACTCGATCGCGGCACTGTGCCTGCCGCTGCTGACGATGATGGCGCGCTTTCCCGTTATCGACGCCGAGAAGCTGCCGAAGACCGGCGCATTCATCCTCGCCCCCAACCACTACAGCGAGATCGACCCCGTCATTATGGGCCGCTTCATGTGGAAGCTCGGGCGCGTGCCGCGCTTCCTCGCCAAGGCGAGCGTGTTCCGCGTGCCCGTGCTCGGCGCGGTGCTGCGCTGGTCGGGGCAGATCCCGGTCGAGCGCGAGGGGCGCGGGCGATCGGATGCTCCGCTCAAGGCCGCGGAGCAGCTTGTTCGTAGCGAGCTCGCGGTCATCATCTACCCCGAGGGCAGCCTCACACGCGACCCCGACCTGTGGCCCATGCGGGGCAAGAGCGGCGCCGTCCGCATGGCGCTGCAGGCGGGTGTGCCGATCATCCCGGCCGCGCACTGGGGCACGCAGCAGATCATGGCGCGGTACTCCAAGAAGATCAGCTTCTTCCCGCGCAAGACGATCTACTGCAAGATCGGCGACCCCGTCGATTTCAGCGACCTCGCGGGCAGGCCGCTCGACCAGGCGACGCTCAACGAGGGAACCGAGCGCGTCATGGCGGCCATCGCCGCGCTGCTCGGCGACCTGCGAGGCGAGACGCCGCCCGCCGAGCGGTGGGACCCGGTCAAGAACGGACAGAGCGAGACCGGGCGGCTGTGAGCGAGCATCCGCCGCTCACCGAGGCGGTGCGCCTGCCCTCGACTGCCGTCGAGCAGGGGGCCGTGCGGGTCGCCGTTCTCGGGGCCGGGTCGTGGGGCACGACGTTCGCCAAGGTGCTCGCCGACGGCGGGGCTGACGTGGTCATCTGGGCGCGCCGCCGAGAGGTCGCGCTCGAGATCACCGAGACGCACCGCAATTCGGGCTACCTGCCGGGCATCAACCTGCCGCCGAACCTGCGCGGCCACGACTCGCTCGAGCACGTGCTCTCGGGCGCCGAGCAGGTGTACCTCTCGGTGCCGAGCCAGAGCCTGCGCAGCAACCTCGCCTCGATTCGCGACATCCTGCCGCCTCATGTGCCCGTCGTGAGCCTCATGAAGGGCGTCGAGCGTGGCACCGGCTTGCGCATGAGCGAGGTCATCGAGCAAGAGCTCGGCGTCGACCGCGACCGCATCGCCGCCGTCAGCGGCCCCAACCTCGCCCTCGAGATCGCCAAGCGCGAGCCCACTGCTGCCGTCGTCGCGAGCGCGAACCACGACACCGCCGTCGCCGTCGCGATGATCGCGTCGAACGACTACTTCCGCTCGTTCGTCAACACCGACGTCATCGGCACCGAGTTCGGCGGCGTGCTCAAGAACCTCATCGCCGTCGCCGTGGGCATCGCCGACGGTGTCGGCTACGGCGAGAACACGAAGGCCTCGATCATCACGCGCGGCCTCGTCGAGCTCAGCGCCTTCGCGGTCGCCTTCGGCGCACGGCCGGAGACGATGATTGGTCTCGCAGGCCTTGGCGACCTCATCGCCACCTGCGAGTCGCCGCTGTCGCGCAACAACACGGCCGGGCGGTTGCTGGGCCAGGGCTACGGCTTCGAGCAGGTCATCGCGCAGATGAACCAGACGGCCGAGGGCCTCGCCTCGGTCGGGCCCATTCTCGAGCTCGCGGCCTCGCGCGGCGTCTCGATGCCGATCGTCGCCCAGGTCGCGCGAGTGCTCGAGGGCACTCTCGACCCGCGCGAGCTCGCCCCGCACCTCGCGACGGACGCCGACGAGCCGCAGGCGGAGTAGTCGGCGCGGTCGAGCCGCAGGCGGAGTGAGCCCCTCGGTAGGCTTACGGGCGTGATCACGTCCCTTGCCGGCGGCCGCATGTTGGCCGAGAAGCACGGAGCCACCCCGCCGCGGGTCGTCGCCCTGCACGGGTGGGGGCGCGACGGCACCGACTTCGCGACGATCCTGACGGGGCTGGATGCCGTGAGCATCCACTTGCCCGGTTTCGGCCCGGCGCCCGCGCCCGAGACGGTCTGGGGTTCGGAGGACTACGCCGAGCTCGTCGCCGAGGCGATCGCGGCCTTCGCGCCCGTGGTCATCGTCGCGCACTCCTTCGGCGGCCGCGTGGCAGCGCGCCTCGCCGCGACGCGCCCCGAGCTCGTCGCAGGGCTCGTGCTCACGGGCGTACCGCTCGTGAAGCTGCACGCCCCCGCCGCCCCGCCGCTCGGCTACCGGATCGCGCGCTGGGCCAACCGCCGCGGCCTGCTGAGCGATGCGCGCATGGATGCCCTGCGCGACCGCCGCGGAAGCTCCGACTACCGCGCCGCCCAGGGCGTGCTGCGCGGCATCATGGTGCGCGTCGTCAACGAGACCTACGACGACGAGCTCGCGGCGCTCGCCGGCTCGACGCTGCCGATGCGCTTCGTGTGGGGCGAGCACGACACGCAGGCGCCGACCGACGCGGGCCGCGTGGCCGCCGAACGGGCCGGAGCCCCGTTCCGCGTGGTGCCCGGCACGGGTCACCTGCTCGAGGGCGACCTCGAGCTCGCCGTGCGCGAAGAGGTGCTCGGCCTCCTCGACGAACGGACCCGTACCGCATGATCGACCTCCTCCGGTACCCGCCGACGATCGTGGCGCTCGTCCTCGGTCTGCTGGCGGCGGTGCCGATCGCCGCGCGCTGGCTGCGGGTCGCCCAGCGCGAGCACTATGTGCCATGGTGGACAACCCGCATGGCGTGGTTGTGGGTCACTCGTGAGCCCGTGACGGCGGCACTGCTCATCGTCGCGATCACCGCGACGACCCTCGCCGTGGTCGGCGGGGTGCCCCCGCTCGGTCCGTCGTGGGCCATCGGCGCGATCATCGCCCTCGCGCTCGCGCCCATCGGGCTGCCCGTGCGCGGCCGCTCGGCGAAGCTCGCGCTCACCGACCGCCTCAAGCGCCTCATGGTGTGCTGGATCGTCGTGCACCTCGCGGCGACCGTCGTGCTCGTGGCCGTGCTCGGCCCCCGCGCGGCCGCGGCCCCCGCGCTCGTGCTCCTCCTGAGCGCTCCGCTCACCGACCTCGCCCTCGCGATCATGGCGCCCATCGAGCGCGCGGGCTCAAAGAAGTTCGTCGTCGCCGCGCAGAAGCGGCTCGCGCAGGTGCGCCCGCGCGTCGTCGCGATCACGGGCTCGTACGGCAAGACGAGCACGAAGAACTACGTGGCCCACCTGCTGAGCGCGACCTACGCGACGGTCGCGAGCCCGGCATCCTTCAACAACCGCCTGGGGCTCTCGCGGGCCGTCAACGACAGGCTTGTGCCGGGCACCGAGGTGTTCGTGGCCGAGATGGGCATCTTCGGGGCGGGCGAGATTCGCGAGTTGTCGACGTACTTCCCGCCCGATATCGCGGCGATCACGGTCATCGGTGAGGCACACCTGCAGCGCATGCGCTCGACCGACGTCATCTTTCGAGCCAAGGCCGAGATCACCGAGCGCGCGAGCACGGTCGTGCTGCCGATCGACGACCCGCGGCTCGCCGACCTCGCCGAGCAGTGCCACGCGAAGGGCAAGCGCGTCGTCACGGTCAGCTGCGTCGCCGGCTCCGACGCCGATGTCGTGCTCGACCCCGGCCGCGACGGGGCGCCGAGCACGATCGTCATCGGCCGCGGCGCCGCGCCCGCCGCCGTCACCGTCTCGGGCACGGGCCACGCGGTCAACGTCGCCGTCGCGGCGGGCATCGCCCTCGCCGCGGATGTTCCGGCCGCCACGATCGCGGCCCGCCTCGGTGACCTGCCGGGCTCGCAGCACCGCGCCGAGGTGCAGCAGGCTCCGAGTGGTGCACTCGTGATCGACGACACCTACAACGCGAACCCCGTCGGCTCGCTCCGCGCCCTCGAGGGCGCGGCATCCCTCGCCGCCGAGCGCGGTGGGCCGCTCGTCGTCGTGACGCCCGGCATGGTCGAGCTCGGCCCCGTGCAGGCCGAGCGCAACCGCGCGTTCGGTGCCGCGATCGGCGCGGCGAACGGGCTGCTCTTCGCCGTCGCGCGCACCAACCGCGCCGCTCTGCTCGAGGGCTACGCGAGCACGTCGATGAGCACGGCGCCCGGAGCGATCGCGGTCGACCGCCGCGAGACCGCCGTCGCGCGCGCGGTCGAGGCCGCCGGTGACCGGGGCGTTATCCTCTACGAGAACGATCTGCCCGACCACTACCCCTGATCGGCCGCGTGGGCAGAAGCCCGACGACCGCGGCCCACGAACAACTGAGGTGACCATGGCGGGTACCGCCCCCTGGGCCGTCGTCTTCGGCGGACCGAGCCCCGAGCACGAGATCTCGATCCTCACAGGCCTGCAGGCCGAGCGCGTGCTCACCGCCGCGGGTCACAGCGTCGTCTCCGTCTACTGGTCGCCGACGGGGGAGTGGTACCGCGTGCCCGCCGCGACCGAGGCGAAAGACTACCTCGAGGGCGCGCCGCGCGACGCGGTCGTGCTCGAGGCCCGAGTCTCGGGCGAGCCGGGGCTCTACCGCCGCAAGACCTTCGGCGCCGAGCGCCTCGAGATCGCGGCGGCGCTGCTGTGCCTGCATGGGGGCGTCGGCGAGGGCGGCGGCGCGGCCGCGGTGCTCTCGCTCATGGGCATCCCCGCCACCGGGTCCACGCTGTTCGCGGGCGCGGTGGGCATGGACAAGCTTGCGTTCGGCGGCCTCATGCATGCGGCGGGCATCCCCTCGCTGCCGCGCGAGGCCGTGTCGACGATCGTCGAGCCGTCGTTTGCCGGGCCGTACATCGTCAAGCCGCGCTTCGGGGGCTCGTCGATCGGCATCGAGATCGCCGACGACGTGGATGCCGCGCGCGCGCTCGCCGCCTCGAGCGTGCACCTGCGCACCGGTGCCGTGGTCGAGCCGTACCGACCCGAGCTCGTTGACCTCAACATCGCCTTCCGCACCTACCCGACCCTCGAGATCACGCAGCTCGAGAAGCCGTTGCGCGGCGGGGCGGGTAGCGCGCTCTACTCGTACGCCGAGAAGTACCTAGCCGGTGGCGCGGGCTCGGATGCCGGGCTCACGAGCGCCCCCCGTGAGTTTCCGGCCGACGTGCCCGAGGCCGTGCACGCGCAGGCCCGCGCTCTCGCCGAGCGCGTCGCCGAGGTCACGCGCCTCACGAGCATCGTGCGCGTCGACCTGCTACTCGACGAGGCGACCGGAGAGCTCTTCGTCAACGAGGTCAACTCGATCCCCGGAGCCCTCTCGCTCTACCTCTGGGCGCCCCAGCAGCCGGCCGCGACCGTGCTGCTCGATGCGCTCACCGAGGCGCGCAACCGCCGCGTGGTATTCCCGCAGGGCGGGTTCGGCGGCGGAGCGGCGCTGCGGGCCGCGGGCGGCATCGCTGGCAAGCTCGTCGGGCTCGACGGCCCCCGCGCGTAGGTCGCGAACGCCCCTTTTGCCCCAGATCTGGGGCAAAGCGGCATTGAGGTGTGCGCGTAGCGCCCATATGGACCAGATCTGGGCCGCAGGGGTGCTGTGCCCGGGTTAGGGCGCGGGCGTGGGCTCGCCGGTCGGGCTCACCGAGCCGCGGCCCACGACGTCGGTCGTGGCGAGGCACCGCGCATCAGCCTCCACGACCGAGACGGCAGGGCTGAGGGCGCGCACGGCGTCGGATCCTGAGACGTAGTCGCCGTCGACGATGACCTCGGTCACGGGCGTGCGGCCATAGGTCGTGAAGACGTAACGCGGGGCGTTCGACTCGTCAATCAACCAGTCGACCCCATCGACCTCGAAGCACTGCAGGTCGCTGGGGCCCTGCTCTGGCAGCCCGCAGCGGTAGATGACGGCGGCCGGGTCGCCCCATGCGGCGGTGGCCTGCGCGTTGGTCGTGCGGCGTTCGAGCTGGCCGATCGTGTCGGGAACCCGAACCGAGATGGCGGCGCACTCGGGGTCGTTGGCCTCGGGCCCGGGCTCGAGGGGCACAGTGCCCGCGCACCCGGCGAGCGCGAGCACGCCCGTCACGAGCAGGGCCATGGATACGCGGCGGGCGCGAGCGGGAGCGGTGCGTGTCGACATCGCCACCACGCTATCGCGGCACGGGTTGGCGTCGGCTTCGAGCCGGCCGCCGACATCGCCTGATCGGTCGCCGAGAACAGGAGGGAGACGATCACGAAGCCCGCGAAGACGAGGATGACGACGAGGATCACGCTGAGGAAGGACAGCACGCCGTCGATGCCGACGGCGCGGCCCGTGACGAACTGCACGCCGATCGCGGCGATGCTGAGCACCGGGCCCGCGAGCGGCAGTGCGATCGCGATGCGCCTGAGCGTGCGACGAGTTCGCGTCACGGCGTCGGCGTCGCTGGGTGCGTCGCGAGCGTCGGCTGCGGCGCGTCGGGCAAGCCTCGACAGCACTGGTGTGCGGCCGGGCCGACTAGCGTGGACGCGTGACCAGCCTCGAGCACCCCGCCGATTCCCTCGGCGCGGTCGGCGAACTCGCGGCGCTCGCGCGCATCATCCCGCTGCTGCCGGGCAGCGACTCGACGGTGCTCGGCCCGGGCGATGACGCGGCCGTGCTCGCGACGCCCGACCGCCGGGTCGTGATCACGACCGACATGATGATTCACGGCCCCGACTTCCGCACCGCGTGGTCGACCATGCACGATCTCGGCTTCAAGGCCGCGGCGACGAACCTCAGCGATGTGGCCGCGATGGGCGCTCGACCGACGGCTCTCGTCGTAGCGCTCGCCGCGCCCGCCGACACCCCGGTCGCCGAGCTCGAAGCGCTCGCCGAGGGGCTGCGTGACGCGTGCGAGGCGCTCGCGCCCGGCTGCGGGGTCGTCGGCGGCGACCTGAGCGTGTCGAGCGTGCTGACCATCGCCGTCACGGCGTTCGGCGACCTCGACGATCGCGAGCCCGTGACGCGTGCGGGCGCGCGGCCAGGAGACTGGGTCTCGGTCTCCGGGTCGTTGGGGCTCGCGGCCGAGGGGCTGCGGATTCTCTTCGAGCACGGGGTCGACGCGAGGGGGGCTCCGGATGCTGCGGCCGCGGCGCGACTGCGCGCCGAGCATCCCGTGCCGCTCGCTGCCCAACTCACGCCGCACCCGCCGATCGCGGACGGCGTGGCCGCCGCCCTCGGCGGCGCCTCTGCCATGCTCGACCTCAGCGACGGCCTCGCGCTCGACGCGCGCCGCATCGCCCGCGCGAGCGGGGTGTCGCTCGACCTCGACAGCGCGCACGTGCGCGAGGTCGCACTCGCGCACGGCCTCGACCCCGCTGCTCCTGCCGCGCTGGCGCTCACCGGGGGAGAGGACCACTCGTTGCTGGCAACCTTCCCGCCCGATGTCGCGCCGCCCGTGGATGCTCTCCCCGGCGGCTTCCGCATCATCGGCCGGGTCGTCGCGGCCGACCGGCACGGGCCCGCGCTGCTCGTCGATGGTCGCCCGTTCGACGAGCGCGGCGGCTGGGATCCGTTCGAGGAGTGGAGCGGGCATTCTGGTTGATTAGTTTGCTTACCCCGAGGCACGGCAAGTTGGGCGGCTAACCTGGCGTCGTGAGCTTCGGATGGGCTGAACGCGAGTTCGACCGCCGCGCGTCCACCTACGACCATGGCTCTTTTCACGCTCCACTTGCGGAAGCCGCCGCCCGGTTCGCTGCTCCGACGGTCAACGACGCAGTGCTGGATGTTGCCACGGGCACTGGCCTTGTCTTGCGCAGCTTCACGGCATTGCCTGCTGCTCACCTGACGGGCATCGACGTGTCCTCGGCCATGTTGGATGTTGCACGCTCTGCGTTGCCAGGTGCGCGCTTCCTTCACGCGAGTGCAAGCCGCCTGCCCTTCGGGCAAGGCGAATTCGACGTCATTACCTGCGTTTCGGCAATGCCGTACCTTGACGATCCGGTCGAGGCTCTTCGGGAGTGGCAACGAGTTCTTGCGCGGGATGGGCGGATTGTCATTTCTGTCTTCACGCCCGACGGGCTGACCGGGCCAACGTTGCTCCGTCGTGCCGCCCGTCAACATGGCTTGGTAGTGGACGATCCGAACGAATCGACGTCGACCGTCGAAGCGTGGCGCGAGATCGCCGCGAAGGTCGGGATGCACGTTGAGCGCACCGAGACCTGGGTGACGGCGATTTCGAGTGGTACGGCAGACTCGCTGCTCAGCCCGCAGTACCCGTTCGGAGTCCGGAACGACCTGCACGACGCAACCCCCGATCAGTGGGGTCTCGTCGGTGCAACACTGCGCGAATTGATAGCGGCAACCGCCGAATGGCAGGCAGTGGCCCTGTTCGTTGAGCTGCGCAACGAAGGGGGCTCGCTCGCCAGAGGGAAGAGAACGTCGCGCGGACTGTGATGTACATTGGTATGAGTCGGTTGTACAATCAGCACATGAACTCTCTCAGCGTCGCGGACGCCCGTAAACAGTTCTCCGAGGTCATCGACCGCTCGCAGACCGAAGCGGTGTTCATCGAGCGCCGTGGCGAGCGCGCCGCGGTCGTCATCAGCCCCGAGCAGTACGAGCGCATGCTCGACGCACTCGAAGAGGCCGACGACGCATCCGCGTTCGACGCGGCAATGGAGGAGGAGGGGCCGAACATCCCTTGGGCGCAGGCGAAAGTGGACCTGGGCTGGGCGTGAGCTACCGCATCGAGTTGCGACCGGCCGCGATTCGAGC
>CAYPND010000018.1:0-44706 GCA_964412175.1 uncultured Microbacteriaceae bacterium | reverse complement strand
GCGGCGACGAAGATCGCGTAGATCTCGAGCTGGCCGTGGGGCAGGATGCTCAGGAAGAACACGTCGAGCCGCCCGAACTCGGCCATGATGCCCGCGCTGATGCCGATGCCCTGCGCGTTCTGCAGCACCACGAACGGCACGTAGATGCCCGTGATGCCGAAGGCGACCGACTGCGCGGCGATCCACGCGTTGTTACTGAAGACCTGCAGGCCGAAGACGGCCTCGCTCGAGGCGCTGTAGTAGCCGACGAAGTCCTCCTCGGCGTAGCGCCGCAGGTCGTCGTACGGCCCCAGTGCGGCGAGCACGCCCGGAGTCGTCGCGACCCACACCGCGTAGAGGCTCGCGACGATCACGAACACCGCGGCGACCACGAGCGTGAGGTACCGGATGCGGTACAGCGCCGCCGGCACCTCGCGCGTCGCGTAGCGGGCCAGTTGGGCGAGCGGCTCGGCCGTCGCGCCCGTGAATCGCAGCCGGGCGCGCGACAGCAGCACGCTCAGCGCGGCCGCCTGCGGCACCTGGCCCGCGCTCGTCGTGATGGCCGAGAGCTGGGTCGCGCCGGCCTGGTAGTGCTCGATGAGCTCGTCCGCATCGCGGCCCACGAACCGGCGACGGCGCGACAGATCGCGCAGCCGGTCCCATTCGGCGGCGTGGGCTGTTGAGTAGGCGTCGAGATCCATGTGTTGAGATGATCGCATGGTGAACCCAGGAGTTGTCGCATGAGTTCGACCGATCCGTCGTTTGACGAGCAGCGCGAGCTGCTGACGGGCGAGGCCGTCGCCCTCGAGCTGCGCCCGACGAGCGTCGTGCTGCGCATGGCGGGCGGCATCATCGACTACCTCATCTATGGCATCGCCACGGGGCTGCTCGTCTGGCTCTCACTCTCGGCCGCCGCCGCGGTCGGGGTGCCCGACGAGCTCACGACGGCCATCACGATCGGCTGCATCGTGCTCGGCCTCGTGCTGCTGCCCGCGGGCGTCGAGACGGTCGCGCAGGGCAAGTCGCTCGGGCGACTCACCCTCGGTGACCGCATTGTTCGTGACGACGGCGGCGCGATCGCCTTCCGGCACGCGTTCATCCGCGCCATCGTGGGCGTTTTCGAGATCGTCTTCACCTTCGGCGGGCTCGCCGTCGTCGTCGCGATGCTCAACACCCGCGCCAAGCGGCTCGGCGACCTGCTTGCCGGCACCTACAGCCAGTATGAGCGGGTCGGCAACGTGAGCGCGCCCGTGTACGGGGTTCCCGTCGAGCTCACGGAATGGGCATCCACCGCCGATGTCGCACGCCTGCCCGACCCGCTCGCGCGCCGCATCGCGCAGTTCTTGCGACAGGCCGGCGGGCACATTCCCTCGACGCGAGAGCGCATCGCCCACGATCTGGCCACCGAGGCGGCTTTGTTCGTGTCGCCCGTGCCCGGTGGCGACCCCGAGCTCTTCCTCGCCGCCGTCGCAGCGCTGCGTCGAGGGCGCGAGGCGACCGCGCTGCAGCTCGAACGCGCGCGGCTCAACGAGCTGCGGCCCACGCTCGCCGCGCTACCGCATGGGTTCCCCGACCGGGGCTGAGCCCCGGCCTCAGGCTCGCACGAGAGCAGCGTCGGTCGCGAAGAGGTAGTTGCGCGTGCCGAGAGTGACGGCCTCAGCGCGCTGCCAGGCACCGCCGCGCCAGGTGTACATGCCGTAATCGGGCCAGCGCCGCCCGATCTCGGCCACGACACCGGCGGCATCGTTGCCGTAGCGCTCGAGGTGGCGATCTTCGATCTCGAGCAGCAGGCTCGGGCGATCGCGATCGATCGTACGTGCTGCGCCCGCGAGCACCTGCGGCTCGAACCCCTCGACGTCGGCCTTGATGAAGCTCACCCGACCGATGCGGGACTCATCGGCCCAGTCGTCGATCGCGGTGATCGGTGTCGACCAGTGGCGCACCCGCTCGCCCTGCTTCTGCGGCGCCGCGCCCTCGGTGAGGTGGGCGCGGCCGTAGATCGGCAACCCGACCACGACCGGCAGGCGCATCGTCAGGGTGCCGCGCTCGCGCCCCGCCGCCCCCTCGTGCACCGTGATCTGGGGGGCCAAGAGCAGACGGCGCCACCCTCGCAGGGTGCGTTGCTGACGAGGGTGCGGCTCGAAAGCGTCCACCGTGCCCGTCGCACCGACGAGACGCGCGAGCGTGACCGCGTACATCCCGTGCGCGGCCCCGATGTCGACCACCGCGTCGCCGGGCTTCACCAGCCAACGCAGACCCTGCAGTTCCGGCTCGGCCCAGTTCAGGCGACCGGCCAGCATCATGATCTGGTACCCCAGGCGCAGGAGCGCCGAGGTGCCGTCGGGCACAGAACTCATGAACGGCATGGCGACTAGTAGCGGTAGTGATCGACCTTGAAGGGCCCCGCGGGGTCGACGCCGATGTACTGCGCCTGCCGCGGGGTGAGCTCGGTGAGCTTCACGCCCAGGGCGTCGAGGTGCAGGCGGGCGACCTTCTCGTCGAGCAGTTTGGGCAACACGGAGACGCCGAGCGGGTACTCTGCGATCTTCGTGTGCAGCTCAAGCTGCGCGAGCACCTGGTTCGTGAACGACGCGCTCATGACGAAGCTCGGGTGCCCCGTCGCGTTCCCGAGGTTCATCAGCCGGCCCTCGCTGAGCACGAGGATGCTGCGGCCGGTCGGCAGGCGCCACTCGTGCACCTGCGGCTTGATCTCGATCCTCTCGGCACCGGGCAGCGATTCGAGGCCGGCCATGTCGACCTCGTTGTCGAAGTGGCCGACGTTCGCGACGATCGCGAGGTGCTTGAGTGCCTGCAGCTGCTCGACCGTCACGACGTTCTCATTGCCGGTCGCCGTGACGAGGATGTCGATGTCGCCGAGACAATCGTCGAGCCGGGCGACCTGGTAGCCGTCCATGGCCGCCTGCAGCGCGTTGATCGGATCGATCTCGCTGACGATGACGCGAGCGCCCTGCCCGCGAAGCGCATCCGCCGAGCCCTTGCCCACGTCGCCGTAGCCGCACACGAAGACGGTCTTGCCGCCCATGAGCACATCGGTCGCCCGGTTGAGGCCGTCGGGCAGCGAGTGGCGGATGCCGTACTTGTTGTCGAACTTCGACTTCGTGACGGAGTCGTTGACGTTGATGGCCGGGAAGAGCAGCGTGCCCTCGCGGTGCAGCTCGTAGAGGCGGTGCACGCCCGTCGTCGTCTCTTCTGTCACGCCCAGGATGCCCTGGCCGATGCGGGTCCACCGCTGCGGGTCGCTCTGCAGCGACTCGCGCAGTGCCTCGAGCACGACGCGCCACTCGTGGCTGTCGCCCTCCGCTGCGTCGGGAACGACCCCGGCGGCCTCGAACTCGGTGCCCTTGTGCACGAGCATCGTGGCGTCGCCGCCGTCGTCGAGGATGAGCGTGGGGCCCTGAACCGCGCCGTTCTCGTCAACGCCGAAGTCGAAGATCTGCTGGGTCGCCCACCAGTACTCCTCGAGGGTCTCGCCCTTCCAGGCGAAGACGGGCGTGCCTTCGGGCCGCTCGGGCGTGCCCGTCGCGCCGACGACGACCGCCGCGGCCGCCTCGTCTTGCGTCGAGAAGATGTTGCAGCTCGCCCAGCGCACCTCGGCACCGAGTGCGCGGAGGGTCTCGATGAGCACCGCGGTCTGCACGGTCATGTGCAGCGAGCCGGCGATGCGGGCACCCTTGAGCGGCTGGTGCGGCCCGAACTCCTCGCGCAGGCTCATGAGGCCCGGCATCTCGTGCTCGGCGAGGCGGATCTGGTGGCGACCGGCCTCGGCGAGGCTCAGGTCGGCGACCTTGAAGGCGATGCCGTTGCGGGTGTCGACGGTGAGGGCGGCCGGGCGCGCGGGCGTGTGGATGTTCATGCCGTCATTCTCGCAGGCTCCGGGCTGGACTTCTGCCGGGTATTCGGGGCTTTCAGGCACCCCGGTCGGCAGACGTGCGCAGCGGTTCGAGGGCGGCGAGGAGGAGGTCGAGACCGAAGGCGAACTCCTCGCCGGGGTCGTAGCCAGCCTGCGCGAGGGCAACGGCCGACTCGTGGAGGGAGGGGAACTCGTCGGCGGGAAGCTGCGGCAGGTAGACGCTGTCGGTCATCTCGGCGAGCTCGTCGGCCGTGGTGAACGGCAGGCTGGCCTCCTGCAGCGCGTAGCCGTAGACGTAGCTGTTCAGCAACCAGTTGGCATGCGTCGCCGCGACGACCGAGAAGCCTGCCGCGCGCAGACAGGCGGTGAACGCTTCACGATGGCGCAGGTTCGCTGGCCCCGGGGTCGTGCGCGACTCCATCAGGCTGATCGCCCAGGGGTGGCGCGCGAGAACCTGCCGGGCCGACATCGCCTGGCGTCGCATCGCCGACGACCAGTCCGCGGCCGTCGACGGCAGCTCGATCTCGTCGAACACCACATCGACCATCGCGTCGAGCAGCTCGTCCCTGCTCGCGATGTAGTGATAGAGCGACATCGCACCGGCGCCGAGTTCGTTCGCCAGCCGCCGCATGCTGAGGCCGTGCACGCCCTCGCGATCGGCGAGCCGCACCGCTTCGGCCACGACCCGCGCCTTGCTGAGCCCGCCGTCGGACGCGGCCGGGCGCTGTTCGCTCGCAGACACAGGACTCCTTCGTGGGTGACCGACTTGACAATCGTACGGTGTACGGTTCATAGTACAGTGTACGACGTACAGTGTACGACACCAACCCGTGCGAGCCTCGCCCGACCCTCCCCCGGCATCCACTCATGACAGAAAGAGAACCCACCATGACTGCCGCAACACGCACCCGGAACCCGCTCTCCAACCCGCCCATTCCCGTGCAGGTGACCCTCGCCGCCGCGTGGACGAGCCTGATGTTCATGTATACCTACGTCGACATCTACAACTTCTACAAGCCGGGCGTCGTCGACGGCATCCTCGCCGGCCTCGTCTTCGAGTTCGAGGTGAGCGCCGCGCTCTTGACGACGTTCGTGGCGCTCCTGGCCGTGCCGGCCCTCATGGTGGTGGTCTCCGTGACACTACCCGCGCGAGCGAATCGCGCCACGAACCTCGTGGTGGCGTCGCTGTACATCCCGTTCTCGATCGTCAATGCGGTGGGCGAGTCGTGGGAGTGGGCCGCGTTCTACGGCCTCGCCATCGCGATCGAGGTGCTGCTGCTGGTCGTCATCCTGCGGAAGGCCGGCACCTGGCCTCGCACGGTCTCGGCCGCCGACACGATCGCGGCCTGAGCTCATGCCGATGACCGAGACGACGCGCACGAGGTCGCGAGTGATCCCGCCGCGAAGCAGTGCATCCCGAGTGCGCAGCGGATGGCCGGCGGTCACCGGCCTGCTGCTGCTGAGCGCCCTCCCCATCCTGGGAGGCGTGCTCCGGCTGGAAGAGCTGGGTACCGACCCCGCCAGCGCACCGTCGTCGCCGCTGCTCACGGTGGCGATCGTGGCGCACATCGTGGGGATGAGCGTGTACTGCCTGTTGGGGGCGTTCCAGTTCTCCCCCGCACTGCGCGGTCGCCGCGCGTGGCACCGCCGCGCCGGTCGCGTCCTGATCCCGGCCGGGATGATCGGGGCGCTCGGGAGCATCGCGCTGGGGGTCTTCTTCTATGGCCCCGCCGACGCGTTCGCTCTGGCGGTCGTGCGCATCGCCTTCGCCGTGCCGATGCTGGTCTTCCTCGTGCTCGCCACGCGCGCGATCGCGCGGCGCCGGTTCGCCGCTCACGGCGCGTGGATGACGCGCGCCTACGCGATCGCGATCACCGGAGGAACCCAGGCGCTCGTGCTCATCGTGTGGTCGATCCTCGGGGGCGAGCCCTCGATCGTGAGCGAGACCTGGCTCGTCGGCCTGGGCTTCGTGATCAACAGCCTCGTGGCGGAGGGGATCATCCGGCGCCGGTTCAGGCGCGGATGAGCCCCAGCACCTCGTCGCGGATCGCGGCCATCGTCTCGGCGGTGGCCGCTTCCGCGTTCAGGCGCAGCAGCGGCTCGGTGTTCGAGGGGCGCACGTTGAACCACCAGAAGCCGTCGGGCGCGCCGCCCGTGACCGTGAGGCCGTCGAGCTCGTCGAGCTCGCCACGGCCCTGGAAGGCCTCGACGATGCGCGTGTAGGCGGCCGGCACGTCGTCAACCGTCGAGTTGATCTCCCCGCTCGCGGTGTACGGCGTGAACTCGGCGGCGAGCGCCGACATCGGCCCGTCGTACTGCCCGAACTGCGCGATGAGGTGCATGGCCGCGAGCATGCCGTTGTCGGCGCCCCAGAAGTCGCGGAAGTAGTAGTGCGCCGAGTGCTCGCCGCCGAAGATCGCACCCGTCTCATGCATGACGTCCTTGATGAGCGAGTGGCCGACCTTCGTGCGCACGGGGGTGGCGCCCGCCGCGACGATCGTCTCGGGCACGACGCGGGAGGTGATGAGGTTGTGGATGACGCGGATGTCGCCCGTCTCGCCGGCGGCGCGAACGCGCGTGATCTCGCGCAGTGCCACGATCGCCGCGACCGCGCTCGGCGTGACGGGCTGGCCGAGCTCGTCGACGACGAAGCAGCGGTCGGCGTCGCCGTCGAAGGCGAGGCCGAGGTCGGCCCCGTGCTCGACGACGGCCTTCTGCAGGTCGACGAGGTTGGCGGGCTCGAGCGGGTTGGCCTCGTGGTGGGGGAAGGTGCCGTCGAGCTCGAAGTAGAGCGGGATGATCTCGAGCGGCAGAGCGGGAAGGCCCGCGGCCGTGCCGAGCACGGCGGGCACCGTGAGCCCACCCATGCCGTTGCCAGCATCCACGACCACACGCAGGGGGCGAACGCTCGACAGATCGACGAGCTCGCGCAGATAGGAGGCGTAGCCGGGCAGCACATCGCGGTGCGAGAGCGTGCCGGGGGCATCCACAGCGGGGATGCCCGTGGCGAGGTAGGCCTGAGCGCGGTCGCGGATGCTGCCGAGCCCCGTCGCCAGGCTGATGCCCTGGGCACCCGCACGGCAGAACTTGATGCCGTTGTAGGTGGCGGGGTTGTGGCTCGCCGTGAACATGGCCGCGGCGACCCCGTGGTGGCCGCTCGCGAAGTAGGTCTCGTCGGTCGAGCACAGTCCGAGCATGGCGACGGATGCGCCTCGCGCCTGCGCCCCGCGAGCGAACGCGGCGGCGAACCCGGGCGAGCTGTCGCGCATGTCGTGCCCGACCACGATCTCGAGCGCGCTGTCGCCGCCCTCGCCCCGGATCTCGTCGGCGAACCCGGCACCGAGTGCTTCGACCACCGCGTCGGTGAGCTGCGTGCCGACGAGGCCGCGAACGTCGTAGGCCTTGATGAATGACGAGAGATCGGGTGCGGTGGTCACGCCTCTACCGTACCGGGCGGTCAGCCCACCTCGCCGAGGGCGCTGTAGCGCACGATCTGCCAGCCGTTGGGCGCCGAGAGCCGCTCGGAGTGCCGGGCGCACAGGTCGTAGCTGTGGGGCTCGGGGCGGGCGCTCAGCGGGCCGAGCACGGCCATCGAGTCGGCGTAGACGTAGGTGAGGGTGCGCGCGGCGTCATTGCCGCAGGCCACCTTGCTGCACGGTCGGGCACTCATCGTTCCCCCAGCATACGGCGGGGTCCCGACCTCGCGGCGATAGGCTGAGCGCGTGGCACGAGTGGGCGGAGAACAGCCGAGCGCGAGGGCCCGCGCCCGCCACGGCCGCACGGGCCGCTCGCCCGTCACCGGCCCGCACCTGCCGCTCGCGCACACGCGCCGCGACCTCTTCGAGACGACCGTGCAGTCGACGGCCGACTACCTCGTCGACCTGTGGCCCGACGAGCTCGCGACCCTGCGCATCGACGTGATGCCCATGCCCGATCAGCCTCCGGGGGTGCGCGGCGTCGCGCGCTGGCGCGTCGTCGCCGATCAGAGCCTCGTGGTGCTCTACCGCATCCCCATCGAGCGCATGAGCCGGCTGCACCGCGACGATGACTGGCACCGGCGACTCATGGTCGAGAGCTGCGTGTTCCGTGCGGTGGGCGAGCTCATCGGCAAAGACCCGTGGGATCTCGCTCCCGACCGCTTCCGCCACTGGTGAGCGGCACCGGCTTCTAGTAGGGCAGCACGGTAAGCGCGCCGACCCCGCTCGGCGGCGGCAGCGCGCGCGAGCCGGCGAGAAGCCCGTCGCCGCGGTAGGTCGCGCTCACGTGCACGACGCCGCTCGAGGTGATGCGCACCCCCGCGTCGGCCGCCGAAGGCACGACGACCATCCCTCCCGGCGGCACCGTCACGGGCAGCCCGTCGATCGTGACCTCGGCACCCTCTGCGGGGGCAAGCAGGTGCAGCATCGCCGACTGGCCCGGCCCGAGCGGCGCGACGCCCACGAGCACTTCGGCACCGACGGGCAGGGCGGGGCTCGGGGTGAACCATTCGACGTCGGCCGCATCGCCCGTACCCGCGGTGCTCGTTCGCCCTGCGACGACGATCGGCTCGGTCGACTCAATCACGACGCCGTACTCGCCGTCGGCGCGCTCGGAAACCGGCAGGTCGAGCACGACCCCGGGCTCGAGCTGTACCTCCGTAACGAGCCCGTCCCCTCCCGCCGCCGGCACGAGCGTCACGGTCACGAGCGCACCGTCGTCGCCGGGCGCGAGCAGGCGGAGGGCGGGTGAGCCGTCGGTGCCGCCGTCGGTAGTCGAGCGCTCGCGCGCGAGCTCGCCCGCGATAACGGGCAGTGCCGGGATGACGTGGCGCAGCGCCGGCTCGGCGATCGGCGTGACGATGCTGATTCCGCTCGGGGTGAGCCCCCGCACGATCGTCGTCTGCAGCGTCGCCGCGATGGAACCGCCCGTGCTCGTGACGCGCACGACCGGCGAGGCCTCGTTGACGGCGAGCCCCGCGAGCGGCACGATGCGCTGCGTGCCGGCCGCGACGATGAGGCCCGAGGTGCCGGGTGCCTCGATCGGCCCGGCATCACCCCACAGTCGCAGGTCGACGAAGGCGTCGACATCGTCGGCGTTGCTCAGCACGATCCAGGTAGTGCGTCCGACGGTCGTCGCGCCGCCCACGAGCCAGGCCGTGCGCCCCGGCGTAAGGCACTCGGCGGCGGCGAGCCCCGCGACATCGGGGGTCTCAGGCTGCACGCTCTCGGCCGCGGCGAGCGCTTCGCCGGGTGCCTCACGCGGCAGGGTCACGATGGCGGCACCGCCGTCGACCGCATCGCTCGCGGCGAGGGACCCTTCGACGAGCCCCTCTCCCGCGCTCACGCGGCGCTCCGCCGCGACGACGGCCACCTGCGTGTCGTCGCCGAACGCGAGCCCGAGAGCGCCGCCCGCGCACACGAGCGACTGGTCCGAGCGGTCGGGCGTGACCGCGAGGGTCGGTACCGTCGGTGCCGAAATGGGACCGGGCACGAGCAGCACCCCGGCCGCAAGGGCTGCCGCGGCGGCCACCGCGATGACGACCAGTGATGCCCGTCCGCCCGCGAGCAGCAGCGCCCGCCCGCGGCGCGCGGTGTTCGGCGGGGTCGTCGCGGTGGTCTCAGTCATCATCGTCTCCCGCCTCGAAGGTCGCTGCTGCACCCTCGTCGGGCCGCAGCTCGACGCGCGGGCGCCGCGGTCGCAGGCTAGTCGGCAGGGCGATCAGCAGCGTGAGGGCCAGGATGCCCAGCTGCACCCCCAGCACGACCGGGGTGCTCGGCGGGCGTTCTGGCGTCACCGCGCTCTCGGTGTCGTCGGCGACGACGCGCCACAATCGTCCAGCGTCTGCAGCACCAATGGGGGTCAGCACGGCGTTGCCGTCGAGGGCCGCGGTGATGCCCTCGCTCGTCGACGCGGCGACACCGGGGCCGGCCTCTTCGAGCAGCACGAAGCGCGCATCGAGCTCGGCGAGCGCGCTCGCGAGGTCGCGGCCGCTCGGCGCGGCGAGATTGGCGACGAGCGCGGCGAGCGCGGTCTGCTCGGGCGCAACAGCATCACCCTGCAGCACGCGCGTCGCGACCATGGTGCGTTGCCCGATGAGCGTGACGCCCGCACCGCGGTCGATGCGCGCGGCGAGCCCGGCCTCGATCGGCGTGAGCACGATCGTGCCCACGCCCGGGGCGCGCTGCGCCTCGGCCGCGATGATGGCGGGCAGCGTGCGCGGCTCGCCGGCCACGACAGCGGAGGAGCCGAGCAGCGAGGAGGCGAGCACGGGCGCTACCGCGGCGGCCGCTGCGAGCACCGTCACGAGGCCCAGCGCCGTCGCGAGCACGACCGGGCCCCGGCGCTCAGGGCTGGCGAGCGTCGCGCCGCGGCCGGGGGCGGCGGCGGCGCGGATGCCGTCGAGGCCGACGGCGGCGGCGAGCGCGAGGCCCAAGGCCGCGAGACTCAGCGCGGGTCCGGTGTCGAGCGGCACGGCACCGCCGCCCGCGACGACCACGGCGATGCCCGCGACTGCCCAGGCGGTGACGAGCCCGAGCCCGCCGAGCACGAGCGGGACGATGCCGCGGCGACCCTCGGGCAGCGCGAGGCCCGCGAGGGCGAGCACGACGAGCGGGGCACCGAGGGCCGCGAGGGCGATAACCAAGGCCCCTGGCGCCACCGTGGGCAGCAGCTCGCCGAGCGGAGCGAGCGCGAGCGAGAGGTCGGGCCAGCCGAGCAGCAGCCCGGTGGGCGACACCGTACCGGGGGCGACGGGCAGACCGGGGTCGGCGAGTAATCCGAGCGGCGTGCCGCGGCGCACCTGGTCGTAGGCGAGCGGCGCGAGCAGTGCGACGGTGGGCACGGGGAGCGTCAGGAGCCGGCCGAAGCGGCGGGGGTTGGCGAGCATCCACACCAGCCAGGCGATGACGAGCGCGGGCAGGAGGCTCGGCGCGCTCGCGACGACGACGGCGGCGGTCAGGCCCGCGACGGCGGTGCCGCTCCACGAGCGCGGGGCGCGCGCGGCGCTCGCGACGAGCACGGGCAGGGCGAGGTGGGCGATGACGGCAGCCGGGCGGCCCTCGGCGAGCGCCACGAGCAGCGGCGGCGAGAACGCCCAGACGAGGGCGGCGACGGTCGCGGGCCCGGGGCGGCGCACGATCGAGGCGGCGGCCCACCAGGCGCCGAGGGCGGCGAGGGGCAGCGCGGCGATCCACAGCACGACGATCGCGAGCGAGGGCTGCCACGGCGTCAGCACCCCCAGCAGGGCCAGCACGAAGGCGAAGGGGTCAGCCGCGCCCTCGGCCGTGCGCTCGAGACCCGCGAGCAGCGCCGCAGTGTCGGGGGCGAGGGGCGCGAGCGCCCCGCCGAGCAGCGCGGGCGCCCCGATGAGCGGCAGGTGCACGACGAGCCCCACGAGGGCGGCGACCACGACCGCGGCGGCGCCGCCGGGCAGGAAGTCGGGGCGCGGCGGCCGGTCGTCCTCCTGGGCGCTCAGCAGCGCATCCCGCTCGATCGCGCGGCGGCGGCGCACCTCGTCGGGCGCCATGCGCAGGGGGGCGATCGCGGCCCAGCCGAGCGAACGACCGCGCGCGAGGCGACGACGGGCGCTCGGCACGGCGGTGCCCGAGAAGGCGACGGCGAGCGCGGCGGTGAACTCGGCGCCGACGAGCGTGGGGCGCTTGCGCAGCAGCTGACCGAGGGCGCGCGCGACCGCGATGGGCAGCAGGCTCAGCCAGTGCAGGGGCACGGCGACCGCGGGAGCGTAGACGAGCCGGCGGTGCAGCTGGGCCGTGCGGCGCAGCCGGGCGAGCGAGCGTGGCGACACGGGTCGACCCGATCCGGGCCGTGCGGCGGCGGCCGTGCCCTCGTGCACGAAGACGCGCGCTTGCGGCACGCCGATCACGCGATGACCGGCGAGGCGGATGCGCACGCACAGGTCGAGCGCCGCGTCGACCCCGGGCAGCGCCGGGTCGAAGCCCTCGACGGCGTTGTAGACGCTGCGGCGCACGAGCATCGCGGCCTCGCCCACCGCGAGCACGTCGCTCAAGCGGTCGTGCTGGGCCTGGTCGAGCTCGCGCTCGGCGATCGCGACACTCGCGCCCCAGCGGGTGATCGTCTCGCCGTAGCCGGCGATGACGGTCGGGTGCGCGGCCTCGAGTTGCTTCGACCCGGCCACCGCCACGGAAGGCGCGATCTCGACAGCCGCGAGTAGCCGCTCGAGCGCGCGCGGGTCGGGCACGGTGTCGTGGCGCAGCAGCCAGAGCCACTCCTCGACCCCGCCGTAGGGCGAGCTCGCGACCGGCTCGGCGACCGGCAGGGCGCCGAGGCCGCGGTGCACGAGCTCGCCGAATCCGAGCCCCGACGATGCGGTGACGAACTGGGTGGGGTTCGCGGCCGCGAGCTGGACCGTCACGGCGTCGGCGCCGGCGGCGTCGACGACCACGAGCAGGTCGGGGCGGCGGCTCTGCTGGGCCAGGGCATCCAGCGTCTGTTGCAGCGCCTCGCCGCCCCGACGGGCGACGACGATGGCGATGACTCGGGGCTGCACTCTGTCGACCCTAGACGGCGTCGACGCTAGGCGCGCGAGGCGCGGCGCATCAGGCGCGACGGCGCAGCTTGCGGCGCTCGCGCTCGCTCAGGCCGCCCCAGATGCCGAAGCGCTCGTCGTTCTGCAGCGCGTACTCGAGGCACTCCGACTTGACTTCGCACGTGGTGCAGATCTTCTTGGCGTCGCGCGTCGAGCCGCCCTTCTCGGGAAAGAACGCCTCAGGATCGGTCTGCGCGCACAGCGCGTCGGCCTGCCAGGCGAGCGCAGAATCGTCGTCATCGGCCGTGCGCACGCGGCGAACACCGGGAACGCCGAGACGGACCGGGTCGACGAACCAATCGCCGGGAACAGTGTTCCGGTACTCGCTCATCAGCCTGACTCCTTCCCCCACACGACCCCCGTTGCGTGGGATGCCCTAATTACACTCGTGTGATTCGCTCGCGTCAAGTCGCGGATAGTAAAAGGTTCGACCGCGTATGCAGAGTTGCGACGCGCCGCAGAACCCGCTATGCGGGCGAGGGATGCTCAGCGCTCGTCGCTCGTCAACCCGCGCTGCTCAGTCCGAGGCTTGCCGCGCCCTCCAGGCCGACTCGACCATCTCGGCGAGGGTGTGGCGCATAGCCCACCCGAGGTCGCGCGCCGCGAGCTCGCCGCTCGCGACGATGCGCGGCGGGTCACCGGGGCGGCGGTCGGCCACCTCGGGGGTGAAGGCGATTCCGGTGACCTCGGCCACGGCATCCATGATCTGGCGTACCGAGACGCCGTCGCCCGACCCCAGGTTGTAGGCGGGCTCGAGAGGCTCGCCCGCCTCGAGCCGGCGCGCAGCCGCCACGTGGGCGAGCGCGAGGTCGGCGACGTGGATGTAGTCGCGCACGCAAGTGCCGTCGGGCGTCGGGTAGTCGGTGCCGTTGATGCGCGGTACGCGGCCCTCGACGAGCGCATCGAAGACGAGCGGGAAGAGATTGTGCGGGCTCGTGTCGCGCAGCGCCGGGTCGCCCGAGCCGACGACGTTGAAGTACCGCAGGCTCGTGTGGCGCAGGCCCGCCGCGACCTCCTGATCGCGCAGCAGCCACTCGCCGATGAGCTTCGATTCGCCGTACGGGCTCGTCGGGTTCTTCGGAGTGTCTTCGGTGACGAGATCGACGTCGACCGCGCCGTAGACGGCGGCCGACGACGAGAACACGCACTGCTGCACGCCGTGCCGCTGCATCGCCTCGAGCAGCGTGATCATGCCGGTCACGTTCTGCTCGTAGGTGTGCAGGGGTCGCTGCACGCTCACGCCCGCGTACTTGAACCCAGCCACGTGAATGACGCTCGTGACCCCGTGGTCGGCGATCGCCGCATCCACCGCCGTCGCATCGAGAATGGATGCGCGCACGAACGGCACGCCCTGCGGAACGAAGGCGGCGTGCCCGGTCGAGAGGTCGTCGAGCACGACCGGCGTCATCCCCGCCGCGGTGAGGGCGCGCACGACGTGCGCTCCGATGTAGCCGGCGCCGCCGGTGACAAGCCAGGTCATGGCCCCAGGCTACTGATGGTGTGTCAGTATGGCGCGCCGATGCCGGGGAACATCGGAAAGTGTTTGACGTTCATCGTGTAGAGCCGCGCCTCGAGCAGGTCAGCGGTGGCCGCGATGATGAGGTCTGCCACGTCGATGCCGCGATTGCCCGGCAACCACTGTCGGCCGATGGCACCCGCGCGCTCAGCGACGTCGTCACTCACCGCATGCCAGACGAAGGCGCGAAAGAACGCACGGGTTGCTGCCTCTTCGGCCGGTCGCATACCCGCGAGCACCTCGAGACGTGTTACCTCACTCGCGTGCAACGGGCCACCGTGTCGGGCGTCGCGCAAAACCTGGGTGGCCCCCGGGTGGCCGCGCAAGACGTCGATCATGACCGACGTGTCGACGAGAACCGTCATGAAGCGGCGGGTTGCCAGCGACTGCCGGTGCGGAGGCTCTCGACGTAGTCGGCACCGTCGGTTTCGCGTTCATTCCACACACCCATGGCACTGTCGATGGCACGAAGGTCGCTGTCGACATCGCGTTCAAAACCGTAGGTGTAGACCACGGCGTCACGAATCAGTGACGAGATCGACCGGCCCGTGCGCGCGGCGACGTCGTCAAGCAACCGCCGATCTTCAGCGGTCAGCGAGATCTGCGTGCGCATCATGATGTAAGACTACATCACCTGCGCTGCTCACCGTCGGCGTCGCTCCCGAATCGAAGGAACGTCGGGGCGCTGGCCGGTGGTGATGACGGCATGACCGGTGCCGTGCACGCTCAGCGTCGGATCGTCGCAGAACGCCGCCTGCCCTCGCCCGAGTGCGAGCGAGCCCTGCAGTTCGAGTGCACCGTCGAGACACAGCACTATGGCGGGGTCGGTGGTGTCGAGGGTGAGGCCGTCGACCGCGGCGCCCGCCTCGATCACGGTGAGAGAGAAGTCGACGACATCGGGGGTGAACCGCCGCACGCCGGGTGCGAGCTCGACCGGCGCGATGCGCGGCTCGGGCACGGGGCGGGCATCGAGCACGCGCATGAGCTCGGGCACGTCGACGTGCTTGGGCGTCAGGCCGCCGCGCAGCACGTTATCGCTCGCCGCCATGACCTCGATTGCGAGGCCCTGCTGGTACGAGTGGATGTTGCCCGTCGGCAGGTAGAGCGCCTCGCCCGGGCGCAGCACGACCGTGTGCATGAGGGTCGAAAGCGCGATGCCGGGGTCGCCGGGGTAGTGGTCGGCGAGGCGGCGCACGGTCGCCCAGCCCTCGGTGTCGCGGAGGTCGTGCTCGAGGGCGCGGGCGGCGGCGGTGAGGGCATCCACAATCTCGGCGATCGCGGGGCCGCCCTCGATGAGCCAGCGCACGACCCCCGGCAGCGCGGCATCGTCGTCGAGGCGCGCGATGAGCGGGTCGAGGGCGGGTTCGCCCAGCGCGACGAGCGCCGCGTGCGACTCTGCCACCGGCCGGAAGCCCGCGAGCGCGATGAACGGGTCGCTCAGGGCGTAGATGAGCTCGGGCTTGTGCAGCTCGTCTTTGTAGTTGCGCTCGGGGGCATCGAGGGCGATACCCGCGGCGTTCTCGCGCGCGAAGCCTTCACGCGCCTGGGCGATCGTGGGGTGCGCCTGCAGCGAGAGTGGCTCGGCGGCCGCGAGCACCTTGAGCAGGAAGGGCAGCTTCTCGCCGCGGGCGCTCAGGAGCGCCGAGAGATCGGATGCTCCACTCGCGTCTGCCCCGACGATGCGCGCCGGCGAACCGGGGTGGTCGCCGAGCCACAGCTCGGCCTCGGGTTCCCCCGAGGGCGCCGTGCCCAGCAGTTCGGCGATGGCCGTCGTCGAGCCCCAGGCATAGGGGCGGGGCGTGTTCTCGATGCGCAGCAGCACGGCGGGCCTCTCACTGGTGAAGGCTCCACGCTAGCGAACGGTGGTGGCGTCTCGACAAGCAGCGAGGGCGGTGGCCGTGCGCGGGTGCCTTCCGCCGACAAAGGCCTGGCCACGCTCGGATCGCGCCGATAGCCTCGCGCCATGACCTTCACGACGCTCGCCAGTGACTTCTGCGGCTTCGAAGCGCAACTCGCCGACCACGAGAAAGACGCCCTCATGCGTCTGCGCACTTTCATGGAGACCGAGGTGAAGCCGGTTGTCGACGACTACTGGGAGCGCGCGGAGTTCCCCCGCCAGATCCTGCCCGGTCTGCACCAGCAGCGGGTGTTCGGTAACCTGTGGGCCGAGACGAAGGCGGGCGACTATTCCGCTGTCTACGGCGGATGGACCGCGCTCGAGATGGCGCGCGTTGACGCGAGCATCGCCACCTACGTTGGCGTGCAGAACGGCCTCGCGATGGGCTCGATCGGTATCGCCGGGTCTGACGAGCAGCGCGCCGAGTGGCTGCCCCGCTTGAGCTCGGGCGAGATCATCGGCGCGTTCGGCCTGACCGAGCCGCTCTCAGGTAGCGACTCGGCGCGCGGCCTGCGCACCACGGCGACGCGCGACGGCGACGACTGGGTGCTCAACGGCAACAAGCGCTGGATCGGCAACGCGACCTTCAGCGACATCACGATCATCTGGGCCAAGAGCACGGAAGACGGCCAGGTCAAGGGCTTCATCGTGCCGACGGGCACGCCCGGCTACACGGCCTTGAAGATCGAGCGCAAGCAGGCGCTGCGCATCGTGCAGAACGCCGACATCACGCTCGAGAACGTGCGCGTGCCCGAGGCGCTGCGGCTACAGAAAGGCACCTCGTTCCGCGACACCGCCTCGGTGCTGCGGCTCACGCGCGCCGAAGTCGCCTGGGCGGCCGTCGGCACCGCGATCGGGGCCTACGAGGCCGCGGTGGCCTACGCTTCGAGTCGCGAGCAGTTCGGCAAGCCGATCGCGAACCACCAGCTCGTGCAAGATCTGCTGAGCCGCAGCCTCGGCAACATCACCGCGAGCATCGCGCTGTGCACGCGCGTCTCGCAGATGCTCGACGACGGCGTGCAGCTCGACGAGCACGCCTCGCTCGCCAAGGCCTTCGCCACGACGGCGATGCGCGAGACCGTCGCGCTGTGCCGCGAGGCGCTCGGCGGCAACGGCATCGTGCTCGACTACGGAGTGGCGCGGTTCCACGCCGACGCGGAGGCGCTCTACAGCTACGAGGGCACGCGCGAGATGAACAGCCTCATCGTGGGTCGCGCCATCACGGGCGTGGGCGCCTTCGTCTGACCTCAAGCGCGCACGGGGCGCGCCGGTAGGCTCTTGTGGCATGACGTGGCTCCGCGAACGGCGCGTGGCCCTCGCCGCCCTCACATTCTTCACCCTGCTGGCGGGCGACGCCTGGCGCAACACGATCAGCTGGTACGGCTGGGGGCTCGTCGCCCTCGCCATCGTCGTCCTGTGGGCGCTCGTCGCGATTCGTCTGCGGGTCGACCTGCGGCGCATCCCGATCGCCCTCGGCACCCTGCTCGGCCTCATGGTCGCCTCGATCGTGTGGTCGTTCTACCCGGGCGCCACCGCGATCGGGCTGCTGACGACGCTCGCGACGGTCGCGGTCGGCGCGATCATGGCCCACACGGTCTCGCTCGAGCAGCTGCTGCGCGCGCTCGGGGTGTCCCTGCGCTGGATCATCGGGCTCTCGCTCGCTTTCGAGTTCGTCGTGGCCGCAATCATCCAGCGCCCGGTGCTGCCGCTCTGGGTGTCGTGGGAGGAGCCCTTCCCGAAGGCCTTTTACTGGTCGCGCGCGCTGCTCTTCGAGGGCGGGCGCATCCAGGGCATCCCGGGCAACGCCAACCTGCTCGCCCTCGCCGCGCTCATCGGCGTCATCGTCTTCGGCATCCAGCTGGCCGAGCGCCGCGTGGGCGCCGCCGCGGGCTGGGGCTGGCTCGGCGCGGCCCTGCTGACCCTGGCTCTCACGCGCTCGTCGACGGTGCTCGTCGCGGGCCTCGCCGCGCTCGTCGCCCTCGGCGTGCTGCTGCTCGCGCGCCGGCTGAGCACGCGCGGGCGGCTCACCCTCTACGGCCTCACCGCGGCGGCCGCGGCGGTCGTCGTCGGTCTCGCCCTGACGTTCCGCGAGACGCTTCTCGACCTCGTCGGCCGAAGCGACGACCTCACCGGCCGGCTCGACATCTGGGAAGCCGTCATCGGTCTCTCTGAGCAGCGGCCCGTGCTCGGCTGGGGCTGGGTGAGCTACTGGGCCCCGTGGGTCGAGCCCTTCGACGACCTCGTCATCATCGACGGCGTTCGCTACCTGCAGGCCCACAACGCCTGGCTCGACGTGGTCATGCAGCTCGGCTGGGTCGGCGTCATCGTCTTCACGATCCTCATCGTCACGACGGGCGCGCGCGTGCTGTCATGGTCAATGGATGCCCCGCTCGGCGACCCCGCCTCCACTGCCGCGCTGCGCCTGCTGCCGGCGCTGCTGCTCACGGTGCTGCTCGTGCACAGCCTCGCCGAGTCGCGCCTGCTCATCGAGGCGGGGCTCGTGCTGCTCGTGTACCTCGCGGTCGCGAGCCGCCTGCGGGGTGTCACGGTGCCCCCGACGCGCATCCTGATCGCCCCCGGGTCGGCGGGCGCATGATCGAGACGACGCGCGCCCTGCTTGCCTCGCCGCGCATGACGCAGGCACTCACCGAAGCGATCGTCGGTGTCGCGCTCGCGACCTTCGCGGTGCGCGCGCTCGTCGGCTGGCCCGGCAGCATCGCGGTGCTCTCGGCGCTCGTACTGCTCGCGGCGCTGAGCCTCGCCGGTCAGCCCGAGCGCGTGGAGTGGCGCGGCGTGCTGCCGCTCTCGCTCATCGCCCTGTTCTCGCTCATCACCGTGAGCATCATCTGGAGCCAGTACAGCTGGGCCACGATCGGCGGCATCGCCTATGCCGTGGCCTTCGCCTTCCTCGGCGTGTACATCGCGCTCGTGCGCGACCTCATCCAGCTCGTGCGGGCTGTCGGCAACGTGCTGCGGGTCATCCTCACGGCCTCGTTCGTGCTCGAGGTGCTGAGCGGCGTGCTGCTCGACACCCCCTTCACGTGGATCGGCATCACGGGCGACCTCGCGACGGGCGGCCCCGTGCAGGGCCTCGCGGGCACCCGCAATGCCTTCGCCTTCCTCGGCGCGCTCGCCGTGCTGAGCTTCTGGATCGAGTACCGCACGCGCTCGGTCTCGCGTGGCCTCACCGCCTACTCGCTCGTGCTCGCGGGGGCGACGATCGTCTTCGCACGCTCGCCTGTGGCCTACCTCGTGCTCGCCGCCGTGCTCGTCGTGGGGCTCGCGCTCGTCATCATCCGGCGGCAGGAGGCGCTCGCGCGGCGGGCGACGCAGTCGGTGCTGCTCATCTCGGCCGTCGTCTTCGCCGTGCTCGCCTGGGTCTTCCGCGGCCCGCTCATAGGGTTCGTGGATGCCGCTGCCGATGTGCGCGCCCGCACGAGCGTGTGGTCGCAGGTCGGCGACCTCGTGGCGCAGCAGCCCGTGCTCGGCTGGGGCTGGGTGGGCATGTGGCCCACCGCGGTCTCCCCTTTCTCGAGCGTGCGCGAGAGCCACGCGCCGGCCGAATCTGCCCTCAACGCGTACGCCGACATCTGGTTGCAACTGGGGCTTGTCGGCATCGTCGTGCTCATCGCGGCGCTCGGGCTCGCGTTCGTGCGGGCGTGGATGGTCGCGACCGACCGCCGCAGCACCATCTACGTGTGGCCCGCGCTCACGCTCGTGCTGCTCGCGACGGTGAGCATGACCGAGAGCTACCTGCTCTACGAGGGCGGACTGCTGCTCTTCGTCACCTCAGCCTTCGCGGCGGCCCGCAACCGCTCGTGGCGCGGGCGCTTCGACTGAGGCGCCCGCCCGCTCATGCCTGCTCGGCGTCAAGCGCCGCGAGGTCGGCGTGCACGAGGCGCGTGACGAGCTCGTCGAAGGTGCAGGTCGGGCGCCAGCCGAGCTCGCGCGCGGCTTTCGAGGCGTCGGCGAGCTGCATCGCGGGGTCGGCCGCGCGCACGAAGGCAGGGTCGATCTCGACGTGGGCCCGCCAGTCATCGATGCCGGCCGCCGCGAACGCCATGCGCACGAAGTCGCGCACCGAGTGCGCCTCGCCCGTGCCGATGACGAAGTCGCCGCCGGTGGGCTGGCGGGTCATGCGGTGCAGGGCGTCGACGTAGTCGGGCGCCCAGCCCCAGTCGCGCTCGACGTCGAGCGAGCCGAGGCTCAGGGTCTGCTGCCGGCCTCGGGCAATGCGCGCCGCGGACATGGTGATCTTGCGCGTCACGAAGGTCTCGGGGCGCAGCGGCGACTCGTGGTTGTAGAGGATCGCCGACGAAGCCCGCAGCCCGCGGCTGCGAAAGGCCCGCACGAGGAAGTGGCCGAGGGCCTTCGCCGCGCCGTAGGGCGAGACCGGAGCGATGGGCGTCGACTCGTTCTGCGGCGACTCGGCGGCCGAGCCGAAGATCTCGGCGCTCGAGGCCTGCACGACCGCGATGGGCAACCCGCGCTCGTGCAGCACGAAGGCCGCGTCGAGCAGCGTGGCGACGGGGGTGCCCGTTACGCCGACCGTCGTGACGGGGTCGGCCCACGAGCCGGCCACCGACGTCAGACCGCCCAGGTTGTAGAGCTCGTCGGGCTCGACGCCGAGCACGATGCGCCGCAGCGCCTCGGCGTCGGCGAGATCGGCGGGGTGCAGCTCGACGCCCGCGGGGGGCTGGCCGCCGTCGTCGCCGGGCTTGACGACACCGTGCACCGCGTAGCCTTGCTGGAGTAGCAGCTGCGAGAGGTAGGTGCCGTCTTGACCGGTGACGCCGGTAATGAGGGCGCGGGGCACCGGCTCTAGCCGCCCGAGCGGGCGATCGCCAGGTCGGCGTCGACCATCATCTCGACGAGCTCGCGGAAGCCGACCTTGGGCTGCCAGCCGAGCACCTCGCGCGCCTTCGTCGGGTCGCCGACGAGAAGGTCGACCTCGGCAGGGCGCATGAAGGCCGGGTCTTGCCGCACGTGGACTGACCAGTCGTCGATGCCGACGCGCCCGAAGGCCACGTCGAGCAGCTCGCGAATGGTGTGAGTCTCAGCGGTCGAGATGACATAGTCATCGGCTTCAGGCTGCTGCAGCATGCGCCACATCGCCTCGACGTAGTCCCCCGCGAAACCCCAGTCGCGGCTCGCGTCGAGGTTGCCCATGACGAGCTCGCTCTGCTGGCCCGTTGCGATGCGCGCGACCGCCTGCGAGACCTTGCGCGTCACGAACTCGGGGCCGCGACGCGGCGACTCGTGGTTGAACAGCACGCCCGAGGAGGCGTGCATGCCGTACGACTCGCGGTAGTTGATCGTCATGTAGTGCGCGAAGACCTTGGCGACGCCGTAAGGCGAGCGCGGCCACAGCAGGGTCGACTCGCGCTGCGGCACCTCCTGCACCTTGCCAAACATCTCCGAGCTCGATGCTTGATAAAAGCGCACCTTGGCGACGTCGTCGCCGGCCCAGATGCGGATGGCCTCGAGGATGTTGAGGGCGCCCTTGCCCGTGACATCGGTCGTGAGCGCTGCGTTTTCCCACGAGTAGGCAACGAAAGAGATAGCTCCGAGGTTGTAGACCTCGTCGGGCTGGGAGGCCTCGAGCGCCCGCAGCAGGCTCGAGAGGTCGGTGAGGTCGCCGAAAAGCAGCTTGGCGTCGGGCAGCGCCTCGCGCACGATATCGAGCTTCGGGTTGTTCTGCCCGCGCACGAGGCCGTAGACCTCGTAGCCCTTCGCGGTAAGCAGTTCGCCCAGGTAGAGGCCGTCTTGCCCGGTGATGCCGGTGATGAGCGCGCGCGTCATGTCTTCGCTTTCCTGCTAGGGCCGTGCGGATGGAGCGCCGAGGGCGTTTCGTCGATCTTAGAGGTCGGCCGGGCCGGGGGCGTCGGCCGCGGAGCCCGGCGCGGGGCGCAGCAGCGCGACGGCGTGCACCATCAGGCCGAGCAGGGGGCCGACGGCGAGTGCGAGCAGCGCGCGGTCTACGAGCGGGAGCGGCACGAAGAGCACGACGACGAGGCCGCCAACCGCCACGAGCCAGCCGGCCGTCACGATGCCGTGCTGCGATCGGGCGAGCAGCGCCGGGCTCGTGACCGCGAGTGCGGCGACGAGGCCCGAGGAGGCCACCAGGCCCGCGATCACGAGGCCGTCGAGGGCGTAGGCAGGCCCGAAGAGCGCGCTGAACAGCCACGGGCCCACGAACCGGAGCACGACCGCGAGCAGCCCGGCGGCGAGCAGCACAGCGGCCGCGATGCCGACCGCACTGCGCAGCATTGCTGCGGGCCGCGCCTGGAAGCGCACGACGAGGTAGCTCTGCATGGCCATCATCGGAATCACGAGAGGGGCGCGCGTGAGCGTCAGCACGAGGATGAGCGGTCCGATGACCGCCTCGGGCGCGGTCGGGTCGCTTGCGCGCAGCAGCACCGGGAACCCCGCGACGATCGTTGCCGTCGCGGTCGCCGCGACGATCGTGCGGCCCGTGTTGGCGCTCAAGCGGCGGTAGTCGACATCGAGGCGCGAGCGGCGAAGCACGCCGGCGACGAACGGCAGCACGATCGCGATCGTCGCGAGGAAGGGCAGGGCGACGGCGGCGAGGAGCAGCTCGAGCGGGGCATCCAGCGCGAGCGCGAGGCCGACGAGCGCCAACCGCAGCACGCCGTCGAGGGCGATCATGACGGCGAGCGGGCGCCACGCCGCGATGCCGTACATGACGCCGCAGCTCGCCGCGACGAGCACGTATCCCACGGCGCCCGAGCCGAGAGCGGTAGCGCCGGCGAGCGCCGCGCCGCCCAGCAGCGGCGGCCCCCACAGCGGGGCGCTCACCGCGAGCATAAGGGCCACAACGGTCGCGACGACGAGGGCGAAGACGGATGCGCGGGCTGCGCCGATCGGTCGCGCGCCGTCGGCGGCGAGCGGCTCGCTCGCGCGCGCGAGCTCGTGCTGCACGCCGCCCAGACCGCCAACGACGAGGAAGAGGGCCGACCAGAACACGGCGAACACCGTGTAGTCGGCGACGTCGACCGCGGCGGCAACGATGCCCGTGACGAGGTACCCCGAGGCGCCCGAGAGCGCCGTCGCCGCCAGGATGAGCACCGCGGGGCTCAGGCCCCGCCGCCCTGCGCCGGCGTCGTCAGGCACGCTCGGCGCTGGCAGGGTCGGCGCTGTCAGGCTCGGCTTCGGGCTGACGCGCAGCCTCGCGACGCCGCTGCCTGGCCGCCCGCCAGTAGGCGATGCCGCGGCCCGGCCCGATGTCTTTGAGTTTCATGGCCTGCTTCTCGACGAGGTGCCAGCTGAACCAGGCGAGGCCGAAGGCGCCGATGATCGAGAGCACGACGTAGGGCACGTAGCCCCACAGCTGCACGCCCGCGTAGGCGAGGATCTGCTGCACGACCCAGCCGTAGAGGTACACGCCGTACGAATAGTCGTTCACCTGGCCGACCCGCTGCAGCCGGGCGGGCAGCCACGCGGCGATGAAGAGCACGGCGTAGGCGAAGGCGATGAAGCCCATGGTGTTGAAGCCGCCCACCCGCAGGGTCGCGAGCGAGAACAGGATGGCGAAGACCCCAAGCGGCACGCTGTAGGGCACGCGGTCGGCGTAGAGGGCGAGGCAGGCGCCGATGAAGAAGATGAAGGCGAAGTTGACCCGGAAGGGGTCGCCCAGCAGGGGGATCATCTCGGCGAGCGCACCCGGCATGACGATGTTCATGAGTTGGAATGCGGCCAGGAAGCCCGTCATGATCGGCACGATGATCTTCGCCTTGGCAAGCACGCCGAAGAAGATCAGGCCCATGACAATGAGGTAGCAGAGCCACTCGTAGGCTATGGTCCAGATCGAGCCGTTGATGGGGCCGCCGAAGGGGTTGCCGGCGAATACGTCGTTGATGCCATACTGACCGATCCGCAGCGTGGCGTTGGCGGTGAAATACGTGATCGGCCCGCCCGGGGCGAGCGAGAAGTAGTCGCCGAGCGAGCGGCCCTCGATGAGGTAGACCGAGGGACCGACGACGAGGGCGCCGAACAGCAGCACCGCCCAGAAGCCGGGGAAGATCCGCAGGAACCGGCGCCAGATGAACTGCATGCCGTCGTTCGTGAGGCCGCTCTTGGTCACGAGGTAGCCGCTCACGGCGAAGAAGCCAAGCACGGCGAGCCCGCCGAGTGACTGCTGGTCGCGCGTCATGGCCGTGAAAGGGGCCGTGCCCCAGCCGCCGAGGGGGAAGGCGTGATCGACGATCACGGCGGTCGCGAGCACGAGGCGGATGATGCCGAGCGAGTTGCGGTGCCCGTTCAGCGCCTCTTTCAACGACATCGACGATCCCCTTCCGCGAGGCCGTCGGTGGCGCGGCCGAACCGCGTCTGAGTATAGGCGGCGGCCCGCCGGTAGGATGGCGAGAGCCCTCCGGCGACGCCGGGGATCGCTCGTCACGAGGGAGACACACCGCCATGCCCGAGCAGCAGATCGAGCTGTCCATCGTCATGCCGTGCCTCAACGAGGCCGAGACGCTCGCCGTCTGCATCGAGAAGGCGCAGGGCTACCTCGCGCGCTCGGGCGTCGTGGGCGAGATCGTCATCGCCGACAACGGCAGCACCGACGGCTCGCAGCAGATTGCCGAGTCGCTCGGCGCTCGCATGGTCGACGTTCCGGCGAAGGGCTACGGCAGCGCCCTTATGGGCGGCTTCGAGGCGGCCCGCGGCACGTTCATCATCATGGGCGACGCCGACGACTCGTACGACTTCGGCAACCTCGACCTCTTCGTCGAGCGCCTGCGCGCCGGTGACGACCTCGTCATGGGCAACCGCTTCCGCGGCGGCATCGAACCGGGCGCCATGCCGCCCCTGCACAAGTACCTCGGCAACCCCGTGCTTTCGTGGCTCGGCCGGCTGTTCTTCCGCTCGCCCATCAAAGACTTCCACTGCGGCCTGCGCGGGTTCCGCCGCGAGGCCATCCTCAGCCTCGGGCTGCGAACGACGGGCATGGAGTTCGCGAGCGAGCTCGTCGTGAAGTCGACCCTCGCCGGCCTCCCCGTCTCAGAAGTGCCGACGACCCTCAAGAAAGACGGCCGCAGCCGCCCGCCGCACCTACGCAGCTGGCGCGACGGCTGGCGCCACCTGCGCTTCCTGCTCGCGTTCAGCCCGCGCTGGCTCTTCCTCTACCCCGGCCTCATCGCCTTCACCGTGGGCATGATCGGCTCGATCGCCCTGCTGTTCGGCCCGATTGAGATCGGTAGCGTGGGCTTCGACGTCTCGAGCCAGCTCTATTTGGCCGTCTTCGCGCTCGTGGGGTACCAGGGCATCCTGTTCTGGCTGCTGACGAAGGTGTACGGCCAGCGCGAGGGCTTCACGCTGCCGCGCGGCCGCCTAGTCTCGGGCATCACCGAGCGCGTCACGACCGAGAGCTCGGCGCTCGTCGGCGCGGTCTCCTTCCTCGCCGGTCTCGGCATCGCCATCGCCCAGGTCGTCATCTGGGCCAGCGGCGGCTTCGGCGAGCTCGACCCGACCGACACGATGCGGCTGGCCGTGCCAGCCGCCCTGCTCATGATCCTCGGCGCTCAGACGATCATGTCGGGCATGTTCATCGGCATCCTCTCGATCGACGTCAAGAAGTAATGGCCCGCATCCTCGTCAACCTGCTCTCGTTCACCGGAACGAAGGGCGGCATGGAGACCTATACCCGCGCTCTCTATGAGGAGTTCGCGGCCATGGGCACCGGCCACGAGTTCATCGGCTTCGCGAGCACCGAGTTCATGGCGCGCGACCACTCGTGGTTTCCGGGTCGCGTTATCGACTCGGGGGTGTCCGGCGAGAACCGCTTCGTGTGGGCCTTCGGCGAGCTCTTCCTCGTCGCGCGCGCCGCGCGGCGCAAGAAGGCCAACCTCATCCATAACCCGGCGACGCTCGGGCCGTGGCGTTCGCGCGTTCCGGCGGTGTACACGATGCACGACATGCTCTACTTCCGCGCCCCCGAGCACATGGCGACCCCGCTGTACACGAAGCCCGTGCAGTGGATGGAGAAGCGGGCCGCCGGCAACGCGAGCGTCATCATCACCGACTCGATCGCCTCGGCGGAAGACATCGAGACCTACCTCGGCTTCCCCCGCGAGCGCACCCCCGTCGTCTACCTCGCCGGTACCCCGCGCGACTCGGTCGAGACCACGGCCGAGCGCGAGCGCGACCTGCTGCTCGTCGTCGGCAACCGCCTGCCGCACAAGAACATGGCGGGCATCGTGCGAGCCATGGCGCGGATCCCCGCCGACCAGCGCCCGCGCCTCGTCGTGACGGGCAGCCGGGGCGACGACCCCTTGCGGCCCATCGTCGACGAGCTGGCCCTGCACGACCACGTCGACCTGCGCGGCTGGGTATCGAACGACGAGCTCGACTGGCTCTACGCCCACGCGACCGCGCTCGTCGTGGCGAACTTCTGCGACGGCTTCGGGCTGCCCTCGATCGACGCGATGCTCGTGGGCCTGCCCGTGCTGCTCTCTGACATTCCCGTCTACCACGAGATCAACGGCGAGGCCGCGGGCTACTTCGACCCGCTCGACCTCGACTCAATCGCGGCGACCCTGCTGCGCGCGACGACCGATCCGGCGTGGATGGCCGAGCTCGCGCAGCGCGGCTACCAGCAGGCCGCCCGGTATTCGTGGCGGCAGACGGCCGAGCAGACCGAGGCCATCTTCCAGCAGGTGCTCGCCGATCCGCGTCGGGCGAAGCGGATTCCGCGCTCCCAGCTCGTTGCAGGCTGAGCCCGATGGCACCGCGGCGCGTCAGCCCGCGTCGAGCGGGATGCGGCGCCCGAGGGCGTGCGCCGTGAGCGCCCGCAGCCCCGCGCCGTTGCGCTGCGCGATCGCCGCAGGCAGGCGCGTGACGGCGTTGAAGCGCGAGAACCAGTGCCAGCGCGCCGCCGAGGCCGCGCGGCGCCAGCCCAATTCGGAGAACCGCTCGCGCTGCGCGTCGAACAACGTGCGCTCCTGCCGGAAGCGCGAGCCGTCGACCGCGGTCGCCGACGAGACGCTGCTGCGGTGGCGGCGGTATTGAAACTGCACCTCGTCGTCGAGCACCATGACGCCGCCGTCGGTCGTGATGTCGAGCAGCATGATGAGATCTTGCACGACGTCGAGGTCGGGGTCGAAGCCGAAGCGGCGCAGCAGGTCGACCCGCCACACGAGCGAGGGGAAGTACGTCCAGTTGCCGCGCAGGAGGCTGTGCGCGAGGCGCTCGCCCTGCAGCGCGAGGGGGCCGTCGGTGCGCGGGCGCAGCATCCCCTTCATGCGGTCGACGAGGGGGCGCACGACGGTGCCGTCGGCGTCGATGACCTCGGCGCCGGGCTGCACGATCGCGACGCCGGGATGCTCGGCGATGAGGTGGCGCACGCGGGCGAGAAAGCCCGGCAGCAGACGGTCGTCGCACCCCAGTAACATCGAGTACTCACCCTGCATGCGGTCGACGCACGCGAGGTAGTTCTTGCTGACGCCGAGGTTGACAGGGTTGCGCACGTACTCGATGCGCGCATCGCCGAGCGACTGCAGCCACTCGCCGGGCGCGAGGTCGGGGTAGACGTCGTCGACGACCGTCAGGCGCCAGTTCTCGTCGGACTGTGCGAGCACGCTCTCGACGGCGATGCGGAAGTGGTCGAAACGGCCCCAGAACGGCAGCAGAATGTGGAACGGCTTGGTCATGCGCGACTCACTCTGCGCTCGGGGGTGCGATGGCGTAGAGCTGGATGCTCGACGCACCCTGGCGCAGATCGGCGAGCGGCCGCAGGCAGTCGGTGCTCAGCGGCGTCTCGTCGCTCACGACGTACTCGATGTGCTCTTGCGCGAAGTCGGAGCAGGCGTCGAAGCCGCCGACGATCATGTCGCGCTGCGGGGCCTCGAACATCGGCTCGCCCTCGCCCCAGGTCCACCGCACGTGCGCGAGCCGGTTCCAGATCTGCTCGTCGCCACCGTCGGGGTCGATCTGCTCCCACATCTCGTCGGCGGGGTAGGTCTGGAAGCCGTTATAGCCGCTGACGCCCGTGGCGACGACGAGCGCCGCGACGGCCTGGCTGCCGACGCCCACCCACTCGCCGCGCTCGTCAGCGTCGACCTGGAGCATCGCGGCTCCGGCCTCGGTCTCGCGCAGATCGAACGAGCCGACGTACAGCGGGTTGACCGCAGCACCGATCGCGAGCGAGGCCACGAGCAGGCTGACCGCCGAGAGCGGGATGGTGCGCGGGTGGTATATGAGCACGACGCTCGCGACGATCGCGACGGCGGCGATCGGCCAGAGCACCGAGACGGCGAGCACGTCGGGGTCGAGCGCGCTGATGGCCTGCAGCGGCACCGCGATGAGCACGAGCGTGAGGGCGAGGCTGATGAGCGCGGGCACCCAGCGGCGGCGGTCGGGGTGCGCGTCGACCTCGCGCGCGATGAGCGCGAAGAACAGGGGCATGAGCGTGACGAACACCATGCGCAGGCGGCCGACGGGCACGCGGTCGAGCAGCAGGATGCGCGCGAGCGCATCCCATCCCGGCACCAGCAGGTAGGCGAGCATGAGCAGCAGGGCCGCGGTCGCGGCGATGAGCACGGCGTCGTACCGGCCGGTGCGGCGGCGGACCCGCACGATCATCCAGATCATGCCGGGCAGCAGGAACACCGCGAGGAGGATGGCCGCGGCCGACTCGGAAGGGTTGGGTCCGAGGATCGACCCGGCCGAGGTCTGAAAGGTCTGCCCCCAAGGCGCGCCCGCGATGCCCGTGAGGAAGGGGTCTTCGACGAGCAGGCGGCCTGTGGGGTCGCTGCGCTCGCCCGGGTAGACGGTCGAGGTGATCGCTTCGATCGTGGCCGAGCGCGTGAGCACCCACAGCACGACGACGGCGCCTGCGGTGGCCCCCGCGATGAGCAGCGGTGCGAGGCGCCCGAGCAGTCGTCGCGCGGCCTGCCCCGACCATGGCCGCTCGCCCACGACGATGCCGATCGCCACAATGAGGAAGACGAGCAGCGGCGGCACGAGGAAGGGCACGTAGAGCCCGATGACGGCGGTGACGGCCAGCCAGCCGAGCAGCACCGACCACGTGATACGCACCCACAGGCGGTCGTCGCGCACGATCCAGAGCATGCCGGCCATGGCGAGCAGGCTCCACGCGGTCGGCCACAGCTGGTTGGGGCCGTACCACCACTGGAACATGGGCGACATCCACACCGCGCACGCCACGACGGCCGCGGTGATCGGTCGACGCGGCACGATCGTCACGACGAGCAGGTAGGCACCGCTCACGAGGGCGATCGCGGGGATCCACCACTGCCAGGCCGTGCCCGTGTCGAGGCCGAAGAGCAGGAAGCCCCAGAGGTGCGGGCGGAAGGCCGTCGACCAGTCGAGGCTCGGCAGCTCCATGAGCACGGTGGCGTCCATACCGCCCGGGAAGACGCCGTTGATGACGGGGAAGCCCTGCTGGATCTGCGAGGTGATCCAGCCCTGGGCCGTGAGCCACTCGTCCTGCCGAATGGGCCGCGGCCCGCCGAGGATCACGCGCGGGTCGATACCCGTGCCGAAGTTCTGCCACCACGCGCCCGCCGAGGTGCCGCTGATGCGCAGCGTGATGAGCATCGTCGCCCCGAGCGTGATGAGGGCGGGGAACCACGTGACGACGCGCCAGTTGGGCAGCTCGCTCGCCCGTGGCTCGACCCAGCGGCTCCAGCGGTCGCGCAGACGCGGTCGGTCGGGGGCGGCGGTCACAGCAGCAGGCTCCAGAAGGGCGGAGAGGGGCGCGGTCGGGCCGCGCACGAACAGGGCCCAGTCTAGAGCCGGGTCAGCAGCGGGTCAGGTTGGCGGCGGCAGTGGAGATCGAAGGTTGCCCGCCGAGAATTCTCACAACGCTCAGATTCTGGGCTAGCAGGAAATCGATGGTCGTCGCTGGTACACACGTCGGGAAGCTCGTGACAAGGGGAGCACCGTTCACGCCTGCAGCAACTCCGCCGGCAAGCGCATCAGGGAAATTCAAGCCGTTGGCGATGTAGACGGTCGTCGAATCGAGGCCCGAGGCTTGTGCAATCAACCAGGACGTCTCGAATCGGTCGCTTCCGCCATGACGATCGACGGGCTTAATGGTTGACAACTGCGCCGCTATGCCGGAACTCACGGTCGCATTACTGCCCGCGATCTTGATGCGATCCGGGTCGAGCTGAGAGATCAAGTCAAGCGTCTCCTGATCGACAGACGTTGAAGTGCCAGGGACCAGCAGCAGGGGTTCTCCGCGAGCCGCCGCCGCGGAACCCACTGACAAGGCATCCGCGAATCCGAGACCCGACACGACCCAAACAAACTCAGGTTGGCTGAAGCCAGCACTTTCGGCGAGCAGACGTGCAGTCTCGAAGCGGTTCTGACCCTGGATGCGCATGGTGGGGGAAACCGGGTTGCTGGCGAACTCGGCGAGTGCGGCCTCCATCGCTCCGCTCACGGACGGATCGCCACCCACGACGACAATCTGGTCTGGTTCAAGACGTCGGAGCTCATCGGCCACGGACTCCGGGACCGCACCAAAACGCGGAACGAGCAGGAGAGGAGCTTCCGCTTTCGCCGCGATCGGTCCAGCCGCGAGCGCGTCCGGGAAATTCTCTCCCGAAGCCACGAAGACCCTTTGAACTCGGCCAGGGAACGTCGCACTCGATATCACGGCACCGGTCTGGTACCTGTTCGCGCCCGCAAATCTCGTGGCAGAAGCATTGAGCCATGAACCCGCGGCGACGCTCGAGGTCGAGCGCCCCCACGTGGCCTGCAGCTCGTAGGTGTGGCGTCCGGGAGCGAGCGAGCCGACGTTGACCGACCACTGCCCGGTCGACGAGACCGTGGGCGTGAACGTGCTTGTGCCGTCGATCTCGACGATGAGGCCGTGCCGCGACGAGCCGAATGGAATGGTGCCCGAGAGCGTCGTCGTCGTGAAGCGCATGACGCCTCCTGCGGTGTTCGAGAGGGTCGGTTGCTCGACACCGATGCTGACCTGCCACGCAGTGTCGGGATACTTGGTCGCGGCCGAGCGGTTCCCGTAAGGGTTGTTGACCGTCACTGAGCCCGAGGAGTAAAGCGGGGCGAACACGCCGATATCGCTGGAATCGCACCGGCCGGTCGGGCCGCCGGCGGCCGAGCTCGCCGAATTGACGCCGATCGCAGTCGTGCCGACTACGACGGGGCCGCCGCTGTCGCCACCCCGCATGCAGATGCTCGCCCAGACTCCGTTGAGCACGTAGTCGCCGCCAACGCCTTCTTGGCACGGTCTGGACTCGTTCACGTCGGGCGTCAGCGGGTTGTCACCTGCTCCGCCGATGCAGGTTGCGACATTGGTTTGCGTGATGCGACCACATGTCCAGCCCGTTGTTGCGCCTGACTTGCAAGCGATCTCGTTAACGAGAGGCGCCCGAGCATCGCGAACGGTGAGAGGACTCTGACTGTTGCTCCCACCTCCGTAGTTCCATGTAGTGATCTGGGGAAGGGGGGTCCAGTTTCCCGGCGTCGCAATTGTGATCAGCCCGTGGTCGTAGCCGCTTCCGACTTCGAAGCTGCCCGTGAGCCCAGGGCCGAGCGCAGTCGCACCCCCGACCGTCGGTGAGTTGCTTGGAGCAAAGTCGAAAGGACTGCTTTGGGTGCGGAACTGCGTGCGGGTGAATGCAGTATTGCCGGTCGAGCAGTGCCCCGCCGTCAGGATCTGGGTCTGCGCCGACAGGTTCGTGCCAACGAAACCTGTCGTGCACCGGAAGCCGTCGTAGTAGTAGTGCTCGCCGCCCCGCAGTTCGAACGCCGGGTTCAAGACCACATCGCTGTAGTCGGGCAGCACCTGCTCGCCGATGACCGCAGTTGCTCCCGACTGCTCGACCACGGCCGCGGCGGCCGCATCGGCCACGTAGACCACGAGCTCAGAACCCTGCATCTCGGAACCGCGCACGTCGACGACGGCCGCGAGAGCATCCACCACGCCCCGGGCGATGTCGCCCGCCTCGGCGTTGGCGAGGTACTGCGCGGCGCTCAGACCGGTGTCGCGCTCGATCGCCGCCGACAGACCCGGAGGCAGCTCGGCCGCGTCGTCGGTGTATTCCGACGCTGCGAGCACCTCCATTTGAGGAAGGTGCGTCTTCTTCGACGGTGCAGCGCTCGATCCTGTTCGGGAATCCGTATCATGGGTAGCGATAGCCGGTGATGCGAAGCCCGCGCCCAGCGTGATCGCCGACGCCACCAGGGAGGCGACTCCTGAACGCAGGAGTCTGCTTCGATGGCCGCTAGCTTCACTATGTGTCACGGTTATCCCCCTGTTGACCGGCACCACGAAACCTCGCTCGAAGGGGTCGCGCTAGACCGATATTACGCGGGCTCTTCGGAGAGGTCACGCCCCCGGACGGGGGCGTGTTCGCTCAGCGACGGTGCGACTCCATGATCGCCCGGATGCGCGTGGCATCGCCCCATACCGCGGGCGAGTCGTACGGCCGGTCGGGGAAGGCGCCGTACTCGAGCGCGATCGGCAGCTCGTGGTCGACGATGAAGCGCTCGACACGGTCGCGCAACGACACCGCCTCGCCCGTGCAGCAGTTGATGACGCCGGTCTCGCCGCTCGCCAGAGCAACGGCCGTGATCTGCCGGCCCAGTTCGTCGACGTCGATGAAGTCGTATCGGTTGGCGCCGCTCGTGAACGGGAAGCTCGTGCGGCCATCGTCGACCGCCTGCAGGAGCTTGGTGAATACCGACTGGTTGAAGCGGTCGTCGCCCACGATGTAGTACGAGCGCACCCAGGCGAGCTCGATGCGGTCGGCCAGCGAGAGCTGCGCGGCGCGGCGCAGGGCGTCTTTCGCGATGCCGTAGAGGCTCAGCGGGTTGGTCGGCGTCGTGGCGTCGATCGCGCCCTCCCAGTAGCCGACCTCGTGCATCGAGCCGAGCACGACGAGCCGCGGCACGCCCGCCTCGACGACGCCCTCGAGGAAGCGGAAGTGTGCCGAGAGGTTCTCGACGTGCGAGGGAGCGTTGTGCGCGAAGCCGTCTTGCCACGCGAGGTGGATGACCGCGTCGATCGGCCCCTCGACGGCCGTCGCGAGCGAGAACGCGGGGTCGAGCACGTCGGTGACCACGAGCTCGACCCGGGCATCCACATCGTGCTCGCGACGTCGGCTGGGGCGGGCGAGGGCGATGACGCGCACGCCCGCGTCGAGCAGGGCCGTCACGACGTGGCGCCCGACGTAGCCGGCGGCTCCGGTGACCGCGATCGTCGTCATGCTCGCCCTGCCCCCCGTGGTCGTCTCACTCGTCGTGCCCCACCGGGTTCGTTCCGGTGCCTGCTCTATGCTCAGCGTACCGGTGCGACGAGGTTCGGCCGTCGACGGCCGCCCGCCGCCCGAGTCGAACCGAGAGGACCACACACTCGTGCACACTGACACGCCAGCACTTCGTGATGCGGGCGCTCGCCGGGCGATCATCTACCTCGTGTACGACCGCGATGGGATCGTCGACGACTACATTCCCTACAAACTCGAGCGGTTGCGCGCCCACGCCGATCTGATTCTCGTCGTCGTCAATGGCCACCTCGATGAGGCGAATCTGGCCAAGCTGACTCCCTTCGCCGACGAGGTGCTGCAGCGAGACAACGTAGGCATGGATGTGGGAGGGTACGCCGACGCGCTCGCCGCGCTGGGTGATCGCATCGACACGATCGACGAGCTGATCCTGATGAACTACACCTGGTTCGGCCCGGTCGGATCGTTCGACGATGTCTTCGATCGCATGAGCAGCAGTGACGTCGATTTCTGGGGAATGACGGCGCACGGCGCTGAAGACCCTCATCCCATCACGGGAACCGGGATCATGCGGGCGCATCTGCAATCGCACTGGATCGCGGTTCGCGCACGCCTGCTGCGGAGCGAGCACTGGCGCGACTACTGGGCGTCCATGCCGCCGATCACCTCGTATCGCGAGTCGATTCTCAACCACGAGTCTCGATTCACCGGTCACTTCGCCGACCTCGGCTATCGGTGGGCAGCGGCGTTCCCGGAAGAGGACTACCCCGGCACCACGCACGCTGCTTTCGAGAGCGCACTGCAGCTGCTGCGCGACGGATGCCCGGTGCTGAAGCGGCGCCCGTTCTTCCACGACCCCCTCTACCTCGACCGCTTCGCCATCATCGGGCGGTGGATCACGAACGAGATGGCCGAGCGCGGCTACCCCCTCGATCTGGTCTGGCAGAACGTCGTGCGCGCCGCAGCGCCGAAGGTTCTCAACACGAATGCCTCGATGCTCGAAGTGTTGCCGCACGTCGACGTGTCGTACGACCCTGATCGCGCGCTGCGCATCGCGGCGGTAGTGCACATCTACTACGTCGATCTCGCCCCTGAACTGCTTGACCGACTCGACATGCTTCCTCAGCCGTACGACCTCGTGATCACGACGACCGATGACGAGAAGGCCGCCGAGATCACCCGTCTCATCGGCGAGAGGTCATCGACGAAGGTTCGCCAGAGCGAGGTGAGGGTGCTTTCGTCGAATCGCGGGCGCGACCTCAGCGCTTTCTTCGTGGCCTGCCATGACGTCATCACAAGCGACGAGTACGACCTCATCGTCAAGATTCACTCGAAGAAGACCGTGCAGCAGGGCGCCGCCGCTGGAGAACTGTTCAAGCGCCAGCAGCTCGAGAACCTTCTCGCATCGCCCGGCTACGCTGCCAACGTTCTCGGGCTATTCCAGAAAGAGAAGGGGCTCGGTGTCGTCTTCGCCCCGACCGTGCATATCGGGTACCCCACGCTCGGCGGTGCCTGGTTCGGCAACAAGGAGCCGGCGAGCGAACTGCTGACGGCGGCGGGTGTTCACGTGCCTATCGACGACCGCAGCCCGCTCGCACCAATGGGCGCGATGTGGATCGCGCGACCGGCGGCAATGCGACGACTCGCGACGAGTCTCAGCTACGACGACTATCTGCCGGAGTCGGAGCATCGCGATGGCAGCCTCGCCCACGTGCAAGAACGCGTCATCGCGTACGGCGCCGCGCAAGACGGTTTTCACACCCGCACCGTGGCGAACCCCGAGTACATCGCGATCAGTCACACGTTTCTCGAATACAAGTACGACCAGATCATGGCGCCCGTTCAGGGCTATGCGATCGACGCACGGCACGACGTCATCGATTTGGTCGCCGCGGGTCGTCTCCTGACGACCGGCCGCCTGCGACCCGTCATCAGCTACCACGTACGTCGGCACCACCCGCGTCTCGCCCGAGTGCTGCTCGGCCCCTACGTGGTTGCTCGGGGTATCGTAAACAGTCTGCGACCGAACCCGGGTCGAGCACGAGCGGCGAGGAGCCCGGAATCACCATGACCACCAGAAGCGTTGCCGAGAGCTTCGATCCGCGATCAAACAGCATCGGCTTCCTCCGCTGGTTTCTCGCGTTCATGGTGATCTTCTCGCACGCGGGTCCGTTGGCGGGCTTCTACGGCGGCCGCGACCTGGGCACGCAATGGAGCGACGAACAGTCGTTCGGCGGGGTGGCCGTCGGAGGGTTCTTCTTTCTCTCGGGGTACCTGATCACGACGAGCCGCCTCGGGCGAGCATCCACCGCCCGCTTCTTCTGGCGGCGCCTGCTCCGCATCATGCCGGCGTTCTGGACGGCGTTCATCATCACCGCATTCGTGCTGGCTCCCCTCGCCTTTTGGCGAGTGAATGGCACAATCGACGGTTTCTTCACGACGCGCGAAGACTCGCCGTTCACCTACATCTCGCAGAACATGTTTCTCATTCTCGGCCAGTCGGCGATCGCGGGCCTCGGACCGGGAATCCCCTACAGCAGCGGCATATGGAACGGCTCAGCATGGACGCTCGCCTACGAGTTCGGCGCGTACATTATCGTAGGAATACTGGGCCTCGTCGGCGCCCTTCGCTATAAGGCGCTCGCGGGCGCCTTCGCTGTCGGGATCATCGGCCTCGCGGTGCTGCAGTGGACCCGGGCGGGCGACGTCAGCATGGCGGGCGACCTCTTCGCCGACTTCCGCGTATTGTTGCTACTCGCACCCTTCAGCTTCGGAATGCTGTTCGCCCTCTTCGGACACCGCATTCCGATCGATGACCGTTTGGGAGTTCTCGCCCTGATCGTCGCGGCGCTGACCTACGGCTTCGGCGGGTGGCTCGCGGTCGGTCAGTACTTCTTCTTCTACTTCTTGATGTGGTTCGCGATTCGGGTGACGATGCTCAAGAACTGGGAACGGCCCGGCGACTTCTCGTACGGTATCTACATCTTCGCGTGGCCGGTGCAGCAGTTCGTGGCCTACTTTGGCGTAAACGAGTGGGGCTGGATCGCTTACCACGTCATCGTCATCGCGATCGTGCATGTGCTCTCCTTCGCCAGCTGGCACCTGATCGAGAGCCCGGCGATGAGCTTGAAGAACTGGACACCGAGATGGCTCGACTCGCTCCTGGCGAGAGTTCGCGCGCGACGTGCGCGACCAGACGGCCCCGACTTCACACCAACGACGGCCGGAGCGAACTCATGACCGCCGGGCCCGTCGGCTCACCGCACCGGCAGAAGGACCTGATGCCGGGCTATCGCTACATTCCGCTTGCCGTCGTGACGAGCGCGATCATCGTTTTTGGCGCCACGGGTGCAGTATTGAGCGCCGGCGGCGCTGTCACAAACGCTGGCGGTACGCCGGCGCCTCCCGCCGCGCCTCCCGTGCTCGAAATCATCGAGGGCGATGAAGAGCCGAGTCTCGACGACGTGTGCCAGCCCGACCTGCCTGCCCCTGACCTCGAGCCGTGGGCTGAGGAGAATGCTGCCGCGTCGGAGGCCACGTGGCAGCAGAACGCTGAAGCACTGGCGCAGCCGTACCTGCTCGGCGAGAACGGCTTCGTGTTCTGGGGAGACGTTCAAAACAACAATATCGCTCAAGCGCTCGGCCGCCGCACGCTGAATGCCGACGAATTGCAACTGTGGATTGACTCGTTGCGCACCGTTCGCGATAAGCTTGAGGCCGACGGAATCGACTTTGTCATCGTTCCCGGGCCCGCCAAGTGGGATGTCTACCCCGAGCTTCTTCCGGACTGGGCACGATCGATCGATGGATCTGGGCCGCTCGAGCAACTGCTGCAGGCCGCTCCTGATCTGCCGATCATCGACGTTCGCGCCGATCTTCGCGCCGCGGCACAGCAAGAGCAGGTCTACTCGTCGGTCAACAGTCACTGGAGCGATTACGGTGCATGGGTCGGCTGGCAATCAATCGTGGAGTGCCTGGCAACCGTTGACCCCCGCTTCGCGACGATCAGCGCTCCGGCGATCACCGGTGTCGACTACGTCCAAGGCGGCAACGAGTTCGGTGGGTGGGGCTTCAAGGCGGCCGAGCCCGACTGGAGCATCCCTGTGTTGGCGGCACCGCTCAGCCCCGTCGACGTGACAATCGATGGCCGAGAGACGGAGACGCGCGGCGACGAACAGCGCATCGGTCTCGAAGAGATGCCGGCGACAGTTCGCAACCCTGGCGCCACACTCGACGAGACCGTGCTCTTGCTGCGCGATTCGATGGGTACAAGCTTGACCCCGTGGATTCAGCAGGCGTTTTCAGAGGTGCGTCAGATGCGGCATGGGTTCGACCTGGGTGACCCCGCCGGAATACCCGACATCGCGGCGACTGCGCGCGAGGCCGGCGCCACGGTCGTGATCTTGCAGTTCGCTCAGCGCCACCTCAACGCACCGCCAGACCTGCGGTCATGACCGGCCGACCTCGGGTCACCGACGACGAAATCGAGCGGCGAACTGCGACGCACGCCGAGCAACGCGATACGTGCGCGACGAGCGAATGTGGGCCAATTGGTCACGGAGGGCCGCAGAGCGAGCCCGCTCATCGCGTAGCTCACGCTCGAGCTCTTTCACGTCGGCGCGCTGCGTCGCAGCAGCGATCTGCAAATCGTGGCGCGCGCGATCGAGCTCGTGGCGTTGCGAGCGAAGATGCTCGCGCTCGGTCGATGCCCATCGCAGCATCTGCTCGCGAGGTCCGCGCGACGCGGTCGAACCCGGAACAAGGCCAGTCAGGTGATCCCGAAGAACCGTGGCACGTGCCTCGCCGGTGTGTCGCTCGAGCACCACGGCCCGCAACCTCGCCGTTCGTTCAGCCAGGGCGCCAGCGTCGCTAAGCAACTCGTCGACGAGCGGCACGAGAGCATCGGGCGATGAGTACGAAGCGACCTCGTCGAGACCGAGGTCGGCGAGCCCCCGCGATTCATTGGTCACCACGAAGGCTCCGCAAGCGAGTGCGTCGAAGAGTCGGCTGTTTTGGTTGCCGTAGCGCGCTGCCGTCGGAATCAGATCGTCGAGAACGATCGCCCACCCGGAGTAGACCTCGTCGAGTTCTGTCCACGCGACCAGACCGCGGTGCTCGATCGAACCCAGCGACGGAATGTACTGGCCATTGCGGCCGAACCAAGCCACAGGCACGACCTCGGCCAAGCCTCGGAGCGCCTCGGAGATTGACCGCTCGACCCCCCAGAAGTTCGCGGTGGTGACGACTCCCCGTTGTCTCTCACTGCCCGCGCTCGGCGCGAAGATGACGGGGTCGGTGGCGATAGGCACGACCCGAATGTCGCCGCCGAAGGCAGCTCGCACGAGATCGGCCGACTCTGCTGAGGAACACCACAGCGCGTCGAACTCATGAAGGTATGGCAGGCCTGCCCACACGTCGGCCCAGTTGCGCACCCAGCCGACCAGCCGCGTGCGGCGATCGATCAATCCGGGAACGAACGACTCGATCATGACGATCGCTATGTCGATGTCAGACGGCATCTCCTCGGCGTATCGCTCCGTCGGCCAGAGGGTGATGCCCCAGCCGTCCTCCCGCAGCGCTCGCGCCAGCACCAATGCGACGAAGAGGTCGCCCTTTCCCTCGGAGAGATCGTCCGTCGAGACGACGAAGGCGATCTTTCCTCGCGCGCCATGCCCGTAAAGCCCCGCCGCGATCTCGCGATACGACGTCACTCGCTCGAGTCGAGCGAGATCGGCCTCTCGGGGCCTCATCGGTTGGGTGACTCCTCGCACTGATCGGGGCGGGCTACGGCGGCGATGCCGAGCACTTCAGGCTACCCGAAACTCAGAATGAGAATCGGCGGCGCAGGCGCTCGGTGGTCTTCTGCCACACCGCGGCCGGACCACCGTTTCGGAGGTAGAAGCCCGCGAGCTTGACGTCATTGACGAAGCCCTTCTGGCGCTGCGGGGCGCGCAGCGGCTTCGCGCCGCCGCGGGCGACAATCGACCCGTCCGTGCCGCGGTCTCGCGCGGGGCGCGGGTCGCGCATGAACCGCACGAGGGGTTCGAGCACCACGGGCCAGAGATACTGCTCGCGTACGCGCGCGATGTTCACGCGCGCCTCCGCCGCGAAGGCCTCGTCGAACAGCACGCGCTCGAGCGCGGCCGCGAGCCCGGCGACATCGCCGTCGCGCACGACGACGCCGAGGCCCTCGGCCTCGACGACGGCCGCGAAGTGGTCGCCCTCGGTGACGACCATGGGCAGCCCCGCCCACAGGTAGTCGAGGATGCGCGTGCGGAACGAGAACGTCGTCTCGATGTGGTCGTGGTGGGTGCTGACGCCCGCATCGGCCTCGAGCAGGTAGTTGGCCCGGTCGGCGTACTCGACCCACGCGTCGTTGAAGAACACGGCCGTGTCGAGCACCCCGAGCTCGGCGGCGAGGTCGCGCGACTCCTTCACGATGCCCATGAGCGGAACGTCGGGGTGCGGATGCGCGGTGCCCTGGAAGAACAGGCGCACCTGCGGGCGGGTCTGCTGCAGCAGGGCGACCGCGCGGATGAGGCTCTGCGGGTCGAACCAGTTGTAGAGCCCGCCGGCCCAGAGCAGCACCTTGTCGTCGGGGCCGATGCCGGGGCGCACGCCCTTGAGCACGTCGCGCCGGTGCTCGGGCGGTGTCGGGTCGATGCCGAAGGGCGCTACGCTGATGAGCCCCGTGAGGTCGTCGTCGTTCTCGTAGATCTCGGGCGTAAGGCGGCCGAGCGCCGCGAGCTGGCCGAGGTAGAAGTGGCGCTGGCGCTCGGAGGCGCACAGGAAGAAGTCGCCGCGCGCGAGCTGCTCGTTGAGCGACATCGTCGCCTCGGCCACGTGCCGGGTCCACACCTCGCGCGGCAGCTCGCGGCCCTGCTCGAGCTGTTCGAGGTGCATGGGGTCGTAGACGTCGATGACGAGGATCTTCTCGCTCGACCGCAGGGTCGGGAAGGCCTCGAGGGCGTGCCCCTGGAAGATGATGACGTCGGCCTCGGCCTCGAGCTTGGCGAAGGCGCGGTCGTCGTGGGCGCGTATGCGCACGATGTCGAAGGGCGCCGTGAGCGGCTCGACGCGCGACATGCTCACGAGCGTCACGCGCGCATTGGCCGCGAGCGCGTGCGCCATGTTCCAGGCGCGGATGGCGGGGCCGGCGAGCTTCGCCCCGATGGGGTCGCCCGTGATGATGACGACGCGCGGCGCCGTCAGGCGGTCGAGCACCCCGAAGGCCGCGACGATCGACTCGTAGCCCTCGCGGTAGCGCGGGTTCTCGAACGCCGGCACGTCGGTGTTGCCGAACAGCTGAGAGATCCCGCTGTCAGACACGACGCGGCTCGACTGGATCTCATCGCGCGACGCGCGCAGGCTCGGCAGGTGCTCGACGAACTGGTCGATCGCGAAGGGCGCCGTGAGGGCATCCTTCGCGATCGTGGTCGTGGGCTCCTCGTCGCGCGGAGCGCGGATATCGAGGGTCGTCGAGTCGACCCCGCCGCGCGCGAGCGAGCGGCGCACCGCGAGCGCCATCGCCGCGGGCAGCGTCTCGGCCAGGGCCTCGTCGCCGAGGTTCTTGTAGAGCGTGAACAGGGCGTTGCGCTCGAGCAGGTACTGCTCGCGGAACTGCCCGAACGACCCCATCGAGGCGTGGTGCTTGTGGAAGGCGACCGACTGGGGGGCGTAGGCGAAGCGCCAGCCGGCGAGGTTGAGGCGCCAGCCGAGGTCGACGTCTTCGAAGAACATGAAGTAGCGCTCGTCGAAGCCGCCGAGCACGTCGAAGACGTCGCGGCGCACGAACATGGCCGAGCCCGTGCCGAACAGCACGTCGCTGCGCTGGGGCATGGATGCGGAGAACCGGTCGCTCGTGAACGGCTTGTAGCCCATGCCGTACCAGGTGAGGCCGGCGTCGATGAAGTCGACCCGCTCGCCCTCCCAGTCGAGCACGCGGCTCGCGACGGCACCGATGCGCGACGACTCGTCGAAGCGGTCGACGGCGGCGCTGATCCAACGCGCGTCGGGGCGGGCGTCGTTGTTGAGGAAGGCGACGATGTCGCCTGTGCTGTGCCGCACCCCGAGGTTGCAGCCGCCCGCGAATCCGAGGTTCTCGGTCGACTCGATGAGACGGATGCGGTCGCCGAGCGCCCGCAGCCGCTCGGCGCTGTCGTCGCCCGAGGCGTTCTCGACGACGATGATCTCGCGCTGCCCCGTCGGCCACTCGAGCGACTCGAGGTGCTCGATCGCCGTCAGGGTGTCGGAGGTGCCCCGAAAGTTGACCAGTACGATGGAAACAGTCCGGGCGGTCGCACGAGACATGGATGCGGGGCCTTTCGTCTGGGCGGCGGCTCGCGCCAGTCTACTGGTGGCCCTCGCCGCGGCCCCACCGGCCGCCCGATGCCCGCCCGACACCCGCCCGACGCCCCGACGCCCGAACCGAGAAGTGAGCCTCATGAGCACAGAGCCCGCCCAGCAGCGGTTCGCCTCGCTCGAGCGCCAGCCATTTGTGTCGACCGCGAGCGCGGGCAGTCTGCGCGGCGCGATCGCCTCGCTCGGCGAGATCGTGCGGCACCGCGAGATGCTCGCGCTGCTCGTGCGCCGCGATATACGCTCGCGCTATAAAGACAGCGCGCTCGGTCTCGTCTGGAGCCTCGTGCGGCCGCTCGTGCAGCTGCTCATCTACTACATCGTCATCGGCAAGTTCTTGCAGGCCGAGCGCGGCATCCCCGACTTCGCCATCTACATCTTCACGGGCCTCATCGCCTACGGACTGTTCGCTGAGATCGTCAGCAACGGCACGAGCTCGATCCTCGGCAACGCGGGCATCGTCAAGAAGGTGTGGCTGCCGCGCGAGGTCTTCCCGCTCGCGACCGTCGGCTCGGCGCTGTTCAACTTCGGCATGCAATTTCTCATCCTCATCGGGGCGACCGTCGTCATCGGCAGCATCCCGTGGGGCGTGCAGCTCGCCTACGCGGTGCCCGGGCTGCTCGTGCTGCTCACGTGGGGCCTCGCCCTCGCGCTGCTGCTCTCGGCCGTCAACGTGTACCTGCGCGACATCGGCTACCTCGTCGAGGTCATGACGCTGCTGCTCATGTGGGCCTCGCCCATCGTCTACTCGTGGGAGATGGTGCGTGGCATCGTCGGCCAGGGGCCGCTACTCGAGCTCTACACGAACAACCCCGTGACGCTCGGGGTGCTCGCCTTCCAGAAAGCGTTCTGGGCGCCCGGCACCGAGAGCAGCGCAGCCTTCCCGGCCGACCTCGAGTTGCGCCTGGTCGTCGCCATCGCGGTCGGTACCGTTGCCGTCTTCCTCGCCCAGCGCGTCTTCGCGCGCCTGCAGGGCAACTTCGCCCAGGAGCTCTAAATGACCGACGCCCTCGCCCCGCTGGCCGCACCCGAGATCGTGCGCATCGAGAACGTCTCGAAACGTTTCGTTTTGCGCAGGGACAAGTCGCTGAAGGAGCGCATCGTCACGCTCGGCACGCTCGGTCGGCGGCACCGGGAAGACTTCTGGGCCCTGCGCGAGCTCGACCTCACCATCAGCGCGGGCACGACCGTGGGGCTTATCGGCCACAACGGCTCGGGCAAGTCGACGCTGCTCAAGGTCATCGGCGGCATCATCGACCCGAGCTCGGGCTCGGTGAGCCGGCGCGGCCGCATCGCCGCCCTGCTCGAGCTCGGCGCGGGCTTCCACCCCGACCTCACGGGGCGCGAAAATGTCTACCTCAACGCGTCGATCCTCGGGCTGTCTCGCCAAGAGACGGATGAGCGGTTCGACGACATCCTCGACTTCGCCGGCATCGGCGACTTCATCGACAGCCAGGTGAAGTTCTACTCGTCAGGCATGTACGTGCGGCTCGCCTTCGCGGTCGCAATCAACACCGACCCCGACCTGCTGCTCGTCGACGAGGTGCTCGCGGTCGGCGATGAGGCCTTCCAGCGCAAATGCCTCGACAAGATCCGCGAGTTCCAGGCCGAGGGCCGCACGATCATCCTCGTCTCGCACTCGCTCGGACAGGTAGTTGAACTTTGCGACCGGGTCCTTCTTCTCGACCACGGAACTCTCGTTCATGATGGCGACCCTCAAAGCGGCGTCACTGCCTTTCGTGACATCCTCGAAGCCCAGCGACTCGCAGGTATGCACGTCGACAGCGTGTCCCAGCTCCCCGTGCATGTCGCGGGTGTGCACGTGCTCGTCAACGGGCAATCGGGATCCGGTTCCGTTTCACCAGGGGATCTTCTCTCAATCGATATCGAGGTCAAGACCGCGGACGGTCTCGACCTTGTTGACTGGGTCTGCGGCATTCAGATTGACAACACATCCGGGCAAATGGTGTACATCACGACCAACTCCCGCTCTGAGGACGAACTCCGTCCTTTGCGGGGAACTCGCCGCCTTCGCCTGAACCTCGCGGACGTTCGATTCGGACCAGGCAAGTACTTCGTCAATGTGTCTGTCATGGACACGGCTGGGGTCCACCTTCACGACTTGCCCCAAGCAACGTCATTCGATGTTCCGGACGACCGTCGAATGATTGGCAATGTCCACATCGTTCCGAGCTTCTCAGACCTCCACTAGGGCGTGTCGCCAAATGTTGCTGGGTGCGTGATCGTCCAGGCTGCGGTTCATTTCGCGTGATGTGATCTCTAGCGACGTTGGGGGTGTGATCTGGCCGATGTTACCTGCGGCCATTGCTATAGGGCGGCCGTCGGTGGATCGCCGCATCGTGGTTGAGGCGACCGCCTGGCAGTGAAGCGCCCCAGGTTTGATGCCGCATCCTTCTGAGTTGGAAGGATGTATGTCATGCCGAAGAAGATCGATTCTGCCCTTCGTGAAAGGGCTGTGCGGCTGGTGCGGGAGCACCGGGCCGAGTATCCATCGTTGACGGCCGCGTCAGCGGCCGTTGCTCGTCAGGTTGGTGTGGGCCACGAATCCGTGCGCCGGTGGGTGCTGCAAGCCGATATCGACGACGGAACCCGCGACGGGGTGACCAGTGCTGACCATGCGGAGATCAAGAAGCTCAAGGCCGAGAACAATCGCCTCCGGGAAGACGTCGCGATCCTCCGAGCGGCGACGACTTTCTTCGTGGGGGAACTCGACCCCCGCAACCGATGATGCTGGGTTTCATCGACACGATGAGAGCTGAGGGGCACGCGGTCGAGTCGATCTGCCGGGTCCTGCGCGAGCAGGGCTGCCAGATCGCCGCGCGCACCTACCGAGCCCAGCGCCGTGGTGACGTGGCCGTCCGGACGGTCACCGACGCGCAGGTCCTCGACACTGTCCGGGCCGCCGCGTGGACCACCACTTTGATCAACGGGCGGGCGCGGCGTGTGCTGACCCCGGAGGGGCTCTATGGGCGGCGGAAGATGACCGCGCTGATTCGCCGCACCACGATCCCCGGGGCGTCGCGTGGTGCGGTTGATCGCGCGATGCGGGCTCTCGGGCTGTCGGGTATTCGGCGCGACAAGGGCATCCGGACCACGATCCCCGCCAAAGACGGGATCCGGGCCGGGGATCTGCTGAACCGGGACTTCACCGCCCCGCGACCCGATCACACCTGGGTGATGGACTTCACTTACTGCCGCACCTGGGCCGGATGGGTCTATGTCGCGTTCATCGAGGGTGTCAGATCGTTTGTGTAAGGGGTGTCGGCCTCTTACGGAAGG
>CAYPND010000017.1:36232-45138 GCA_964412175.1 uncultured Microbacteriaceae bacterium | reverse complement strand
GGCTGGATGACTTCGACCACGGGGATGCCGTGGCCCTGCTCGAACCGCTCGCGAGCATCCCGGAACATCGCGGCGCTCGCGGTGTTGCAGGCGATGACGAGCAGCTTGACGCCCTGGTCGACGAGCTCGTCCATGATGCGCAGGGCGTGCTCGCGCACCTCGGCGATCGGCAGCGGGCCGTAGGGGCCGTTGGCCGTGTCTCCGACGTAGAGTAAGCGCTCGCGCGGCAGCTGGTCAATGATCGCGCGGGCCACCGTGAGGCCGCCGACCCCTGAGTCGAAGACTCCGATCGGCGCGCTGCTCACGGTCGACAGTCTAGAGCGGGCCTCGCGCCCTGCTGCGTTCTCAGAGCGCGCCTCGGGCGCGGCAGAACCCTCAGAGCGCGCCTCGGGCGCGCTCCTGCTCGACGACCTGCTCGCGGTCGGCGAGGCGGCGCAGCCCCGCGAGCGGCTGCGCCATGCGGTGATTGCCCCGGATGCGCGGCTCGACCCGATCCAAGAATGCCCAGTACCCCGCCGTGAAGGGGCAGGCGTCCGGGCCCACGCGCACTGTGGGGGTGAAGCGGCACGACCCGCAGAAGTCGGACATGCGCTGGATGTAGGCACCGCCCGCGGCATAGGGCTTCGTCGCCACGATTCCCCCGTCGGCCCACTGGCTCATGCCGACGACGTTGGCGGGCATGACCCACGGCGTGCCGTCGACGAACGCGCCTTGGAACCAGGCCGTGAGCTCGGCGGGGTTGTACCCGCGCTGCAGGGCGGCGTTGCCCAGCACCATGAGGCGCGGGATGTGGTGCGCGTAGCCCGTGCCGCCGACCGCGTCGAGGGTGTGCGAGAGGCACCGGGCATCCGTCGCCGAGCCGTCGAGGGCCCACCAGTGCGGAGGCAGCGGCTGGTGCGCGGCGAGCGCGTTGCTGCGGCGGGTGTAGTCGGAACCGAGGTGCCAGTAGAGATGCCACACCCAGTCGCGCCAGCCGATGAGCTGCCGCACGAGGCCCTCGACGCTGTTCAGCGGCGCCCGACCCGCCGCGTGCTCGGCCACGACGCGCTCGACGACCTCGAGGGGGTGCAGCAGACCGAGGTTCATCGGCACGCTCAGGCGCGCGTGCGCCATGGTGTCGTCGCCGAGCATCATGGCGTCTTCGTACGGCCCGAAGTCATTCAGGCGGGTCTCGATGAAGTCGTCGAGGGCGGCGAGAGCCTCGGCGCGCGTCGCCGCGAACCGCCGCGGGCCGTCGCGGCCGAGAAAACGCACGCCGTCGGCCTCGAGGCGATCGAGCTCGGCGCGCACCTCGGCATCGATGTCGTCCTCGACCGGCTGCCACGGAGCGGGCAGGCCCAGGGTCGCGGCGCCCTTCGGCGGCGGCTGGCGATTGTCGGCATCGAAACTGAACTGGCCGCCCTCCGGCCCGGCGGGTGTCATGAGCACTCCCGTGCGCTCGCGCACCTCGCGGTAGAAGCGGTCCATCACCAGTTGGGTGGGCTTCCGCCCGCTCGCCCAGGCGGCGAAGTCGGTCTCGCTCGTCACGAAGCCCCGTGACGGCAGGATGCTCGCGCCCAGCTCGCGCACCAGGCGCCGCGCGGCCCACGATGGCGGGTCGATCGCCTCGAGGGCGGCGCCCGTGAGCCCGGCATCCCGCAGCGCGGAACGGTAGCTGCCCGCCTGCACGAGCGTGCCCCGCTCGCCGAGCTCGCGCGCGCGGTGCCGCAGCGCCGTGAGGTACAGGTGCGCCTTCTGCCGGTGGGTGGGGCGGCGCCGAAACACCGCGGTGTTCTCGACGAGCACGATCGGCCCGCCGTCGTCGAACGCGGGGCCGAGCTGCTCGACGGTGAGCCAGCGGGCCGGGGCGGTCGTCATGCGCTGACCCTATGGCGCAAGGCCGCGCCTAGGCTGGACGCGTGACGACTGCGCTGCTCACCGACCGCTACGAGCTCACGATGGTCGAGGCCGCCCTGCGCTCGGGCCGCGCGGGCCGAGACTGCGTCTTCGAGGTGTTCGGCCGGCGGCTGCCGGGCGAGCGGCGGTACGGCGTGCTCGCGGGCACGGGGCGCGTGCTCGAGGCGATCGCGGCCTTCCGGTTCGGGCAGGCCGAGCTCGACTGGCTCGCCGACGAGCGCGTCGTCGACGACGCCACGCTCGCGTATCTCGCCGACTACCGCTTCTCAGGTCAGGTCGAGGGCTACCGCGAGGGCGAGGTGTACGTACCGGGTTCGCCCGTGCTGACGGTGCGCGGCACCTTCGCCGAGACCGTGCTGCTCGAGACGGTCGTGCTCAGCGTGCTGAACTACGACACGGCCGTGGCCACGGCGGCATCGCGCATGGTTACGGCGGCCGACGGGCATCCGATCGCCGAGATGGGATCGCGCCGCGCCAACGAGTCGGCGGCCGTCGCGGCGGCGCGCGCGGCCTATATTGCGGGCTTTAGCGCGACGTCGAACCTCGAGGCGGGGCGCACGTGGGGCATTCCGACGATGGGCACGGCGGCGCACGCGTTCACGCTGCTTCACGACTCGGAGGAGGAGGCCTTACGGGCCCAGGTCGCCGCCTTCGGCGTCGGCACGACGTTGCTCGTCGACACCTACGACGTGCGCGCGGGCGTCGAAGCGGCCGTGCGCGTCGCGGGCACCAGACTCGGCGGGGTGCGCCTCGACTCGGGAGACCTGCCCGCGCTCGTGCGCGAGGTGCGCGCGCAGCTCGACGCCCTCGGCGCGACCGGCACGCGCATCACCGTGACGAGCGACCTCGACGAGCACACCATCGCGGCGCTACGCGCCGCGCCCGTCGACGCCTTCGGCGTGGGCACTTCGGTCGTGACCGGGTCGGGATCTCCCGCCGCGGGGTTCGTCTACAAGCTCGTCGCGCGCCGCGATGCCTCGTCGGGCGGCGCTCCCGGCGAGTGGATGCCCGTGGCCAAGGCCTCGACCGGCAAGGCGTCGATCGGCGGGGCCAAGCGAGCCGAACGGCTACTGCGCGACGGCGTCGCGGTCGCCGAGCGAATCGTCATCGACGACGGCCGCGACGGGCTGCCCGAGGCGCAGACCCCCGCCGACCTCACGGCCCGGTCGCTGACCGTGCCGCTCATGCGCGACGGCGAGGCGGATGCACAGTGGCTCGGACCCGCCGGGGTCGCGGCGGCGCGCGAGCACCGGGCGGCCGCGGTCGCCGAGCTGCCCGCCGTTGCGCTGCGGCTCAGCCGCGGCGAGCCGGCGCTGCCGACGATCTCGGTCTGAGGTCGCTCAGCTTGCGGCCGCGTCGGGGGCTTGCACTCGCTGGCCAACCACGGCGCTCACACCGTCGTGCCGCATGGAGACGCCGTAGAGGGCATCCGCGATCTCCATCGTGCGCTTCTGGTGCGTGATGATGATGAGCTGCGAGCTGTGGCGCAGGTCGCGGAAGATCGTGAGCAGGCGGCCGAGGTTGGCATCGTCGAGCGCCGCCTCGACTTCGTCCATGATGTAGAACGGGCTCGGCCGTGCCTTGAAGATCGCGATGAGCAGCGCAACGGCCGCGAGCGAGCGCTCGCCACCGCTCAGCAGGCTCAGTCGCTCGATCTTCTTGCCCGCGGGCTTGACCGCGACCTCGATGCCCGTCGTGAGCATGTTTTCGGGATCGGTGAGCGTGAGGCTGCCGGTGCCGCCAGGAAACAGGATCGGGAAGACCACGTCGAACGCGGCCTGCGTGTCGGCGAAGGCGGCCGCGAAAATCGTCTGCATCGTCGCGTCGACCTCGTCAATGATCGTCAGCAGGTCGCGGCGGGTGTTCGCGAGGTCGGTCAGCTGCTCGGTGAGGAACTTGTGGCGCTGCTCGAGCGCCGCGAACTCTTCGAGTGCGAGCGGGTTGACGCGCCCGAGCTGGCTGAGCTTGCGCTCGGCACGCGCGAGGCGGGCCCGCTGCTCGATGCGGTCGAAGGGCTTACCGGCGGGTGCCGTTCGCAACTCAGGCTGAACGCTGGAATGTGCGCCATCAGGCCCTGCTTCGGCACCCTCAGCCTGAGTTGCGAACGGATGCGCGGCAGCGTGCGCCACGATCTCCGCCACCCGCGCGGCTTCCTCGTCGGAAGTCGGGTCGAACGCGGGCGCATCGGGGTCGGGGTCGACGCGCGCAGCGGCCTCGGCCGCGATCGCATCGGCGACAGCCCGGGCGGACTCGGTGAGCGCATCGTCGTCGGGAACGGGCACGTGGGGGCCGTACTCGGCCACGAGCACCTCTTCGATGAGTCCGAGCTCGTCGCCCGCGCGCTCGAGCAGCTGCGTGAGGTGCAGCTTCTTCTCGTAGATCTGCATCTCGAGGCCGTGTACGCCCTCGGTGATCGCGGCGAGGCGCTCGCGCAGACTCGACTCGGCACGGCGCAGCTCGAGCAGTTCATCGTTCTGGGCCGCGCGCTCGCTCTCGCGCTGGGCGAGAGCGACACGTGCCTCGGCGACCGAGCGGTCGATCGAGCTCTGCACGGCGGGCAGCGCGGCCGCGACGGCGGTCGCCTGCCGCACCTGGCGCTGCCGCAGCACCGCGCGGCGCGCCGACTCGTCGGCGGCGGCCTTTTCGGCGATGCGGCGCTTGTCGAGCAGCTCGGCGCCCTCGACGGCCGCGCGCACGCGCTCGCGCGCGGTCTCGAGCTCGATGCGTCGTTCGAGCTCGGCCGCGCGCGCCGCCTCGAGGTCGGCGAGCAACGCGTCGCGCGCGCTCGCATCGAGCATCGGGCGGGGTCGACCGGCGAACTCCTCGTGCTCGGCCTGCGCGCGCTCGACTGCCGACTCGGCCTCGCGCACCGACTCCTGGGCAGAATCCACGCCCGAGGCGAGCCGGGCCGCTTCGGCCTCCGCGGCCTCGGCCTGCGCCCGCGCACGGGAGACCTGCTCGCTGCGGGCGGCGCGCTGGGCATCCTGATCGCGCACCGCGGCGAGAGCGTCGACGGCCGTCTGCTTCGCCGCGGTGAGGGCCGCGCGGGTCTCGTCGAGGGCTGCGCGCGCGCGTTCGATGCCCGTCGCGACCTCGGTGAGCGCGGCCGATGCGGTGTCGCGCTCGGCGGTGAGCTCGAGGCGGCTGCGGCCGGCACCTGACCCGCCGCGCAGCACCGAACGGGTCAGCACGTCGCCCGCGCGCGTCACGACGCTGATCGCGTCAGCGCCCTCGAGCGCCGCGACGGCCGGCCAGGCGGCCCGTGCCGCTGCAAGATCGTCGGCGATGAACGTGCGGGCGAGCAGCGAGAGCACTCCCGGGGGTACGGTCACGACGTCGGCGGCAGCCGTGAGCCCCGCAACGGGCGTCAGGGCCGTGGATGCCCGGCCCGCCACCTCGGCGAGCACGACATCGACCCGGCCGGCCTCGGCGACGTGGGCGCGCTCGAGCGCGCGCAGGCCCGCGTCGAGATCATCGGCGAGCGCGGCCTCGGCGAGCGTGCCGAGCGCCGCGGCGATCGCGGCCTCGAAGCCGCTGCGCACCTGCAGATGGTCACTGACCAGGCCACGGATGCCCGCGGAGCCCACGAGGCGCGTCGCACCGTCGCCCGAGTCGACGGCCTGCGAGAGCGCGCTGACACGGGCGGCGAGCGCATCGCGCTCGCGCTCAAGTGCGTGCAGTGCATCGCGCTCGACGTCGATGCGCGCGCTCAGCACGGCAACGCCGTCGTCGGCCTCGGCCAGCGCCGCATCGAGCGCGCGCGACTGCTCGGTGCCGTCGCCCTCGTCGAGCGCGGGCAGAGCGGCGAGCTCGGCGCGCGTCGCCTCCTGGCGCGCGACGGCGGCCTCGAGCGCGTTCTGCTGGCGCAGCAACTCGCCGCGCGCGGCCGCCAGGGTCGAGCGCGCGACCTCGACGCGGCCCGCGAGCGCGGCGAGCTGCAGGTCGTGCTGTGAGACGAGGGCGCTCTGCGCCGCGATCTCCTCATCGAGAGCGTCGAGCGTGGCGCGCGCCGTCGCCGTGCGGGCGGCGACCTCGCCGACGAGCGACTCGGCGGCGGCGACGCCCTCGCGCAAGGCGACGGCCTCGGCGCGAGCCTCGTCGACCTGTGCCTGCGTGATGGTCGTCGACATGCCGGGCAGCTCGGCCTGCTGGCTCAGCAGCGTGAGCTTCTGCTGCGTGAGGCTCGCCAGGCTGCGCACGCGCTCTTGCACGTGTTCTAGCTCGAAGGCGAGGCGGCGGGCCTCGTCGACCGCATCGCCCTGCCCTTGCTGCGCCTCGATGCGCTGCACGCGCAGCCGGGTCTGGTCGAGCTGGCTCTGCACGACGATGCGCTCGCTCGTGCGCTCGCTCTCGCTGCGGGCGTGGTCGGCGAGCGCGGTGCGCAGGGCGACGACCTCGTCGGCCAGGAGGCGGGCACGGGCATCCCGCACGATCGCGGCGATCGTCTGCGCCTCGCGCGCGATCTCGGCCTGGCGGCCGAGCGGGGTCAGCTGACGACGGATCTCGCCGGCAAGGTCGCTCAAGCGCGTGAGGTTGGCCTGCATCGCCTCGAGCTTGCGCACGGTCTTCTCTTTGCGACGGCGGTGCTTGAGAATGCCCGCGGCCTCTTCGATGAAGCCGCGCCGGTCGTCGGGGCTCGCGTGCAGCACGGCGTCGAGCTGGCCCTGGCCGACGATCACGTGCATCTCGCGGCCGAGTCCCGAATCGCTCAGCAGCTCTTGCACGTCGAGCAGGCGGCACGCGGTGCCGTTGATGGCGTACTCGCTGCCGCCGTTGCGGAACAGCGTGCGCGAGATCGTGACCTCGCTGTACTCGATCGGTAGGGCGCCGTCGGCGTTGTCGATCGTCAGCTGCACCTCAGCGCGGCCGAGGGGGCCACGCGTGGTCGTGCCGGCGAAGATGACGTCGGACATCGTGCCGCCGCGCAGGGTCTTCGCGCCCTGCTCGCCCATGACCCAGGCGAGCGCGTCGACGACGTTCGACTTGCCCGAGCCGTTGGGCCCGACGATGCACGTGACGCCCGTCTCGAACTGGAAGGTGGTCGGCTGCGCGAACGACTTGAAGCCCTTGATGGTGAGGCTCTTGAGGTGCACGCACAGCTCCTTCCTGCAGCTCGGGCATGGCGACCGCTGCACCGCGCAAACCGGTCAGGGCTACCGTATCGGTTCGCGCGCGGCTAGTCTGGCGGGCTGGCCACCACCAGGAGGAACCGTCATGACCGCTGTCACCGTCACCGAAGTCGCCATTCCCGAGTCACTCGACGCGCCCGACGCGGCGGAGTTCCTCGCGTGCGTCGCCGTGCGCAACACCGTGTGGCGTGACGACTCCGGAACCGACGACCTCACCTACACGGCCGCCGAGCTGCTGCCCGGCTGGCAGAAGACGACCTTCGAGCCCAAGCGCATGTTCGCCGCGCGGCTCGACGGCCGGCTCGTCGCTCGGAGCGTGTACGAGACGCGAACCGAGGAGGCGGCCGACACCGTCTGGCTGATGGCCGAGGTGCTGCGGGATGCCCGGGGCCACGGCGTCGGAGAAGCCCTCGCGCGGCACCTCGAGGGCATCGCCCTGGCCGAGGGCAAGAGCCGCGCGATCGTCTACGCGCCGTCGTGGAAGACCGGGGGCATCCGCATCCCCTCCCCCACGGGCTTCGGCTCGGTACCCGCCGGTACCCCGGAGGTGCGGCTGCTGCAGAACCTCGGCTACACGCTCGAGCAGGTGGAGCGCGGCAGCCGGCTCGCGCTTCCGCTCGAGAGCGGCGTGCTGCAGGCCGCCCACGATGCGGCGGTCGCGGCCGCCGGCCTGGACTACCGCGTGCACACCTGGGTCGGGCCAACCCCGCCCGAGTGGCGGGAGGGCATCGCGCACCTGCTGACCCGCATGAGCACCGACGCCCCGACGGCGGGCCTCGAGGAGCCCGAGGACCCGTGGACGGTCGAGCGCCTGCTCGAGGACGAGGCGAAGGAGGCGGAGAGCCCGCGCACCTCGGTCGTCGCGGCGGTCGAGCACGTGCCCTCGGGTGCCCTCGTCGGGTTCACCGAGATGACGGTTCCGGCCGAGGCCGAGCGGTCGGTCGGCCAGGAGGACACGATCGTGCTGCGCGAGCACCGGGGGCATCGGCTCGGCATGCTGCTGAAGGCCGCGAACGTGCTGTGGCTCGAGCAGGTCTCGCCCGGGCATCCCTCGATCATCACCTACAACGCCGAGGAGAACCGGCACATGCTCGCCGTCAACGAGGCGCTGGGCTTCGTGCCCTTCGTGTACGAGGGCGCCTGGCGGAAGGATCTGACGGGCTGAGGGCCGCGGCAGCGCCGCCGCTTAGCGGAGGCGCTGGCAGCGCGGGCAGAAGTGCGAGCCGCGGTTCATGAACTGCTCGCGCACGATGGGCCGCTCGCACCGCGGGCACGGCTTGCCCTGCTGACCGTAGGCGCGCAAGGAGTGGCTGAAGTACCCCGAGGCGCCGTTGACGTTGACGTACTGCGCGTCGAAGCTCGTACCGCCCTCGTCGAGCGCGCGGCGCAGCACGAGCCGCACCTCGGCGAGCCACTCGCGCGCCTTCCGGGTCGAGAGCGACTCGGTCGGCTGGTCGTAGTGCACGCGCGCCGCCCACAGCGATTCGTCGGCGTAGATGTTGCCGATGCCGCTGATGAGGGTCTGGTCGAGCAGCGCCCGCTTGATGGTCGTGCGCCGGGCCGCGAGCCGTCGCAGGAAGAGCCGCTCATCGAAGGCGGGGTCGAGCGGGTCTCGGGCGATGTGGGCCACCTGGCTCGGGATGCTCGCCAACGGCAGCCCGTACCCGGCCGCCGCGCCGTCGCGCGTCGGCAGCAGCGCGTCGACGGCCATCGAGCCGAAGATGCGCTGATCGACGAAGTCGACCCGCAGCGGGCCATGCACCGGATGCGTCAGCGCGAACCGGATGCGCGTGAGCGCCGCGGCCTCGGCCGCCGGGTCGCGCAGCAGCACCTGCCCGCTCATGCCCAGGTGGGCGACGAGGGCCTCGGCAGGGGCATCCG
>CAYPND010000017.1:0-36132 GCA_964412175.1 uncultured Microbacteriaceae bacterium | reverse complement strand
GCCTCGATCGGCAGCCACAGGAACTTGCCGCGCCGCACCGCCCCGCGCAGCCGGGCCCCGGTCAGGCGCTCGACGAAGTCTTCCGCCGGGCCGTCATGGCGCTTGAGCGAGCGCTCGTCGAGCACCTCGACCGCGTCGATCGTCGCGCCCGTGACGGCGGGCTGCAGGCCGTGGCGCACGACCTCGACCTCGGGAAGCTCGGGCACGGCGGCGGTCCCGGCCTCAGCGCCGCGACTGCAGCACGACGCAGGCCTCGAGCGCCGCGGCCATCTCGGCTTGCTTCTTGCTCGTGCCCTCGCCCGTGGCGATGGGTTCGTCGGCGAGGAGGACGGTTGCGGTGAAGATCTTCGAGTGGTCGGGGCCGTCATCGCTGATCGCGTAGACCGGCAGGCCGTAGCCGAGCTGGGCCGCGAGTTCCTGCAGCGAGGTCTTCGGATCCATCGCGGCACCGAAGCGGTCGGGGTCGGCCAGCAGCGAGTCGACGAGCCGCAGCACGAGGGCGGTGGCGACCTCGCCCCCGAGGTCGAGGTAGGCGGCTCCGATGAGGGCCTCGACGGTGTCGGCGAGGATCGACGACTTCTCGCGCCCGCCGGTGAGCTCTTCGCCCTTGCCGAGCTTGAGGTGCTCACCGAGCCCGATCGCGCGGGCGACTTCGGCGAGCGCGACCGACGACACGAGCGAGGCGCGCCGCTTGGCGAGGTCGCCCTCGCTCAGGTCGGGGTAGGTCGTGTAGAGCATGACCGTGACGGCCTGCCCGAGGATCGAGTCGCCGAGGAACTCGAGGCGCTCGTTCGTCGCCGCCCCGCCGTTCTCATACGCCCACGAGCGGTGGGTGAGGGCGAGCTCGAGCAGCTCGGGCGCGATGGAGACCCCGAGCTCGCGCTCGAGGGCGGATCGATCGTCTGACGGCGTCATGCCGACAGCAGGATCAAACGTCGGCGACCTTGCGGCCCTTGTACTCCATGTACAGGGGCGTGCCGGCTGAGTCCTCGACCACCTTGGCGCGGTGGGGGAGGCTGTAGACGACCTTGCCGTTCTCGACGGTCTTCACGAGGGTCGGCACAGACGCCTTCCACTGCGAGCGACGCGAGTTCGTATTCGATCGCGACATCTTCCGCTTGGGAACAGCCATGGTGGTTCTTCTCTCTGTCAGACCGGCACGCGCGCGCGTGCTGGTGAGGTTCGGGGGTGGTGCGGCCTAGTCCGTGTCGCCGTTGTCAGCGTCGGAGCGCTCACGGGCCAGGCCCTCGAGCGCCGACCAGCGGGGATCGACGACCTCGCGGGGCTCCCGCGGGCCGGAATCCGCCAGGCGCTCACCGGTCTCGGGGTCGAGACCAGGGCAATCCTCGCGGCACACCGGCTGGAACGGGAGCGACAGCACCACGGCGTCGCGGACCACCGGTTCACAATCCACGTGATCATCGTGAACCTGGTAGTCGTACGCCTCGTCACGAGAATACGCGAAAAGCTCCTGGAATTCGACTTCGACCGGCATGACGACGGGGTCGAGGCAGCGCACGCACTCACCGGCAGCGGTCGTGCGCACCTCACCCGAGACGAGGATCCCGTCGTGCAGGCCCTCGAGCCGCAGGTCGAGCTCGAGCGCCGTGCCCGCGGGAACGACCACAGCAGCGGCACCGAGCTGCTCGGGCACGGCGAACGCCAGCGGCTTCTCGCGCATCTCGCCGGGGCGGTGCATGAGGTCGCGCACGGTCACGCGGTAGGGGTTCGAGGCGGTAGGCATAACGCCCCATCCTAGCGGCGCACGGGCCCGCGGGCTTCGGCGACGAGCATGGAGGAATAGCGACGGCCGCGGCCATCCCTCGCCCGATCGCTCGGGATGCCCGCGGCCGCGCTCACGATACGTCGCTAGTTCTGCGCAACCGCCGTGAAAGCGCCGTCATACGCCTGCACGGCAACTGCGACTTGCTCGGGAGTCACGATGCACGGCGGCACGACATGGATGCGGTTGTCGGCCGCGAACGGCAGCACTTTGCGGGCCATGAGCTCGGCCTTAAGTCGGCCGATCACGTCGGCGCCCACGGGCTCGCGCGTCGTGCGGTCGGTGACGAGGTCGAGCGCCCAGAAGACGCCGAGCCCGCGCACGTCGCCGATCATGGGGTGCTTCTCGGCGAGCGCGCGCAGCGCGGGGCCGAGGTGTTGCTCGCCGATCATCTTCGCGTTCTCGACGATGCCCTCGTCAGTCATGGCATCGATCGAGGCGACGATCGAGGCCATCGCGAGGGGATGCCCGCTGTAGGTCAGACCGCCCGGGAAGACCCGCTCATCGAAGGCCGCAGCGATGCTCGGGCTGATGACGACGCCGCCCACGGGCACGTAGCCCGAGTTGACGCCCTTCGCGAAGGCGATGAGGTCGGGGGTCGCCCGGTTCGGGTTGATGGTCTCGTTCTGCCAGGCGAACCAGTCGCCCGTGCGGCCGAAGCCCGCCATGACCTCGTCGGCGATCCACACGATGCCGTACTTGTCGGCGAGCGCGCGCACGCCCTCGAGGTAGCCGACGGGCGGCGCGAAGATGCCCGCGGTGCCGGGCACCGACTCGAGCAGGATGGCCGCGATCGTGCCGGGGCCTTCCGCAACGATCGTGCGCTCGAGGTGGCGCAGGGCGCGCTCGCACTCCTGCTCCGGGCTCTCGGAGTGGAACTCGCTGCGGTAGGTGAAGGGGCCGAAGAAGTGCACGTGGCCGTAGGCGTACTCGTTGGGCATGCGTCGCCAGTCGCCCGTCGCCGCGATCGATGCGCCCGTGTTGCCGTGGTAGCTACGGTAGGTCGAGAGCACCTTGTGCTTGTGCGTGGTCAGGCGCGCCATGCGGATGGCGTTCTCGATCGCGTCGGCGCCGCCGTTGGTGAAGAACACCTTGGCGAAGCCGGGGCCGGCCTTCTCGACGATGCGCTTCGCCGCCTCGCCGCGCACGAGGGCGGCGTGCGAGGGGGCGACCGTGGCGAGCTGGGCCGCCTGGCGCTGAATGGCCTCGACGACTTTCGGGTGCGAGTGCCCGATGTTGGTGTTGACGAGCTGGCTCGAGAAGTCGAGGTAGGTCTCGCCGTCGTAGGTGTAGACGTCGCAGCCGGCGGCGCTCGCGACGACGAAGGGCTTGAGGGCCCCCTGTGCGCTCCACGAGTGGAAGACGTACTCGCGGTCGAGGTCGTACGCCCGCACGCCATCGGCGGGGTCGACAGCGGGGGCAGAGGTGTGTGACCGGTTCAGCGTGTCGGTCATGGGTATCAGTCCTTGAGTCGAAGGAACGGGAATCTGCCCATTATCGCCGGTCAACACCGATCTGCTCCTCGCGCAGAAGAGCGGGAATGCGCTCGCGGAACGGGAAGAACCCGCGGGTCGCGTGCGGCCAGGCGCGAGCATCCCACGGCCGCAGGATGCGCGAGACCGCGATGCCCTCCGCGGCGAGGTCGCGCTCGAGCCGGTCGAGGCGGTCGCGCACCGGTCCAACGGGCGCGTACAGGGTCACGAGCGCCGTCGCGTCGTGGGCGCGCAGCCACGCCAGCATCGCGGATGCCGTGATCCCGTCGACCGCGCTGGCCTCGACCCCGTAGTGCGCGCCGGCCCGTGCGCGGCCGTCGGCGAGTGCCTGTGCCGTGAAGTCAGTCACGAGCTTCGGGGTCGGATCGGCGAGGGTCGACCGCTCCTCCCCCGTCGTCGGGCTCGCGACTGCGACGACCTCCGCTCCGGCCGTGCTCAGCATCGGCTCGAGGCTCTCGGCGTGCAGGTCGTCCTCGTGCAGCAGCAGGGCGACGCGACCCGTCGGTAGCGGCTCGGGTCGCGGGGCCGAAGCAGGGGTCGGGAGCGGCGCGTCATCCTCGACGGCCGGCGCGCTCGTCGCGAGCCCGCGCGGCCTGAAGCGCCCCTCGGTCGCGAACTCGATGTTCTGCATCGTCGCGAGGTAGGTCTTGCCGACGGTCTGCAGGCCGGCGACCCAGCGCCAGCTCAGCGTGTTCGATGCCGGGTCGCCGTCGAGCAGGTGGTGCAGGAAGAAGTCGGCGCCGAGCTGCCAGGGCAGGCGTAGCGTGAAGATCCAGATGCTCGCGAACCACATGCGCGCGTGGTTGTGCAGGTAGCCGAGCTCGACGAGCTCGCGCGCCCAGTCGTCGAAGCCCTCGATACCCGTGCGGCCCGCGACGGCGTCGTCGTAGGTCGCGCGGTCGGCTGCGCTCAAGGCGTCGAGCGCCGGGTTAACCGACGCGGTGTACCGCGCCCACAGGCTCGGGCGCAGCTCGAGCCAGCCCTTCCAGTAGGTGCGCCAGTAGACCTCTTGCACGAACGTGCCCGCCGCCTCGAGCGAGTGCCGCTGCAGCACGGCCTCGACGACCTCGCGCTCGGTGACGAGCCGGTGCCGCACCCAGGGCGACAGGGTCGACACGTTCGTGCGATCCTGCGGGCCTCGGTCGGTGTTGCGCTCGGCGGCGTAGGCACGCCCGGCACGGGAAACGAAGTCCGCGAGCCGGGCGAGCCCCTCGTCGCGCGTCGGTTCGAACGTCATGCGGCTATCGTGCGGCAGAAACCCTGGGAGGACGAACCGTAGCGCGGAGACACTGGCTAGAGTGGCGCACATGGCCGAAAGCCGTGCTGACGATGTCTCTCGATTCACGTGGCTCGGGGCCGAGATTCCACACCTCGACGAGGTGGCAGTGTCGCGGTGCGGGCCTGTGATCTTCGGGTCATTCGGGGGTAGCACCACCGCCGGTCAGACAAAGAACGAAGATTCAGTCCTCGTCTGGTCTGGTGTAGACGGGGAGTTCGCCGCGCTTCTCGACGCACACGGTTCTGCGGACAGCGCACGAACGGTCATGGAGATACTCGATGACCACCGATCGAACTTGATCGCGCTACTGAACCGTGGCGATCTGTGGGCGCTCAACGCCTCGATCATCGACATCCTCACCTCATCGAGCACCGCGCGCCGGTTCGAGGCTGTCAGGGGCGAGACTTCACTTCTCGTGTGCGCGCGCTGGCGCAACTACCTCTCGTGGCTGAGCGTCGGAGACAACCTGGTTTACGTTCTGCACCCAGACTTCGAACGACTCGGCCAAGTTGCTCTGAACTCACGACAGTTCTTCGAGTGGGTGGGCGCCTCGAACTCCCTTTCTCTGGACATTCCTGCCTACAGTCAGGGCGTCCGTGAGCTCCGATGGGGCACCAGCGAGATCATCATGGTCACCGATGGTCTGCTCGAGTTCCCGACGAGCCTCTTCGCCGAGCCCCGCAATGTCTACAGGCACTTCAGACCGCTCAGCGAATCTGTGGTTCTCGACGCTCTGGAAGCAGTGCGGCATGCTCAGGGTCGCGATAGCTCGACGGTCTTGGCGTGGTCACACGACAACGACCACGCACCTCTCGAGCCGACTGCCTAAGTCATGAGGTCACGGCGTTGCGACGGGTGCTCTTGGCGAGCATGGTGAGGAGCGAGGTCCTCAGCGCGCGTCGGGTCGAACGTCATGCAAACATCGTGCTGCAGACCACCTCAGCGGGAGTGAGATGCCCGGTGCAAGCTTGCAGCACCTCCGCACGCTATTTCTCCCGACGCGTGTACTTCGAGGCTTTGTATGCATCGACCGCTGCCCGGCTCGACCGATATCGTCCGTCCGGCCCCAAGATCGCCTCGAGTCGGCCGCGACTTGCTGCTTGACGCAGGGCAAGCAAGCTGAACTCGTCATCGACGAGTGACTCGAGCGGGACGTACTTGGCTGGCCCCGCGATGTTGGGAATCAGCCGGTGAAGGTTGTCGATCACTGAGCGTGCAATCACCTCGGCGAGCGGCGCTAGGTCTCCCTGGTCTGCTCTCGCAAGCGCCTTCAGGTATCGACGTCTTTGTTCCTTGAAAATGATCGCCGGTGGCCACCCGAGGCGGATGAGAACGAGATTGATAAGGAGTCGACCGGTGCGGCCATTCCCATCGATGAAGGGATGAATCCGTTCGAACTCGACATGCAACCTCGCGAGTCGCTCGGGCACCGTGTCAACCCTGGCGCCACCGTCGAGATCCGGCTTCAAGTGGTTGACCTCGTCGACCCAAGCGGTGAGCTCAGATACGACGAGGGGATGCGTTGGTGGCGTCATCCCTCCCTCGAAAGGGCGAATCTCGTGTTCGCGAAAATTGCCAGGGGTCTCTCTCGGACTCGCGTCGGGGTGCGGCGCGACCTCCCACACCTTGCCGAGAGCAAGCGCGTGCACTCGTCGTACTTCCGTGACGTTCACCAGGCCCTCATGTGACCACTCATCGGGTTCAACGGCCTGTTCATAGACCCATCGCGACGCCTCGGCGTACCCGAGCACCTCGAGATAGTCCTTGAGTTCTTTCGAGCCGATGGCACGTCCGTCGCGAAGAAGCTGTTCTACCTCGCGTAGCACCAACGTGTTGCCCTCGATCGCTGTGGAGTGATGTGCTTCGAGGTGCCAGAGGTCGTCCCACAACTGCTTCGCCTCAAAGGGCTTCGGTAGGCCGCCGTAATTCGAGAGCTCGTTGATGGCTGCGGCGAAGCGCGTGTAGACGACCTCGCGTGAGGGTCGACCTCGGGCGGGGCGATGCGCTGGCGCATTTGTCATAGTGCCCTTCAAGTTAATCGACAATGACAATGTACCAAGTTGTCATAGCGGCGTGCAGAAAACTACACAACGACAAAAACACACATGAGCGTCTCCAACAGCGCAACAGCAACGCTGGAAGGCGGCGGGATGCCCAGTGCGAGCATCCCGCCGCCTCATCGTCGCTGAGCGGCTAGTTGCCGCCCTCCATCAGCTCGACCTCGATGGGCGAGAAGCTGTCGCCCTTGACGTCGACGCCCTCGGCCTCGAGCTCGGCGAGCGCGCGCTCGATGTACTCGTTCGTGTAGGCGGATGCCGGCGGCTCGGCCGTGATGAGGCTCGCGCCCGTCTCGTTGACGGCGCTCAGCGCAGCGGCCACCGTCGCGGCGAAGGCGTCGGGGTCGATGTAGCCGATGCCGTTCGGGGCAGGCCAGATGAGCTTGTTGGTCTCGTTGACCATCCACAGCTCGTGGCTCGGACCCCAGCCGGAGCCCGCGTCGATCGTGATCTGCGCCGCCTCCTCGGGGTTCTCAGCCGCGTACACCCAGCCCTTGATGACGGCCTTAAGGAAGGCGACCGTGGTCTCTTGGTAAGCGGTGTCGCTCTCGAGGCGCTCGGTGTCGGCCCAGATCGCGTCTTGCAGCATCGCGCCGACCGTCTCCTCGTAGCTGATGACGGTGAGGTCATCGGCCGTGTAGAGCTCGCCCGTGTCGGGGTTGACCGACTCGAGCACCTGCGCGTACTCGTTGTACGTCATGGCCTGGGCCGCATCGATGTCGCCCGCGAGGAAGGCGTTCATGTTGAAGTCTTGCGTGATGATCTCGACGGTCGTCGAGTCGAGGCCCTCGGCGGCCATGGCCGCGAAGATCTCCCACTCGTTGCCGAAGCCCCACGAGCCGATCTTCTTGCCCTCGAAGTCGGCGACCGACTCGATGCCGCTGTCGGCCCACGCCACCTGCAGCGTGCCCGAGCGCTGGAAGATCTGCGCGATGTTGGTGACGTTGGCGCCCGCCTCGATCGAGCCGAGCACCTTCGGCACCCAGGCGATCGCGTAGTCGACATCGCCGTTGGCGAGCGCATCCTGCGGCACGATGTCGCCACCGCTCGGGATGATCTCGACATCGAGGCCAGCCTCTTCGAAGTAGCCCTGTTCTTGCGCGGCGAAGTAGCCGGCGAACTGGCCCTGGGGTAGCCACTGTAGCTGCAGCTTGATGGGCGTCAGTGCGTCGGGCGCGTCGGCGCCCTCCTCGGTGGCGGGAGCGGAGCAGGCGGAGAGCGCGAGTGCGACGGTCAGGCCGATCACGCTGAACGTCGCGAAGCGACGCGTGCGGTTCATCATGTGCTGTGTCCTTTCGGTGTTCTCGACGGTGCAGGGGTGGTGCCGGTCGGCCCCGATGGTGCGAGGGGACGGGTGGGGGGATGTCACGTCACCGTCGACGTGAGGCCCAACGTTCAAGAGCCAGGGTGACGAGGTAGAACGCCAGCCCGAGCGCGATCGCCGCGACCACGTAGGCCCAGGCGCGCGGGTATGCGCTCGACGCCGCCGACGTCGAGATGAGCCCGCCCAGCCCGCCGCGCGGGCCGCCGAAGTACTCGGCGACGAGCGCCGAGATGACGGCGAGCGATGAGGCCAGCCGGATGCCCGTGAAGGTGTACGGCACGGCTGTCGGCAGCGTGATCGTGCGCATGGCCTGCCAGTGCGTCGCCGCGAAGCTCGTCATGAGCTCGCGGTGCACCGGCTGGGTCTGCCGCAGCCCGCGCGCGGTCGTGATGAAGACGGGGACGAAGGCGGCGAGGCTCGCGATGAGCTGCCGGCCGGTCTGCGAGTCGGCGCCGAACATCGTGTTGAGCACCGGGGCGAGGGCCACGATCGGGATGACCGCGAGGGCAGCGACGATGGGGGCGAGCATCCCGTCGATCAGTCGGCTGCCCGAGGCGATGAGGGCCGCAACGATGCCCAGCACCGAACCGGCCACGAGCCCGACGAGCGCGTTGAGGCCCGTGATGGTGCCCGCGCTCAGCATCGAGGGCCAGAACTCGATGATCTCGGCGATGATCGCCGCCGGGCTCGGCAGCAGGTAGGCCTCGACCAGCCCGCTGCCGGCGAGCAGCTGCCAGGTGCCGATGACGATCACGCCGAGCACGACGGGCGCGATCGCGCGCTCGGCCGTGGTGGCCGTGCGGCCCGTCGGGCCGACGGGTGCTCGGCGCGCTGGGCGCGTGCGCGTGGCGGTCGTCATCAGCGGTTCTCGACCCCGCGCGGGGTGGATGCGGGGCTCCCGCCGTGCAGCACCTCGCGCACCGCGGTGATCATCTCGAAGAAGCTGCCGTCTTCCCGCAGGTCATCGGCGCGGCTTCCCGTGCTGCCGAGCGACATCGGAACGACCTCGGCGATGCGGCCCGGCCGCGGCGACATGACGACCACGCGGTCGCTGAGGTACACCGCTTCGGGAATCGAGTGGGTCACGAAGACAACCGCGGCGCCCGTCTCAGCCGCGATGCGCAGCAGCTCGGTCTGCAGGTACTCGCGCGTCATCTCGTCGAGCGCGCCGAAGGGCTCGTCCATGAGCAGCAGCTCAGGCTTCTTGGCAAGAGCACGAGCGATCGCCACGCGCTGCTGCATGCCGCCGGAGAGCTGGTCGGGGAACCGGTCGCCGAAGTCGCCGAGCCCGACGAGGCCGATGAGCTCGTCGACGCGCGCGCGCACCTCCGCCTTGGGGCTCCCGCTCAGCTCGAGCGGCAGGGCGATGTTGGCCGACACCGTGCGCCAGGGCAGCAGGCCCGCCTGCTGGAAGGCGATGCCGTACCGCTGGTCGAGCCGCGCCTGGTGGGCGCTCGTGCCGAAGACCTCGACGGTGCCCTCGGTGGGCGACTCGAGGTCGGCGACGAGGCGCAGGAGGGTGCTCTTGCCGCACCCCGAGGGCCCGATGAGCGAGACGAACTCGCCCGGCGCGACCGTCAGGTCAACCTCGCTGAGCGCGACGACCCGCCCGTTCGTCGACTCGAAGACCTTGTCGACGCCTGTCACGGTGACCGCGTTGGTCATGATGCTCCTTCGGTGCGGCGGTAGTCCTTCACGAGCAGCCCCAGCAGGGCCACCGAGCCGGCGGCGATGAGTCCGAGGGCGATCGCGCCGAAGATGGGCGCCCAGGCCTTCGCGGGGTCGCCGCTGGCCTGGCCGGCGTACTGGATGACCAGCCGCCCGATTCCGCCCTGCAGGCCCGTCGACACCTCGGCGACGACGGCCCCGACGACGGCGTTCGCGGCGGCCAGGCGCAGCGCGGGCAGCAGGTACGGTACGGCCGAGGGCAGCCGCAGGTGCAGCATCGTCGGCCACCATCCGGCCGAGTAGGTGTGCATGAGCTCGAGGTGCAGGCGGTCGGGAGCCTGCAGGCCCTTGAGCGCCCCGACCGCGACGGGGAAGAATGCGAGGTAGCTCGCGATGACGGCGACGCTCATCCAGTCCTGCCACTCGAAGGCACCGATCTCGATGCGCGAGCCCCAGCTCTTGACGAGCGGCGCGAAGGCGATGAGCGGCACGGTCTGGCTGAGCACGATCCAGGGCAGCAGGGCCGATTCGGCGAGCATCCACCGCTGCATGATCAGTGCGAAGACCATGCCGACGACGACGCCGACCACCCAGCCGGCGGCCGCGATGCCGAGCGTCAGGCCCGCCGCGAGCACGATCTCGAGCCACAGCACGCGCGCGCCCTCGGCCCGCGTGACCGGCTCGAAGAGCCGCGCCACCATGTCCCACACGTTCGGCATCGCCAGGTCGCTCGTGCGCGGCAGCACCCGGATGTCGCCGACGACGAGGCCGTCGACCGGGCCGAGCCACTTGTAGAGCTCCCACACCGCGGCGAGCGCCACGATGCCGAGCAGGCCGTATCCGGCCGCCCGCAACCGCGCACCCCGACCGGCACGCCGCCGCCCCGGCGGGGCCAGCAGGGTGGCGGCGTCGGTCATACCTTGGCCTGCTTGTTGCCGTTCAGCGCCGGGATGACGTGCTCGCCGTAGACCCGCAGCGTCTCCTCCTTGTTGTCGTGCTGGAGGTAGCCCGCGAACTGGTCGACGCCGAGGTCGCGCAGCGCCTCGAGCTTCTCGATGTGGTCTTTCGCAAGCCCAAGCACGCAGAAGCGGTCGACGATCTCGTCGGGCACGAAGTCGACGTGGTCGTTGCCGGCCTTGCCGTGGCTGTTGTAGTCGTAGCCCTGACGCCCCGCGATGTAGTCGGTGAGCGCCTTCGGTACATCCGAGCTCTCGCCGTGCTTCGCCACGATGTCGGCGACGTGGTTGCCGACCATGCCGCCGAACCAGCGCGTCTGGTTGCGCATGTGATCCCAGTCGGTGCCGATGTACATCGGCGCCGCGACGCAGAATTTGATTGACATCGGGTCGCGCCCGGCGTTGTCGGCCGCGGTGCGCACAGTCTCGATCATCCACTTCGCGATGTCGAGGTCGGCGAGCTGCAGGATGAAGCCGTCACCGACCTCGCCGGTGAGCTTGAGGGCGAGCGGGCCGTACGCGGCCACCCACACCTCGAGCTCGCTGCCGTGGCTCCACGGGAACTGGATCGTCGAGTCGTTGTACTCGACCGCGCGCGAGTTGCCGAGCTCGCGGATGACGTGGATCGCCTCGCGCAGCGACGCGAGCGTCGTGGGCTTGCCGTTCGTGACGCGCACGGCCGAGTCGCCGCGCCCGATGCCGACGATCGTGCGGTTGCCGTACATCTCGTTGAGCGTCGCGAAGACGCTCGCCGTGACCGTCCAGTCGCGCGTGGCGGGGTTGGTGACGAAGGGGCCGACTGTCACGCGATGCGTCTGCGCGAGGATCGCCGAGTAGATCACGTACGGCTCTTGCCACAGGATGTGGCTGTCGAAGGTCCACACGTGGCTGAACCCGTACTGCTCGGCGAGCTTGGCGAGGTGCACCGTGCGGCTGGCGGGCGGGTTGGTCTGGAGTACTGCTCCGAAATCCATGGATGCTCTTCCTGTTGTTCGTCGGATCGCTGGTTTCGGAACTCAGACCAGGTACTGGCTCAAGCCGCGGCGGAGGTACTGGCCATGGCCGGCGCGCCCGTGGAACGCGTCATCCTGGATCACGACCGAGCCGCGCGAGACGACCGTGTCGACCTTCCCGTCGATCTCGAAGCCCTCCCACGCCGCGTGGTCCATGTTCATGTGGTGCTTGCGGCCGGTGGGGTCGCCGTTCTCGTCGACGGGCATGCCGATACTCGTGTGACCAGCAGGGTCGTAGACGACGATGTCGGCGTCGGCGCCGGGGGCGATGACACCCTTCGTGCCGTACAGGCCGAACATGCGCGCGGGCGTGGTCGACGTGATCTCGACCCAGCGCTCGAGCGTGATCTGACCGGTCACGACGCCCTGGTACATGAGGTCCATGCGGTGCTCGACCGAGCCGATGCCGTTGGGGATCTTCGAGAAGTCGCCGAGGCCGAGCTCTTTCTGGTCTTTCATGCAGAACGGGCAGTGGTCGGTCGAGACCATCTGGATGTCGTTCGTGCGCAGGCTCTGCCACATGTGGTCCTGATGACCCTCCGCGCGCGAGCGCAGCGGCGTCGAGCACACCCACTTGGCGCCCTCGAAGGCGCCGTACTGCTCGCTTACCGCACCCAGCTGCTCTTCGAGCGACAGGTACAGGTACTGCGGGCACGTCTCGCCGAACACGTTCTGCCCGAGGTCGCGGGCGGCGGCGAGCTGCTCGACGGCCTGCTTGGCGCTCACGTGCACGACGTAGAGCGGGGCGCCCGTGAGGTTCGCGAGCATGATCGCGCGATGCGTCGCTTCCTCCTCCATCTGCCAGGCGCGCGCGACCCCGTGGTAGTACGGGTCGGTCTTGCCCTTGGCGAGCAGCTGGGCGACGAGCACATCGATCGCCGGGCCGTTCTCGGCGTGCATCATGGTCATGAGCCCGTGCTCGGCGGCCACCTGCATCGCGCGGAGGATTTGCGCGTCGTCGGCGTAGAAGACGCCCGGATAGGCCATGAACATCTTGTAGCTCGTGATCCCCTCCTCGATGAGCTTCGGCAGGGCGGCGAGCGAGTCGTCGTCGACGCCGCCGACGATCTGGTGGAACCCGTAGTCGATCGCGCAGTTGCCGCCGGCCTTCTCGTGCCACGCCGCGAGGCCGTCGAACACCTTCTGGCCCGCCGTCTGCACGGCGAAGTCGATGATGCTCGTCGTGCCGCCCCACGCGGCGGCGATCGTGCCGGTCTCGAAGGTGTCGATCGCAGCGGTGCCGCCGAACGGCAGCTCCATGTGGGTGTGGGCGTCGATGCCGCCCGGGATTACGTACTTGCCCGTCGCGTCGATGACGGTGTCGACGGATGCCGAGAGGTCGTGCCCGAGCAGGGTCGACCCGGGCGCAAGCACGGCGACGATGGTCTCGCCGTCGACGAGCACGTCGGCCGCGCCGCGGCCGGTAGCGGAGACGACCGTGCCGCCGCGGATCAGCATCGTGCTCACGGCTTCACCACCGCCGTGTAGCTTTCGGGCCGGCGGTCGCGGTAGAACTGCCAGTTGTTGCGCACCTCGCGGATGAGGTCGAGGTCGAGGTCGCGCGTGACGATCTCGGTCTGGTCCTGACTCGCGACCTCGCCGACGTAGTTGCCGCGCGGGTCGACGAAGTAGCTCGAGCCGTAGAAGGTCACGGCGAGGTCGCCGAACTCGTCGCTCTCGGTGCCGATGCGGTTGTTGGCGGCGATGAAGTACTGGTTCGCGGCGGCCGCGGCGGGCTGCTCGAGCTCCCAGAGGCGGTTCGAGAGGCCGGGCTTCGTCGCGCTCGGGTTGAACACGAGCTCGGCGCCGTTCAGCCCGAGCTCGCGCCATCCCTCGGGGAAGTGCCGGTCGTAGCAGATGTACACGCCGACCTTGCCGACGGCCGTGTCGAACACGGGGTAGCCGAGGTTGCCGGGGCGGAAGTAGAACTTCTCCCAGAACCGGTCGAGGTTCGGGATGTGGTGCTTGCGGTACTTGCCGAGGATCGTGCCGTCGGCATCCACCACCACGGCGGTGTTGTAGTACACGCCCGGCATGTCCTCCTCGTAGATGGGGAGGACGATGACGAGCTTCAGCTCTTTCGCGAGCTTCGCGAAGCGCTGCACGATCGGCCCGTCGGCGGGTTCCGCGTAGTCGTAGTACTTCGCGTCTTCGATGATGCCGAAGTAGGGCCCGTAGAAGAGCTCTTGAAAGCAGATGATCTGAGCTCCGTCGGCGGCGGCATCGCGCGCGAACTGCTCGTGCTTGGCGATCATCGATTCCTTGTCGCCCGTCCAGGTGGTCTGGGTGATGGCGGCGCGGATGGTGGTCATGGGTGGTTCCCCTTTTCCTCTTTGAACTGGGGCCAGTGTGCGCTTCGAGCGTTTCCGGCTCGTTTCGCCCAGTGACGCGTGAGTAAAACCTAGGGCGCAGGTGCGCAGGGGAACACCCGCGCGCACAAATGAGCACGAATCGACGGCGCTAGCGTGGACGGCATGAGGATCGTGGTGCTCGCGGGCGGGGTCGGAGGCGCACGGTTCGTGCGCGGGCTGCGGAAAGCAGTCGGGCGCGCACCCGCAGGCTCGGCCCACGCCGACGCATCGATCGACGTCGTCGTCAACACGGGCGACGACTGGTGGCTCGCGGGCCTGCGCATCACTCCCGACCTCGACTCGATGCTCTACACGCTGTCCGGTCAGAACGACGAGGTGCGCGGGTGGGGCCGGGTCGGCGAGAGCGAGCGCGTCTCGGCCGAGCTACAGGCCTACGGCGTTACGCCCGAGTGGTTCACGCTCGGCGACCTCGATCTCGGCACGCACATCGCGCGCTCGGCCTGGCTGCGCGCGGGGCTCACTCCCTCGGAAGTCGTCGCGCGCCTGCAGGAGCGCTGGGATCTCGGCGGCGTGCGACTGCACCCCGCGACCGACCACGAGATCGACACGCACGTCTGGGTCGCCTCTGACACGGGAGCCGAGGAGGACCTGCACTTCCAGGAGTGGTGGACCCGCTACCGCGCCCAGGTGCCCGCGCTGCGGTTCGAGCAGCGCGGGGTCGCCGACGCGGCGCCCTCCCCCGGCGCGCTCGCGGCGCTCGCGGCGGCCGACGTCGTGCTCGTGGCGCCCTCGAACCCCGTCGTCTCGATCGGCACGATCCTCGGCATCCCGGGCATGCGCGATGCGGTGCTGGTGGCTGGCTCGTCGTCCGCAACCGGCACCGCCCCGATCGTCGGAATCTCGCCGATCATCGCGGGAACCGCGGTGCGCGGCATGGCCGACGCGTGCCTCACGACGATCGGGGTGGCGACGGATGCCGGCGCGGTCGCCCGGCACTACGGCCCCCGGGCCGGGGGTGGCCTGCTCGACACGTGGCTGGTCGGCCTCGAGGACGAGCCGCTCGTCAACAGGTTGCGCGCGGACGGCATCGCCGCCGCGGCGGTGCCGCTCTGGATGAGCGACCTCGAGACGGCCGCCGCGCTCGCCGAGGCGGCGCTGGGCGCAGTGGCCGCTCGGTCATAGACCCTGTATAGAAAGCGCATAGCTTCGAGGTCGACGGTGGGGTCTGTCACCGCACGCGCTGCATCCGCAGCTCGAACCGAAGGAGTTCATCATGCGCAAGACGACCACTACCCTTACCACCCTCGTCGCGGCGGGAGCGCTCACCGCGCTCGGCATCGGCCTTGCCCCGACCGCCATGGCGGCCGTGCCCGGTGCGAGCGCCACGCGAGCCACGGCCGATGCGAGCAGCACACAGGAGCTCGGCCGCGAGGGCCACAACCCCCGTGGCGAGCGCCCCGGGCTCGAGACGATCATGACCGTGCTTGACGTGTCGCGCGACGAGCTGACGGCGGCCCGCAAGGCGGGCACGACCCTCGCCGAGCTGGCCAAGCAACAGGGCGTCGAAGTGTCGGTGCTCATCGACGCGCTCGTGACCGATGCGGAGAAGCACATCGCCGAGCACGTGGCGGACGGCACCCTGACCCAGGAGCAGGCCGACGAGCGCCTCGCCGAGATCGAGCAGCGCATCACCGACCGAGTGAACGGCGTCGAGCCGGCCGAAGGCGAGCGCCCCGACCGCGGCGAGCGCGGCCCCGGCGGTCACGGCCCGCACGGCCCGGGTGCCGGCGTGGGCGCCGACGACGAGTCGTAGCCCGCAGCTCTCGACGGCCCCTGGCCCACCGCGACGACGGTCGGTCAGGGGCCGTTCTCACGCCGGGTTCTGCGGCGAGCGCACGTGCGCGCTTGGCGCTGCGCGACGGCAGGTGAGACTGCCCGGCGCGAGCCCGAATAGCGGTCAGGCGTGCTCCAGTGCACGACGAGACCGGCGGGGACACCCTGATCGAGCATCCCGTAGTGGGCAAGCGCGCTCTCGCAGGCGAGCGGACCTCCCGCCTTCCACGCCGCGCGCGCGTCTGCGGGCAGGTCGCTCGAGGCGTACCACCCGATACGGATGCGGTCGAGATTGCCGTAGCTCCATGCAAACCACAGCTCCGTCTCGACCCACCCCGCGCGTCGCAGCTCGCGCCGCGAGGCGATGCCGCCAAGGCGACGGATCACGGGATCGAATCCAGAGAAGCCAGCCATGCCGGGATCCTGTCTCTCGGCGCCGAGGCGTCGCGCGCACGTGACGGACGCCGCGCATCCCACACTGCCCAAACCGCGTGTGGAGGACGACCGCGTAACCGCCGCAACACAGCAGGCGCCCGTCACGCCCGGCACACTTCAACGGATCCGGAACTCCATGAATCTGCCTCGTGATCTTCCGAATCCGTTGAAGTCGTCCGGAGGGGCCATCCGGTGCGGAACGAGTGTCGACAACTCGGCGCGGCGAAGGAGGTGGGCAGGGCCGGGCGGGGCCGGGTGGGGCCGGGGCCGGTGCCGGGTGGGGCCGGGCGGGGCCGGGCGGGGCAACGGCGCGCGGTCGGTGGCGCGAGTAGGGTGTGAGACATCGAACGTCTCGCGCCCGGTCTGGGGCGCGACTCGGCACCGCGCTTGAGGTGCCCGACCCGGCGGGGTCAGCGTGCCCGCCGTCGATCGGCCTGCCGGGAGCATCCATGACCGACACCACACCAGACACCACCGCACCAGACACCACAACCGTCCGCGCGACGGGCGCTGCGCCGAGCGCTCACGCGTTCGTACCGACCGCATCCGCGATCTCGCGGGCGCTCAAGCGCGCCGAGTCGGGCGTCACGATCGACGCCACCGAGGCCGAAACGCTGCTGCACTGCCGGCACGACGACCTCGAGCGGCTGATGACCGTCGCGAGCCGTGTGCGGGATGCCGGGCTTGAGAAGGCCCGGCGCCCCGGGGTCATCACGTACTCGCGCAAAGTGTTCATCCCGCTCACGCACCTGTGCCGCGACCGCTGCCACTACTGCGTGTTCGTGCAGACCCCCAACCAGCTCGCCGCGCAGGGCAAAGCGCCCTTCCTCTCCCCCGACGAGGTGCTCGAGATCGCGCGCCAGGGCGCCGCGCTCGGTTGCAAGGAGGCCCTCTTCACGCTCGGCGACCGGCCCGAAGACCGCTGGCCCGCCGCCCGCGAGTGGCTCGACGCCCACGGCTACGACTCGACGATCGACTACCTGCGGTCGGTCGCGATCCTCGTGCTGGAGGAGACCGGACTGCTGCCGCACCTCAACCCCGGCGTCATGACGTGGCAAGATCTGCAACGGCTCAAGCCTGTCGCGCCCAGCATGGGCATGATGCTCGAGACAACGAGCACGCGCCTGTTCGAGACCCGCGGGCTCGCCCATTTCGGCAGCCCCGACAAAGACCCCGCGCTGCGCCTGCGGGTACTGGAGGACGCCGGCCGGAGCGCGATCCCGTTCACGACCGGCCTGCTGCTTGGCATCGGCGAGACCTACGCCGAGCGCGTCGACGGCATGTTCGCCATTCGTGCGACCTCCCGTCGGCACGGGCACGTGCAAGAGGTCATCATCCAGAACTTCCGCGCCAAGCCGCGCACGGCCATGCGCGCCGCTGACGACCTCGCACTGCAGGAGTACATCGCCGCCGTCGCCGTCGGCCGCCTCGTGCTCGGCCCGGGCGCCCGCGTGCAGGCGCCGCCGAACCTCACCGACGCCGAAGAGCTCGGCCTGCTCATCCGCGCCGGCATCGACGACTGGGGCGGCGTGAGCCCGCTCACTCCCGACCACGTGAACCCTGAGCGCCCGTGGCCGCAGATCGATGAGCTCGCGCGCCTCACCGCCGAGTCGGGCTTCACGCTGCGCGAGCGCCTCACCGCGCACCCCCACTACGTGCGCGCGGAAGAGCCGTGGCTCGACCCGCGCATCGTGCCGCACGTGCGCGCGCTCGCCGGCCCCGACGGGCTCGCGAACGAGCACGCAGCGCCGCAGGGCATCCCGTGGCAGGAACCCGACCCGGATTGGGCGAGCCGCGCTGGAACCGGCCGCACCGACCTGCACGTCGCGATCGACACCGAGGGCCGCCTCACCTCGACTCGCAGCGACTTCGACGACGTCTATGGCGACTGGGCCGAGCTGCGCGAGGCCACAACGGGCGTCCGCGAGCGCACGGTCGCCGTGAGCACCGGCGTCTCGGCGGTGCTGCGGCGGGCCGAGGATGCTCCGGCCAGACTGAGCGATGACGACTACCTGACCCTGCTGCAGGCGGACGGCGCTGATCTCGATGCGCTCGCCGACCTCGCCGATCGAGTGCGGCGTGACACGGTCGGCGACGAAGTCGGCTACGTCGTGAACCGCAACATCAACTTCACCAACGTCTGCTACACCGGCTGCCGGTTCTGCGCCTTCGCGCAGCGGCGCACCGACGCCGACGCCTTCACGCTCTCGATGCAACAGGTCGGCGACCGCGTCGACGAGGCCTGGGCGCTCGGCGCGACCGAGATCTGCATGCAAGGCGGCATCCACCCCGACCTGCCCGGAACCGCCTACTTCGACCTCGCCCGCGAGGTCAAGAAGCGCCAGCCCGGCATCCACCTGCACGCCTTCAGCCCCATGGAGATCGTCAACGGAGCATCCCGCACCGGGCTCTCCTTCGCCGAGTTCCTCACGGCGGCGAAGGAGGCGGGGCTCGACACGATTCCCGGAACCGCCGCCGAGATCCTCGACGACGAGGTGCGCTGGGTGCTCACGAAGGGGAAGCTGCCCGCCGCCGAGTGGATCGAGATCGTCAGCACCGCGCACCGCCTCGGCATCCGTTCGTCGAGCACGATGATGTACGGGCACGTGGATGCTCCACCCCACTGGGTCGCCCACCTGCGCACCCTCGCTCGTGTGCACGACGACACGGGGGGCTTCACCGAGTTCGTGCTGCTGCCGTTCGTGCACGCGAGCTCGCCGGTCTACCTCGCGGGCGTGGCGCGCCCCGGGCCGACGCCGCAAGAGAACCGCGCGGTGCACGCGGTCGCACGCTTGATGCTGCACGGCCGCATCGATCACGTGCAGACCTCGTGGGTCAAGCTCGGCACAGAGGGCACGCAGCTCATGCTGCGCGGCGGCGCCGACGACGCGGGCGGCACGCTCATGGAGGAGACCATCAGTCGCATGGCGGGCGCCGACAACGGCTCGGAGAAGACGGTCGCCGAGCTCGAAGAGCTGGCCGCGTCGATCGGCCGCGTCGCGCGCCAGCGCACGACGACCTACGGCACGCCCGACCCGGAGCGTGTCGCCGTCGCCCAGTCGCATCGCGAGCAGGGCTACGCCGCCACGGGTCGACGCCTCGCGCTCACTGTCGCCGAGGTGCGATCAGGGGCCTAACCGGTCAGCAGCGCACGCGTGCGCGGGCCGATGAGCACGGCACCCGCGGCCGCCAGTGCATCGAGCGCGGCGAGCTGCGCGGGCGTGTCGACGTCGCGGCGCAGACCCGAGCGTTCGGGCACATCGAGCTCGACGTAGCCCGCGTCGCGGTGCCGCACCGCCGAGCCCGCTCCGAACCGCAGCGAGTGCGGCAGCCCCGCCGAGGCGACGACGAGCGTCGTGCCCTCGCCCTCGGCGTCGGGTACGAAGGCCCAGTGGTGCTCGCTCGCCGCGACGAGCGCGGCGTCGAGGTCGGCGGGCTGTAGCGCCGGCAGGTCGCCGAGCAGCACGGCCGTCGGGCTCGCCGCATCGGCCGCCACGAGCCCCGCTCCGATTGCCACGAGCAGCCCGAAACCGGGATCGTCGACAACGCGCACCCCCGGCAGCGGCTCCGGCAGCGAGCCGACGACGACGAGCTCGCCGACTTCGCGCGCGCTCCTGGCCGCCGACACCGTGTCGAGCGCGATCGCGGCGGCGAGGGCCGCGCGCCGGGCATCCGCTTCGGCCCCTCCATCACCCGCGAGGCGGCTCTTCGCGGTCGCCGCATCGCGCACGGGGATCACCAGGGAGACGCGAGCGGACACCCGGCCAGCCTAGGTCGAGAGCGGAGCCGCCGGCAGCCGCTCGTCGGCCGGCGTGCGGTCGAGCAGCGAAACGGGCGCCACCACCGCGAGCACGCGGCGCCAGCGGGGCGCACTCGCGCGGAGAGCTGCGAGCAGCACGGCGATGTCGGGGGCGGTAGCACCCTGGCCCCGAGGCGCGTAGGCGCGCTGCTCGACGGCCTCGCGGGCGGCGTCGAGCGCGGCGAGCGCGGCCGGATTCGCGGCCCAGGGTTCCGCCCACGCCTCGGCGAGGGCCCGCGGCGTGCTCGACTCCTCGGCGGGCAGGCCCAGGTCGCGCGCCGTGTCGCGCAGCTCGCGCCAGCGATCGAGCGCATCCGGCGACCGGCGTCGGCGCGAGCGACGCACCGCGCGCCACACCCCGGGCATGGCGAACAGCAGCACGAGCAGCGCGAACAGGGCGGCGGCGAGCGGGCGGGCATCCGCACCCCCCGGAGCGAGGCCGCCAGCCGAGGGGCCGTCGAGCGTTCCGTCATTGCCGCCGTCAATGAGGTCGAGCGGATCGACCGCGTCGGAGGCCTCGGAGTCGGGATCATCCGACGCATCCGGATCGGAGGGCGTCGACGGCGCGGCCGAGGGTTCGAACGGCTCGCCCGTCGCGGGGTCGATCGCGGGCTCCTCTCCCGGTGGTGGCACGTCATCGCTCGCATAGGCGGGCGCTGATCCACGCGACGGCGTCGGCTCGAAGCGCACCCAGCCAATGCCGTCGAAGTGCAACTCGGGCCAGGCATGCATGTCGTCGCTGCTCACGATGTATTCGCCTGGCACGTCGGGGTTGCGCGTTCCCGGGAGGAAACCGACAGCGATGCGCGCGGGGATGCCGAGGGTGCGCGCCATGATCGTCATGGCCGACGCGAACTGCACACAGTATCCTGACCGCTCTTCGAGAAATACTGAGATGATTTGCGACCCGGTGCCGTCGTAGCCGCCGTCAACCGGAGCCTCTTCCGAGTAGTCGAAGTCGCCTCCCGTGAAAAACCGCTGAAGCGCAAGGGCCTGGTCGTAGGGTGACGGACCCCCGGCACTCGCCGCGATTGCCGCGGCCGTATCGATGACGAGCGCGTCAAGTTCGGGGGGAACAGCACGGTAGCGATCAAGGCCCTCGGCGGCGACGGTCGCTGAGCGCAATTGCTGGGGTGTCGGTTCTGCCACCAGGCTCTCGACCTCGTACGAGCCGCCGCGGAAGCTGCCCTCAACGGTGCTCACCGTGATACCGTCCGGATCAACCACCCACGATCCGGAGAGCCCCGTGATCGTGAGGGGGGCGGCGGGCAACGGAACCCAGCGCGACCGCACGTTTTGCAGTTGGATGCTCGTGCTCACCGTGCTCGTCTCGACCGCGTCACCCAGCCACGGCGGCGGGCCAACCTCGTCGACCTGCGTCGACGCGCCGGCGATGACCGGCTCCACTGTCTGCCCCTCGAAATCGGCGAGATGGGAGAGCGTCAGGTAGAGCCCTCCTTCGGCATCAGTCGTGTAGCGCAACACCTCGACAGGGGTGTTTCGGCGAAGATCATCGCCGAGGTCGACCGAGGGGTTGAGCCCGGTCACGACACCGGCGAGACCCGCACCAGTCAACCCGCTGCCCAGGACAACCGGGGGCAGCACGGGCGGAACCAGCAGTGCCGCGACGAGCACTCCCGCCCCGACGGCGATCGCGCGACCTGCCGCGGCGGCCCCGCCGCTCGCCGCTGGACGGTGCAGCGCGAGGGCGAGCAGGTAGGCGGCCGCGGTCGCGAGCACCGAGAGCACCGGCAGTGCACCCGGCGCGAGCACGATCGGCACGGCGAGGATGCCGAGTAGCGGCACCGCGGTGAACGCGGGTCGACGACCGTGCATGAGTACGAAGTCGACCATGATCGCGAGGCCCGCGATGCCAGAGGCCATGAGGAACCGGATGCCGTCGTCGGCCGCCGCCGGGATCGACTGCTCGCCCATCGAGAGCTCGCCCGCGGCGATGAGCTCGGCAAACCGTGCCGCCGTGCCGGGCAATGGCACGATGCCGAGCAGAGCCGTCTCGGCCGCGAAGAGCGCCGTGAGAGCAAGCAGCGCCGCTGCGAACGCAGCGGCCGCGGCCCAGACGACGGCCCAGCGCCGCACGAGGCGGCGCGTGATCGCGGCCGAGGCGATCGCAACCGCAGCGACCACGAGCACAGTCGGGCCCCAGAGCCCCTCGTCGAGGATGGCGCTGAACCCCGTGACGGCCGCCGCAACCGCGAGCAGAGCGACACCGCTCTTCGCGAACGAACCGCGCGCCGTGGCGGCGACACGCTCAGCCACGAGCCGCTCCGGTCGTGAGAGCCCAGTCGGGCAGGGCATCGTGCTGCTCGCCAAGGAGAGCGAGCCAGGCGTCGTCGGGCGAGCGGCCGATGCTCACCCGCGCGGTCGTCCAGCCCGCACGCTCGAACGCCGTCCGCACGGGGTCGGGGTCGGGCTCACCGGGGTGCGGTGCCGGGGCTCCGGCGAGCAGGAGGACGGCGGGGGCGCGCGGGGAGCGCTGCGCGAGCATCCACCGCACCGTGTGATCGTCGGGCGCGCCGGCGATCGCGACGACGGGCGGGGCACCGGGCGCCGAGCGCTCGTCGAGGTCGCCCGTGCGCGCGCTGAGGGCGAGCAGCGCGAGCTCGCCGAGCACGTCGCCGACGGGGCCATCGGCCGCGGGGGCCTCGGCTGTTCGCGGCGTTGGCGTGACGAGCTCGACCGTGTAGCCGCGCTCGGCGAGGTGCACCGCCGCCGAAGCCGCCATGCGCACGACCCACTCGAAGGTCGCGCTCGCGGGGGCGCGCGACGACCGCGGACCCGCCTCGTGAACAAGCCGGGCGTCGAGGTAACCGAGCCACTGCGCATCGACGAGCAACCGCGCGTGCGGGCCCGCCTGCGGCTCGTCCTGCCGAACCATGAGCTCGCCCTGGCGCGCCGTCACGCGCCAGTGCACGCGACGCAAGGCGTCGCCGTCGCGGTACTCGCGCGTCACGGCATCGTCATCGGCACGCTCGCGCGAGCGGGCCGCGCGCGGGCCCGCCTCGGTGGAGGGGTCGGGCACGGGGCCAGGGGGCAGCGGTGTGACCTCGGGCAGCACGAGCTGGGCGACGACAGTGCGCGTATCGGTAACGCGCAGCGCGAGGGCGAAGGGGTCGCGGCCTTCGATGAGCAGCGGGCCGACGGTCTGCAGGCCTCGGCGCGCTGGCCAGTAGCGGTACCCGATGCCGCCCGGCCGCGTCGCGGTCACCTCGCGCAGTCGCCCAGGGCCCGCGTAGCCGGGCACCATCGGCACGCGCTCGATCCATTCGGCGGCCCGCGCCCGCCCGCTGACGGTCACGGTCACCTGCACGGGCTCGCCCTCGGTCGCGACGACCGGTTCGAGCTGGCGCGTCACCCGCACGCGAGGGCGCGAGCTCGCTACGGTGGCGAGCGCGATGAGCGGGGCCGCACCCGCGATCGCGGCGATCGGCAGCAGTTCGGGGCGCTCGAGCGCGTATGCGAGCGCCCCGAGGCCCACCGCGACCACGAGGAACGCGATGCCACGGGCGGTCAGTCGGGTCACGGAGACCTCCTAGTCGCGCGCCGTCGGCACCGGAACGGGCGTCGCGGCGACAATGCGGTCGACGACTTCGTCGACGCTGCGCACCGCCGAGCCATCGGGATGCTGCGCACGCGGCACGAGCACCATGCGGTGCGAGAGAACGGTCGTCGCGAGGGCGTCGATGTCGTCGGGCAGCACGAAGTCGCGACCGTCGAGCGCGGCGCGCGCGCGGCTGGCGCGCACGAGCTGCAGGGTCGAGCGCGGGCTCGCGCCGAGGCGCAGGGCCGAGTCATCGCGCGTGGCCTGCACGATCGCGACGGCGTAGCGCTCGACGGCGGGGCTCACGTAGACCTCGCGCACGGTCGCGATCATGCGACGCAGCCCTGCGACATCGACGACCGGCTCGACGCGGTCGAGAGGGCTGCCGTGCTCGCGATCGCGCACCATGAGTGCTTCGCTCTCGGCATCGGGGTAGCCGATCGAGATGCGGGCCATGAACCGGTCGCGCTGCGCCTCGGGCAGCGCGTAGGTACCCTCCATCTCGATGGGGTTCTGCGTCGCGACGACGAGGAAGGGGCTCTCGAGGTGGTGGGTGCGACCGTCGACGGTGACCTGCTGCTCCTCCATGCACTCAAGCAGCGCCGACTGAGTTTTGGGGCTCGCTCGGTTTATCTCGTCGCCGATCACGATGTGGGCGAAGACCGGGCCGGGAGTGAACTCGAAGGTGCCCAGCTGCTGGCGGAAGACGCTCACGCCCGTGATGTCGGCCGGCAGCAGATCGGGGGTGAACTGGATGCGCGAGACGGTGCCGGCGATGCAGCGCGCGAGCGCGCGGGCCAGCATGGTCTTGCCGACCCCCGGTACGTCTTCAATGAGCAGGTGGCCTTCGGCCAGCAGCACCGTGAGCGCGGCATCCACCGCATCGGGCTTGCCGTCGAGCACACCGTTCATGGCTCGCCGGATGCCCGCCCCGAGCTCGGCGAACTGCTCTGCGCTGAGCGGTGCGTTGGCGGGGGCTGCGGTCTCAGGCTGATGCGTGGTGCTCGACGTCGTGCTCACAGGTTCGACTCTGCCACGGTCCGCCGCAGAGCGGTCTGGGAGTCTGCCGGTGTGTGGCGAATGCTCAGTTGGTGCCGATGGTTTGTGCGCCAGCGGCATACCCGTCGTGCCATGCTTCTTGGCTGCCCTGCGCGAACATGTCGTCGTCGAGCGGGCGCACGAGGCTGCGGGCGCCGGGTGCGCCGTCGTCGAGTAGGCGCGCGAGCCCGCGCACGGCGGCGACCGGGATGCCGCTCGTCTTGCCCTTGACGAGGTCGGCGGCCGCGGCGATCTCGTCGCCGACGGCGGGCGCCGTGACCTCGAGCAGCTTGCCCGCGGCGTCGCGCGACCCGCGCAGGTCATCCAGCAGCCGCACGCCGCTTGATCCGATCGCCATGTCGGTCTGGCCCTCGCGCCAGGCGCGGCCGGCCGTGTCGGTGATGATGACACCCACGGGCGCGCCGACGCGATCCTCGACGGCCGCTCGGATCGCCGCGGCGCTCGCGTCGGGGTCGAGCGGCAGCAACAACACGGTGCCGTCGGCGGTATTGCTCGCGTCGACGCCCGCAGCGGCCATGACGAGGCCGAGCCGGTTCTCGACGATACGCGTCGTGCCACCGTTGGCCCGCGCTCGCGTCGCGACGACCCGCACCGTCTCGTCGGTGATCGCCTGCTCGCGGTCGGCAGCTTCGATGATGCGGCCCTCGGCCTTGCTCACAATCTTGCTTGTCACGGCGAGGATGTCGCCGGGCTCGACCCCCGCGCGGCGGGCGGCGTCGGCGATGAGGCGCGGCAGGAGGTCGCCCGGGGCGATCTCGGGCAGGCCCGGAATGCCCCAGACGCGTAGCTCGGCGGGCTGGGGGTCGGCGGGGCTCGACTCGGTCACTCGCTCATTCTCCTCTGCGGGGAGTGCCATTCACGCAGTGTGCCGTTCGCGGCACATGCCGCGCGCGGCACATTCACCGCGAGAGGCGGGGCAGCACCTCGCGGCCGAACAGCTCGAGGAACGCATCCTGGTCGCGACCGACGTTGTGCAGGTGGATGCGCTCGATGCCGAGATCGAGGTAGCGCTGGATGTTCGCACGGTGCACATCGAGATCGCTCGAGATGAGCATCCGCTCGTCGAAGTCGTCGGGCCGCACGAGCCTCGCGATCTGCTCGAGGTCGTACGGCGAGCGGATGTCGCTCTTGGCGAAGCGCATGCCCGCTTGCGGCCACTCGGTCAGCGCGTTCTGCATCGCCTCGGCGTCTGTCGGCGCCCACGAGAGATGCAGGCGCAGCGCGTGCTGCGGAGCCATCCCGCGACGGCCCGCCTCGCGGGCGCCCTCCGTGAAGCGCTGGAGGAGCATCCCGAGCTTGTCATAGGGCACCGAGTCGATCAGCAGCCCGTCGGCGACCTGGCCGGCACGGCGGGCCGTGATCGGCCCCGCCGTCGCGATGAGCAGCGGCGGGGCCTGCTCGGGGCTCGTCCAAAGCCGGCTCGACTCGAGCTGGTACCAGTGGCCCTCGTGCTTCACATCGCGGCCGGCCGAGCCGGAAGCGAAGAGCTTCTTGATGATCGTGACCGCCTCGAAGAGACGGTTGATGCGCTCCGCCGGCTCGGGCCAATAGCCGCCGACGACGTGCTCGCTGATCGCCTCGCCGCTGCCGAGCGCGAGCCAGTGGCGGCCCGGATACAGGCTCGCGAGCGTGGCAGACGCCTGCGCGACCAGTGCGGGATGCCAGCGGAACGTGGGCGCGAGCGCCCCGACCCCGAGCTCGCCCGTCGTCTGGGCACCGAGGGCGGAGACGACGTTCCAAACGAAGGCCGCCTCGCCCTGGCTCGGGGTGAACGGCTGAGCTGCGTCGCCCGCGAGCGTGCCGCGGAATCCGTGCTGCTCAGCGAGCGCCGCGAGACGCACGGCCTCGCGGGGGGCGAGCTGCTCGAGCGCGGCGGCGAAGCCGATGGCGGGCGCGGTCATGCGGTGGGGGCCACGCTCTTCGCCGACTTGCCGGCCAAGTGCGGGCCCGCCATGACAGGCTCGTAGCGCGGCGCCTCGCCCGCGGCGAGGCACGAGGGCAGGCACTCGACGATGGTTGAGTAGTTGGCGTTGTGGAAGAACGGCATGCTCTGGCGGCGCTGGCTGGCGCCCGCGGTCAACCCGGGCGCCGCATCCGGATTCACGACGCGATGCAGCGTCGACGTCCAGCGATCGTTGGTCCAGCGGGCCATGAGGTCGCCGATGTTGATGACGAGCGCACCGTCGGCCGGCGGGATCGGCACCCACGAGCCGCTCACGGCATCGTGCACCTCGAGGCCCGCACGGCCAGCCTCCTGGCGCAGGATCGTGAGGGTTCCGTAGTCGGTGTGCGCGCCGGCGCGCAACTGGCCGGGCTCGGGCGCGTTCGTCTGCTCGGGGTAGTTGATGGCGCGCAGGGCGCTCGGGCTCGCATCGATATGCGGGGCGAAGAAGTCGGCCGGCAGATCGAGCCCGAGCGCGAACGTGCGCATCAGGCGATCAGCGAGGGCGCTCATCTCGGCGTAGTACGCCTGCCACGCCGCCTGCAGCTCCGGAAGCGCCGCGGGCCAGACATTCGCCGTGAACAGCGCAGCCTCGGTCTCGTCGGTGGGCACGTGCGACGGGCGGATGCCCGGGCCCATGTTGAACGACTCCTTCAGGTCGCCCGGCGTCGCCTCGCCGCGCGAGGCCGCGAGCGACTCGCTGCGCATCGGGAAGTAGCCGTAGAGCCCGCCCGACGGTCGCTCGACCGCGAGCTTCTCGTCGAGCGGCAGGTCGAAGAACGCGCGAGCCGCACCCCACGCGGCGTCGGCGATCACGGGGTCGACCCCGTGATCGACCACCTGGAAAAAGCCCACCGTCCGCAGCGTCTCGTCGAACTCTCGGCCGACGACCCGCGGGTCGCGATCGAGACTAATGGTCGGAACGGCAATCGACGGCGTCATGGCCACACGCTACCGCCTCGGTCAGGCGGCGCACATCGGGCGAGCATCCCGCACCCAGGAGGGTCGCCTAACGTCGAAGAACGAACCAGAAAGAGGAGCCATGACCACCATCACCGCCCTGCTCGAACGCTTCGACCGGCTCGTCGTCTGGACGATGGACGCGTTCGGCATTCGGTTCGCCCGCCTCGCCCTGGGCGTCGTCTTCATCTGGTTCGGCGCACTCAAGCTGATTGGTGAGCTCAGCCCGGCCTATGACCTCATCGCCGCAACGATCTACTGGCTGACGCCCGAGATCATCATTCCGCTCATCGGGCTGTGGGAGGTCGCGATCGGGGTCGCGTTCCTCTTCCCGCCGCTCACCCGGCTCGCGCTGCTGCTGCTCATCCCCCAGATGCCCGCGACCTTCCTGCCGCTCGTTCTGCTGCCCGCCGTGACCTTCACGGTCGTGCCGTGGGGCCTCACCCTCGAGGGCCAGTACATCGTCAAGAACCTCGTGATCATCGCGTGCGCGCTCATCATCGGCGGCACGGCGCTGCGCAAAGACCGCAGCGATCGCGAGGCCCGCACGGGGGCGATCGACGTGCCGGTGGTCGCCCGCTAGGTGGGCGATTCGCCCCGCGCGAGCTGCTCGATGTAGCCGGCGAGCTTGCGCGCACGAGTCTCGGCGCGCACCACGCCGTTAAGCCGGAAGACGATGCTGAACTTCGCGGTCGAGCTGATCGCGGCGAACGTGGCCGCAGCCGTGGGCGAGGCGTCGAGGGCGTCCTGCAGGTCTGCGGGCACGACCATGTCTTTCTGGCTGTAGGCGGCATCCCACCGACCGTCAGCCTTCGCGCGCGCGACCTGCTCGATGCCGGTCGGGCGCATGCGGCCGGCCTCGTTCAGCCGCTCGACGATGCCGACGTTGCGCTGCGACCAGACCGAGCGCGGTCGGCGCGGAGTGAAGACCTGCAGCGAGTAGTCGTCGTCGAGCCCGTAGATCTGCCCGTCGATCCAGCCGAAGCACAGCGCCGATTCGAGCGCCTCGTCGTAGGTGATGCCGGGTGCGGTCGAGCGCTTCTTGCGCATCTTCAAGCGCACACCGGGGTGCTCGGGATGCGCCTCGAGCCACTCCTCCCAGAGCTCGACGCGCTCGAAGAGCATCACGGGCTTCTCTGAGTTCGCGACCACGGTGCCAGCGTAGGCGCGAGCACCGTCAGGCGGTCGGCGGCTTCGTCGCGACGCCGTCGAGCCAGAGCGTGTCGCTCGCGTCGCTGTGCACGCCCCCCCGAACCGACGTGCTTCGCGTCGATCGTCGGACCTTTCTCGACAACCTGCACCAAGGCCATCGCGTAGCCGCGTCCGAGCCCGTACTCGTCAGCGAGCCACTGCACGATGACGCCCGCCTTCACCGAGAGGTCGTCGTAGCCCCGCGCCACCGCTTCGGCAACGAGCGCTCGAGGGGTCTTGCCCGTCTTCGCCTCGACCGCGTCGAAATATGCCTGGAACAACATGCTGCTGGCACCGTCGCTCTCGCCGACTCGCCCAACGAGGGGCACCCCGAGTCTGCCCGAAACGGGGAAGAACGGCCAGGCGCCGTGGTCGAGGCTCACCAGGAGAAGTCGGGCACCTCGCGCTCGGCGCCGTGGTCGAGCGCCGACTCGTGGGCGAGGATTCCCGGCACCGTCCACGATGCCGCGACGCGGCTGTCGACGCGGGGCGCGCGAGCCTCGACGATGCTCGAGATGAACTCGTGCACGAGGTACGGGTGCGACCCTCCGTGGCTCGCCCCCACCGGCACCGGCATCGGCATGCCCTCGAGCTGGATCTCATTGTTGGTCGTGAACACCGCGAGGGCGGGCGGCAGATCGTGATGGCGGTCTACGGCAGGGATCGGCTCGACCGCCACCCTGTTGCCGCGATCGCCCGGGGCCGGCGGATCCATGCGGTAGAACACCCCGTCGACCGCATCGTCGCCCACCCAGTCGAACCCGAAGTGCTCGCCGTAGAGCGAGAACCCTTCGGCGTAGGGGTGCGCGGTCTGGAAGAACGCCACCGTCACCTCGGCGACGAGATCGTGGCCCCGCAGTCGGAACAGGGCGACCTCGCTCGGGAACGTATTGGCGAACCCGCCCGTGCGGCGCTCGTCGGCGAGCCGACCGGCACCGAGGCAGCGCACGCTCTCGACCGTCGTGTCGAGCAGGGCCAGCGCCGGCGAGAGGGCGTGCGTGGCGTAGTGCATGGGCGGGTAGCCCTGCCAGTACGGAGGGAACCCGTCGAGGTTCTGGATGTGGAACCCGCGGTAGAGGGTCAGCGCGCCGAAGCGCCCTGCCGCGACCAGGTCATCGACCTGGCGGAACTCACCACCGTAGACGGCGGTCTCCATCATCATGTAGGTCAGGCCGCTGCGCTCGTGCTCTTCGATGATGCGCCACACGTCATCGAGGCTCGTCGCCATCGGCACCGCGCAGGCGACATGCTTGCCCGCCCGCAGCGCCGCGATGACGAACTCGGCGTGGGTCGACACGGGGGCGAGGATGTGCACGGCGTCGATCGACGGATCGCGCAGTGCCGATGGCAGATCGTCGAAGCCGGGCCCGATCGCGAACGCTGCCGCGACGCTCGCGCGACGGTGCCGATCGCTATCGACGAGCACCACCCGGTCGACGTCGGGATGACTGAGGTAGAGCGGCACGAAGTCGCGACCGAACCCGAGACCGACCACGGCCACCGTCACACCCATGGCCAGAGCCTAGCCAGACCCACGGGTCGTGACTGCTCAGAGCGTCACGATCACCTTGCCGCGCGCGTGCACGCCCTCGCTGCGCGCGACGGCGTCGGCGATGCAGTCGACCGGGTAGACCTCGTCGACGACCACCCGCAGAGCCCCGGTCTCGAGCCAATCGGCGAGCCGCTGCAGGTCGTCGGCGTCGCGCTTCGCGAGGAACGACGCGAAGGTACGGCGTGAGAACCGCGACCGGATCGCGAGCCCCGCCATGCTGATCAGCGGGCCGATCCACTGCCCGCGCGGGGCACCGCACGCGACGAGCGCTCCCGTCGGGGTCAGGATGCGCGCGAGATCGCCAACCCGCCGATTGCCCGCGAGTTCAAGAATCAAATCGAAGCGCGGAACCCCTGCCGTCACGTCGGTGGTCGTGTAGTCGATGACGTCGTCGGCGCCGAGCCGCGTGACGAGCGCGAGGTTGCGCGTGCTCGTGACCGCCGTGACGTGCGCGCTGAGCAGTTTGGCGATCTGCACGGCGAAGGTGCCAACGCCGCCTGACGCGCCGATGATGAGCACGCGCGGGCGCATCGGTTCGACTTCGCCCGGCCCCCACGCGAGCGGGGCGACGAGGCCGCCGCGCCGCAGGCCCTGCAGCGCCGTGATGGCCGCGACGCCGACCCCACCGGCATCGGTCGACGACAGGCTTTCGGGCGCGCGCACGAGACCCGCCTCGCCCACGACCATGAGCTCGCTCCACGCCCCTGACCCGAACCCGAATACCCGGTCACCCACGGCGAACCGCGTGACGCCCGGGCCCATCGACTCGACGACCCCCGCGACGTCTGACCCCATAGCGTGGCCGCTCGCCTTGGGGGCGCGCAGACCGCGCATGATACGCACCACATACGGTATGCCGCGCAGCTCGTGCCAGTCGAGCGGGTTGACCGAGCTCGCGACGACGCGCACGAGCACCTGGCCATCAGCCGCGACGGGAGGCGGGGCATCCACCGCCCGCAGCACCTCGGGACCGCCGTAGGTGGTGGCGACGATCGACTTCATGGCGGGCTCCTTTGGATTGCCAGGGATAGCTTACACTGTATGCTTACGCCGTAAGTTATCGATCGTCGATCCGGCTGTCAAGGAGGTCGCATGACCCCGCCTCGGGATGCCCTGAGCCACGACCGCGTGCTGCAGGCCGCCCTCTCGCTCGCCGACGCCAACGGACTCACGGCGCTGAGCATGCGGCGCCTCGGCACCGAGCTGGGGGTGGAGGCGATGTCGCTGTATCGCCACGTGCCGAGCAAAGACGCCCTGCTCGACGCGATGGTCGACGCCATCGTGCACAGCTGGCTCGAGATCGACGCCGGGGCCGATGACGACTGGCGAACCCGTCTCGGGGCGATCATGCACCGCGCGCACCGCGCCCTACTGGCTCGCCCGTGGGCCGTCGAACTCGTGACCTTGCGACCCCTCGTCGGCGACGGCCGGCTGCGCTACGCCGAATCGGTCACGACCGCCCTACTCGACGCCGGCTTCACGCCGCAGCTCGCGCATCACGGGCTGCACATCGTCGACGGCACCATCATGGGCTTCACCGCGCAGCAGGCACGACGGCCCACGGCGGCCGCTCTCGGCGAACGGGTGCAGGCGCTCTACGACGGCGCGCTCGCCGACGAGTACCCGGGCATCAGCCGCACGATCCGCGAGCATCACGACCACGACGACGAGTACGCGCTCATGGTCGATCTCGTGCTCGACGGCCTCGCCCGGCTTCGCGCCGGAAGCCCGCCGCCCCGCACAGGCTCCGGCGCGAACTACGTGCTCACGGTCGTCTGAGCCGACCCGCTACTCTCGCGCGCGGTTCGCGGCGAAGTACGCGTTGGCTCCCGGGGTCCACAGCCAGCTCAGTACGATCGCCGAGATCACGAGGCTCACGATGCCGACCAGCAGGGCGACCCCGCCCGCGCTCAGTGCCACAGCCTGCATGATGATCGAGATGCCGCGCGCGACCGTCACGACGAGTCGCGCGAGGGCGCTGCCGTGCATGAGGCCGTCGGCCACCGCGACGACGATGATGCCCGCGATGATCACCGTGATCGCCGTCAGCAGCCCGCCCGGCACCGGGTTCGCGAGCAGGGCCGCCCCCGTGGCGAGCACGAGCAGCATCGAGCCGCCGACGATATCGATGATGCCGCCGACATAGACCACGACTCCGATAACGGTCACCCCACGGGGGCGCCGGGGCCCGAGGTCGGGCACGGAGGGGGAAGCCATGGCGACACAATAACGAATCGCTGAACTCTGCGACACGCCCGGGATTCGCGCTCGCGTCGGGCAAGGCGGCGCGGGCACGTTGATCGAGCAGCAGAGGACAAAAATGAGGCTGAGCGTGTTTACTCGATTGAGCGATGCACCGATCCGCTGTCGATGAATGCCACCCCTCGACGACCGCGCACAGCTGGGCGCCTGAGGCCTATCGGCCCCAGGCGCTCGGTGGCGCGGTCACGACCGGAACCGGGCTGTACGACCAGTGCGCCCCGTTGTTGTACATGCCCGTCGCCCAGCCCGAGAACCAGATCGCGCGCTCGACCTGCTCGGTCGGCGCCGAAGCGCGCAGCGTCGCAACGATCTCGCTGTAGCGGCCGAGGCTGTTGAGCGCCTCCGCGGCATTCGCCGCGGCATCCACCAGATCGACGTAGCGGCCGGTGCCGCCACCGCCACCCGAGCCCCAACCGTTGTTGAGGGGGTTGTTGCGGTTGTACCAGGTGTCCACGTAGTTCTCCTGGCGCATCCAGCGCGTGATGACGGTCACGTTGCTCTCGGTGATCGGAAACCCGCCCATGAGTAGCACGAGGCTCGCCCAATCGTAGTTCGTGCCGCCTTGGATGAACGTCTCGTAGCCAGGCGTCGCGCTGAAGTCGTCACGCTCGATTGCGGGCACCATCTCGGGCGAGGCCGAGGCCAGGATCTCTTGCGCATTGGCATCGACGTAGGCGGCGAGGAGATCTGCCTGCGTCGGTGTGGAGAAGCCGAGCGACGCCATCGCCATGAGGCCGACGATGATCGAGGTGAAGACCGTGCGGGTTCTCGACCACAAGTGGCGGCGGAATGCCGGTTGTACAGAGCGCTGACGGTGCTTCGACATGGTTTTGTGTACCCTCCGAGACGGGCTCGACGACCGTTGTGCGAGTCGAGACCGTCTTCCAGCCTACCAGGGTCGCCTCTAGAGGCCGGGGATGCCCCCGGCCGGCGGGGGCGGCGGTGCGTCAGGGCTGGCGCCCCGCGCGGCGTGCCGGCGCAGCAGCCCGATGAGGCTCAGGGCGTTGACGACGCGCTGCGCGGCGGCGATCTCGACCTTCGCCCGCTGGGCGAGCTTCTCGACGACCATGAACCCGGCGGCGCTCGCCTTGACGATTCCCTGCTCCTGATCGGTCACCGGCAGCAGCGAGAAGTCGGGCCAGCGGTAAAGCCGATAGCGATCGCCCGACCGTAGCCACGACGCCCGGCCGCCCGAAAAGGCGCGCGTGCCGATGAGCCACAGCAGCGGCTCGAGCGACGACCCGGCGAAGGCTGGCGGGTGGTCGACGAAGTCGTCGCCCGCGAACGCGGGCTCGGCATCGCGGATGGCCCGCGTGCTGATGAGCACCGACCCCGGGTCATCGGGGAAGTCGGCGAGCGGACGGGCCCACTGGTAGACGTAGCCGCGCATGTCGATGTGCATCGGATCGAGGCCCTCGGGCTGCAGGGTCACGACCATAGGCGTGGGCATGCGGCGCACCGCGTGGATGGCCATCGCCGCTCCTGTCCAGCCGGGCGGTGCCGTCGGGGGTGCGGGAACGGGCGCGATCGTCGTCTCGTGCTGTGTCTCGGCCATCGGCCGTCACCCCCGAATCTCTGAGGGTTCCAACGCTATGCCCGGCGCGTTCCGGCCGGATTATGGCCGCATTCCGCTCGTGTTACGCGAGCCCCCGCAAACGCGGGGCGAGGTCGCGCTCGAACAGCTCGAGAAACCGGCGCTGATCGTGACCCGGAGCGTGGAAGACCAGGTGGTTCATGCCGTACTCGACGTACTTCGCGATCTCCGCGACGACCGCGTCGGGGTCGTTGCCGACGATCCAGCGCCTCGCGATCTGCTCAATCGGCAGGGAATCCGCCGCCTGCTCCATCTCGACGGGGTCGGTGATGTCGTGCTTCTGCTCTTTGCTCAGCGAGAGCGGTGACCAGAAGCGCGTGTTCTCGAGCGCCGTGTCCAGGTCGGTGTCGTACGAGAGCTTGATCTCGATCATGCGGTCGATCTGCTCGAACTCTCGGCCGACTTTCTCGGCGCCCTCCTTCACGGCGGGGATGAGCTCCTCCGTGTACAGCTCGACGCCCTTGCCCGAGGTGCAGATGAAGCCGTCGCCCGCGCGGCCCGCGTAGCGCGCCACGAACGGGCCACCCGCAGCGATGTAGACGGGGATCGGGGTCTCGGGCCGGTCGTAGATCGAAGCGTCGTGGGTCGAGTAGTACTCGCCGCGGAAGTTCACGCGGTCCTCGCTCCACAACTGGCGCATGAGGTCAACGCTCTCGCGCAGGCGCGCGAACCGCTCTTTGAAATCGGGCCATTCCTGCTCGCCCGCGCCCGCGAAGCCCGTCGCGACCTCGTTGAGCGCCTCACCCGTGCCAACGCCGAGGAAGATGCGCCCGGGATACATGACCCCCATGCTCGCGAAGGCCTGCGCGAGCACCGCCGGGTTGTAGCGGAAGGTCGGCGTCATCACCGAGGTGCCGATGCGGATGCTCGACGTGCGCTCGCCGACGGCAGCCATCCACGTCAGCGAGAAGGGGGCGTGCCCGCCGGTGTGCCGCCACGGCTGGAAGTGGTCGCTCACCGCGACGGACTGCATGCCGTGGGCCTCCGCAGCGACGGCGATCTCGACGAGCTCGCGAGGGTCGAACTGCTCAGCGGAGGCCTTGTAACCCAGAGTGAGGGGATGCGTCATGGGAGCATCCTCTCACCCGCTCACTCGGCGATCGCCGAGCGCAGTGACTCGACCGAGGTAACCGCGGCGGTGCGCCACTCGGCCAGGTCTTCGTCGCCCGCCTCCTGCCACAGCTCGAACAGCTCGGAGCCATCGGGCTGCACCGCGCGCTCTGCGGCGCGCAGGATGAGCTCGTACGCGGCATCGTCGAGCTGTGTCGAGAGCAGGCGGATGTCGACTTCGTCGAGCGCGGCGGGCGGGTCGATGCGGCCGAGGGCCGCGAGCGCGACCTCGGCGAGCGCGAGGGCGACCGAACCCTCGGGCGCTTCGAGGTAGTCGCCCGCGAGGGCGGTGCGCAGGTCGTCGAGCTCGAAACTGCCATCGACCAGCGCGTCGACCGCGTCGAGCGCGTCATCGTTCTCGAACGGCCCAGAACCCCATGCACCCATGCGCGCCAGCCTAGCCACTGGTGTCGCACCGGGCTGGCATCCCGCGTCAGTCGGCGTTCTGGCTCAGCAGGTACTCGGCCACGGCGCGCGGCACGTAGGGAGCGACGTCTCCGCCCAGCGCCGCGACCTGGCGCACGAGCGAGCTCGAGACGTGCGCGTGAGCGGGGTCGGTGAGCATGAAGACCGTCTCGATGCCCGCCAGGTTGCGGTTGACGATCGCCATGGGCGTCTCGTAGGCCACGTCGACTTGACTGCGCACACCCTTGACGAGCACGCTCGCGCCGACATCGGTGCAGTAGTCAACGAGCAGACCGACGCTCCAGCTCGTGACGAGGATGCTCGACGGGAGCGCGCGATCGGCCACCGCCTGCTCGATGAGCGCGACCCGCTGCGCGATCGGCAGCATCGCCTGCTTGCTCGGGTTGTGCACGACGACGACGTGCACGGCGTCGAACACGCCCGCGGCGCGCTCGATGATGTCGAGGTGCCCCAGGGTGACGGGGTCGAACGACCCCGGAACGACAGCGATCCGGCTCATGGGCTCAGCCTACCGAGCGCGGGTCA
>CAYPND010000016.1:0-55065 GCA_964412175.1 uncultured Microbacteriaceae bacterium | reverse complement strand
TCCTGAGCATCCTGCCCCACGGCCAGCTCGAGATCTACGCGATCTTCGTCGCCGCCGCGGGCGGGCTCATGATCTTCTGGGCCTGGGTCGCGCCCGGCCCGCGCACGCGCCTGCAGGCCCTCGCGGAGGACGGCCGCGCCCTGTTCTCGATCATCGGCGGTCTCGTCGCGGCGCTGCTCGTGAGCGGCATCATCGAGGGCTACGTCACGCGACAGGAGTGGCCCGACGTGATCCGCATCGGCATCGGCACGGTCGCGCTCGTCGCCTTCCTGCTGTACCAGTGGATGCTCGGGGGCCGAGCCTTCCGCGACGGCGAGACGGGCGACCTCGACCCGATCAGCCGCGGCGCCCGCGTCGTCGTCGGCGACTGAGCCGCCGACCGCGCCTACTGGCCCGGTCGGCGGCTGCGCTGGCTCTTCGTCTCCACAATTCAGGAGTGGTGGGCGTCCGGAGCGCGTGAGAACGACGCGCCGGGCGTGTCGAAGGTTCGGAACGACGTGCGCTCCTGAGTTGTGGAGAAGCGGGCGGATGCTCGCGCGACCACCGGTCGGCTGCGAGCGCCCGTCGGCGCGTCGGCTCGCGACACGCGGTCCGAAGAATCTGTCAACATGAGCATGTCGGATATGTATATAGTCAACATGTAAATAAATCCACCGTGGAGGTCTCATGTCGGTCCGTCACGCGGTACTGGCCCTGCTCAGCCAGTCGCCGAGCTATGGCTACCAGCTCAAGCTCGAGTTCGAACGCCGTTCCGGTTCGACCTGGGTGGTGAATGTCGGCCAGATCTACCAGACCCTCGACCGGCTGGAGCGCGACGGCCTCGTCGAGCACCTCGGTGTCGACGAGGACGGGCATCGGCTCGTTGTCGCGACCGACGCGGGGCGCGAGTCGGCCCGGCAGTGGTTCAGCCTGCCGCTGGCCCACCCCGATGCGCCCCGCAACGATCTGGCGATGAAGATCGCGCTCGCCGCCACCCTGGACGGCGTCGGCGTGTACGACGTGATCCAGACGCAGCGTCTCGCTGTCATTGCCCGCCTGCAAGAGCTCACGCGCAGCAAGGCAGCGGTCTCCGACCCCGACTCTCCGGAGGAGCTGGCCTGGCAGCTGAGCGTGGATGCGGAGATCTTCCGGGCGGAGTCGGAGGCCCGCTGGCTCGACCACACCGAGTCGCGACTGCGTCGGCTCCGCGAGCGCGGCATCGAACTCGTTCAGCCGATCGCGCCGCCGCCGCCGCGCGGCCGACCCGCTCGTGCCTCGACCGTGTCCACGACCGCCCCGACGACGGAGGCGCGCTCATGAGCGGGCGGCGGGGGCTCTCCCGGCGGGAGCAGCGGGAGCAGTCACGAACTGACCGCCCTCGCGCGAGCGGCGGTGTGGACGCCGGCGACGACATCCTGCTGCGACTGGACGGCGTTACGATGCACTACGGGTCGGGCCAGGGCTCGGTGATGGCCCTCGCCGGCGTTGATCTCACCGTGCGGCGCGGCGAGCTGGTCGCCGTGATGGGGACGTCCGGCTCGGGCAAGTCCACGCTCCTCACCATCGCTGGCGGGCTCGTTTCTCCGACCAGCGGTGAGGTCGTCATCGGAAACACCTGGTTGAGCGATGCCAGCCCCCGAGAGGTCGCGGCGCTGCGTCGACGGGTCGTCGGCTTCGTCTTTCAGGACTTCAATCTGGTCCCGGCGCTGACAGCTCTCGAGAACGTCTCCCTCCCGCTGGAGCTTGACGGCTGGAAGCGCGCCAAGGCGCGCCGCGCCGCTCTCGACGCGCTGCGAGTGGTCGAGCTCGAGGATCGAGCCGATCACTTCCCCGACGACCTCTCCGGCGGCCAGCAGCAACGCACGGCGATCGCACGCGCCGTCGTCGGCGGCCGCTCGCTGATCCTGGCCGATGAGCCCACCGGCGCTCTCGATTCGCAAACCGGCGAGATGGTCCTGCGGATGCTCCGCGCGCGGATCGACGAGGGAGCGGGGGGCATTCTCGTCACCCACGACCCGCGGCATGCCGCGTGGGCCGACCGCATCATCTTTCTCCGCGACGGTCGCATCGTCGACGAGAGCCGTCGCGACACGGCGAGCGACCTGCTCGCGCCGCGGTCATGAGCGCCACGCGCCCGGCGCGCGGTCTTGCCAGCCGGATCGCCCGGCGCAACGCCCGGCGCTCACGCGGACGCAGCGCTCTCATCGTGCTCATGATGATGGTGCCCGTGCTGGCGATGTCCTCGATCGTCACGGTCGCCGCGAGCATGGTCCCCACCGACGACGAACTGGTTGCGATGACCCTCGGTCAGACCCAGGCGATCGTGCGGGTCGGCGCCTCGCCTGGCCAAGGGCTGGAGCAGAGCGCCGGGGCTCCCGTGCGCGGCTACTGGGATATCCCGCGCGATCAGGAGACCGGGGAACCCATCAGGGAGGGGTCGGGTCAGTACGTCAACCCGACCGACGTCATCGACGCTCGCGTCATCGGCGTTACCAACTACCCGGTGACGGTCCAGACGCCGAACGGCGTCCGCAGCGTGTCCGCGACCGCCGGAGAAGTTCTTCAGCCGGTCTTTGAGGGTCGCTGGGCTCTGCTCGATGGCCGAGCACCGCGCAATGACCGGGAAGCGTCGATCACGCCCTCTCTCCGCGAGCTTCTCGGCGTCGAGATCGGCGAGACGATCCGCGTTGTCGCGCCCGAGCGCACGACTCTGACCGTGGTGGGCATTCACCAATCGGAGCTCGACCGCGACTCCCTTGCCTCCATGGTTGTTCGCGACGGCGCCCTCGGCCTGCCGACCGCAGTCGAGAGCCTTCAGACGGCCGAGTTCTTCGTCCTTGGGGACGAGCCCATCACCTGGGATCAGGTCAGCGAGCTCAACGAGCGAGGGCTCGTCGTCGGCTCCCGGGAGGTCATCCTGGGCGGCGACCCCGCGCCGGGGGCGATTCCGGAGCAACCCTTCGCTCAGTCAGGGTTGGTCGCCTCCTTCGCTGGTCTCGCGGCCGTCGTCGGAGGATTCTTCCTCTTCCAGGTGATCCTGCTCTCCGCCGCAGCTTTCATGGTCGGCGCGCGTCAGCAGCAGCGGTCGATGGCCATCATGGCGAGCGTCGGTGCCGAGGCGTCCACGTTGCGCGCCTCCGTGTCGCGGGCCGGTGTCACGCTGGGGGCTCTCGCCGCGCTGCTGGGTGTCGTTCTTGGCATCGGTGCGGGGTGGATTGCCGTTCAGGTTCTCGACGATGGCAGCGCTCGCTCCTGGCCCGGCTTCCACGTGGAGCCGCTTCCCCTGGTCGCGGTGGGGCTCCTCGCCGTCCTCGCGGGGTGGATCGCCGCCATTATCCCCGCTCGCATCGCGGCTCGCATCGATATCGTGACTGCGCTCCGCGGTGCCCGTCGGCCCGCCATGCCGAAGCGTGGCAGAAACATCGCCGCGATCATCGTTCTGCTGACAGGAGTGGGTGTCGGCCTCGCCGGGGGGATTCTGCTGGTGATCCTGGCGAGCGCGGAGGTGCAGCGACCGGAGCTGAGTCTGGTCGCCACCCTCCTCATCGTCGTCGGCGCCATTGCGGCGCAATTGGGGGTGCTGCTCGCGCTTCCGGTGATCCTGGGCGCCCTTGCGGCTGCATCGCGAGGCACACGAACGGCCGTTCGGCTGGCCGTCCGTGATGCGGCGCGCAACTCCGGTCGCACGGTTCCCGTCGTCGCGGCCCTGATGACCACGGTGTTCCTGTCGACCTTCCTCATGACCGTCTTCGGCGCGCAGCAGCAGGTGTCGGAATCCTTCTACCGGTTTCAGAGTCCGCTCAACTCCGTTCTCGTCTCCACGCGGACATCCGATCCGGTGACGCAGCGCGTCATCCAGGTCGATGATCCCAAGGTGCTGGCTCAGGAGCTCTCCGGGGCACTCGACGGTGCCGAGGTGATGACGATCTCCGGCGTTCAAGAGATGTTCGACACGGCGTACGACCCGCTGACCGGCGAGCCCACCATCCTGGACGAGAGCATCGTGCCCAGCGTCGCCGTTCTGAATGAGAGATGTACCGCGCTTTGGTTCAGCGGCGACGAGAGCGCCCGGGAGGATCTCACGTGCGACGAGAGCGACGCGGTCTATCTCTTCTCGACCTCCACGTTCCTAGGAGATCGGATCCGCGTGGGAGCCATCGCCGAACTCGAGCTCGCGACCGGGATGACCCTCACTGCGGAGTCACGCCGCGTTCTCGAACGCGGCGGTGCCGTCGCCCTCTTCGACGACTACGTCGCCGATGGTGAGGTGCGCATCGACTGGCGCGAGCCGTCCGAGATCCTGATGCCCTCGTCATCGACGGGCGAAGTGCCGGTCGTCCGGTCGGACCGGTTGCCGGCCGTAGTCCAGCGGCCTCCCGTCCCTGTGGCCGCCGGCATTCTGCTGCTGCCGAACACGGCGCGGGAGCTCGGTCTCGAGGTCGAGCCGCTGGCGGTGATGGCGCAGCTCGACGAAGCGCCCACGTTCGCGCAGTCTGATGCCGTCCGGGCGATCTCGTTCAACCGCACCGGCGAAGAGTGGGGCGTCCAGACTCACATCGAGACCGGGCCGCCTGACGCTGTCGGTCCCGCCGCCTGGGCGCTGCTGGGCGTCAGCGGAGTGATCGCGCTCACCGCGTCATCGGTCGCCGTTGGTCTCTCGCGCATCGACGGTCGCCGTGACTCCGCGATCCTCGGTGCGGTAGGCGCGACTCCGCGGCTGCGGCGGTCGATCGGCTTCTGGCAGGTGCTGCTGCTCGCCGGCGTCGGGTCCGTCATCGGAAGCCTCCTGGGGGTCGCCGCTGCGGGCGCGCTCGCGCTTCCTGGTGGCCCGTTGCCGTTCGCGCCTCCGTGGCTGCAGCTCGGCCTCTCGACGATCGCGGTGCCGCTCGTCATCGCCGTCGGAGCCTGGCTCTTCCCGGGACGCCAGAACGCCCTCCCGACCGACCGCTCAGCGATCGGCTGATCGACGAGACGCCGAGCCCCGACGGCGAGCCGCGGGCCTACAGCCGCCCGGCCGCCTTGTAGGCGAGGTAGCGGTCGGCGACGGCGGGCGGCAGGTCGAGCGGAGCTCCGCTGACGACATCGCCGCCGAGTCTGCGCACGGCTGCGGCCACGCGCTCGGCGTCGAGAAGCGCGCGCTCGGCAGCCGCGGCGCGGTAGACCGACGCGCGGTCGGTGCGCTCGCCCGCGGCGTCGATCAACGCGGGGTCGGTGACGGCCGCGACGAGCACGAGGTGCCGCGTCGTGAGCTGGGGCAGCATGGCGAGCAGCGAGCGTGTGGCCCCGGGAGACTCGAGCGGCACGCACAGCACGACGAGCGAGCGCTGCGTCGTCATCGAGCGCACCAGCCCGGGCAGGGCTGTGTAGTCGGTCTCGATGAGCTCGGGCTCGATGGGCGCCATGGTCTCGACGAGCTTGGCGAGCAGGTCGGCGCCGCGCGCCCCCTGCACGCGGCCGCGCACGCGCCGGTCGAAGACAGCGACGTCGACGCGGTCGCCCGCGCGGTCGGCGAGGGCTGAGAGCAGCAGTGTCGACTCGAAGGCCGTGTCGAGGCGCGTCTCGTCGGCGATGCGCGCGGCGGCCGTGCGCCCCGAGTCGACGACCACGACGACGTGACGATCGCGCTCGGGCCGCCACGTGCGCACCATGAGCGTCTGCCCCGGCGCGCCGCCCGGCCCCGGCCCTCCCGAGCGCCGCGCCGTCGCCCGCCAGTCGATCGAGCGCACGTCGTCGCCGCGCACGTACTCGCGCAAGCTGTCGAATTCGGTGCCCTGGCCGCGCACCATGACGCTCGTGCGGCCGTCGAGCTCGCGCAGCCGCGCGAGCCGCGAGGGCAGGTGCTTGCGGGCGGCGAACTCGGGCAGCACCGTGATCGTTCCGGGCAACCGGATGCTCGCTTGACGCTCGGCGAGCCGCAACGGCCCGCGCGACCGCACCGTGACGAGCGCCGTGCGGCGCTCGCCCCGGCGCCACGGCGTGAGCCGCGTGACGATGGCGCGGCGCTCGCCGGGCGGCACGAGCAGCGGCTGGCGCGAAGGCGCGGCTCCCGCCGAGGGCTCCCACGCGTCGCGGATGGTGCCGCGCAGCGCGCGCCGCGTCGGGTTCGTGACGTAGAGCGTCGCGGTGGCCGTCTCGGTGAGCCGCACCCGGGCATCCGTCTGCCGCTGCAGGCGCAGCGCGCGCGGCGAGGCCGCGAGGGCCAGGTCGAGGCCCGCGAGCCCCGCGCACAGCACGAGCCACCCGGCGAGCACGAGCGCCGGGCTCGCGACGGGCGCGAGCGCGACGACGGGCACGACGCCGAGGGCGACGAGCAGCACGAACCAGCCGGTGACCGCCATCGCTACAGCGGCACCTGCACCTGGCTGACGATCGCGCGCAGGATGGTGTCGGCCGAGACGCCCTCGAGCTCGGCCTCGGGCCGCAGCGCGATGCGGTGGCGCCACACGGGCAGCAGCATCGCCTGCACGTGGTCGGGCGTGATCGCCTCGGCGCCCTGCAGCCAGGCCCAGGCCTTGGCGGCTGCGAGCAGCGCCGTCGTGCCGCGCGGGCTCACGCCGAGCTTGACCGAGGGGCTCTGGCGCGTCGCGCGCGCGAGGTCGACGAGGTAGCCGAGCAGCTCGGCCGAGGCGCGCACCTGCCCGACGGCGGCGCGCGCGGCCGTGATCTGCTCGGCCGCCACGACGGCGGTGACGCCGGCGGCGGCGAGGTCGCGCGGATTGAAGCCGTCAGCGTGCCGCTGCATGACCTCGACCTCGGCGTCGCGCGCCGGCAGGTCGAGCACGAGCTTGAGCAGGAAGCGGTCGAGCTGGGCCTCGGGCAGCGTGTACGTGCCCTCGTACTCCACGGGGTTCTGAGTCGCCGCGACCATGAAGGGGTGCGGCAGGGGGTGCGTCTCGCCGTCGATCGTGACCTGGCGCTCCTCCATCGCCTCGAGCAGCGCAGACTGCGTCTTCGGGGGCGTGCGGTTGATCTCGTCGGCGAGCAGGATGTTCGTGAACACCGGCCCACGGCGAAACTCGAAGTGACCCGCCTTCGCGTCGTAGACGACCGAGCCGGTCACGTCGCCCGGCATGAGGTCGGGGGTGAACTGCACGCGCGTCGTTCGCAGGTCGAGCGCGGCGCTCAGCGAGCGCACGAGCAGGGTCTTGGCGACACCGGGCACGCCCTCGAGCAGCACGTGTCCGCCCGTCAGGAGAGCGACGATGAGGCCGCTCACGGCGGCATCCTGGCCGACGACGGCCTTACCGACCTCGGTGCGCACACGCCCGAAGGCGTCGCGGAGGTCGGTACTGGTCAGCGGATTTGTGCTGGTCATGCGTCCATTCTTCCGGTCGGAGCGGGGGGTGGTTCGGCGGCAGGGCCCACGTCGTCGAGCCCGACCCGGCGCGCGATGTGCGCCTCGAGCTCGAGCAGCCGGTCGCTCAGCTCGACGAGTTCGCGATCGCTGCCGGGCTCGAGGTCGATGAGCAGCGCGCGCAGCGCCGCCGGATCACGACCCGCGATACCGGCGACAGCGGAGACGATGTCGTCGACCCCCGCGCCGCGCCCGAGGGCGAAGCCGTCGGCGATGCGCCGCAGCGTGCCGACGCGCAGGGCGTCGAGCGCGCGCAGCCGCGAGCCCTCGCGCGCGTAGAGCCGCGCGCGGCCCTCCATGGTCTCGGTCGTCTTGACGACGACGGGCAGGTTCTCGATGACGACCGGCCCGAAGCGGCGCCCGCGCCAGAACGCCGCGGCGAGCCCCGCGAGCACGGCGAGCCAGGCCACGGGGTTCACCCAGTCGGGAGTGAGCTCGGCCGCGGTTGGCGCGGTGATGTCGGCGGGCGTCGGCTGGTACCAGACGAGGGTCGGATGCTCGCCGAGCAGCGCGAGCGCGAGCGCGGCATTGCCGGCCCGCGTGATGTCGCCGTTCTGCAGCACGCTGCCCGCGCCGAGCACGCTCACCTGCCGCCCTTCGACCTCGAGCCGCACGAGGCCCGCGCCCGCCTCGCCCGCGTCGAAGCAGACCTCGCCGTCGAGCGTGCTGTAACCGATGCCGGTAGACAGGATGGTGCCGGCCCGCTGCGCGGCGGGCACCGAGCAGCCCGCCGCGAGCTCGATCGCGTCGCCGCTCTCGCTGAGCGGCGCGGCGGTGAGGGCGTCGATGCGCAGGGCGTCCAGTGCCGGCTGCGAGGGCTCGGCGATCACGAGGTGGTCGGCGACCCCGAGCAGGCGCGACCACCGCTCGGCGTCGAGAATGGCGCGGGTGTCGCCCACGAACAGGGTCGTGCCGGGCGACTCGACCGCGGCGAGGGCGTCGTCGAGGCGGCTGACCATGACGACCTCGATGCCGGCATCGCGCAGCACCTCGACGACGGCGCGCGAACCCGTCGGGGCCGTCTCGTCGGCCCCCCAGCGCTCGGCCTCGCGCGTCGCCCCGTTGAGGGCGATCGTGATGGCCCCGAGCACGAGCAGCCCCGCGATCGCGACGGCCCAGTAGAGCGAGCGCCGCACCGCGCGCCGCACGGTGGGCGTCGTGATGACGGCCGAGAGCTCGGCGTTGAGGTCGGCGGGCGCGCTCACGGGGTGCTCCCGCGACGGGCGCTCATCGGGCGCCGCTCGGCTCGGCCACCGCGGGCAGGGGCGAGGGCAGGGCATCGATGGTCTCGTCGAGCCCGCGCACGAGCGCGTAGTCGTCGGCGGTGCCGGGGCGGTCGAGGTAGCGCACGCCGTCGAAGCGGTCGGCCGCGGCCTCGAGCTGGCCGCCGAGCTCGGGGAACTGCCGGGCCGCGGCGCGCGCGAAGCCGTGCGCGGTGGTGCCGGGCAGGGCCGAGACGATCGTGCGCTCGTCGAGCGCGCGCGCGATGGCGCGGTACCGCTCGGCGATCGCGCGCGGCCAGTCGCCGGCCGTCGCCGCGCGCTCGGCATCGCGCCGCAGTTGCCGTGCCGTGCGCCGGTCGCGTTCGCCGAGCAGCTCGCCCGACAGCCGACTGCGGCTCCGCCAGCGCGGCAGGCCGTACACGATGAGCGCCGCTGCGATGGCGGCCGCGAGCACGATGCCGCCGATCACGAGCGCGAGCGCCGGCGGCCCCTCACCCTCGGCGAGCCGCAGCGATGAGAACCAGTCGATCACCGATTGCGCGACGAGGTCGAACCAGGTGGGCTGGCTCTCGGCGTAGGCCGGGTCGCTGAGCTCGTCGAGCAGCAGCTCGCGGGCATCCGGAGCTTCGGGCTCGACGGGCGCGCCGGTCGTCACGGCGCGGTCGGGTGGGGCACCGTGCGGTACGGGTCGGTTCCCGCGGCACCGGAGGCCCGAAGTTCGACGTGGCGCTGCAGTTCGAGGTCGAGACCCTCGGTGCGCATGCGGCGATCGATGTAGAGCAGCGAGGCCGCCGCGGTCGTGAGCACGGCGCCGATCGCGCCGACGACGGCGGTGATCGCGACGACGACGAGGTTGAGCGCGAGGAAGACCGTGAGGTCGGTCTCGACCTCGCCCGCCGGGTTGACGAGGGGGGCCGCGAAGGTCGCCGCGAGCTGGAACGGCGTTGTCACGACGCTCGCCGCGATGTTCACCATGACGGCCACGAGCAGCAGCGTGCCCAGGATGCGCCAGAACGCGCCGCGCACGAGCCGCCACGAGCGGCGCACGGCCGTGCCGAGCGGCAGCCGCTCGATGACGATCGCCGCGGGCACGAAGGCGAGCATCGTGCCGATCCACACGCTCACGACGAGGAGGCCGAGCAGGCCGACGAGCAGGATGAGCACCCCTCCCGCGATCGCGAGCGTGTCTCCGGCGATGAAGAATCCGAGGCTCAGCGCGATGAGCACCGCGAGAGCGGCCATGACGACCGCGCCGAGCAGCGCCGTCCAGCCGATGAGGGCCCACCAGCGGCCGCGGCCGAGCTCGACGAGCTGGCGCAGCGTGAGCTTCTCGCCGAGCGTCGCGCGCGAGACCTCGAGCGAGATGACGCCCTGCAGAAGCGCCTGCGCGACGATCGAGATGCCGACGGCGAGCAGGGTCGCGACGAGGGCGAGGGCGATCGTGCCCGCGAAGATCGTGTCGGCGTCGGCGAAGTCGGCCCGCGAGGCCCGCTCGAGCCCCGAGACGACGATGACCGTGCTGATGCCGGTCGAGAGGAAGACGACGAGCGCGTTGAGCAGCAGGGCCGCGCCGAAGGTGGGGCGCGGGTTGCGCCGCAGCACCTGAAAGCTCGCACCGAGCACGGTGCCGAACTCGATCGGGCGTAGCGGGATGAGGCCGGGCTTCGGCGGGGGAGTCCAGCCCGCCGCAGAAGGCACCGCCCCCGGGTTCGTACCCGCTCCGCCCGATGCGGGGGCCGCGCCGGTGGGCTCGGGGCTGTACCCGCCGGGGGAGGCCCAGGAGGTGGAATCGCTCACGTGCTCGCCCTTCGTCGACGCCTGAGTCCTGCTCGGAACGTATGGTGTCACACTCGTCTAGGCTGGGGCTCAACAAGAAGCTGGAGGCTGCCCATGGACGCGCGCATCCTCGTTGTCGACGATGACGCCGCGATCGCCGAGATGATCGGCATCGTACTGCGGGGTGAAGGCTTCGAGCCGCACTTCTCGTACGACGGGCCCACGGCGATCGAGGCCTTCGCGACCGTCAAGCCCGACCTCGTTTTGCTCGACCTCATGCTGCCGGGCATGGACGGCATCGAGGTGTGCACGCGCATCCGCGAGTCGAGCGGCACGCCCATCATCATGCTCACGGCCAAGAGCGACTCGACCGATGTCGTGCGCGGACTCGAGAGCGGTGCCGACGACTACGTCGTGAAGCCCTTCAATCCGAAAGAGCTCGTGGCGCGCATCCGAACCCGGTTGCGCCCGGCCGCGACGACCGAGGTCGAGCGCTTGCCGATCGGCGACCTCGTCATCGACGTGACGGGCCACGAGGTCACGCGCGACGGCGCGCCGATCTCGCTCACGCCGCTCGAGTTCGACCTGCTGCTCGCCCTCGCCATGAAGCCCAACCAGGTCTTCACGCGCGAGATGCTGCTCGAGCAGGTCTGGGGCTACCACTACAAGGCCGACACGCGGCTCGTGAACGTGCACGTGCAGCGGCTGCGGGCCAAGGTCGAGCAAGACCCCGACAACCCGAGCATCGTCATGACCGTGCGCGGCGTGGGATACCGGGCCGGCGCGGCCCGCTGAGCACGCGGCGGCCCGAGCGATGCCTCCGTACACCTGGCGCAGTCTCGTCGCGCGCGTGCGCCACCTGTGGCGCAGCTCGTTGCAGTTGCGCACGGTGGCCATCACGGTGTTCCTCTCGACGATCGCCGTCACGATCATCAGCGGCTACATGTCGATCAGCATCGCGACGAACCTCTACGATTCCCGCAAGAGCCAGGCCATCGCCGAGGCGCGGCAGGCCACCGTCAGCACGCAGGAACTCTTCGACAGCTCGGTGACCTCGAACGGCACGATCGACGTCGAAGCGGTCAACCAGACAGCGGTGACGACCATCCGCAGCGTCGCGTCAAGCCCCGGCGGCACCCAGTTCGCCATTCTTCGCACGCCGGGTCAAACCACGGCGGTCACCATGACTCCCCGAAGCACCGGAGGTCTCGACATCAGCGTCATCACGGCCGAGCTACGCGATCAGGTGTCGCAGGATGACGGGCTGTTGTACACCCAGGCCGTGTCGCTCGAGAGCGGTGACGAGATTAACCCTGGCCTCGTCGTCGGCAGCGTCTTCGAAGTGCCGACCGCGGGGCAGTACGAGCTCTACCTCGTCTACAACGTGCGCGACGTGCAGCAGACCCTCGACTTCGTGCAGCAGACCCTCGTGATCGGCTCGCTGCTGCTCGTCGCCACGATCGGGCTCGTCACCTACCTCGTCACGCGCCTCGCCATCAACCCGGTGCGGGTCGCCGCCGAAACCGCCGAGAAGCTCGCCGATGGTCAGCTCGAAGAGCGGATCCCCGTGAAGGGCGAAGATGTCATCGCGACCCTCGCGCGCTCGTTCAACCGCATGGCCGACAGCCTCCAGCGGCAGATCACACAGCTCGCCGCGCTCTCGCGCGTGCAGCAGCGCTTCGTGAGCGACGTCAGCCACGAGCTGCGCACTCCGCTCACGACCATCCGCCTTGCGGGCGACGTGCTCTACGAGCAGCGCGACCAGTTCAGCCCCACGACTGCCCGCACGGCCGAGCTCTTGCACGCGCAAGTCGACCGCTTCGAGGTCATGCTCGCCGATTTGCTGGAGATGAGCCGGTACGACGCGGGCGCCGTCGAGATCGACACCGAGCCGACCAACCTCGTGCGCCTCGTCGAGGAATCGCTCGAGGCGATCCGCCCCCTGGCCGAGGAGAAGGGCAGCGAGCTGCGCCTCGTGGCACCCGGCGGGTACTTCGAGGCCGAGGTCGAGTCGCGCCGCATCCGCCGCATCCTGCAGAACCTGCTCGGCAATGCCGTGGATCACGGCGAGGGCCGCCCGATCGTCGTCTACGTCGACAGTGACCGCGAGGCCGTCGCCATCGCGGTGCGCGATTACGGCGTGGGCATGGATGCCGCGCAGCTCGAGCGCGTCTTCGACCGATTCTGGCGGGCCGACCCCTCGCGCCAGCGCACGACCGGCGGAACGGGCCTGGGCCTCGCGATCGCGACCGAGGATGCTCAGCTGCACGGGGGCAACATCGACGTGTGGTCGGTGCGCGGCGAGGGCACGTGCTTCCGGCTGACCCTGCCTCGCGAGCGCGGGTCGAGCATCGCCCACTCGCCGATCGAGCTGCCTCCCGTCGATCCGCTCGAGACGGTTGCGCTCGGGGTCGAGAACGGGGGCGACGATGCGTGAGCGTGCGGAGGGCATCCGGCGCCCCTACGGGTTGCGACGGCTCGTGACGGCGCTCGCCGTGGTGGCCGCCTTGCTGCTGACCGGGTGCGTGTCGGTGCCGTTCTCGGGCGGGGTCGAGCTCGGCGGCGATCTCAACACGGGCGTGGACGTCGACGTCGACTTCCTGCCATCGGGGCCGAGCGAGGGGGCGACGCAGGAAGAGATTCTGCGCGGATTCCTCGCCGCGACGACGGCGGCCCAGAACAACTACGGCATCGCCCGTTCGTACCTCGCCGTGGAAGCCGCCGATGTGTGGAACCCCTACGAGAGCACACTCGTGCGATCGCGAGACGGGGTGATCTCACACCTCGACGAGTCGACGCTCACCTACAGCGTACCGATCGTCGCCTCGGTCGACGCCGTCGGCCGCTACTCGGTGGCCGACGATGCCGCCACGCAGACCCTGCCCGCCTTCCGGTTCGTTCAGGAGGAGGGCGAGTGGCGCATCGCCGAGCTCGGCAATGGCATCCTCATCTCGCAGCAGGCCTTCCCCAGCGCCTTCAGTCAGCACACGCTGTATTACTGGGATGCCGCGTTCCGCAACCTCGTGCCCGACCTGCGGTGGTTCCCCTCCCGGTCAGAGGTCGCGACGCGCATCGTGCGGGCCGTGCTCGAGCCGCCCACGAGTTGGCTCGGGCAGGGCGCCACGGTCTCGGCGATCCCCGCGGGCACCCAGCTGGCGCTCGCCCCGGTCTCGGTCGAGGCGGGCATCGCTCAGATCGATCTCACGAGCGAGGTGCTCTCGCTCACCGACCTCGAGCGCCAGCGCCTTCGGCTGCAGCTCGCCGCGAGCCTGCGCGCCGTGAGCGGCGTCGTCGGCGTGCAGCTGACGGTCGACCAGAACGCCGTCGCCATCCCCGAGTGGACGGCCGGCGCGCCCGATGTCGTGCCGCAGGTCGACCCTCGCGTGCTGCTGCGCACCGAGGAGGGCTTTGGGTTTGCCACGGGCGCCGACGTCGAGCCGCTCGGCACGCTGAGCCCGGCGATCATCGCGCTCGGCGCGACGGCGGTTACCGTCGCCTCATCGACGCGCACGCTCGCCGCGGCGCTCACCGCCGAGGGCGTTTGGGCCGTGCGTGCCGGCGATGCTCCTCCCGTGCTCCTCGACGACCGCCCCGGCCTGGTCGCCCCGAGTATCGACGGCTACCAGTTCGTGTGGTCAGCGACGGCGGCCTCCACCGGCAGTATTCGGGCAACCGAGCTCGACGGCACCGTGCACGAAGTCGAGGCGGCTCTGCCCGACGACGCCCGCGTCGTGTCGATCGCCGTCTCACGCGATGACGCCCGCGTGCTGCTGCTCCTCGACGGCCCGGGCGGGCCGCGTCTCGTGTACGCCGCCGTCATCCGCGACGAGGCCTCGGGCGTGCCCGTGCGGCTCGGCGAACTCAGAGATCTTCCGATTAACGGCGACATCGCGGTCGACGCGACGTGGGTCGACGAGGTGCGCGTCGCCTCGATTACCCGCACGGGCGAGCAGTCGCTCGTCGAACTGCACGAGCTCGGCGGCCGTAGCCGCCCGCTCGGGCTACCGCAGGGCGGCGTGCAGATCGTCGGCGGCAACGGCGGCGTCGACGGCGTGCGCGTACTGGGCGTCGACGGCGTCGTGTTCGAGCCGCGCGGATCGGGCTGGCAGAACACGGGCTTGCGTGCCTCCTTCCTCGGCACGCAGCAGTAGCGGCATCGCACGGTCGGCCGCCGTGCGCGTTCGCCCGACGCGTGAGAGTGGCACCCTGCGCTCGTGATCGTCCGACCCGCCTCCGATCCGTCGCCGCTCATGACGGTCGGCCGCGTCGTCGCGGCCGCTCTCGCCGACGCATGGTCGCTCGTCGCGCCCGTCGACTGCGCGGGATGCGGTACCCCTGACCGCGCCCTCTGCCCCGACTGCGCTCCCGCCTTGCGATCGCGGCTGCGGGTCGCCGCCCTCGACCTCGGCGTCGCCCTCGGCGGCGGTCACGCGGCCGCACCCCCTCTTCCGCTCACGGCCGCGCTCGGCTACGAGGGCGTCACGCGGTCGGTCGTGCGCGCGCTCAAGCACGAGGGGCGCACCGAGCTCGCCCGCGTGCTCGCACCGCCGTTGCTTGATGCGGTCGATGCCGCCTGGCGCGGCTCGGGCGCTGAGCTACTCGTGCCGGTGCCCGGCTCGCGCGCGGGGGCCGCCCGCCGCGGGTTCGGTCCGGTCGCTCTCGTGCTGCGCCGCGCAGGCCTCGCCGCCGTACCCCTGCTCCGCACGGTGGCGGGCGGGCCCGAGCAGAAGGCGCTCCGGCTCGAGCAGCGCCTCGCCGCCGCGACGCGCTTCGCCGCGAGCCCGCGCGCCCGGGGCCGACGAGTGCTACTCGTCGACGACGTCGTCACGAGCGGCGCCACGCTGCGCGCGGCCGCGCGCGCCCTGCGGGAGGCGGGTGCCGAGGCCGTGGGTGCCGCCGCGATCGCCGCGACTCCGCGTCGGCGGGGCGCGTCGAGCATCCCCTGGAGATTCTTAGGCGATGAGGGCGACGGCCCCGGTGACAACGAGCCCGTCGAGGACTACCGTGAGGGAAAGGAGGCGTGACGATCGCCTGACCGACGGGCGACACGCTGACGGCTCAGGAGGTTGACGTGGACATCACCATCACGGGACGCAACATCGGCATCACCGACCGGTTCCGCGACTACGCGACTGAGAAAGCCGAGAAGATCGAGCACCTCGCCGATCGCGCCCAGGTGCTCGAGATCAAGGTGTCTCGTCATCACGAGAAGGGCGGTGGTCGCGCGCCTGATGATCGCGTCGAGATGACGCTCATCGGCCCGGGGCCCGTCGTGCGGGCCGAATCGCCAGGCACCGACAAGTACGTCGCCTTCGACCTCGCGATCGACAAGCTGCTCGAGCGCCTGCGCCGCGCGAAGGACAAGAAGAAGGTGCACCGCGGCAACCACCGCCCTGTGTCGCTACACGAGGCCTCGGCCGACGGCTTCCGCGTCATCGATATCACGCCGGCCGACCCCGACATCATCCAGAAGGTCGCGACGGGGGCGATTCCCCTGCCCGAGCCAGTCGAGGAGGTCGACGAGGTCTATTCGCCCGTCGTCGTGCGGCAGAAGGTGTTCCCGGCCGTCGCCATGACGGTCGATGAGGCCGTCGACCAGCTCGAGCTCGTCGGGCACGACTTCTTCCTCTTCATCGACGCGGCGACCGACCGCCCGAGCGTCGTCTACCGGCGCCAGGGCTGGAACTACGGGGTCATCGGCCTCGAGGCCGAGCAGGCGCCCGTCGCGGCGGGGCGTCGAGGGCGCTAGTTCCGTACCATCCGCAGAGCACGGCTCCGTCTATGCAGCACTTGCTAGCATGGGCGGGCCGTGTTCTGCGGCGGCCTGCGGCATGCCCGGGCCTGGCCGCGCGGCACCGTACGGCCTGACGAGTGGAGTGACCGAAGTGGCGAATGTTCTCGAGCGTGTTCTGCGGGTCGGCGAAGGCCGCCTGCTGCGTCGGCTGAAGGCCTACGCCGAAGCGATCAACCAGCTCGAAGACGACTTCAGCGACCTCAGCGACGACGAGCTGCGCAACGAGACCGTCGAACTGCGCGAGCGCTACGGCAACGGCGAATCGCTCGACGACCTGCTGCCGGAGGCCTTCGCCGCCGTGCGCGAGGCCTCGAAGCGCACGCTCGGCATGCGCCACTTCGACGTGCAGCTTATGGGCGGCGCCGCCCTGCACCTCGGCAACATCGCCGAGATGAAGACGGGCGAGGGCAAGACCCTCGTAGCGACGACTGCCGCCTACCTCAACGCCATCCCCTCGCGCGGCGTGCACGTCATCACCGTCAACGACTACCTCGCGAGCTACCAGAGCGAGCTCATGGGCCGCGTGTTCCGCGCCCTCGGCATGACGACCGGCTGCATCCTCTCGGGTCAGACCCCCGAGGTTCGCCGGGCGCAGTACGCCGCCGACATCACCTACGGCACGAACAACGAGTTCGGCTTCGACTACCTGCGCGACAACATGGCCTGGCAGACCGCCGACATGGTGCAGCGCGGTCACTTCTTCGCGATCGTCGACGAGGTCGACTCGATCCTCATCGACGAGGCCCGCACCCCGCTCATCATCTCCGGCCCCTCCTCGGGCGAGGCGAACCGCTGGTTCACCGAGTTCGCGCGCATCGCCACCCGCCTGCAGTCGGGCGTCGACTACGAGGTCGATGAGAAGAAGCGCACGGTGGGCGTGCTCGAGCCCGGCATCGAGAAGGTCGAAGACCACCTCGGCATCGACAACCTCTACGAGTCGGCCAATACGCCCCTCATCTCGTTCCTCAACAACGCGATCAAGGCATCCGCCCTGTTCAAGCGCGACAAGGATTACGTCGTGATGAACGGCGAGGTGCTGATCGTCGACGAGCACACCGGCCGCATCCTCGTCGGGCGCCGCTACAACGAGGGCATCCACCAGGCGATCGAGGCGAAAGAGGGCGTGACGGTCAAGGCCGAGAATCAGACCCTCGCCACGGTCACGCTGCAGAACTACTTCCGGCTCTACTCGAAGCTCTCAGGCATGACGGGAACGGCCGAGACCGAGGCCGCCGAGTTCATGAGCACGTACAAGCTCGGCGTCGTGCCCATCCCGACCAACCTGCCGATGCAGCGCATCGACAACTCCGACCTCGTCTACAAGAACGAGCAGGTCAAGTTCGAGCAGGCCGCCGATGACATCGTGCAGCGCCACGCCAAGGGCCAGCCCGTGCTCGTCGGCACGACGAGCGTCGAGAAGAGCGAGCTGCTCTCGCGCCTGCTCGCCAAGCGCGGCGTCAAGCACGAGGTGCTCAACGCCAAGAACCACGCGCGCGAGGCCTCGATCATCGCGCAGGCGGGCCGTCTCGGCGCCGTCACCGTCGCCACCAACATGGCCGGCCGCGGCACCGACATCATGCTCGGCGGCAACGCCGAGTTCCTCGCCGTGACCGAGATGAACGCCAAGGGTCTTTCGCCGGTCGACACTCCCGACGAGTACGAGGCCGAGTGGGATGCCGTGTTCTCGCGAGTCAAGGAGCAGGTCGCGATCGAGGCCGCGAAGGTCATCGAGGTCGGCGGGCTCTACGTTCTCGGCACCGAGCGCCACGAGTCGCGCCGCATCGACAACCAGCTGCGCGGCCGCTCGGGCCGCCAGGGTGACCCGGGTGAGAGCCGCTTCTACCTCTCGCTGCAAGACGACCTCATGCGCCTGTTCAACGCGGGCGCGGCCGAGGCGCTCATGGGCCGCTCGAACGTTCCCGATGACCTCGCGATCGAGTCGAAGGTCGTCAGCCGCGCCATCCGCTCGGCGCAGTCGCAGGTCGAGGCGCGCAACGCCGAGATCCGCAAGAACGTGCTCAAGTACGACGACGTGCTCAACCGACAGCGCGAGGCGATCTACACCGACCGTCGCCACATCCTCGAGGGCGACGATCTCAAAGACCGCGTGCAGACTTTCATCGAGCAGGTCGTCACCGAAATCGTCGAGACCCAGACGGCCACGGGCCACAGCGACGAGTGGGACTTCGAGCAGATCTGGACCGAGCTCAAGACCCTCTACCCGATCAGCCTCACGATCGACGAGGTCATCAGCGAGGGCGGCACCAAGCTCACGCCGGCCTTCCTCATCCGCGAGATCGTGAGCGACGCGAAGCTCGCCTATGAGCGCCGGGAGGAGAGCCTCGGCCGCACGGCCACCCGCGAGCTCGAACGCCGCGTGGTGCTGAGCGTCATCGACCGCCGCTGGCGCGACCACCTCTACGAGATGGACTACCTGAAAGACGGCATCGGCCTGCGTGCCATGGCGCAGCGCGATCCGCTCGTCGAGTACCAGCGCGAGGGCTACGCGCTGTTCCAGTCGATGATGAGCGCCATCCGCGAAGACGCCGTCGGGTTCCTCTTCAACCTCGAGGTCGAGGTCACCGGCAGCAAGGGCACTGCGCAGGTCACGGCCAAGGGCCTCAACCAGCCCCAAACGCCGCAGAACCTCAGCTACACGGCCCCCTCGGCCGATGGCGACGTCGAGGTGCGCAACCAGCGCGGCCAGGTGCTGCAGGCCCCGACGGATGCGGCCCGCCAGGCGGCGCCGCAGGTCTCCGCCGCATTCGGCGGCCCGGCCGCGGCCCCGGCCGCCGCGCCCACGCGTCGCGCGCCCCAGGGTCAGCCGCAGAACGGCCAGGGCCAGGGCAGCTCGACGGGAGCCTTCGGGCAAAAGCAGCCCGCGGCGCCTGCCGGCCCCGCGCCCGTCAACCGCGCACAGCGCCGCGCCCAGGAGAAAAAGAAGGGCCGTTAGCCCGCACCGTTCGCGGTCGCCATGAGCGCAGGTCGCTGCGGTCGACCGCGATCGAGGTGCTCACGAGCAGCCCCGAGAGCGCCAGGGAGATCGCGCCCGAGCTCGCGAGTGCCGAGAACCCCACCATGCTCGACCACACGCCTTGCCCGTGTGGGCCGCGCGCAGCACCGCGTTGAGGCCCGGCGGTCGCGCGCTGTCGACCACTTCGACCGCCGTTCGGGCCTCGCCCCGACGCGGGGGTGCTGCCGGGCGCGTGCGCCGGGGTGCTGCCGAGCGCGAGTGTCGATGCGACTAGAGCACGGTGATGGCGCTCGCGCGCCAGCGGCGGTCGAGGCCTTCGAGGCGGATGGCGACGGCGCGGGCGCGAGCGCGGCTCGTCACGATCGCGACGGCCTCGATGACGCCGTCGCGCGGCCGGCTCAGGCGCGGGGTTCCGACCGAGAAGGTGGGGCGGATGACTGGCGCCCTCCGGGCGGCCCGCGCGCGGGCGCTGATGGATGCCCGGCTCAGAAGGGTGCGGTACACGTCGTCGGTGACCCAGCGGGCCACCTGCTCGAGATCGCGTGCGCCCGCGAGGATCTCGATGACGCAGCGCGTCAGATTCTCGACAAGCGGGCGTGGGTCGGGCAGGTCGGCGGTCGAGGTGGGCTGGTAGTCGAAGAACTCTTCGTGTGCGATGCGCGCGAGCGAGCCGCGCCCTCGCGGTGCCGGACCGACCGCGGCGGGCGTGGCGGTGCCGCTCTGCGTGGTGCTGCTCCGCGGTGTGATACTCGGTGAGGCGATGCGCTGGGCGGCGGTCACGGTCTGCTCCTTCTCCCTGAGGTGAACGTGGTGGTCCCGCGCCATCCCGAAAGGCGGCAGACCGAATGGTGCACCCCGTGCGGGGCGTCACCACTCAAGCAAAAGATTCCTCATTCGTAAAGAGGAATCCTCGAACTGTGGAGAACTGCCTTCTCGGCGTCGGAGGCGATCGCTACGGTCTCGACATGCGCTGGGACCATCTCTTCGACGACCTCGCCGGCCAGCTCGAGCACGAGCTGCAGTCGGAGGAGGCCGACCTGCGCCACGAGGAGGAGCGTTTGCGCCTCGGCCGCCTCCCGATGCGCGATCGGCTCGTGGCGCTGCGCGCATCGAGCGATGTCGGCTCTGCGCGCATCCGGTGCCGACTGCGCTCTGGCGAGGTGCTGCGGCTCGGGATCGTTACGGTCGGGCGCGACTGGATGGCCGGCGATGTCGGCGAGACGCCAGGGCGCGACCAGGCGATCGTTCCGTTCTCGGCCGTCGAAGCCCTGATGCTCGACCCCGCCCAGGCGACGATCTCGCTCGAGCCGCTGCGCGAGCGATCCGAGCTCGCTGCGCGCCTCGGCATCGCGTTTCTGCTGCGCGACCTTTGCCGACGCCGGGCGACCGTCATGGTGCGCACGCTCACGGGCGATGCCACGGGCACGATCGACCGGGTTGGTCGCGACCATCTCGATCTCGCCGAGCACGATCGCGATCGGGTGCGACGTGCGCCTGAAGTGCAGCAGGTGCGTGTGATCCCGTTGGACCAGGTGCTGCTCGTCAGGGTCTGAATGAGTGAGATCTGCGCCCGTGAGGGCCTTCGCCGGTCAGGGCCGGGCGCGGCGCTCGCCGAAGAGCTCGGCGACGTCGGCGTACTGCGCCTCGTTCCACAGGGCGAGCCGGCGGCTCTCGTCGTACTTGTCGGCGATGAACAATTCGAGCGCCGTCTGCTCGACGCGCCACTGGCCGATTAGGCCCAAGCGGATCGCGGGTAGCTCGCCCGAACGCACGAGCGCCAAGACCTCGCGGGTGCTGAGGCTGAGCAGCTCTGCGACATCGGTGAGGGTGAGGAATCGCCCGAGGGGCGGCGTCGACGGGTCCGTCATGTCTCGATTATTGACCGCGGGGCTCTCTCCCACCCGGGATGTGGATAACTGCACGAGTCGCTCTCGATGAATCGTCAGGATCGGTCGCGATCCGCAACTCTTTGCCCTCTGGAGGAATCATGACCGAGGCACCATCTCTTGCATCGACCGCGCGGTCGTCGCATCGTCTCGACGCGCGACTGCTCGTCGGCCTGGCTCTCGTCGTCGCGTCGGTCGCCGCGGTCGTCGGCATCGTGACCGCGGCCGACGAGGGAGAGGACGTGCTCACGGCGCCCACCCTGCTCACCGCCGGGCGCCTGCTCACGATCGACGACCTGGAGGTGCGTCGCGTGGCCCTCGGCATCGAGGGCCACGGCTACCTCACGCCCGACGACGTTCCGGCCGAGGGGCTCATCGTCACGCGCACGATCGGGGCGGGCGAGCTCGTGCCGCGGGCCGCGGTCGGCGATGCGCGCGGCCCGAGCGCGACGACCGTCGTGGTCGCTCTCTCGACCGCGCTCGGGGCGACGGTGCGGCCGGGCGACGCGCTCGATCTCTGGTCGGCTCCTGCTCTCGACGCCGGGCGCTTCGGGGCTCCCGCCGTCATCGCCTCGGGCACCCAGCTCGTGCGCACCGTGACCGAGGAGGGCATCGTGACGGGCACCGAGGCGGGCCGCATCGAGATACTCGTTCCACGGCGCGATGTCGCGCGCATCCTGCACGCCCTCGCCAACGGCGACGCACTGTCGGCGATCCCCGCCTCGCTCGCGATCGGGGGCTGAGGTGCTCGTAGCGCTCGCGGTTCCCGGCCTCGACCTCGACGCGATCGAGCTCGCGGTGCTGCGGGCGGGCCACCAGGTGGCGTGGCGGGCGATCGATCAGGACGAGGTGCTCGCGCAGGTCGCCCAACGGGCGCCCGACATGGTGCTGCTGTCCGACCACCCAGCCGTGGCGACGGCGACGGTCGTCGGATCGTGCGACCTGCTCGGGGTGCGCAGCTGCCTCGTCGTCGCCGCCGAGGCGTCGCTCTCGGTCGGAGCGCAGCGCCTCGGCCTGCACGACGTGCTGCGGCAGGGCGTCGACGGCGTGCTCGACCTCGGGGTTCTCGCCGCGCCCGCCTGGGTCGCACCGCCGATGCCGGCCGGGCGGGCGGAGTCGCCCACCGCACCCGATCTGCAGGGGCCGTCTCTCGCGCCCGCGAGCGCGCCCCCCGCCGCCCCCGCCGCCCCCACCGCGCCCGCGCGCATTCCGCGCATCATCACCGTCTGGGGTCCGGCGGGCGCTCCGGGGCGCTCGACGATCGCAATCGGTCTCGCGGCCGAGCTCACGGCGCGCGGTCACGAGGTGTGCCTCGTCGACGCCGACACCTACGGGGGCACCATCGCGCCCGCCCTCGGACTGCTCGATGAGTCGCCCGCGTTCGCCGCCGCGTGCCGCCTCGCCGGAGCCGAAGCGCTCACCTCCGCCGAACTCGACCGCGTCGCGCAGTCAGCCCCCGCGGCGGCGGGCGCCCCCTTCGCGGTGCTCACGGGCATCGGCCGACCGCACCGGTGGCCCGAGCTCTCATCGGGCCGCGTGACGACCGTGCTCGAGCAATGCCGCAACTGGCGCGAGATCGTCGTGGTCGACGCGGGTTTCAGCCTCGAGAGCGACGAGGAAGTCAGTAGCGATCTGCACGCGCCCCGGCGCAACGCCGCGACGATCGCCGCGCTGCGGGCCGCCGACGAGGTGGTCGCCGTCGGCGCGGCCGATCCGCTCGGGCTCGCGCGGCTGCTGCGCACGCACGCCGACCTGCTCGAGACGATCGAGACCGCGCGCGTGCGCATTGTGATCAATCGTGTGCGAGCATCCGTGCTCGGCATCGACCCGCACCGGCAGGTACGGCAGACGCTCGACCGGTTCGCCGGCATCCGCGACGCCGTACTCATCGACGATGATCCGGATGCCGCCGACGCCGCCCTGCTCACTGCCCGGCCGGTGCCGCTCGCCGCGCCGCGCTCGGCGCTGAGTCGCGGCATCGCCGAGCTCGCCGATGCGCTCGGGTTCACGCGAACCCCGGCGACGAGCGCCGGCCCCCGCTGGGGCCGGCCGTTCTGGGCTCGACGACGCACTGCCCGCGCAGCGGGATAGCGTTCAACCAACCGTTCTGCGCTGGCGCATCACGCAGATCTGACCACGCAGCCGTCACCGACGAGGTCGATGAGGGCGGCCCGCACGCTCCGCACATCGCGCGCGCCCGACTCGTGCATCGCTTCAATCACGACGAGAACCGACCGGGTTGCGGGGCAGATCGCCGAGAGCGCGCTCTGACGGTGCGACCATCGACGGGCGTGAGCGTTCTCGGCATCGTCGGCGAAGACCACTTCGCCCGGATCGGGGTGCTCGACCGCGCCAGCGAACGACTGGTACGACTCGGTGCCGTGGGCACGGCGAACCGTGAGGTCGCCCAGGACGTGCTCAAGATCGAAGACCGCGATCGGAATGCCGGACTCAGCCGAGAGGACATTGCAGGTATCGACAAGCGGGTGGATCGCCGGGAGGGATCCTTCGGTTCGCAGGCGGCGCAGCAGCGACTCTGACGCACACCGGTACTGGGTCGGCTTCAGCCCGAGTTGTGAGAAGGCGCGGCGCCACGCCGCGACCGATGGCCAGGTGCTCTCGGGCCTGTCGGTCAGCCGTGCACGCGCCCGCTCGAGTCGCTCTCGAACGGCATCGGGCGCGACGACGAGCGCATCGACGGCATCGAGATGAAGGGTCGCCACGGAGAGCTGTGCGAACTCATTGAGAAGCGCGGGGTCGTGGCGAAACAGCACCGGGGTTACCGACTCTCGAGGGCGAGGCGACCGGCGAGCAGCACATAGGTCGCGGCGAACGTTCGGCGCAGCCACGCCAGAACGCGTGGCCGAGTGATGACCTGGCGGCGCATCGTGGCAGCGAAAACGCCGTAGAGCGCGAAGACGACGAAGGTCACGCCCATGAACACCGTGCTCAGGCCGATCATGAGCCAGGTGCCGTTCGGGTCTGCCGCCGGAACGAACTGGGGCAGGAAGGCGAAGAAGAAGATCGTCAGCTTGGGGTTCAACAGGTTGATGAGCACCGCGGTGCGAATGATGCGCCACGCCGACGGGGGTGCGCTCGATGAGTCGAGCTCGATCGCCGAGGTATCGCGCAGGGTCTGCCAGGCGAGCCACAGCAGATACGCCACTCCGAGCCACTTGATGGTCTGGAACGCGATCGCAGAGGTGTTGAGGAGGGCGGCGAGTCCTGTGATCGCGGCGATCATGTGCGGGAGTACACCGAGCGTGCAGCCGACCGCGGCGATGATGCCGGCGCGTGCGCCGCGCGAGAGCCCCACAGCGATGGAGTACACGGCTCCGGTTCCGGGCGTCGCCACGACGACGAGCGTGGTGAGCAGAAAGGCGACGGTCACGAGCGCTCCTCCGCGAGTTGTGCTCAGCACGGTACCTCATGGGCAACCGACTAGCCTGGACGCGTGTCGACGCTCTCAGACCTGGTGCACGAGAACAGCGATGCCGACGAGGTCGACATCGAATGGCTGCACCTGCTACTCGCCGAGGGCCAGCTCATCGCCGATCTCGCCTTCGCCGACATCGTGCTGTGGGTGCCGACGCGCGCGGGGTCGTTCGTCGCCGTCGGGCACGCGCGGCCCAGCAGCTCGGCGACCCTGTTCTACCGCGACTTCGTGGGCCAGGAGGTCAAGCCCGAGTGGCGCCGGCAGGTGACGCAGGCGGCCGAGACCGCGCAGATCGTCGACTCGTCTGCGCCCGACTGGTACGAGGAGACGCCCACGCGCGTGCGGGCCGTTCCCGTGCTGCGGCGCGGCGGGCGGGGCGGCAAGGGCGTGAGCGAGCATCCGATCGCCATCATCACGCGGCACACGAACCTCAGCGAGGCGCGCATGCCGAGCCGGCAGGAGCTGACGTTCAACGAGTGCGCCAACGACCTGTTCGCCATGATCGCGGCGGGCGACTTCCCCGACCTCGCGGCGCCGAGCGGGCCCCGGCGCGGTGCCCCGCGCGCGAGCGACGGCCTCATCCGCCTCGACCTCGACGGCATCGTGACCTTTGCGAGCCCCAACGGGCTGAGCGCCTTCAACCGCATGGGGTACGCGAGCGAGCTCGAAGGCCAGTCGCTCGCGACGGTCACCACGAGCCTGCTCGCGGGGCGCACGCAGCAGGTCGACGAGTCGCTGCCGCTCGTCGTCACGGGCCGAGCGCCGTGGCGCACCGACATCGAGTCGCGCGGGGTCACCGTGACGCTGCGCACGATCCCGCTGCTGCGCGAGGGGCGACGCATCGGCGCGATCATCCTCGTGCGCGACGTCACCGAGGTGCGGCACCAGGAGCGCGAGCTCATCACGAAAGACGCGACGATCCGCGAGATCCACCACCGCGTGAAGAACAACCTGCAGACGGTCGCCTCACTGCTGCGCATCCAGGCTCGTCGATCGCACGCCGACGCGACGCGGGATGCCCTGACGCAAGCCATGCGCCGCGTGGCCGCGATCGCCGTCGTGCACGACACCCTCAGCGAAGGGCTCACCCAGAACGTCGACTTCGACGTGGTGTTCTCGCGGGTGCTCATGCTCATCGCCGAGGTAGCTTCGAGCCACAACACGGTTGTTCGGCCCACGTCGAGCGGCAGCTTCGGAACCCTGCCGAGTGAGTATGCGACGCCGCTCGCGCTCGCCCTCACCGAGCTCGTCACAAACGCCGTCGAGCACGGGCTCGAAGGCCGGCCCGACGGCGAGGTCGAGATCATCGCCTCGCGCACCGACGAGGCGCTGTCGGTCAAGGTGCGCGACAACGGGGAGGGCATGCCCGAGGGCAAGGTCGGCTCGGGGCTCGGCACCCAGATCGTGCGCACGCTCATCCAGGGCGAACTCGGCGGAGCGATCGACTGGCACACGCTGGAGGGCGAAGGCACCGAGGTGACGATCGACGTGCCGCTCCTCTACCTCAAGCGCCGCGCCTGAGGAGTGTGACTATGAGGCGCGGCGGGCGCGAGCGGCGCGGCGCTTGAGGGCGCGGCGCTCGTCTTCGCTGAGCCCCCCCCAGACGCCCGAGTCTTGGTTCGTCTCGAGGGCGTACTGCAAGCAGGTCTCCGTGACCGAGCATCGGCCGCAGACAGCCTTCGCCTTCTCGATCTGGTCGACCGCAGGGCCGGTGTTGCCGACCGGGAAGAACAACTCGGGGTCGGCGGTGAGGCAGGCTGCTTTGTCGCGCCAGTCCATGGGGGAGTGCTCCTTTGGTGTGGGTCAGGTAGCACGCGCCGAAGGTTGACAGACGCGCTACATCGTCGGTGCTCGCACCAACGGTTTCGATGAGAGAGAAGGTTCTGGGAACGTCGCCCACCGCTTTGTAGGCGTCACATCAACCTCGTATAGGTTCCCATAGGCTGGTTGTCAAATCAATAGGTACGCATGGGATGGTTCGCTTGGAAGACACCCGACGTTCGCCGTTCGTCACCGTGCTGGTCATCCTGCTCGCTGGCCAGGCGGCGCTTCTCGTCGTCATCACGGGGTTCCTCGTGGTCGAGCTGCTGCTCGCAGAGGCGCAGTTCCCGCCCACGGCGATCGCGCTCACCGTGCTTGTGCTGTTCGTGGCGGTGTGGCTCATCGCCATGACGCGCGGCGTGCACCGCGGCCGCGCGTGGACGCGCGGGAGCGTGCTCACCTACGAGTTCTTGCAGCTCGCGACCGGCGTTGGCACTGTGCAGGGGTTCATCCCGCGCCCCGACATCGGGTGGTGGGTCATCGCGACGGCCGTGGTCGGTCTCGTGCTCATCCTCAGCACCCCCGTGACGCGGTTCCTCGACCAGCGCGACTAGTCGAGGCCTAGCGCTGTGCCGAACGGCTGAGCCTCTAGTCGAGGCCCAGCTTCTTGCGCAGGCTCGCGACGTGGCCCGTGGCCTTGACGTTGTAGAGCGCGTGTTCGATCACGCCCCGCTCGTCGATGACGAAGGTCGAGCGGATGACGCCCATGACCGTCTTGCCGTACATCGACTTCTCGCCGTAGGTGCCGTAGGCGTGGTGCACGGCCAGCTCGGGGTCGCTCAGCAGCGGGAAGGTCAGGTGCTCGTCGGCGGCGAACTTCTGCAGGGCATCCGCCTTGTCTTTCGACACCCCGAGCACGACATACCCGGCCGCCTGCAGCGAGGCCAGGTTGTCGCGGAAGTCGCAGGCCTGGGTCGTGCAGCCGGGAGTGCTCGCGGCGGGGTAGAAGTACAGCACGACCTTCGTGCCTGTGTAGTCGGAGAGCGAGACCGAGGCGCCGTCTTTGTCGGCGAGAGTGAAGGCGGGGGCCGGGGTACCGGCCTCGAGGCGGGGCTGGGCCATGAGGGGCTCCTTCGCGACGGGGGAGGCGCCCAGGACCAGGCGCCGCGTGGTTAGTGTATGGATGCGCGCCGGTCATCGCCTGAGCGGTCGCCGAGCGCGCCGCGCCGCCGCCGTGAGGCCGCCGCTGACCGCGCCGCGCCGACCGGTGGCCGTCGACTCGCCACCCGTGGTCCACGTGGGCGTCGACCCTTATTCACGTGGCCTGCCTAGCGTTCGAGCATGCGGATCTCGGTGATCGGATGCGGATATCTCGGAGCGGTGCACGCGGCGGCCATGGCCGAGCTCGGGCACGAGGTGGTCGGCATCGATGTCGACCCGCTCAAGATCGACACGCTCGCGAAGGGTGACGCTCCCTTCTTCGAGCCGGGGCTCACCGAGCTCCTCGAGCGCGGCATCGCGGCGGGCGGGCTGTCGTTCAGCACCGACATCGAGGCGGCCCGCGGGGCGGCGGTGCACTTCATCGCCGTCGGCACGCCGCAACGGCCCGACGGCTCCGCCGACCTCACGGCGGTGCACGCCGCGATGCGGGCCGTGCTCGCCATCGCCGCCCCCGGCGACCTCATCGTCGGAAAGTCGACCGTTCCCGTCGGTACCGCGCAGGCGCTGCTGCCCGAGGTAGCGAGCGCCGGGGCGGCGCTCGCCTGGAACCCCGAGTTCCTGCGCGAGGGCTTCGCCGTGCGCGACTCGCTCGAGCCCGACCGGCTCGTCTACGGGGTCGCCCCCGACGACACGCGATCGGCGGGTGTGCTCGACCGGGTCTACGCCGAGCTGCTGATCGCCGGCTCGCCGCGCATGGTCACCGATCTCGCCACGGCCGAGCTCGTCAAGGTCGCGGCCAATGCCTTCCTCGCGACGAAAATCTCGTTCATCAACGCAATGGCTGAGATCGCCGAGGTTGTCGGGGCCGACGTCACGCACCTCGCCGACGCGATCGGGCACGACGCGCGTATCGGCCGGCGGTTCCTCAACGCCGGCATCGGATTCGGCGGGGGATGCCTGCCGAAAGACATCCGCGGATTCATCGCCCGGGCGGAGGAGCTCGGGGTCGGCCCCACCCTCGACTTCCTGCGCGACGTCGACGCCATCAACCTGCGCCGCCGCGACCGGGTCGTCGCGCTCACGCGCGAGGCCCTCGGCGGCACGCTGCGCGGCCGCCGCATCGCCGTGCTGGGCCTGGCCTTCAAGCCCGACTCCGACGATGTGCGCGACTCGCCCGCCCTCGACATCGCTCGCCGCCTCGCCGCCGAGGGCGCGCGCGTCGTGGCGACCGACCCGGCGGCGGTCGAGACCGCCCGGCCTCTCGCCCCGGCGCTCGACTACCGCTCGGGCGTCATCGAGGCCGTGACGGCGGCCGATGCCGTGCTCGTGTTGACCGAGTGGCGGCAGTACCGCGAGCTCGACCCCGTCGCGCTCGCGACACTGGCGGGGGGCCGCATCGTCATCGACGGGCGGCTGTGCCTGGATGCTCAGCGCTGGCAGAGCGCTGGTTGGCGGTACCTCGCTCCCGGGCGCATCACTGACCGCTCTCGCGCTCTTCTCGGCGTTTGATCGCGCGGCCCACGAGGGCGTCGATCGCCAGACCGAGCCCGATCGCCACGACGACCGAGAGGGCGACGGCGAGCACGGGCAGGTCGGGGAGCGCGACGCCGAAGAAGGCTCCGACGAGGGTGTTGTAGATCGCCCAGGCTGTGCCCGCGGCGGCCGACAGCGGCAAGAAGCGACGCGGTGCCAATCCGCTCGCCCCCGCCGTGAGGTTCACCGCGATGCGGGCGAACGGAACGTAGCGCGCGGTGAAGATGAGTACGGCGGGGCGTGTGAGGACCGCGCGGCGCGCCCGGTCGATCGCGGCGCGAACGGGTCCCCGACGCTGCCACCGCCAGCGGTCGAGACCCGTTCGTCGCCCGATCGCGAAGCACAGGGCATCGCCGACGATCGCGCCGACCGCAGCGACCGCGATGATCGGCACGAGGGGAGGCGAGCCGGTCGCGCCCGCGAGCGCCCCAAGAGCCACAACGACCGTCTCGCTCGGCAGCACGACGAAGAACGCATCACCGACCACGAGAAGGAACAGGGCGGGGAGCAGCCAGGGTGACTGCACGAGCACGGCGAGCCAGGGGTCGTCCACGAAACAGGTCTACGGCCCGGAATCAAGCGGTCGGGGAACACTGCGTGAACTCTCGACGCGCGCCCCCGTTTTTCGGTGCAGGCTCCCCGCCGACCAGTCACCCTGGAGCGGTGAGAGTCGCTGTGATCGCCGAGACCTTCCTGCCCCAGATGAACGGGGTCGTGAACTCGCTGCTGCAGGTGCTGCGTCACTTGCACGCCCAGGGCCACGAGACCCTCGTCATCGCGCCGCGTCACGACGCGCAGCCCTACGCCCCCGCCCTGCACGGCGCCCGGCTCGTGCGGCTGCCGTCGACGCCCCTCCCGGGGTATCCTGAGCTGCGCCTGACGGTGACAAGCGTGCCGCGGCTCACGGCCGTGCTCCGCGAGTTCCGACCCGACGTCGTGCACCTCGCCTCGCCCTTCCTGCTTGGGTGGCAGGCCCTCCGGGCGGCCGACGCGCTCGGGGTGCCGACCGTGGCCGTTTACCAGACCGATGTGCCCGGGTACGCGCGCCGCTACGGGGTGGCCGCGCTCGCCCCGGCGTTCACGCGCCATGTCGCGCGTATCCACCGTCGCGCCACCCTCACGCTCGCGCCCTCGACCTCGGCGATGGCCGAGCTCGAGGCCCTCGAAGTGCCGCGCTTGCGGCACTGGGCGCGCGGCGTCGACGGCGTGCGCTTCGCACCCGAGCGGCGCAGCGTTCGCTGGCGGCGCACGGTCGCGCCCGGGGGAGAGCTCATCATCGGGTATGTGGGGCGCCTCGCCCCCGAGAAGCAGGTGGATGACTTGCGCGCGCTCGCCGCTATCCCCGGCACCCGGCTCGTCATCATCGGCGACGGCCCGAGCCGCCCGGGTCTCGAACGGCTGCTGCCCGATGCGGCCTTCCTCGGGTTCCTCGGCGGTGCGCAACTGGCGCGGGCGGTCGCGAGCTTCGACGTCTTCGTGCATCCCGGCGAAAACGAGACCTTCTGCCAGACGGTGCAGGAGGCGCTCGCGAGCGGCGTGCCGGTCGTCGCCACGGGGCGCGGTGGCCCCGTCGACCTCGTGCAGAGTAGCCGCACCGGGTGGCTCTACCGCCCCGGCGACCTCGACGACCTGCGAGCGCGAGTGCTCGACCTGGTCGGCGACGACGCCAAACGTCGAGCGTTCGCGGCAGCGGCACGCGACTCGGTCGCCGCGCGCACGTGGGCGCGGCTCGGCGATCAGATCATCGCCCACTACCGCGAGGCCGTCGCGATCGGCTCCGGTGCCCGCACCACGTCACGGGTTTGATGAAACGGCTCCGGGCCGCGTAGACTCTGACCTCGGCCGCGCCACCCGCGGCTGCGCACCTCTAGCTCAATTGGCAGAGCAACTGACTCTTAATCAGTGGGTTCCGGGTTCAAGTCCCGGGGGGTGTACGAACGGCCCTGCTGCTCTCGCCAGCGCAGGGCCTTTCGCATTCTTCCGCCGCGCTCGTCGACAGCCGCTCGTCGACAGCCGCCCGTCGACCACCGGCCGCCGCGCGTGGCGCCGCGAGCGCGCGACACGGCAGGATGGTGACGCGAGCGCGCGACACGGCAGGATGGTGACGTGAGCATCGACACCTGGCTGATCTTCCTGATCGCCGCGATCGGCCTATCCTTCACCCCGGGCCCCAACGGCCTGCTCGCCCTGACGCACGGCGCGCTCTACGGCGCGCGACGCACCGCCGTCACCGTGCTCGGCGGGGCTCTCGGCTTCCTCATCGTCATCGCGGTCTCGATGTTCGGCGTCGGCGCCTTGCTGATCGCCGTGCCCGACATCCTGACCGTGCTCAAGTGGGTCGGCGGCGCCTACCTGGTTTTCCTCGGTGTGCAGGTGTGGCGGGCGCCCGCGATCGCGCTCGCGTCGAGCAGTGATCGGCCGAGCACCTCCGGCTGGTCGCTCTTCCAGCAGGGACTGCTCGCCGCGGTGACCAACCCCAAGGGCATCCTGTTCTTCGTCGCCTTCCTTCCCCAGTTCATCGACCCCGAGGGCGACCTGCTGGTGCAGTTCGCGATCATGGCGTCGACGTTCATCGTCATCGAGATCGTGTTCGAGCTCGTGGTGGCGGCGCTCTCGCAGAGCGTGCAGCCGATGCTCGCCCGAGCGGGGCGCTGGTTCAATCGCGCGACCGGCGGCCTCTTCATCGTCATCGGTGTGCTGCTGCCCTGGCAGCTCTAGCGCGTCCCGGGGCCGGGATTCACTTAAGATCGAGCCCATGGTGCCCCTGCCCGAACTGCTCGCCTTTGTCGTCGCTGCGGTCGTCATCATCGCCATTCCCGGCCCGAGCGTGCTCTTCGTCATCGGCCGCGCGCTCGTGCTCGGCAAGCGCGGCGCGCTCCTGAGCGTGCTCGGCAACGCGGCCGGAGTCGCCATCCAGATCATCGCTGTGGCCGCCGGACTCGGTGTGCTTGTCGCGCAGTCGGTCGTCCTGTTCACGGTGCTGAAGATCGTCGGAGCGCTCGTGCTGGTCTGGCTGGGCATCCAGGCGATCCGCCATCGGGGCGTCGCGGTCGACGCCGATGTCTCCGCGGTGTCGGCGCGGCCCGCGCGCCTGCTGCGCGAGAGCTTCCTCGTGGGGATCAGCAACCCCAAGACGATCGTGTTTTTCGTGGCAGCCCTGCCGCAGTTCGTCGTTCCGGGGGAGGGCAGCCCCGTGCTGCAAATGCTCGAGCTCGGGGCGATCTTCCTCGTGCTAGGCGTTGCGGGCGATAGCGTCTACGCGCTCGCGGCGGGCGCCGCGCGTGACTGGTTCGCCACGAACCCCCGGCGCATGAGTGGCATGCGGGCGACAGGCGGCATCGCCCTCATCGGGCTCGGCGGAGCGATGGCGCTCACCGCGCGGGCCTAACCCGGCCGCACCGGGAGGGGAACGCTCGCCCTAATCGTCGAGCTCGAGCAGGTCGCGCTCGCGGTTCTCCTCAAGAACGGTGCCGACGGCGATCGCGACGCTGATGCCCCAGCTCACCCACATAAGGGCGAGGCGCCAGTCGCGCGGGCCGCTGCGGGTCGCGTTAATGACGCCGACCGCGGAAAAGGCGGCGCCGAGGACGGCGCCGTTGAGGATGTACTTGCGCATGCGACCTCCCGTGTCAGACTCCACGCTAGCGGGTGGGGGCGGGCGGAGGTCGAGCCTGAGACTCGGCCCAGAGCATGCTTCGAAACTGTCCGATCGGTCAGAGACCTGTCCGATCGGTCAGTACGGTGGGGGTATGACTCTCCACGAACAGCTGCGCGATGTCGCGCTCGACGAGTTCGCGACCGCTGGCTACGCCGGCACCTCGTTGCAGCGCATCGCCGACCTCGTCGGAACCTCAAAGGCGAGCGTTCTCTACCACTACGACTCAAAAGAGCGGCTGCTCGAAGCCGCCATCAGCCCCGCGGTCGACGACCTGCGCGGGTTCGTCGACGGCATGGGCATCGACACCTTCGCCCCCGAGAAGCTGCCGGCCTTCGTCGAGCAGTTTGTCGACGTCTTGCTCGCGCATCGTCAGGTTGTGCACTTCGTCATCAATCAGGGTGCGACGCTCGAGGACGTTCCCGTCGTGCACCGGGCGCTCGAGCAGATGCGCCGACTTGCCGAGTTCTTCGAGCTCGCTCCGAGTTCGACCGTCGAGAAGTTGCGCTTCGGCATCGCCCTCGGCGGTGCCGCCTACTGCCTCGCCTCCGCCGACGAGCTGGGGGTCGAGCATGCCGAAAGCGCGGGCGAGTTGCGCGAGGCCCTCATCACCGTCATCACCGAGCTGCTCGTGCCCACCGCTGCGCCCGCCACCGCGCGGGTCGATTGAGAAAGACCGTCATGGCCACGCTCCTCTACCGGCTCGGCCGGTTCTCGTACCGTCGCGCCCGCCTTGTCATTGTGGCCTGGCTCGTGGTGTTCGCCGCCACCATCGGCGGCGGCCTCGTGCTCGGCGGGCAGACCGACGAGACCTTCAGCATTCCCGGCACCGAGTCGCAAGTGGCACTCGACCAGCTCGACGCCCTCTTCCCGGCGGTCTCGGGAGCGAGCGCCCAGGCCGTGGTCGTCGCCCCTGAGGGCTCCATCGTGACGGATGCGGGCATCCGCGATGAGATCGACGCGCTCGAGCGCGCGCTCATCGGCGTCGACGGCGTCGACTCGGTGCTCGGCCCCTTCGACGAGTTCGCCGACGGGCAGGTGAGCGACGACGAGACGGTGGCGATCGTGCGCGTGCAGCTCGACGGGGCGTCCTCCGACATCTCGGACGAGACGATCGAGGCGCTCGTCGCCACGGCGGAGACGGTCGACGTGCGCGTCGAGTTCGCCGGCCAGGTGTTCCAAGACACGACCGTCGGCCTGACCGTCAGCGAACTGCTCGGCGTGCTCTTCGCAGGCGCTGTGCTTATCATCACTTTCGGCTCGCTGCGAGCGGCGTGGATGCCGCTCGCGACCGCGCTCATCGGCGTCGGCATCGTCGTCGGGGCGATCCTCGGCCTCGCGGCCTTCCTGCCGGTGTCGAGCTCGGCGCCGCTGCTCGCCGTCATGATCGGCCTCGCGGTGGGCATCGACTACGCGCTCTTCATCCTGTCGCGGCACCGCGGGCAGCTCGCGCGCGGCATGGATCCGGCCGAATCGGCGGCGGTCGCCGTGGGCACCGCCGGTAGCGCCGTCGTCTTCGCGGGTGCGACCGTCATCATCGCGCTGCTCGGTCTGCTCGTCGTGGGCGTGCCCTTCCTCTCGGTCATGGGCGTCGGCGCGGCCTTCGCCGTGCTCATCGCGATCGCCGCCGCGGTCACGCTGCTGCCCGCTCTGCTGGGCGTCGCGGGCGCGAAGCTCGTGCCGCGCGAGGGGTCTCGGGCGTGGAAGCGGGCGCACCCCGACGCCTCGACCGCCCCGACCATAGGGCGTCGTTGGGTGCGCGGGGTCATGAAGCACCCCGTCCTCACGAGCATCTCGGTCGTCGCCGTGCTCGGTGTGCTCTCAATCCCGGCGTTCGCCCTCGATCTCAACCTTCCCGACGGCGGTAGCGAGCCCGCAGGTTCGACGCAGCGCGAGGCCTACGACATCATCGCCGACGCCTTCGGGCCGGGTACGGCTGGTCCCCTTCTCGTCACACTCGACATCACGCAGACGACCGACATCCTCGACGACCTCGCGGCCATCCGCGGCGAGCTCGAGCGGGTCGACGGCGTCGCGAGCGTGAGCCCGGGCATCCCCTCGCCGGGCCTCGAGACCGCGATTTTCCAAGTCGCGCCCGAGACCGCGCCCGACGACCCGGCCACGAAGCTCGTCGTGGCCGGGCTGCGGGCCGCGGGTGACGACATCGAGGCCGAGTTCGGCACGCCGCTCGCCGTCACGGGCGTCACGGCCGTCGGTATCGACATCTCGACCCGGCTGACGGGTGCGCTCGTGCCCTTTGGGCTCGTCGTCGTCGGCCTGTCGGTCATTCTGCTCATGGCCGTCTTCCGCTCGGCGCTCGTTCCCGTCAAGGCCGCGCTGGGCTTCCTGCTCTCGGTCGGCAGCGCCATGGGCGTCACGGTCGCCGTCTTCCAGTGGGGCTGGGGCGCCGAGCTGCTGAACGCCGAGCCCGGACCCATCCTGAGCTTCATGCCCATCATTCTCATGGCCGTGCTCTTCGGCCTCGCGATGGACTACGAGGTCTTCCTCGTCTCGGGCATGCGCGAGGAGTTTGTGCGAACAGGAGACGCGCGCCGTTCGATCGAAGACGGCTTCGCCAACGGCGCGCGCGTCGTCACGGCCGCAGCGCTCATCATGTTCTTCGTCTTCGCGGCCTTCGTGCCCGAGGGCTCGGGTCTCATCAAGCCCATCGCGCTGAGCCTCGCGGTCGGCATCGCGATCGACGCCTTCATCGTGCGCATGACGCTCGGCCCGGCGCTCATGGCGCTCTTCGGGCGCGCCGCGTGGTGGTTCCCGCGCGCGCTCGACCGCGCCCTGCCCGACCTCGACGTCGAGGGCGAGAAGCTACGCCACCATCGCGACCACCGCTCCTGGGCCGACGCCCAGGGCGACGCCGTCATCGTCGCCGACCACCTGGGCCTCAAGGGCACGGATGCCGAGCTCACACTCGTCGCCACGCCCGGCTCACGGCTCGACCTCGTGGGCGGCTCGGCCGAGCGCCGGCTCGCGGGCGCGACGCTCGCGGGCTACCTCCCGCCGCGCTCGGGACGTGCGGTCGTCGCGGGCGCCGTGCTGCCCTCGGAGGCGGGCCGCGCGTCGCGGCGTGTGACGCTCGTCGACGTGAGCGGTGACCGGCTCACCCCGACAGTGACGATCGCCGCGCTCGTGAGCGAGCGTATCGCCCTCGCGGCGGGATACCCGCGCGGGCTGCGCCGCACGCGCCGCTGGATCGCCCGACTCGCGGCGTCGCTCAGCGCTCTCGGCATCGAGCCGCGCGGCATCGCCGACCCCGAGACGATCGTGGCCGGGCTCGACGCCCGCCGCCGCGCGCTCGTGCTCGCGGCCGTCGCGACGCTCGATGCGACCCCTGTAATCGTGCTCGACCATCGCGACGACGCGCTCGCGCCCGATGACATTGCCCTGATCGACGCCCTCGTGCTGCGTCTCGCCCCCGCCCCCGTCGTGCGGGTCTGGGGCCGCGGGCCGGGCAGCTCGATCGCGGCAGGAGCGATCACCGTGCGGCTCGACTCCGCATCCGCCCTCATTGAAAGGAGCGGCGCATGACCGCCGAATCGGGCGCCCTCGCCCTCACCCCCAGCCCGCTCGCCCACCGCGGCCGACTGCGCCGGTGGCTCACGGTGGCCGCGGCGGTCGCCGTTCCGCTCGCCCTCGTGGGCGTCGCGCTCGCCTCCGTCGGCAGCGAGTCGAGCGCTCTCGAGCGCATCCCCGCCGCGGTCGTGAACGACGACGAGCTGCTCACGACGACCGATGCCGAAGGCGCGGAGCAGATCGTGTTCGCCGGCCGCCAGCTCGTCACCGAGCTCACGGGCGGCGACAACACCGGGTTCGACTGGCGCGTGACGAGCGCCGACGAAGCCGCGGCAGCCCTCGAGCGCGGCGAGGTCTACGCCGTGCTCACCATTCCCGCCGACTTTTCGGCTTCGCTGCTGACGATCGGCACGCCCGATCCCGTGCAAGCGGAGCTCGAGATCGAGACCGATGACGCCCGCAGTTACCTCGCCGGCTCGGTCGTGCAGGCCGTCGGTAGCGGGCTCGCGCAGCAGTTCGGTGCTGCGATCACCGCGCAGTACCTCGACGGCCTCACGAGCGGGCTCGGCGAGCTCGGCTCTGCCCTCGACGAGGCCGCCGACGGCGCGACCCAGCTCGGCGATGGCGCGAGCGCGCTCAGCTCGGGGCTCGTCGAGCTCAGCGCCGGGGTGAGCGCCTCGGCCGCGGGAGCGCGATCGCTATCGGTCGGCGTGAACGACTTCACGACGGGCGTCAGCGGCCTGTCGGCGGGGCTCGGGCAGTTGCGCGCGGGCGCGCTGCAGCTCGACCCGCTGCAGCAGGCCGCCGCGGGTATCCCCGCGAGCGCGAGCGACCTCGCGGGCGATCTCGCCGCGCTCGGCCCGGCCATCGCTGCGTCGAACCTCAGCCCCGCCGACCAGCAGGCCCTCGTCGACGCGATCACCGCGGCCGAGGTGCTCGCGGGCACCGCAGGCGCGATCATCCCCCCGCTCAACGGCGGGCTCGACGGCATCCAGTCGGGCATCGTCGACAGTGCCGAGGGGGCGAGCGCGCTGGCCGCGGGCGGTGCCGAACTTCGTGGTGGGGCCGCCGAGCTCGCGAACGGCCTCCGCTCGCTCGCGGGCGGCACGACTGAGATCAGCACGGGCGCCGAGACCCTCGCGACCGGCGTCGACGAGCTCGCCTCGGGCCTCTCGTCGGGCGCGGGCCAGGTGCCGGAATCTGGCAACAGCTCGGTGGCGAGCGAGCCCGTCATCGTCGAGGCCAGCCGTAGCAATGCCGTCGATGGAGTGGGCTCGGTCATCGCCGAGACCCTGGTGCCCATCGGGCTCTGGATCGGCGCGCTCGCGACCTTCCTCGCCCTGCGGCCCGCCGCTCAGGGGGTCATTGGCACTTCGGCGACGGGCGGCATCATCGTGCGCCGGGCCGTCGGCCGGGCGTCGCTCATCGCCCTCGCGCAGGCCGCGCTCGTCACCGTGCTCGTGCACGCCGTGAGCGGCGTCGACCTCGCCTTGTTTCCCGCGACCCTCGCGCTCACGATCGTCATCGCGCTGGCCTTCACGGCCCTGCACGCGGCGCTCACGCTCACGCTCGGGCGCGCGGGGCTCGTCGTCTCGTTGCTGCTGCTCGCCGTGCAGATCGTCGCGACGGGCGGCATCATCCCGATCGCGGCGCTCGCCGATCCGTTCCCCGCGCTCAGCGCGGTACTGCCGCTCACATACGCTGTCGATGGCATGCAGGCGCTGCTCGCGGGTGGAGACCCGGCGCGCGTCGTCGCGGCCGTCGCGGTCATGGCGCTGCTTGGGGGCCTCTCGCTGGTCCTCGCGCGCCTCGCGGCGGGGCGCGCCCGCCGACGGGATGCCCTGGCCGCGTTCGCCCCAACCCTCGTGCCGGCCGTCGCGTGATCGCGGGAATGCTCGCGCCGAGCATCCCCGCCCCCCACAGCAGCGCGGGTCGCGAGCTCGACGCTCGCGACCCGCGCTGGTCGTGCTAGACGACCATCACTCCTTGGTGAGCTCGTGCGTGCCGCCGCTCATGGCGTACTCCTCTTCGGGAGACAGCACGAGCTGCTTGCGGTAGTGCAGCCCGAAGCCCAGCAGGATGAGCACGTAGACGATGATGATCGCCACGATTGCCGCCTGGAAGGCCGGATTGATGAGCAGCCCCACGAAGACCAGGGCGGCGATTGCTGCGGCGCTGTAGGCGCCGAACGTTCCCCACGGGCTCTTGTAGGGGCGGTTCACGTCGGGGAACTTGCGGCGCAGGATCAGGAACGACACCATCTGCAGGAAGTACGCGACAACTGCGCCCCAGACGGCGATGTTGAGGATGATCGCGCCGGCCACCGCGCCGAGGCCCTCCGGGTCGGCCCGACCGAGAAGGTCGAGCACGACGATCGCGACGAAGCCGACGACGGCACCGACGGTCAGCGCGACCCACGGGGTCTTGTTCTTGCCGGTGAGCGACAGGAACTTCGGGTAGTACCCGGCCCGCGACAGCGAGTACATGTTGCGCCCGTAGGCGAACATGATGCCGTGCAGCGAGGCGAGCAGGCCGATGAGCGCGAAGATCGCGAGCAGAGCCGCGAGCTCGTCGCCGACGATGGCCCGGAAGCCGTCGAGGAGCGGTTCGAGCGAGACGCCCGTCGCCTCGGCACCGAGCACGCCGGTGTTGAGGAAGAGCACGAGCACGCCGGTGACGATCAGGGTGCCGCGCGCGATGACGCCGGCGCGGGGGATGTCCTTCTCCGGGGTGTGCGACTCCTCCGCCGCGAGAGGCAGCTCCTCGATGCCGAGGAAGAACCACATGGCGAACGGCAGCGCGAAGAGGATGGCAAGCCAGCCTTCGGGCAGGAACGTCGACGATCCGGCGACGTCGGGGTTGGGCGCCATGTCCCACAGCTTGTCGAACGAGAACAGGCCCGAGGCGAGCGCCATGACCGAAAACACCAGGATGATGCCGATGGCGATGATCGACACGACGATGGCGAAGCGGAACGAGATGTGCGCACCTGCGGCGTTCAGGGCGACGAACGCGACGTAGAGCACGATCCACCAGATCCACATGTTGCCCGACTCGGCGAGCGAGAAGTTCAGCAACCCGCCTGTCACGCCGTCGAGGTACTGAGCGGAGAAGAACACGACGACGGCCGTGGTAGCCACGTACTCGATGGTCTCCGCGGCACCCGTGATGAGGCCTCCCCACGGCCCCATGGCCGATCGACCGAACGAGTAGGCGCCGCCGGTGTGAGGCATGGCGGCCGACATCTCGCTGATCGAGAAGGTCAGGCCGTAGTACATGATGACGAGCACGACGAAGGCGATGAGCATGCCGCCGAAGCCCGCGAAGTCGATGCCGAAGTTCCAGCCCGAGAAGTCGCCGGATATGACCGCGGCGACCGCGAGGCCCCAGAGGCCCCAGACTCCGGCCGAGCGGCGCAGTCCGCGCTTCTCGAAGTACGTGTCGTCGACGCTGGTGTACGTGACACCGCCGGTCGTCTTGGTTGTTTCCGCCATTCAGTCCTCCTGGGGGTGGTGGGGATGGGTCGGCGCAGGGGCGATGACGCCGCTCTGCGCCTTGGCAACTGAGCATGGCCGCAAAGGTGGGCGTTGTCTACCTTTGGAAACGAAAATTCTCGTCGCGTCTGCCGTGCGCGGTGTGGCCCTGTGGTACTAATGGTCGACACTTGAGCCAAGGGAGGCCCCTATGTCTGCAGCACCGTGGACGGTCCGCTCCGGAAACCTGATGATCGCCGAGCTCGAGCAGCTCATCGATGCGGGCGAGATCGACACCGTCATCGTTGCCTTCGCCGACATGCAGGGGCGGCTCGTCGGCAAGCGCGTCTCGGCGCGGCTATTCCGCGAGGAGGTCGCGGCGCACGGCGCCGAGTGCTGCAACTACCTGCTCGCCGTCGACGTCGAGATGAACACCGTGGCGGGCTATGCGCTCTCGTCGTGGGAGACGGGCTACGGCGACATGGTCATGCAGCCCGACCTGGGCACGCTCCGGCGCATCCCCTGGCTGCCGGCGACGGCACTCGTCATCGCCGACCTCATGCGCATGGACGGCGGCACGGTTGCCCCGAGCCCGCGGCAGATCCTGCAGCAGCAGATCGATCGGCTCGCCGCCCACGGCCTCGTGCCGTACGTCGGCACCGAGCTCGAGTTCATCGTCTTCGACGAGACCTACCGCCAGGCCTGGGCGAAGGGCTACGACAACCTCACCCCCGCGAGCGACTACAACATCGACTACGCCCTGCTCGCCTCGACCCGCATGGAGCCGCTCCTCCGCGATATCCGCAACGGGATGGATGGCGCCGGCATGTACTGCGAGGGCGTCAAGGGCGAGTGCAACCTCGGCCAGCAGGAGATCGCCTTCCGCTATGCGCACGCCCTCGCCACGTGCGACAACCACGTCATCTACAAGAACGGCGCGAAAGAGATCGCCGACGCGCACGGCAAGGCGCTCACCTTCATGGCCAAATTCAACGAGCGCGAGGGTAACAGTTGCCATATTCACCTCAGCGTGCGCGGCACCGACGGCTCGGCCGTCATGGCGGGCGACGGCGCTCACGGCTTCTCGCCGCTCATGGAGCACTGGCTCGCCGGTCAGCTCGCTGCCATGCGGGAGCTCAGCCTCTTCTTCGCCCCCACTATCAACTCGTACAAGCGCTATGTGCCTGGCAGCTTCGCGCCTACGGGCATCGCCTGGGGCTTCGACAACCGCACCTGCGCGCTGCGCGTGGTCGGCTCGGGCCACGGCCTGCGCATCGAGAACCGCGTGCCCGGCGGCGACGTCAACCCCTACCTCGCGACGGCGGCGATCATCGCTGCGGGACTCTACGGCATCGAAAACCAACTCGAACTGCCCCCGATCTTCGAGGGCAACGCCTACGCGGCCGACCTGCCGCGCGTGCCCTCGACCCTGCGTTACGCGACCGAGCTGTTCGCGGGCTCCGAGCTCGCGCGCGCCGCGTTCGGCGACGAGGTCGTGGCGCACTACCTCAACATGGCCGCCGTCGAGCTGTCGGCCTTCGACGCCGCGATCACCGACTGGGAGCGCATCCGTGGCTTCGAGCGTTTCTGAGTCGACGGGCGGGGCGCCCCGCCCCGTCATCGGCCTCACGACTTATCTCGAGCAGGCGACGAGCGGGGTGTGGGATGTTCCCGCCGCGTTCCTGCCGCGCGCCTACTTCGACGCCGTAGGGCGTGGGGGCGGGCTCGCGGTGCTGATCCCCCCGCAACCGATCGACGCCGCAGGCGCCGACGCCATCCTCGACGGGCTCGACGGGCTCATCATCACGGGCGGTAAGGATGTCGACGCCCGCCGGTACGGGCAGCAGCCGCACCCGACGAACGATGAGCCCCGGCTCGACCGCGATGCGCTCGAAGACGCGCTGCTCGAGCGGGCGATCGCCCGCGACATCCCCTTCCTCGGCATCTGCCGCGGCCTGCAGGTGCTCAACACCGCCCTCGGCGGCACCCTCATTCAGCACCTGCCCGACGCGATCGGCTCGACGCGCTACAACGCGGGCGGCGGGGTCTTCACCCCGAACCCGGCCGTGACCGTGCCCGGCACGCGCGTGGCCGAACTGCTCGGCGATCGCGTGACGGTGCAGAGCTACCACCACCAGGCGATCGACGAGGTGGCCCCGGGGCTCACGGTGAGCGCGCGCGGCGACGACGGCGTCATCCAGGCCGTCGACGTCGACGCCATGACCTTCGGCGTCGCCGTGCAGTGGCACCCGGAGGAGGACGCAGCGGAGGACGCCCGCCTTTTCGCCGCGCTTGTCGATGCCGCGGCCGTATACCGAGAGAACCGGAAGGCCCGCGCATGAGCGAGACCACCCTCATCAACCCCGCCGACGAGACCGTCATCGGCACCGTCCGGCACACGACGCTCGAGGAGGTCGATGCCGCCGTCGCGCGGGCCGTCGTCGCCCAGCGCGCGTGGGCCGGTCTGGCCCCCGTCGATCGGGCCCGCGCCCTGCGCCGCTTCGCCGCGACGGTCGACGCGCACATCGAGGAGCTCGCGCAGCTCGAGGTGCGCAACTCGGGCCACCCGATCGGCGCCGCCCGCTGGGAGGCGGGCAACGTGCGCGATGTGCTCTACTACTACAGCGGTGCCCCGGAGCGTCTCATCGGCCAGCAGATCCCCGTCGCGGGCGGCCTCGACGTCACCTTCCACGAGCCGCTCGGCGTCGTCGGCGTCATCGTGCCGTGGAACTTCCCCATGCCCATCGCCGGCTGGGGCTTCGCCCCGGCCCTCGCCGCGGGCAACGCCGTGCTGCTGAAGCCCGCCGACTGGACACCGCTCACGGCGATCCGCCTCGGCGAGCTCGCCCTCGAGTCGGGCCTGCCCGAGCACCTCTTCCAGGTGCTGCCGGGCCGCGGCTCGGTCGTGGGCGACCGCTTCGTCACGCACGAGCAGGTGCGCAAGGTCGTCTTCACGGGCTCGACCGAGGTCGGCAAGCACGTCATGGCCGGATGCGCGGCGCAGGTCAAGCCCGTCACGCTCGAGCTTGGCGGAAAGAGCGCGAACATCGTCTTCGCCGACGCCGATCTCGAGGCAGCGGCATCCGGCGCCCCCGGCTCGGTCTTCGACAATGCGGGGCAGGACTGCTGCGCGCGCTCGCGCCTGCTCGTGCAGCGCAGCGTGCTCGACCGCTTCCTCGAGCTGCTCGAGCCAGCCGTGCAGGGGTTCCGCGTCGGCGACCCGAACGACGAGGCCACCGAGATGGGCCCGCTCGTGTCGAAGGGGCACTTCGAGAACGTCGCGGCCTTCCTCGACCGCAGCGTGCCCGTCGCCTTCACGGGCAGCGCGCCCGAGGGGGCCGGCTACTGGATGGCCCCGACCGTGCTGCTGCCGAACCGCACCGACCGCGTCGCGCGCGAGGAGATCTTCGGCCCGGTCGTCTCGGTGCTGCCCTTCGACGACGAGGCCGACGCCATCGCGCTCGCGAACGACTCGATCTTCGGCCTGTCGGGCTCGATCTGGACGCGCGACCTCGGCCGCGGCATCCGGGTCGCCCGCGGGGTCGAGAGCGGCGCGCTCAGCGTCAATTCGCACTCCTCCGTGCGGTACGCGACCCCCTTCGGCGGGTTCAAGCAGAGCGGGCTCGGGCGCGAGCTCGGCCCGGATGCTCCGCTCGCCTTCACCGAGACCAAGAACGTCTTCTTCTCCCACGGCTAAGACAGGAGCCCGCACCATGACCATCACCCCCATCGACCTCACTCGGCGGCTAGCAGGCAAGGTCGCCGTCATCACGGGCGGCGCGAGCGGTATCGGCCTCGCGACCGCGCGCCGCTTCGCCGCGGAGGGCGCGACCGTCGTCATCGGCGACATGAACCCCGAGTCGGGCGAAGCCGCGGCGGCTGAGGTCGGCGGCCTGTTCGTGAAGGTCGACGTGACCGACGAGGCCGAGGTCAACCACCTCTTCGACACGGCGCAGGCCACGTACGGCTCGCTCGACATCGCCTTCAACAACGCGGGCATTTCGCCGCCCGACGACGACTCGATCGAGACCACCGAGCTGCCCGCGTGGGATCGGGTGCAGGAGGTCAATCTCACGAGCGTGTACCTGTGCTCGCGCGCCGCGCTGCGGCACATGGTCGCCCAGCAGTCGGGCTCGATCATCAACACGGCGAGCTTCGTCGCCGTCATGGGCAGCGCGACGAGCCAGATCTCGTACACGGCCTCCAAGGGCGGCGTGCTCGCGATGACGCGCGAGCTCGGTGTGCAGTTCGCGCGCCAGGGCATCCGCGTCAACGCGCTCTGCCCCGGACCGGTCAACACGCCCCTGCTGCAGGAGCTCTTCGCGAAAGACCCCGAGCGAGCCCAGCGCCGCCTCGTGCACATCCCGAAAGGCCGCTTCGCCGAGGCGGACGAGCTCGCCGCGGCGGTCGCCTTCCTCGCGAGCGACGACGCTTCGTTCATCACCGCCTCGACGTTCCTCGTCGACGGCGGCATCAGTGGCGCCTACGTCACGCCCCTGTAGGGTCCGGACCATGGCGGGGGAAGGCGGGCTGCGCGGGGGGATACCCGGCGATGAGCCCGGCGAGCCCCTCGAGTCGCTCGCGCACGAGGCGCTCTCGCGGCCAGTGCGCGGGGGCAACGCATTCGAAGAGACGCTCGCGCGCCTGCTGCAGCTCATCCGGCTCGGCATCGTCGCGCCGGGCGAGGCCCTCGCGCCCGAGCGCGAGCTCGCCGCGCGCTTCGAGGTGAGCCGCGACACGGTGCGCGAGGCGATCCGCTCGCTCGCCGAGACCGGCTACCTCGAGTCGCGGCGCGGCCGCTACGGAGGCACCTTCGTGTGCGACCCGCTGCCCGACGGCGGGGAGACCCCCGTCGAGCAGGCCTCGGCAGCCGAGCTCGACGACATCCTCACCCTCCGCTCGGTGCTCGAGGTGGGCGCGGCCCGCGCCGCCGCCGGTCGCGCGCTCTCGGCCGCCGAGCGCGAGGCGCTGCACCTGCGGCTACGCGAGCTCGCCGCGGCCGACCCGGCCGACTACCGGCGGCTCGACTCGCGCCTGCACCTGACGATCGCCGAGCTCTCGGGCAGCCCGAGCCTCGTCTCGCTCGTCGCCGAGAACCGCATGCGCGTCAACGGCCTGCTCGACCGCATCCCCCTCCTCGCCCCCAACATCGCGCACTCCGACGAGCAGCACGAGCAGATCGTGTGGGCCGTGCTCGTCGGCGATGCCGACCGCGCCGCGACGGCGATGGCCGAGCACCTCGCGGGCTCGCAGTCGCTGCTGCGGGCGTTCCTCGGCTAGGGCGCGCACTCGGGCTCGACGGCCGCCCGTTCGCTCGACTGCTCAAGCACCGTGTGGCGCCGCGCGAACTCGAGGGTTTCGCGCAGCCACGCGAGGCGCCGCGCGTCGTCGCTCCCGCAGGCCCGCGAGTTGATCTCGGCGATGATCGCGCCGTCGAAGCCGCGGCGCGCGAGCAGGGCGAGCACCTCGGCGACGGGCTGAGCACCACGACCCGGCACGAGGTGCTCGTCGAGCACGCGTGCGTTCGGCTCGGTGCTCGAGCCGTCGCACAGGTGAACGTGCCGCAGCCGGTCGCCCCACTGCCGCGCGAGGGCGAGCGCGCTGACACCCGCGAGAGCCGCGTGCGAGAAGTCGAGCGTGAGCGCCGCGATATCGAGCACGCCCGGATCCCAGTGCGGCGCGTAGGGGTGCCGGTCGCGCCCACGCACCGTCAGCGGGAACATGTTCTCGGCGGCGATCGTCACGCCCGAGGAGGCCTGCAGCTCGCGCAGCGTCTGGACGAAGCCCGAGACCGTGCGGCGCTGCCAGCGGTACGGCGGGTGCACGACGACCGTGGCTGCTCCCAGCTCGCGCGCGAGGGCCAGGCTACGCTCGAGCTTGACGCGCGGGTTGCGACCGAACACGAACGTGCTGAAGAACAGCACGGGGGCATGGATGCTCAGCACGGGCATCCCGAACCGCTCGCTGAGCGCCCCGATGACGCGGGGGTCGTACGTATCGGGGTCGCTCGTAATCATGATCTCGACGCCGTCGAAGTCGGCCTCGGCGGCCAGCCGGAAGGCGTCGTGCAGGCGACGCGGCAGCACGCTCGTGGTTCCCATGCCGATGCTGATCACGTCGCCACTGTACGGCGGCGCACCGCGCGCGGGCCGCAGGGCGGTGTGAACGCCGCGTGACGAGCGGTCGAACCTGCAGCGCGGGTGCCTCTCGGGGCGGGGAGGGCTCTGATACTCGGCTGATACCGTGGACGGAGCCGGACAGACCCGCACCAACGATTCCCCCCGGATCGCACCACCGGAGACGAGCGAGCGACATGACCGACAGCATCCACCACGATTTCGTTGTGGTCTCGAACCGACTTCCCGTCGACCGCGTGATCGAGCCCGACGGCACGGCGCGCTGGCAGCGTTCGCCCGGCGGCCTCGTGACCGCCCTCGAACCCGTCATGCGCGCCTCGCAGGGTGCGTGGGTCGGCTGGGCCGGCCAGCCCGACCTCGAGCTCGAGCCCTTCGTCTCCGACGACGCGACGCTCGTGCCCGTGCCGCTCAGCCCGCTCGAGATCGAGCACTACTACGAGGGCTTCAGCAACGACACGCTGTGGCCGCTCTACCACGACGTGATCGCGCCGCCCAGCTTTCACCGCGAGTGGTGGGAGTCGTACGTCGAGGTCAACCAGCGGTTCGCCGACGCGAGCGCGCGCGTCGCGGCGCCGGGAGCGACGGTCTGGGTGCAGGACTACCAGCTTCAGCTCGTGCCCCGCATGCTGCGCGAGCAGCGCCCCGACCTCACGATCGGGTTCTTCAACCACATCCCCTTCCCGCCCTTTGGGCTTTACGCCCAGCTCCCGTGGCGCAAGCAGGTCATCGAGGGGCTCCTCGGCGCCGACGTCATCGGCTTCCAGCGCGTCGCCGACGCCGGCAACTTCTCGCGCGCCGTGCGACGGCTCTTCGGCTACGCCACACGCACGCCCGAGATCACCGTGCCCGACGGGGCCGGCGGCCACCGCAGCGTCATCGCCAAGGCCTTCCCGATCTCGATCGACGTCGAGAGCTTCGAGGAGATTGCGCGGCTGCCCGAGGTGCAAGAGCGCGCGCGGCAGATCCGCGACGATCTCGGCAACCCCTCGACGATCATGCTCGGCGTCGATCGCCTCGACTACACGAAGGGCATCCGGCACCGCCTCAAGGCCTTCGGCGAGCTGCTGCACGACGGCGTGCTCTCGGTCGGCGACGCCGTGCTCGTGCAGGTCGCGAGCCCCAGCCGCGAGCGCGTCGCCGCCTACATGCAGCTGCGCGACGAGATCGAGCTCACGGTCGGCCGTCTCAACGGCACCTACGCGACCATCAGCCACAGCGCCGTCGCCTACCTGCACCACGGCTACCCGCGCGAGGAGATGGTCGCGCTCTACCTCGCCGCCGACGTCATGCTCGTCACGGCGCTGCGCGACGGCATGAACCTTGTGGCGAAGGAGTACGTGGCCTGCCGGCTCGATGAAGACGGGGTGCTCGTGCTGAGCGAGTTCGCGGGCGCGGCCGACGAGCTCAAGAACGCGCTGCTCGTCAACCCGCACGACATCGACGGGCTCAAGGAGGCCATGGTCGCGGCCGTGCGCATGCCGCACCGCGAGCGCACGACCCGTATGCGCGCCCTGCGCCGCCGGGTGCGCGACAACGACGTCTCGCGCTGGTCGACCACCTTTCTCGACACCCTACGGCACGCCAACCACCACTCGGGCGCGCGATGACCCTTGCGCCCGAGCTGCGTGCGGCACTCCAGCGGTTCGCGGCGGTCGACCGCGTGCTCGTCGCCCTCGACTTCGACGGCACGCTTGCGCCCGAGGTCGACGACCCCGCGCTCGCGCGCGCCCTGCCCGCCGCGCACGCGGCGCTGCTGCGGCTGCGCGCGCTGCCCGGCACGACGGTCGCGCTCGTCTCGGGCCGTGCGCTCGACAGCCTCGCCGCGGTCGTGGCGCTGCCCGACGACGCGCCCCTCGTCGGCTCGCACGGCCTCGAGGTGCGCTTCTCGGCGGGGGATGCCCCTCCCGCGATCGACGACGCCGACCGTGCGCGCGTGGCCGTGCTGCGGGCGCTGCTCGAGCCGCTCGTCGCCGCGACGGAGGGGGCGTGGATCGAGGACAAGCCCGCGGGGTTCGCGGTGCACACCCGCCTCGTGACCCCCAGCGCGGCAGACGCCCTGACCGCGGCCGTGCGGGCCGAGGCGCTCGGCGCCGCCCCGGGCCTCACGGTGCGCGACGGCAAGAACGTCGTCGAGTTCTCGGCGCGCAATGCCACGAAGGGCGACGGACTGCGCGCGCTGCGCGCGCGATTCGCCCCCGATGCGGTGCTCTTCGTGGGCGACGACGTGACCGACGAGGATGCGCTCGAAGCGCTCGAGCCGCGCGATCTCGGCATCAAGGTCGGCACGGCGCCGACGGTCGCCGCGCACCGCGTGACGGGGCCGGCCGAGGTCGCGGCCCTGCTGCACGTTCTCGCGACGGCGCGGGAAGCTCGCGGGTTGCCCTCGGTAGACTGAGGGCATCCGGCGCTCATGCCGTGACGCCCTACCCCCTTGCCGAACCGCCGACACCGAGGGAGGACGCATGCTCATCGTCCTGATGGTGTTCGGCGCGGCCTCGATCGGGCTGCTGCCGCTCGCGCGCCGTCTCGGCACGCGGGTGTTCTGGGTCGCGGCCCTCGTGCCGCTCGGGGCCTTCGCGCACACGCTGCTGCAGGCACCCGCCGCGCTCTCGGGTGAGGCCGCCCGCCTTTCCGTCGAGCGCGTGACCTGGATCGCCGAGCTGCAGCTGACCCTTGACGTGCGCATGGACGCCCTCTCGTGGGTGCTCGCCCTCGTGGTCACGGGCGTCGGCAGCCTCGTGCTGCTGTACTGCGCCGCCTACTTCCGCGATGACGAGCCGGGGCTCGGGCGCTTCGCCGCCGTGCTGCTGGCCTTCTCGGGTGCGATGTACGGCCTCGTCATCGCCGACGACGTCTACCTGCTCTTCGTGCTGTGGGAGGCCACGAGCGTTTTCTCGTACCTGCTCATCGGCCACTACACGCATCGCCGAGCCAGCCGCGGCGCGGCGCTGCAGGCGCTCGTCACGACGACGCTCGGCGGGCTCGTCATGCTCGTCGGCCTCGTGCTGCTCGCGGTGCAGGCGGGCACCTCGAGCCTCACGGAGATCCTCGCCGAGCTGCCCGCGGGACCGCTCACGACGACGGCGATGATGCTCGTGCTCGTCGGGGCGCTGTCGAAGTCGGCGATCGTGCCGCTGCACTTCTGGCTGCCCGGCGCGATGGCCGCCCCCACCCCCGTGAGCGCCTACCTGCACGCCGCTGCCATGGTGAAGGCGGGCATCTACCTGATCTTGCGGCTCTCCCCGGCGGGCGTCGAGGTGCCCGGCTGGCGCGAGGTGCTCGTCGTGCTCGGCCTCGCCACGTTGCTGCTCGGCGGCTGGGCCGCGCTCAAACAAACCGACCTCAAGCTGCTGCTCGCCTACGGCACGGTGAGCCAGCTCGGCCTGCTCGTCGTCGTCGCGGGCTTCGGCACGCGCGACACCGCGCTCGCGGCCCTCGCCCTGCTGCTCGCGCACGCCCTGTTCAAGGCGACCCTGTTCCTCGTCGTCGGCATCATCGACCACGAGGCCGGCACGCGCGATCTGCGCAAGCTCTCGGGCCTCGGTCGTCGCTCGCCGTGGCTCGCCGCGATCGCGGGCCTCGCCCTTGCCTCGATGGCGGGGCTGCCGCCCGTGCTCGGCTTCGTCGCGAAAGAGACCGTGCTGTACGCGCTGCTCACTGCGGCCACAGGCTCGAGCGGCATCGTGCTCGACGCCGCCGGCCAGGCCTGGGCCGCGATCGCGACGGTCGGCGTCGTGATCGGGTCGGCGCTCACGGTCGCGTACAGCATCCGCTTCTTCTGGGGCGCGTTCGCGCGCAAGCCGGGCGTCGACGACGTGACGGCGCTCGAGGTCGTGAGCCCGCGGTTCCTGCTCGCTCCCGCCGTGCTCGCCGTCACGAGCCTCGCTCTCGGCCCCCTCGCCGGGGTCGTCGATCGGGGGCTCGGGGGCTACGCGGCGCTCTTCCCTGCTGGCGAGGGCGAGGCGTACAAGCTCGCCCTCTGGCACGGCATCTCGCCCGAGCTCGGTCTCTCGGCCCTCGCGATCGGGCTCGGCGCGCTGCTGTTCGCCGCGCGAGCACCGGTCTCCCGCCTGCAGGCGCGCCTCGCGAGCGACTACACGGCCTCCGACGCCTACTGGGACGCGGTGGGAGTCGTCGACCGCGTGGCCGTTCGGGTCACGAGCCTCACGCAGCGCGGATCGCTGCCGTTCTACCTCGGCGTGATCCTCGTCGTCGTCATCGGCGTCACGACGGCGGGCCTGCTCTTCGGTGACAGTTGGCCGAGCGAGCTGCGGCTCTGGGATCACCCCGCGCAAGTCGCGATCGGCGTCGTCATGATCATCGCGGCGATCGCCGCCACGCAGGCGCAGAAACGCTTCGCCGCGCTCGTCGTCGTCGGCGTCACGGGCTTCGGGATGTCGGCGCTGTTCGCCCTTCAGGGCGCCCCCGATCTCGCGCTCACCCAGATTCTCGTCGAGATCGTCACCCTCATCGCCTTCGTGCTCGTGTTGCGCCGCCTCCCCGCCCGGCTCGGCGACAAGCACGGCAGTAGCCATCGGCTGCTGCGCGCGGGCATCGGCGTCGGCGTCGGGCTCGTCATGGCTCTCGTCGCGATCATCGTCGCGGGCGCGCGGGTCGAGCAGCCGATCTCGCTCGTCTGGCCGCAGCTCGCCTACAAGCTCGGGCAGGGCCGCAATACCGTCAACGTGGCCCTCGTCGACCTGCGCGGATGGGACACCATGGGCGAACTTGCGGTCGTCATCGCCGCGGCGACTGGTGTCGCGAGTCTGCTCTTTTTGCGCAGTCGCGGCGACACCCCGCCACGACTCGGGCGGGCCGTGGTCAAGCGGCGCATCTCGGCGCGGCTCGACCGCGTGCGCGAGCAAGGCGAGCAGGGCGAGCTACGCAACGCCTGGATCCTCGCCGGTCCCGCGCTCGACCCGCGCCACCGCTCGATCCTGCTCGAGGTCGTCGTGCGCCTGACGTTCCACGCCACGATCGTCATCTCGCTCTACCTGCTCTTCGCGGGCCACAACCTGCCAGGCGGCGGCTTCGTCGGCGGGCTCGTCGCGGGCCTCGCGCTCGTTGCTCGCTACCTCGCCGGAGGTCGCTACGAGCTCGGCGCGGCGCTGCCCGTCGGGGCGGGCGCCGTGCTCGGCACGGGCCTGATCATCGCGGCCGGAACGGCCTTCGTGCCCCTGCTGCTCGGAGCCCCGCCGCTCACCTCGGCGTACTGGGAGGGCGAGGTCTGGCTGCTCGGCGAGATCGAGTTCGTCACCTCGACGATGTTCGACATCGGCGTCTACCTTGTCGTCGTCGGCCTCGTGCTCGACGTGCTGCGCAGTCTCGGCGGCGAGGTCGACCGTCAGGGCGGAGACGAGCTCGCGCCTTCGGGGCGCTCGGGTGCGGCATCCGGAGCGGTCGTCGTCCAGCCGGCCCCGCCCGGCACGCCCGCGGGAGGTGTGCGATGACCGTCTCGCTCGTGCTCGTCGTCGTCATGGCGGCGCTCATCGCGTGCGGCGTTTACCTGCTGCTCGAGCGCAGCCTCACGCGCGTCGTGCTCGGGTTTCTGCTCATCGGCAACGGCATCAACCTGCTGATTCTCATCATGGGCGGGCCCGCGGGTCTCGCGCCGATCTTCGAGGAGGGTCTCGACCCCACCGCGTACAACGACCCGTTGCCGCAAGCGCTCATCCTCACGGCGATCGTCATCACCTTCGCCGTCTCGGCCTTCCTGCTCGCGCTCATCTACCGCTCGTGGCGCCTCGCCAACGCCGACGACGTCTCCGATGACGCCGACGACGTGGCTCTGCGCGAGGGCGCGCTCACGATGCCGATCGAGGAGGTGTTGCCTAACGAGGGCGACACCGACTTCCCGGCCGAGGTCATCGGCGAGGCGCCACGATGATGGCCGCGCTCGTCTCCCTCGTCGTGCTCGTGCCGCTGCTCGCCGCCGCGCTCACGCTCGTACTTGGCCGTCGGGCGCGGCCCCAGCGCATCGTCGCGGCGCTTGGCCTTCTGATCGTGCTCGGCATGAGCGTCGCCCTGCTCATCGGGGTCGACGCGGGCGGCGCGATCGTCGTCGAGGCGGGCAACTGGCCCGCGCCGTTCGGCATCGTGCTCGTCGTCGACCGGCTCGCCGCCCTCATGCTCGTCGTCTCCTCCCTCGTGCTGCTCGCGGTGCTGATCTTTTCGATCGGGCAGGGTCTCGCCGACGGCGACGATGAGACGCCGGTTTCGATCTACTACCCGACCTACCTCATCCTGACGACGGGCATCATGGTGGCCTTCGTCGCGGGCGACCTGTTCAACCTCTACGTCGGCTTCGAGATCCTGCTCGTGGCGAGCTACGTGCTCATCACGCTCGGCGGCACGCAAGCGCGTATCCGGGCCGGCATCACGTACGTCATCGTGAGCCTGCTGTCGTCGATTCTGTTCCTCGCTTCGATCGGGATGGTGTACGGCGCGCTCGGCACGGTCAACCTCGCGCAGGTCGCCGAGCGCGTACAGGAGCTGCCCGTCGACGTGCAGATCCTTCTGCACGTCATGCTGCTCGTGGCCTTCGGCATCAAGGCGGCCGTCTTCCCGCTGTCGTTTTGGCTGCCCGACAGCTATCCCTCGGCGCCCGCTCCGGTTACGGCCGCCTTCGCGGGGCTGCTGACCAAGATTGGTGTCTACGCGATCATCCGCGTCGAGACAGTCATCTTCCCGACGCCCGAGCTGAACCCTGCGCTCATGGTGCTCGCCCTGCTGACCATGGTCGTCGGGGCGCTCGGCGCGGTCGCCCAAGCGGATATCAAGCGCATCCTGTCGTTCACGCTCGTGAGCCACATCGGCTACATGATCCTCGGCGTCGCCCTCGGCACCGTCGCGGGCACCGCGGCGGCGATCTACTACATCGTGCACCACATCGTCGTGCAGACGACCCTCTTCCTCGCGGCGGGGCTCGTCGAGCGCGAGGCGGGCAGCACCTCGATCACGCGCATTGGCGGGTTGCTCGCGAGCGCCCCGCTCGTGGCCGTGCTGTTCTTCATCCCCGCCCTGAGCCTCGGCGGCATCCCCCCGTTCTCGGGCTTCATCGGCAAGCTCGGGCTCTTCCAGGCCACCGCGACGCAGGGAGATGCCCTCGCCTACCTGCTCATCGGCGCCGGAGCCCTCGTCTCCCTCCTCACGCTCTACGCGCTCGTGCGCGTCTGGAACCTCGCATTCTGGCGGCCCGCGGGTGACGTCGAGGGTGACGAGACGCGGCTGCTGCGCACGGTCGAGGAGGCCCCGGACGGCGGGGACGCTCCCGCCGAGAGCCGCACCACCCCGCGCCTCATGACGCTCAGCACCGCGGGCATGGTGGTCGTGGGGCTCGCGCTCACTGTTTTCGCAGGACCGCTCTACGGGGTCGCCGACCGCGCCGCGCAGAACCTCGACGGCTCGGCCGTGTACATCGAGCTCGTGCTGCCGGGTGCGACCGAGCGCGAGGAGGCACGGTGACCGAGTCGAGCCGCGCCGCGCGCGCCCGCATCACGATCCGCCAGCAGCTGCCCCTGCTCGCGACCCTTGTCGTGCTGTGGATGCTGCTCTGGGGCTCGATCACGCCCCTCACGATCGTCACGGGCGTCGTCGTCGCGCTCGCCGTGACCCGCGCGTTCTACCTGCCCGCGGTCGAGCTGTCGGGCTGGTTCAACCCCTTCTGGTTCGCGGTGTTCGTCGGCCGCGTGCTCGTCGAGATGGCCGTGGCATCGTTCCAGGTGGCGCTGCTCGCGATTGGCCCGCGCGCGCGTCACCGCAGCGCGCTCATCAAGGTCGACCTCACGACGCGCTCCGACTTCATCCTCACGGGCACGGCGCTCGCCGTCTCCCTCGTGCCGGGCTCGGTCGTCGTCGAGGTCGACCGCGCGAGCACGGTGCTCTACGTGCACACCCTCTCGGTGCGCACCGAGGCCGAGGTCGAGAAGGCCCGCGCCCACGTGCTCGGTCTCGAGCGCGATCTGCTGCGCGCCTGGGGTTCACGCGCCGAGTGGGAGGCGGTGCGCTCATGACCACCGTGCTGTACCTGGTCGCAGGGGTGATCGCCGCCGCCGCGGTGCTCATCGTGCTGCTGCGGCTCATCTCGGGGCCGACCCTGATCGACCGCCTCATCGCGAGCGACGTCATGCTGACGACCCTCATTCTCGTCATCGGTGCCGAGATGGTGATCTCGGGGCACACGCGGTCGATCCCGCTCATGGTTGTGCTTGCCGCAACGGCCATTCTCGGCAGCGTCGCCGTCGCACGGTTCATCACGCGCGCGACGACCGAGTCGGGCACCACCTCGCCGGACGGCACCGTGCAGGGGGTGGACGACGATGCTCGACGCTGAACCCTGGAGCGGCATCCTCGATGCCGTCGCCGCGGTGCTGCTGATCGTGGCAGCTCTGCTGACTCTCGCGGCGGCCATCGGCCTCGTGCGATTCCCCGACCCGCTCTCTCGCCTGCACGCCGCGACCAAGCCCCAGATCCTCGGCCTCATCCTCGTCGTCATCGCGCTGGCTCTCAGCGCGCGCAGCGGCACGGTGCTGCTGCTGCTCGTTCCCGTCGTCGTCTTCCAGCTGCTGACGGCGCCGATTTCGGCCCACATGGTCGGGCGGGCGGGCTATCGCAACGGCGATTTCGACCCCGACTCGCTGCTGGTCGACGAGCTCGCGCCCGATGTCGACGCCGCGCGCGGCACGGAGCTACCGGGCGGGTCACTGGACGATGAACGCGAATAGCTAATCCATGCGTCGCCCCTGCTACTTGCGAAGCGAGGAAACCTAGTTCAGATTGAAGCGGTGAGATACATAGACTCTGGCGACCGGGCGCCGGGCACCGGCGTCGGGGCTTGGCTCGAATCCGAACTTGATGCTCCGGAGAACATTGATTCCTTCGCCGTTCAATCCGGTTACTTCTCACTTGCTGACGATGGCGGTGTAGTTGAGCTCTTGAGACGGACTGCGACTGCGGTCGCTTCCATGAGTTTTGTGGTCGGGTCGAATGCTGGCCAGACACGCAAAGCGGATGTGCAGCGACTGCTACGTCTGGGCGCGTCCTCAATCAATGTCGGAGTAGTCGCATACGCAAATGGCCTATTTCATCCGAAGGTCTATCTGATTCAACGGGTCGACGGTTCTCGGACCGCCTTCGTCGGCTCCGCGAACTTCACACGGAGAGGAATTGAAGGAGCAAACGTAGAGGCGGGGGTTGTTCTGGACGAACGAGAGGGTGACCCTGCTGCGATTCTTGATCAGGTGGGCGGAGCGATTGGTCGATGGTTCAGGGATGAGCCGCCCGGCTTCTACCCGGTGCGGTCGAGCTCGGATGTCGAAGCACTTGCTGAAATCGGTGTGCTCGGAGCCTGTCAAGTTGTTTGTGTAAGCGGGCATCAGCAGTTGGTTGTTAGAGGT
>CAYPND010000015.1:0-62880 GCA_964412175.1 uncultured Microbacteriaceae bacterium | reverse complement strand
GTCACGAGCCACTACCTCGAGGAGATCGAGGCGCTCGCCGAGCGCGTCATCGTCATCGACTCGGGCGCGGTGCTCGCCGACGACTCGCTCGCCGCCGTGCGGGACCGGGTCGACTCGGCCGTCGTCGAACTGGCGACGGATGCGACGGATGCTGTGCGCGCCCTCCCCGGCGTCGTGCGCGATGAGCTGGCCGGCGAGCGGTTGCGGCTCACCGTTGACGACGCGGACGCGTTCGTACGGTCGCTTGTACGCGCCGAGGTGCCGTTCTCGGGGCTGACCGTGCGCGGAGCATCCCTCGAAGAGGCCTTCCTCGCCCTCACGCTGACCGATCGGAGCGCCGCATGACCATCACGACCCCCGACATCTCTGCCGCCGCGCCGCGCACAGTGCTGATGCTTCTGCTGTATGCGATGCACGTGCGCATGCTCGTGATCGAAACGCTGCGGGTGCCGATCGCCGTCATCGGCACGATGGTGTTCCCCGCGCTCAGCCTGCTCTTCTTCGTCGTGCCCAACCGCGGCGTGGCCGACGATCCGGTCTTCGCGACGCAGGCTGTGGCGTCGCTCGCGGTCTTCGCGGTCATGGTGAGCGCCCTCTTCAACTTAGGGCTGACGATCGCCCAGAACCGTGAGAAGCCGTGGGATCCGTACCTGCGCAGCCTGCCCCTCCCCGCCGTGGTGCGGATCAGCGCGCAGATCACGGCGACCGCGGTGTTCAGCTTCCTCTCGATCGTTCCCGTGCTGATCGTGGGGGCGCTCGCGACCGAGGCCGCGGTCACCGCTGTCGGGCTCGTTGCGGGGCTCGTGGTTCTGGCGCTCACGAGCATTCCGTTCCTCCTTCTCGGTGCGGCGATCGGCTACGCCTTCTCGTCGAAGGCGGCGATCGCGATCATCCAGGTCGGAATGTTCGGCTTCGCCTTCGGAGGGGGGCTCTTCTTCCCGCCGCAGTTCTTCCCCGAGTGGCTCGAGACGCTCTCACGGTTCTTCCCCTCGCGGCACGCCCGCGAGCTGACGATCGCGGCCGTCGAGGGGACGCCCCCCGAACTGTGGATGCTCGCCGGCGCCCTCGCCTGGACCCTCGCCACCGCGGCGCTCGCCGTCTGGTTGTACCGGCGCGACGAGGGGCGTCGCTACCGCTGAGCCGCGTCACCATCGAGCTCCCTCCTCCGCCCATCGCTCGGGAGCGGTCTCCCCGCTCACGCAATGTGCCTCTCGCGGCACATGCCGCGGCAGGCACACTGCGTCAATGGAAACTCTCTTCCTCCTCGCCCATCCGGTGCGGTGGCGGCTCGTCGAGGTGCTCGCGAGCGGCGAGCACTCCGCCGGGCAGCTCGCCGACGCCGTGCAGAGCGAGCGCGGCGTCGGCCGGGAAGCCGTGTCGAAGCACCTGAATCGACTCGCGCGGGCGAGCCTCGTCACGACGCGCATCGACAGGAACGCTCGCATCTACCGGCTGAGCCCGCGAGTGATCGGAGCGCTCGCCGGCCTTGTCGATCGCCTGGTCGGCCTTCGCGAACCAGCACGGTACGACGACGTCGACCTCGATGGTCGCGACCTCGACATCGGGGTCGAGCGCGCGCCCAGTTGGGTGGAGGAGGGCGAGGAAGGGTGTTGGTGTATACGAAAGTCACGTGATCTCGGCGCCATCTAGCGCTTGACTGGCTCAATGTATACATTGGGGGCATGGCGATCGAGAGCGTGGCGCGTGCGGGCACGTCCGCAGGGCTGCGCACGGCCACCGATCGCGCGTTCGACGCCCTCCGGGCGGCGATCGTCGAGGGCGAGCTCGCTCCCGGCGCACCCCTGACCGAGGTCGAGCAGGCGACCAGGCTGGGGGTGAGCCGCACTCCCGTGCGCGAAGCGTTCGCCCGCCTCATCGCCGCCGGACTTGCCACCGAGCGCGGCCCCCGTACCCTGGTCGTGAGCGAGATCGAGCCCGACGATGTCACCGCCCTCTTCGAGCTGCGCTCCGCCCTCGACGAGCAGGCGGCGCGCCTCGCCGCCCGCCGGGCGAGCACCGGCGAGGGCCGCGCACGCTTCGCCGAGCTCGCCGCCCGCTTCGCCGACGTCGACGCCGCGAGACTCAAGGCCGACGACCCCCAGGGCCACGGCTACTACGCCCTCGTCGCCGAGTTCGACGCCGCGCTCGACGCGAGCCTGAGCGGCAGCCCCTACCTCGCCGCCGCCATCCAGAGCACGCGCGTGCACCTCGCGCGCGTGCGCCGCCTCGCCCGCGACGACGACGACCGCCTCGCGCTCAGCGCCGCCGAGCACGGCGCCATCGCCCGCGCCATCGCTGACGGCGACCCCGAACGCGCGGCCGCCGCCACTCGGCTGCACCTGCACGAAGCCCTGACGAGCATCCACGCCCACCTGCCGCCCAGCGGCGAAGACACGAAAGAGCGACCATGACGACCACCCACGCCGTGCGCACCTACAAGAGCAGCGAGCCCCTCGCCGCCGCCGACCAGCTCGCCGGAAAGCTCGCCACCCTCGCGGCCGAGCAGGACCGCCCGCTCGACGAGAAGAGCGTCGACATGGTCATCAACCGCGTCATCGACAATGCCGCGGTCGCCGTCGCGAGCCTCGACCGCGCGCCCGTCATCGGCGCTCGCGGGCAGGCCGAAGCCCACCCCTACCGCCCCGGTGCGACGGTCTTCGGCACGTCCGCCGACACCCGCTACAGCCCCGAGTGGGCCGCCTGGGCCAACGGCGTCGCCGTGCGCGAGCTCGATTACCACGACACCTTCCTCGCCGCCGACTACTCCCACCCCGGCGACAACATCCCGCCGATCCTCGCCGTCGCCCAGCACACCGGTGCCGACGGAGCGCAGCTGCTGAAGGGCCTGCTCACCGGATACGAGATCCAGATCGACCTCGTGCGCGCCATCTGCCTTCACGAGCACAAGGTCGACCACGTCGCCCACCTCGGCCCGAGCGCCGCCGCCGGCATCGGCACACTGCTGCGACTGCCGACCGAGACGATCTTCCAGGCCATCGGCCAGGCGCTGCACACGACGACCGCCACGCGCCAGTCGCGCAAGGGCGAGATCTCGACGTGGAAGGCGCACGCCCCCGCCTTCGCCGGCAAGGTGGCCGTCGAGGCGGTCGACCGGGCGATGCGCGGCCAGACGAGCCCGAGCCCCATCTACGAGGGAGAAGACGGGTTCATCGCGTGGCTCCTCAGCGGCCCGGATGCCCGCTACGAGGTTCCGCTGCCTGACAGCGGTCAGCCGCTCACGGGCATCCTCGACAGCTACACGAAAGAGCACTCGGCCGAGTACCAGGCGCAGGCCTGGATCGACCTCGCGCGTCGCCTCGGCACCGAGCGCCCCGAGCTGCGCGACCCAGCAAACGTGAAGAGCATCGTGCTGCACACGAGCCACCACACGCACTACGTCATCGGCTCGGGCGCGAATGACCCGCAGAAGTACGACCCCACCGCGAGCCGCGAGACGCTCGACCACTCGATTCCCTACATCGTCGCGGTGGCGTTGCAAGACGGGCGCTGGCACCACGTCGATTCCTACGCGCCCGAGCGCGCGGCCCGCCCCGACACGGTCGCGCTGTGGCAGAAGATCACCACGACCGAAGACAAAGAGTGGACCCGCCGCTACCACTCCCTCGACTTGAGCGAGAAGGCCTTCGGCGGCCGAATCGAGATCGAGCTGACCGACGGCACGCGCGTGGTCGACGAGATCGCGGTCGCCGACGCGCACCCCCTGGGCGCGCGGCCCTTCGGTCGCGCCGAGTACGTCGGCAAGTTCCGGATGCTCGCGGAGGGCATCCTGAGCCCCGACGAGATCGACCGCTTCCTCGATGTCGCACAGCGCCTGCCCGAGCTGAGCCCCGCCGAGCTCGGCGGCCTCACCGTCACGCCGATGACCCCCGTTCCGGCCGCCACGAAGGGACTCTTCTGATGCTCTCCACCACCACCACGCCGAGCCAGCGCCGCCAGGCATTCCGAGCGGGGCTCACGAGCGGGCGCCTGCAGGTGTTCCCGGGCGCGTTCACGCCGCTTAGCATCCGACTGATCGCCGACAAGGGCTTCGACGGCGCCTACATCTCGGGCGCCGTCATGGCCGCCGAGCTCGGCCTGCCCGACATCGGGCTCACGACGCTCAGCGAGGTCGCCCACCGCGCCCACCAGATCAGCCGCATGAGCGACCTGCCGACCCTCGTCGACGCCGACACCGGGTTCGGCGAGCCCATGAACGTGGCCCGCACGGTGCACGAGCTGGAGGACGCGGGCGTTGCGGGCCTCCACCTGGAGGACCAGGTCAACCCCAAGCGTTGCGGGCACCTCGACGGCAAGGCCGTCGTCGACCTCGACACGGCGGTCAAGCGCATCCGCGCCGCGGTCGACGCCCGCCGCGACAGCGACCTCGTGATCATGGCGCGCACCGACATCCGCGGAGTCGAGGGCATGGAGGCCGCGATCGATCGCGCGAAGGCCCTCGAGGCGGCGGGCGCCGACGCGATCTTCCCCGAGGCGATGGGCACGCTCGCAGAGTTCGAGCAGATGCGGAAGGCGGTCAGCGTGCCGATCCTCGCCAACATGACCGAGTTCGGTAAGAGCGAGCTCTTCACCCACGAGCAGCTCGCCGACGTCGGGGTGAACATGGTGATCCACCCCGTGTCGCTGCTGCGCGTCGCGTTCGGCGCGATCGAGCGGGCGCTCGATAGCCTGCAATCCACCGGAACCCTCGACGGCGAGGTCGCGGGCATGCAGACTCGAGGCAGGCTCTACGAGCTGCTCGACTATGAGGCATACAACGCCTTCGATGCGGGCATCTTCACTTATTCCGGCCGCTGACCCACAAGGAGACCGACATGCTCGACGACATCAAGAAGGGCCTGGCCGGCGTCGTCGTCGACGTCACGGCGATCTCGAAGGTCAACCCCGACACGAACTCGCTGCTGTACCGGGGGTACCCCGTGCAGCAGCTCGCCGAGCGCTGCACGGCCGAAGAGGTCGCCTACCTGCTGTGGCACGGCGAGCTGCCCGACCCGGCCCAGCTGGCCGAGTTCGAGACCCTCGAGCGGTCGCTGCGGCACCTGAACCCCACCGTGAAAGACGCGATGGATGCGCTGCCGCTGAGCGCGCACCCCATGGATGTCGTGCGCACCGCGGTGAGCGTGCTCGGCGCGCTCGACGAGTCGCTCACGACCGACAGCACGTGGATCGACGGCGACCTGACGCTCGAGCGCAGCATCCGGATGTGGGCGCAGCTGCCGGCGATCGTCGCCTATGCGCAGCGGCGGATGCGCGACCAGGAGCTCGTGGAACCCCGCGACGACCTCGGCTACTCGGCGAACTTCTTGCACATGACCTTCGGCGAGGTGCCCGAGCTCGTCGTGGTGAGCGCGTTCGACGTGTCGATGATCCTGTACGCCGAGCACTCGTTCAACGCCTCGACCTTCACGGCGCGCGTCATCGCCTCGACCCTGAGCGACGTCTACTCGGCGGTGACGGGCGCGATCGGCGCGCTCAAGGGCCCCCTGCACGGCGGGGCGAACGAGGCCGTCATGCACACCTTCCGCGAGGTCGGGTTGGCGGATGCTGCGGCCACGTGGCTCGCCGACGCCCTCGCCGCGAAACGCAAGATCATGGGCTTCGGCCACCGGGTCTACAAGAACGGCGACTCGCGCGTGCCGACGATGAAGGCCGCGCTCGAGACCCTCGTCGCGCACTATGAGCGGCCCGAAGTGCTCGACCTCTACGACGCGCTCGAGAAGGCCATGGACGAGGCGAAGGGCATCAAGCCGAACCTCGACTACCCCTCGGGACCCGCCTACGACCTCATGGGCTTCGACACCGAGCTCTTCACGCCGCTGTTCATCGCCGCGCGCGTCACGGGATGGACGGCGCACGTGCGCGAGCAGCTCGCCGCGAACGCACTCATCCGCCCGCTCAGCCTCTACAACGGCCCCGACGAGCGCGAGGTGCCGGCACGGCTCTGAGGAGCAGGAGCCTGAGAAGGACCAGCATGCAGCCGATACTTAGTCGGAGCCGAGTGCCTCCGGGCGAGTCTCATCAACACATCGCCTGGAGACACTCGACCAGGTACCGCTGGTTGTAGCGGGAGAAACGGACGTCAGTTCACAACTATGGTGTCGAAAGGTCCGCTCAGGGTGCACGTCAAACCCCAGAAGGTTGTCGCTGTGCCATTGAGCTCCACCCCCGCGAGCCCGGCGCCCGTGAATTCCGTCAGACTGCCATTGTAGACGGTGGAGTTCATTGGGGAGAAGTCGATAAAGCTGCCGGAGTCGGCGGTTCCAGCCCACTCGACTACAAGCGCTCGTAGAACCATGTTTCCTACCGATGAGTGGAAGCCGTATTGCATGTTGACGTTGAGGCCCGGGGCCTGGTAGGCGAAGATCGCAGATGAACCGCACAAGCCCGGGCGAACATCTCAAGCCGAAGACACACCGTCGCTTTCCTGGAGGCCGCAGATCGGTATCTCGTTCACCCGTGCGTACTCCCATGCTTTCGGGCTCATGGAGTCACAATCAGGCACAAGGTCTCCGGAGTAAATGACTGTGGCCGGATGAAGGTCGATTGCCGAGATATCGCTTTCGCTCGACGTGCTCGCAGCGTTCGCGGGTGAAGTGCCGATCACGAGCGAAAGCAGGATGGCGGCGGCAAGGAAGGCTGGTTTGCCTTGTGTTGTCATTTCGGAATCTCCTCTTCGTTGTGTGGTGTGTCCTTGATAAAGGTCGGTGTGGCGAAACGTTGGGAGGATGCTCGGCGAGAAAGAGTGAGTGCCTTTAGGGCCCCCACTGCATCGCGCGAATTCGCTACGGATAGTGGCGCCAGAGCCAGACAAGGCTCGAGAACAATGAGCTCGGTTGAGCGGAACGGCGCAAGAACGAGGACTGTTATTCCTGCCTCCACGAGACTCGGCCCAAACTTTGACTCGCGAAGCTGTTGAGAGACCCGCGTCTCGATCTCTTCGTCCATTCCAATCGCACGTGATACTTCGAGCCGAAACTCGTCGGAGATCAGGTTGTACGGGTCGGCGAACATTTGTGTCGTACGCGCGCCAACCCTGCCCACTTCGACAACGCCCAAGCTGGACGCGCGAGTTTTTTCGCGTTCAGCAACCTGTAGTGCGTTGAGACGCAGTTCCAAAGTCTCGAGCACCTGGGCCGAAACGGTCGAAACGTCAAGATGTTGAGTGAGTAAACCTGCAGCGATAGCGACGTCGAGGGGTGGCACTGACGTCAGGACGGGCAGCCTCAATGAGTCCCGAAGAGCGATGAGTTCGAAGAGGTACAAAGCGCGAGTTTGAACCGCGAGAGACGGCAAGCCGCTCCACCTGACTGCGGCGCTCGCAGACGCGCGACTGAGGTGACCGCCTTTCATCCAATCTCGCGCTTGATCCTTGCGCGCCTTGTTCCGAGTCATGGCTCCCCGATCGCGTATGTCGAATGACAGTGGATCGTGCGATTCGAGGAACCTTTGCCGGCCACTGGGGCGGGAGGGTGATCACGGGCACCTAGCAATGATGCTCGCCGGAAATCGAGCGTTTGTCAACGGCTATGCGCAGTTCGTGCACGAACCCTCCGAGTCCGAGCGTCCTCTTTCAGATGACCACCGAAGCTCATGGGGGAGGATAGGGGGATGACTGACGCGATTCCGACCCCTCACATCACCCTCAACGACGGCCGCAGCATCCCGCAGTTCGGGCTCGGCGTATGGCAGATCGATGACGATGAGGCGCACCGCGTGGTCGCCGAAGCGCTCGAGGTCGGCTACCGCCACATCGACACGGCGCGCGTCTACAAGAATGAGGCGGGCGTCGGTCGGGCCATCGCCGAGTCGGGCATCCCGCGCGACGAGCTGTTCATCACCACCAAGCTGTGGAACAGCGACCAGGGCCGCGACACCGTGCGTGCCGCCGCCGAGGCGAGCCTCGAGCGTCTGGGCCTGGAGCAGGTCGACCTGTATCTCATCCACTGGCCCTCGCCGAAGTACGGCAAGCACGTCGAGTCGTGGGAGGCGATGATCGAGGTGCGCGACGCCGGGCTCGCCCGCTCGATCGGGGTCTCGAACTTCATGCAGACCCACCTCGACGACCTCGCCGCGGCCACGGAGGTCGTGCCCGCGGTCAACCAGGTCGAGCTGCACCCCGCCTTCCAACAGCGCGACCTGCGGGCGTTCCACGGGGCGCGGGGCATCCGTACCGAGTCGTGGAGCCCGCTCGGCAGCGCCCAGTACGACCTCGCCGAGCTGCCTGGCTTCGCCGCCATCGCCGAGCGCCACGGAAAGACGGTGCAGCAGATCGCGATCCGCTGGCACCTGCAGGAGGGCCTCATCGTCTTCCCGAAGACGGTGCGCCGCGAGCGCATGCTCGAGAACGCCGCCGTCTTCGACTTCGAGCTCTCGGCCGACGACATGGCGACGATCGCGGCCTGCGACCGCGACCAGCGCGTCGGCGCGCACCCGCTCAACACCGACTTCTAGGCTCACGCGCCCGCGCACATCGCACCGTTCGCGACAGCTCGCACGATTCGAACCGTACGAGGTGTCGCAAACAGTTAAGGAGCGCTGACGGATGCGCGGCTCGCGCTAGAGGGCGACCTCGGTGCGCGCACCGAGCGGCGTGGGCGCGAGCAACGCCCCGCCCGCGGCCGACTCGAGCCCGGCGAACTCGCGCTCGAGGGCATCGCGGCCCTCGCTGAAGTGCGTCCACTGGTCGACGTGCAGGCCGACCACGCGACGCGCGCCGAGCACGAGCGCCGCGGCGCGCGCGCGTTCGGCAGTCAGGGTCAGGGGCGCGTCGATGTCATCGACCCGAGCGGCTCCGGCGAACAGGATCGCCCCGTCCACCCGCCCGTGGCGCGCGGCGATCGCCTCGACGACCGCGACCTGCGAGTTGTCGCCCGACACGTAGACGGTCGGGTGCCCAGGGGCAGTGAGCAGAAAGCCGCACACCGGCCCGAGCCGCTCGGCCCACTCGTCGGGGCCGTGCTGCGCGGGAAGAGCGACGAGCCGAGCGCCCTCCGGAGCATGCGACGCGACCGCCGCGCCGACGACACCCGGGTCGTCGAGGGCAATCCCCTCGTCGTCGGCGAGCCCGATGACGCACGCGGTGCCCTCGCGGCTGCCGAGGTCCTCCGCCCCCACGGGAGTCGTCACCACGAGCGGCAGCGTCAGCGCGAGATCGCGGCCGCGGTGGTCGAGGTTGTCCTCATGGTGGTGGTGCGAGACGAGGGCCGCATCGATGCGGTTGAGGTCGTCGAACGCGACGGCCGGTCCAGCCGTCTTCTCGAGGTCGTCGGGGCCGGGGCCGTAGCGCTGCGGCTCGTCGAAGGTGGGGTCGAGCAGCAGTCGCAGACCCGCCCACTCGAGCAGGGCGGTGGGGCCGCCGACGACCGTGACGGCGATGGATGCGGAGCTCGGGGTCATGGTGCGACCCTAGCCGGGCATCCCGCGTCTAGGGCGTGCGCGCCGCGAGTAGCTCGCGCAGGGTTGTGCCCGAGGGCGCGCGGGCCTGCAGCGCATCGTCGATGAGCGAGAACGCGGCGTTCGGTTCCGACTCGTCGGCGGGGATGCTCCACCACGCCCACGCGAGCGCGCCCGAGAGGTTCGCCTCGGCCCAGCTGAAGGCCCGCCGCAGATAGTCATCGCCTCCGTCGCTTTGCCCGAACTCGGCCATGAGCACGGGCACGCGCTCGGCGAGCGGCGCGATCTCGGCGTTCCAGCACGCCTCGTCAGCGCACCGATTCCCGGGGTAGGCATGCAGACCGGCGACGAGCTGGTCGTCATCGGGAGCCGCATCGATCCAGCCCCGCAGGTCGTTCGCGTAATCGATGCCGCTCAGAATGATCGGCTGATTCGCGCGCGCCTGGCGCACGGCGTCGACGAGCGATGACATGCCCACGGCCGAATACGTCTCGCCCGAGAGAGGGAACGTGAGGTCGTTCTCGATCGGAGGCGAGCATCCGCCCGCCGACCAGCACGCCCAGTCGAGCGTGAACGCCCACTCATCGCGATCGGGGTCGTACCGGCTGTGCGGCTCATTGAACACGTCGAAGAGCACGCCCTGGTGCTTGCGGTACTCCTCGGCCACCGAGCTCCAGAAACGGGTGCTCTCGGCATCGGGCATCGGGCGAAGCCCATCGGCGAGCGCGGGTGCCGGCGCGCTCCAGTGCAGGTCGAGGATGACGACGAGACCGGCTTCGGTAAGCTGCGCGACCCACGAGCGCACGGCCGCTCGGTACTCGGCGCCCGAGCCGAAGGCCTCGCTCGGTCGTTCGTCGAACCAGCACTGCTGGTTGAGCGGAACGCGCACGGCGGTGAACCCCCACTCGACCATGGCGGCGACGGCCGCCGCATCATCACCGCCGTCGTTGTGCGCTCGGCCCTGGATGCAGGCGTACTCGAACCCCGGCCAGTTCGCCCCAACGAGCTGCATCGGCTCGCCCGTGCGACGGTCGATGAGGTTGGCCCCGTCGACGGCGACCACGGGTGCCGCGGGGGTGAGGGAGGCGAGCCCCGCGCTGAGCCCGCGCGCCGGGCTCGGCGCGACGAGCGCGAGGGTCGCCGCCACGATGGCCGCGACAATCCCCACGAGCAGCAGCGCACTTGCCGCGAGAACGACACCGTGACGCGTGCGCGGATGCCGGACTGCGGTCGACTCGTGAATCATGCCCCCAGTCTGCGGGGTGCGCGGTTAGCGAACCTGCTTCTTCGCCGAAATGACGCCGGTGTCGAAGCCCATGAGGTGCAGGCCGCCGTGGAAGCGCGCGTGCTCGACCTTGATGCAGCGGTCCATGACGACCGTCAGGCCCTTCGATTCGCCGTAGCGCGCGGCTTCTTCGTTCCAGATGCCGAGCTGCACCCACACGGTCGGGGCGCCGACCGCGAGCACGTCGTCGATGACCGAGGGGATGTCGCTCCCCTTGCGGAACACGTCGACGATGTCGGGCACCTCGGGCAGCGAGGCGAGATCGGGGTAGGCCGGCTGCCCCAGAATCTCGGTCGCGTTCGGGTTGACGAAGTACACGCGGTAGTCGCTCGACTGCTGCAGGTAGGTGCCGACGAAGTACGAGCTGCGGGCCGGGTTTGGCGAGGCGCCGACGATGGCCACCGAGCGGGCCCGGCGCAGGATGCCCAGCCGCTCCTTCGCGGAAGGACCCACCCACGTGCGCTGCGAGCGCAGCAGCTTGGCGAGCGGCGAGCTCGCCGGGATGTCGCAGGTCAGCCCGTTCGCGAGGGTGACCGTCGCGGTGTCGGCCATGGTCGCATCTACCATGTCAGATTTTCTCCCTTCGGAACCGACCGCCGGGACGGCGGTCGGCGCTGGCGTCGCGGCAAAGGCCAGAAATGGCCTTCGCTCTATTGCTCCATCGCGCGCGCAAGCGCCTGGTCGAGGTCGAAGATGATGTCGTCGGCGTCTTCGATGCCGACCGAGAGGCGCACGAGGCCCGGGTGCACGCCGCCGTCGACGAGCTGCTGCTCGGTGAGCTGCGCGTGGGTCGTCGAGGCCGGGTGGATGATGAGCGTCTTCGCGTCGCCGATGTTGGCAAGGTGGCTGGCGAGGTTCACGTTCTCGATGAGCCCCTGGCCGACAGCGCGGCCGCCCTTCACGACGAAGCCGAACACCGAGCTCGGGCCGATCGGCAGGTACTGCTTCGCGCGCTCGTGGTGGCGGTGCGAGGGGAGTCCGGCCCAGTTGACGGTCTCGATGCGCGGGTCGGCCTCGAGCCATTCGGCGACGCGGCGGGCGTTGTCGACGTGCGCCTGCATGCGGTACGGCAGGGTCTCGACTCCCTGCGCGAGCAAGAAGGCCGAGTGCGGCGCGAGGGCCGGCCCGATGTCGCGCAGCTGCTCCGCGCGCAGCCGGGTGAGGAAGGCGTACTCGCCGAAGTTGCCGTACCAGGTGAGGCCGCCGTAGTGCGGCACCGTCTCCTCGAAGAGCGGGAAGGTGTGGTTCGACCAGTCGAAGCGCCCCGACTCGACGACGACGCCGCCGAGCGTGGTGCCGTGCCCGCCCAAGAACTTCGTGGCCGAGTGCACGACGACATCGGCACCCCACTCGATCGGCCGGCACAGGTACGGGGTCGCGATCGTCGAGTCGATGACAAGAGGGATGCTCGCCGCATGTGCCACGTCGGCAAGACCCGCGATATCCGCGATGTCGCCGCTCGGGTTCGCGATGGTCTCGGCGAAGACGAGCTTGGTGCGGCCCGGGACGATCGCCGCCGCGTAGTCGGCGGGGTCGTCGCTCGCGACGAAGGTCGTCTCGACCCCGAAGCGCCGCAGCGTGACGTCGAGCTGCGTGATCGAGCCGCCGTAGAGGTTCGAGGAGGCGACGATGTGGTCACCCGCGCCCGCGAGCGAGGCAAAGGTGACGAACTGCGCGCTCAGCCCGCTCGAGGTGGCCACCGCTCCGAGTCCGCCCTCGAGGCTCGCGACGCGCTCCTCGAAGCTCGCGACCGTGGGGTTCGCGAGTCGCGAGTAGATGTTGCCGTACTTCTGCAGCGCGAACCGGGCCGCGGCATCCTCGGTCGAATCGAACACGAAGGCGCTCGACTGGTAGATCGGCAGCGCGCGGGCTCCGGTCGCCGAGTCGGGAACATTGCCGGCGTGCACGGCGCGCGTGCGGAATCCATAGTCGCGATCGGCCATGCCTTCAGGCTAACCGCGGCGGGCCCACGAGCGCGCCGCCCGCGTTATGCGGCGTAATGTGCGCGGCCGGCCCGCCGGATGGGCGCGTCTCACGCGTCGATGCGCTCGGCGCTCGCCGGTCGGGCCTCGGCCGCCTCCGCCGCGGCAGCCGCACGCTGGTCGCGGCGGTCGAGCGCGCGGAAGCCCGCCCAGATCGCCGCGACGGTGAGGCAGAAGCCGGCGAACACGCCGATCCAGACCGCGACGGGGGCGTCGGCCGCGAGCCGGTCGGAGGTCGGCAGCACGAGAAGCGCGAAGGCGACGGCCGTGGGGCCCGCGAGGGCTACCCAGATCAGCTTCGACTGGTCGAAGAGCGTCTTGCCGTCGAGGAACATGAGCGGCAGCAGTGCCACGAGCAGGCCCGTGATGCCCTCGTGCACCGCGGCGACGAGGGTCTCGGTGACGAAGATCGAGAGGAAGGTCTCGTCGGTGCCGGTGAGGGCGCCCGAGATGACCGAGTACGCCACCCATGCGGTGAGCGAGACGCCGAGGGTCACGAGCATGCGCGTGACGATCGCCCGACGTTGGTCTTCGGCGCGCGCGCTCGCGGCGAGCTCGATGCCGAGCACGAGGCCGACGAGAAGCCCGGGGCTGAAGTCGAGCGCGCGCGAGGCGAGTACGCCGAGCACGGCGATAATGATCGCACCCGGTTGCGTGATGATCGCGCTGGGCACGTGCCACCGTCTGCCGAGCAGGGCGGCCGTGATCATGCTCGGCAGATACACGACGAGTAGCAGGCCGATGGCGAGCGAGGCGACGAGGCGCAACGAGGTGAGGTCGAACCCGAAGTTCGGGTCGGCGAAACCGAAGGCGATGCTCGTGAGCACGATGACGACGGGCGCCGACGAGCCCCAGGCGGGCAGGGTGCTGACGAAGGTCGAGACCTTGTTGACGAGCGGCAGGGCCCAGGCGTAGAGCCACCGCCAGCGGTGCGCGTTCGCCTCGAGGGTCGAGTTGAGCACCTCGGCGGGGATTGCGACGAGCAACAGGAACATGGCCCCGAGCCCGACCGCCCACAGCAGTCGCACCGGGTCGCGCCACACGTTCGGCAGGCCCTCGCTGAGCGCGCTCGGCGCCGCGGGGTCGTTGCGGTCGATCTGCACGACAGGGGCGAAGGCGCGCTCGAGTTGCTCGGGCAGCGCCTTGGTCGGCAGTTCGACCGGCACGGGAGCGGCAACAGTGATGGGCGCCGCTGGCTCGACGGGAGCCTCGGGCGAGAGCTCAAGTGCCTCGGGCTGCGGGTCGGCCCGCGGCGGTGCCGCCGGCGGCGGGGTCGGCGCGGGCGGCGGCGTCACGGTGGGGGACGGTGGGGTCGGCGCGGGCGGCGGCGTCACCGTGGGGGGCGGCGGAGGTGGCGGAGGTGGCGGCGGTGGCGGCGGGGCGGCCGGGGCCAGCGCCGGGGGCGGAACGACCGTGAAGTGCGTCGTCGCTGTCGAGACTGCGTCGCCGATCGTCTGGGTTGCGACGATCTTGTGGTCGCCCAGCGGACGCTCGCTGGCGGGCAGCAGGCTGCACGACCAGGATTCCGAGCCCGCACCCGTGCCCGAGCAGGAGCCGGTGACGTCGAGCCATGCGTTTCCAGGCGGGCGCAGTTCGACGCGAACCGTGCCGTCGAGGCTCTTGACGCCCGAGAGGGTCACGGCCCCAACCTGACCGACCTTGGCGGCGGTGACGCTCACGCTGAGGCCGGCCGTCGACGCCGCGGCGGCGGCGCCGCCCGCGAGCATGACGACGAGAGCGGTGAGCAGGGCTCCTGTCGAGGCGATCGTCGCGACGGCACGGCACCGGGCCGATCGGGGGCGATCGGACACAGGGTGGTACAGGCGCTGGGGGTGGCGCATGGAGCGCTTCCTTCGGGAGAAGCGGACTATCTGGTGAGGCGAGCGTACTTGGCATCCGCTCGCCGCGCATGAGAAACTTTTGACGATCGTGTGACGGTCTCCTCGATGAGCACGAGGAGACCCCGGGAATTGCGGTTCTCAATGTAGTAATAATACGATTCCCTCATGACGACGGATGCTCAGGCCGCCCCGCACCGCGGCCCCCTCGCCCCCACTCCGCTCGCCGAGCGGTCGCTCGCCCCCGACGTGGCCCGTGGCCTCGTGCTGCTCGGCATCGCCGTCGCGAACGTGCCCTTCTTCCTGTACGGCCGCGAGCTCGGCCTGCTCTTCAAGCCCGTGACCGACGCCGCGGCCGACCCCTGGGTCAACGCCGTCGTCGCGACGCTCGCCGACAACCGCAGCTACCCGCTCTTCGCCCTGCTCTTCGGCTACGGCCTGACGCAGCTGCTCACGCGCGAGCAGGCGCGGAGCACTGAGTGGCCCGACGCGCGCCGGCTGCTGCTGCGCCGCAACCTCTGGCTCATCGCCTTCGGGGCCGCGCATGGCGTGCTGCTGTTCTTCGGCGACATCCTCGGCACCTACGGATTGCTCGGTCTCGCCCTCGTACTGCTGATCCGCGCCTCGGGGCGCACGCTCGCGATCGTCGGATGGGTCTCGTTCGTTTTCCTCGTGCTCGCCGGCATCGCTGAGGGGCTCACCGGGTTGCTCGCGCAGGACCCCGGCGGCGGGTTCTCGAGCGCCGCGCTGTTCGGCTCGGCGGCCGCCGAGACCTTCCCGCTCGCAGTGCTGGCCCGCGCTGGCGAGTGGACGCTCGCGCTGCTGTCGGTTCCGTTCGGCGGCCTCGGGCTACTCGCTCCGATGATCCTCGGGCTGTGGGCCGCCCGCAGCCGCGTGCTCGAGCAGCCCGCGCGGCACCGCCGCGCCCTCGGACTCGTGGCCGGTATCGGCATACCCCTCTCGCTGCTCGGCGCTCTGCCGATGGCACTCGCCCTGCTCGGGGTCATCGAGCTCTCGCCGTTCGTCGAGCCGTTCGCCGCCATGCTGCACGCGGCGACGGGCGCCGTGGGGGGCGCCGCCTACGTCGCGCTCATTGCCCTCGCCGTGGGTGGGCGGTCGGTGCGCCCTGCGCCGGGTGCGCGCGCCGCCGGACCGCTCTCACGCCTGCTCGCGGCCCTCGGCCGGCGGTCGCTCAGCGGCTACCTGACCCAGTCGCTCGTGTTCGTCATCGTCTTCGCGCCCTACGGGCTCGGTCTCGGGGCGACCGCGAGCGTCGCCGAGGCGACCCAGATCGCCGTCATCACGTGGCTCGGCACGCTCGTCGTCGCGGCGGCGCTCGCGGCGGTCGACCGGCCCGGGCCGGCCGAATGGCTGCTGCGGCGCGCGGTGTACGGGCGGCGGGGGTAGCCGCCGACCCCGGCCGTGGACGCCGCAGTTCACGCGGCGGCCCGCACCATCACGACGCCGCGGTTCACGCGCTCAGATCCACGTCGGCAGCCAGTACCGCAGCTGGATCTGCTCGATCGGGGTCGGGATGCCCGTCCACAGCGGCAGGAAGAACGCGCTGAGCGCCACGACGAGCACGAGCATCCCGATCACGATCGCGCGACCGAGGGTGCGCCGGTCCGGCGAGGAGTCGGCGGGCCCGAGCACGGCGGCGAGCACGCCGGTGAGGGCGAGCACGAGGAACGGCGTGATTACGATCGTGTAGAAGAAGAAGATCGTGCGGTCGGGGTAGAGCAGCCAGGGCAGCCAGCCCGCGGCGACTCCCGTGAGCACGACGGCGATCGCCCAGCCGCTTGCGGGCAGGGCGGGGCCGGTGAGCCCGCGCATCCCGCGCACCGCGCGCACGGCGAGCAGCACGATCAGCGTGATGACGGCCGCGACGGCCCCCCACCAGATGAGCGGGTTCGGGATGCCTGTGATGGCCTCGGCGGTGCCGTCGCCGAGGTCGCGGTAGTGCATGTAGGTCGGGCGCACCAGCAGGGGCCAGCCGATCGCGGGCGCCTCGTAGTTGTGGGGGCTCGACTCGCTCACGTGGTAGCCGTAGATCGCCGTCTGGTACGCCCACCAGTTTTGCAGAGAATCGGGCAGGGCTCCCAGGATGCCCGGCAGGCGGTTGTCGTCGCCGACGACCCGGTCGCGGCCGTAGCCTCCGCTCGTGACGAACCAGCCCCACCACGTGAGCAGGTGCGCGGCCGCCGCCGCGGGGATCATGAGCACGACCGAGATCGGCGCCTGTCGCAGCAGGGTGCCGCTCGCCCAGAGCGCGACTCCGGCGCGCCGGCGGTCGATCGCGTCGGCGACGACCGTCAGTAGACCGAAGGCGGCGAGCAGGTAGAGGGCGCTCCACTTCACGCCGATCGCGAGGCCGAAGGTGATGCCCGCGGCGACGAGCCACGGCCGCCCCCAGAGTGCGGGCCCCCAGTCAGTCGACCGCGGGGGATCGCTTGAGCGCCGTGCCGCGAGCCACCGCTCGAGCGCGCCGCGTGCCTGGCGCCGGTCGAGCACGACGAAGACGACGGCGAGTACGACGAGCAAGGCCAGCACGCCGTCGAGTAAGGCGACTCGGCTCATGACGATGGCGTTGCCGTCAACGGCAATGAGCAACCCGGCGATGCCCGTGAGCACGAGCCGACCGAGCAGGAGGTGCGCGAGCAGCATGACGAGGCCGACGAGCGCGATGCCCGCGACAGCCGTGCCGAGCCGCCACCCGGCCGGGTTGTCGGGGCCGAGGGCGGTGAGGCCGAGCGCGATGATCCACTTGCCGAGCGGGGGATGCACGACGAACGAGGCCAGCGCATCGGGGCTCCCGGGCGTGCCCGCCGCCCACAGCGCGTTCGCCCCCTCGGGCCAGCGGCCCTCGTAGCCGAGCTGCCGCAACGACTCTGCGTCTTTCACGTAGTAGGTCTCGTCGAAAACGAGCTCGCCGGGATTCTCGAGCCCGATGAGCCGGGTCGCGGCGGCGATACCGAGAACCGCGGCCGGAACCGCGACCTGCAGCACGCGCTCGTGGGACCATCTCGACTGTGCCCTGCGTCGCCCGTGAACGGGACGCACGGCGGGCACTCTCGCTCTCGACACGTCTGACGCCGCTGAAGTCGTCGCCTCGGCATCCGTCACCGGTTCATCGTATCCAGCGCGTTCGTGACCTCTCCGGCAGACCCAGTCGCGCAGTGTCACTTCTCTGCGCTCGCCCTTTGCCGCGACCTTCCAGAGTTGCGGAACTTTGCGAAACACAGTCGTGTTCGTCCGCATTTCTGGACGTGTCGTTAGCGAGAACTGGTCGTATCCCGAGTCGTGACTGCGTGACACTATCGCCGACTCAGGCGGAAGGGCCCCGGTGGGAGGATGAGCGCATGATCGTTCTCGCCGCCACGCCCATTGGCAATCTCGGCGACGCGAGTCGGCGCCTCATCGAGGCGCTCGAGAGTGCGACGATCGTCGTCGCGGAGGACACGCGAACGGCCGTGCACCTCATGCGCGCGCTCGGAGTCGAGAACCGCCCGCAGCTCATCCCCTTGCACGAGCACAACGAGCGCGAGAAGTCGGCTGAGCTCGTCGCGCTCGCGCACGACACCGACCTGCTCGTGCTCACCGATGCCGGCATGCCGGCCGTGAGTGACCCGGGCTTCGTGCTCGTCGAGGCGGCCATCGCCGCGGATGTTACCGTGACGGCCCTGCCCGGCCCGAGCGCCGTGCTCACGGCCCTCGTGCTGAGCGGCCTGCCGACCGACCGTTTCGCCTTCGAGGGCTTCTTGCCCCGTAAGGGCCGCGCCAGAGCGTTGCGCGCGCTCGCCTCCGAGCCTCGCACGCTCGTGTTCTTCGAGGCGCCGCACCGCATTGCCGCGGCGCTCGCCGACGCGCGCGACGCTTTCGGCCCCGACCGCCGCGCGGCCGTGTGTCGCGAGCTCACGAAGAGGTTCGAGGAGGTCGCGCGGGGAACCCTCGCCGAGCTCGCCGAGCGCTTCGCCGACGGCGCGCGCGGCGAGATCGTGCTGGTCATTGAGGGGGCGCCGGCCCGCTCGGGCGACCTGCCCACCGCGATTGCCGAGGTCGCCGACCGGGTCGCCGCGGGGGAGAGGCTCAAGGATGCCGCCGCGGCCGTTGCCGCGGCGACCGGACTCGGCATACGCGAGCTGTACGAGGCGGCGCTGGCCGCGCGCCGAACTTGAGTCGGCTCGATCGGAAAAGGCTCAGTCGCAGGTGTCGCGCAGGTCGAGTGTCACGGGTACTGCCTGGTCCGTGCCATCCACTGTGATGACGAGCCCGTCGACACGGCCCTCATCAGCGCCGGTGCGCACGACCTCGACGCCGACGAAGGCGGCCGCATCCGGATCGATCGCGAGTTCATTGAGGTCGACCCCGCCGACCTCATCGCGGCCGCCGACGCCGAATCGCACGGCTGTCGAGCGAGCATCTTCGTCGATGACGATAAAGCGGTCGACGATCTCGACTCCGCGTGACGAGGCTAGTTCAACGGCGTCGACGGCAAGAGGCGAGCCCGTGGTGTTGGCGACGCCGATCGTCATCGTGCCAGTGTTGCCCGTGAGGCACCCGGCGAGGCCGAGAGGGTTAGCTGGTGAGCCGTTGTTGCACCCGGTGAGTGTTCCGAGAAGAACGGCGCTCGCCACGACGGCCAGGATGGTGCGGGGACGAAGGGCGATCACCCCCACACGCTACGCGAATTCTCAGTGCGCGCGCGATCCGCAATGCGCCCACCCCGGCACGAAGCCCACGACCGCCTCGGCGCGACTCGTCGCCGAGAACCAACCATCGTCGTACCGCAGCGACAGGCCGCGCAGACCCGCGTACTCGGTGTAGTCGTCGGCCCGCAACTCGATGACGATCTCGACCGATTCGCCCGGCTCGATCACCGCGCCGTCGACGGGTCGTCGGTCGAGGTACAGAGCGCGCTGCTCGGGTGACAACTCGCCGCCCGGTGCGACGCCGAAGATCGTGTGCACGCTCGGCATGGGTACCACGCTGATTTCGTCGATGCTCGCGTTCTCGAGATGCGTAATGTCGACCTCACGCAGGATGACGGAGCGGGGCGACTCATTGGCGACAGCGAGCCCGACTAGGGCGACCGAGCCCTGCTCAGTGACGGTCGACGCGAAGCAGCGCTCGCCGAGCCCCGCGAAGATCGTGAGCGGAGGCGCGCCGACGCACCCGATGAGCGTGACGACGACCGCCGCGCCCACGAGCCCCCCTGTCAAGAATCTAGAGATCCTCACGGTCGTCAAGCGTACCGCTTAATGCGCGGGAGCGCGCCGGTAGGCTGAAGGCACTATGGCCGCCCCCGACCGCTTCTACATCGCCACCCCGATCTTCTACGTCAACGATGTGCCGCACATCGGGCACGCCTACACCGAGGTGGCCGCCGACGTGCTCGCGCGCTGGCACCGGCAGTCGGGCGTCGACACCTGGTCGCTCACGGGCACCGACGAGCACGGCCAGAAGATTCTGCGCACGGCCGTCGCCAACGGCGTGACGCCCCAGGAGTGGGCCGACAAGCTCGTCGACTCGGCGTGGAAGCCGCTGCTCGACACGATCGACATCGCCAACGACGACTTCATCCGCACGACCGAGCCGCGGCACGAGAAGGTCGTGCGGCAGTTCTTGCAGAAGCTCTACGACGACGGCTTCATCACCGAGGGCGAGTACGAGGGCTACTACTGCGTCGGCTGCGAAGAGTACAAGCAGCCCGACGACCTTGTGCCGGGCACGGGAGAGTTCCATGGGCAGCTGGTGTGCTCGATCCACGGCCGCCCCGTCGAGGTGCTCAAGGAGAAGAACTACTTCTTCGCGCTCGGCAGCTTCCAGCAGCACCTGCTCGACCTCTACGAGTCGCAGCCCGATTTCATCCAGCCGAACAGCCTGCGCAACGAGATCGTCTCGTTCGTGAAGCGAGGCCTCGACGACCTGTCGATCTCGCGCCAGAGCTTCGACTGGGGCGTGCGCATCCCGTGGGACGACACCCACGTCACCTACGTATGGTTCGATGCGCTGCTGAACTACATCAGCGCCATCGGCTGGGGCGATGATGACGCGAACTTCGCGCGCCGCTGGCCCGCGGTGCAACTCGTCGGCAAAGACATTGCGCGCTTCCACGCGGTCATCTGGCCGGCCATGCTCATGGCGGCGGGCCTGCAACCGCCCGCTCGGGTCTTCGGCCATGGCTGGCTGCTCGTCGGCGGCGAGAAGATGTCGAAGTCGAAGCTCACGGGCATCGCCCCGCACCAGATCACCGACGTCTTCGGCAGTGACGCCTTCCGCTACTACTTCATGAGCGCCATCAACTTCGGGCAAGACGGCTCGTTCAGCTGGGAAGACCTCGCCGCCCGCTATCAGGCCGAGCTCGCCAATGGCTTCGGCAACCTCGCCTCGCGCGTCATCGCGATGGTCGGCAAGTACGGCGACGGCGTCGTTCCCGCGGCGACCGACGTGACCGATGCCGAGCTGGGCATTCAGAAGACGGTCGCGGATGCCGTGGTCACCGCCCAGCGCGCCATCGACACCTTCGCCATCCACGACGCCATCGCGGCCGTGTGGACGATCGTCGACGAGCTCAACGGCTACATCACGCTGCAGGAGCCGTGGAAGGTCGCGAAAGACGAGTCGCAGGCGGCACGCCTGCATACGATTCTGTACACCGCGGCCGAGGGGCTGCGCGCGCTCGCCGTGCTACTCTCGCCCGTCACGCCGCAGGCCGCCCAGAAGCTGTGGGTCGCGCTCGGCGCCGAAGGTGCGCTCGGCGGGCTTCTCGCGCAGAGCATCCCGAACGCCGGTGAATGGGGTCAGCTGCCCGCGGGCACGCAGACGCAGCCGCTCGACGCGCTCTTCCCGCGCATCGAGGCTGAGTAACGGCGTCGGCCGCCCCGTCAACCCCCGGCGACCCCCAGCCCCACGCGGTACGGTCGTAGGGGAGGCGATACCGTGACCGAGCAACTCGATCCCCATGTGCGCGCCCGCGCGATCATGGAGGGCACGACGCGCGACCTCAGCTACCCGCCGAGCCCCGAGGCGCTCGTGGTATCGGTGTACGACAACCACACCCACCTCGAGATCGCCGACGGCGAGAACCCGATGCACTACCGCGAGCACCTCGACCGCGCGTCGGCCGTCGGCGTGCGCGGCGTCGTGCAGGTCGGTACCGACGTGCTCACGAGCCGCTGGTCGGCCGCCGTCGCGGCGCGCGAGCCCCGGGTGCTCGCCTCGGTCGCCATCCACCCCAGTGATGTTCCCGAACTCGCCGAATCGGGCGAACTGGATGCCGCTCTCGCCGTCATCGACGAACTGGCCGCGCAACCTCGTGTGGTCGCGATCGGCGAGACGGGCCTCGACTACTTCCGCACCGAGGCGGGGCCTGGACGCGACGCGCAGCTCGCCGCCTTCGAAGCGCACATCGCTCTTGCCAAGAAGCACGGGCTGGCCCTGCAGATCCACGACCGCGATGCGCACGACGACATCGTGGCGACGCTGCTGCGCGTCGGCCCGCCCGAGAAGGTGGTGTTCCACTGCTTCAGCGGCGACGTGGAACTCGCGAGCGTGCTCGCCGAGCGCGGCTGGTACGCGAGCTTCGCGGGCACGGTGACCTTCAAGAACGCCCGCAACCTTCGCGATGCGCTCGACGTGCTGCCGCGTTCCTTGCTGCTCGTCGAGACCGACGCGCCGTTCCTGACCCCGCACCCCTACCGCGGCCGCCCGAACGGGCCCTACCTGCTGCCGTTCACCGTGCGGGCGATCGCCGACCACCTCGGCACCGATGCCTCGATGCTCGCCGCGCAGCTCAGCTCGAACACCGAGCTGCTGTACGGCTCGTGGGATGCGCACCCTGTGGTCGCTCCCGGTGACCCGTGGGCCCTGCAGGATCTCCCCGGTAACCCAGGCGATCTCGCCCAACTCGACTCGATCGGCGGCGCGCTGCCCGAGCACTACCCGGGCGAGCGCGGAGCATCCGCGTGACCGGCACGGCAGCCCGCTCGTGAGCAGCCTGCTCGGCCCGGCCGAGGTGCGCGACCTCGCCGAGCTGCTGGGCGTGAGCCCCACCAAGAAGCTCGGCCAGAACTTCGTGCACGATGCCAACACGGTGCGACGCATCGTCGCGACGGCGGCGCTGCATACCGGCGAGCCCGTGCTCGAGGTCGGCCCGGGGCTCGGCTCGCTGACGCTCGGGCTGCTCGAGGCGGGGCATCCGGTCGTCGCGATCGAGGTGGATGCTCGCCTCGCCGCCCAGCTGCCCCTCACGGTCGCCGACCTGCAGCCCGAGGCCGCGCTCGCCGTCGTCACCGCCGACGCCCTGCGCGTCTCGGCCGTGCCGGATGCGCCCGGCGGCTCGCGCCCCACTGCGCTCGTCGCCAATCTGCCCTACAACATCTCGGTGCCCGTGCTGCTGCACCTGCTCGCGCTCGAGCCCGACATTCGCCGCGTGCTCGTCATGGTGCAGGCCGAGGTCGGGCACCGTCTCGCCGCCGAGCCCGGCTCGAAGGTCTACGGCGGCCCCTCGATCAAGGCGGCCTGGTACGGCCGCTGGCGGGTCGAAGGGCAGGTGAGCCGGCAAGTGTTCTGGCCCGTGCCGAACGTCGACTCGGTGCTCGTCGGCATGACGCGGCACGAGGTGCCCGGCACCGAGGCCGAGCGGCTGCGCATGGGCGAGCTCGTCGACGCCGCCTTCGGGCAGCGTCGCAAGATGCTGCGGCAGGCGCTCGCCGAGGTCTACGGCTCGTCGGCCGCCGCGACCGCCGCGCTCGAGGCCGCCGGGCTCGACCCGACCGCGCGGGGCGAGATGCTCGGGCTGCCCGAGTTCTTGCGGCTGGCTCGGGCGACCACGGCGTGAGCGGAGCATCCGCGCCCCCTCGGTCGCTCTCCGCGGCCGCGACGATCGTCATCATGCTCGTCGGTATCGGGGCCGGCAGCCTCGTCGGCGCGCTCGTTCCCGCCGCGGCGGGCGTGCCCGACGGGGTGCTGCTGGCCGTCATCGCCGTCGCGATCGGCATCACGCTGTTGGATGTTCCGCTCGCCTCGTTCGGGCGCGCCGTGCTCGACCGGCGCTTCCTCGCCGCCGTGCTGCTGCTCAACCTCGTCGTCTCGCCCCTGCTGGTCTACATCATCAGCCGGGTCGTCGTGACCGACCCCGACCTGCAGGCGGGCTTGCTGCTCATGCTGCTCGCACCGGGCGTCGGACTCGTCGCGGCGTTCGTGCGGCGCGCGGGCGGCGCGGTCGAGAGCCTGCTGAGCGTCGCGCCCGTGCTGCTCGTGCTGCAGATTGTCACGGTGCCCGGCTTCATGCTGCTGCTCACGGCCTCGGAGAACTTCCTCAGCCTCGACGGCTCGCGGCTGCCGCTCGCCGTGCTCGCGGGCATCATCGCACCTTCCGCCATCGTCACGGCGCTGCAGCTCATCGGTGTGCGCCGCCTCCGTGTCGCCGCCGGGCTGCGGCGCGGGGCGGCGTTCACCGCTCCGGCCACCGCGCTCGCCGCGGGCCTCGTGGCGGCCGTGCTCATCCCGCGCGCCGGCGAGCGCCTCGCCCTGCTCGAGGCCGTCGCGCCGCTGTTCGGCGTCTACGTGATCGTGCTCGCACCCGTCGGCATCCTCGTCGCGACGTCCTTCGGCCTGCCACTCTCGCAGGTGCGGTCGGTGACCTTCAGCGGCGGAGCCCGCAACGGCCTGCTCGTGCTGCCGATCGCCCTCGCCTTCCCCGAGGGCTTCGCGGTGGTCGCCCTCGTGGTCGTGCTCGGCATGGCCATCGAGATCATCGCGCTCGGTATCTACGGCCTCGTCGTGCCGAGCGTCACCGCACAGTCGCGCAGCGTGCTCACGCCCGAGTAGACCGCGCGGTCCGGGCCGATCAGGGGCGCTCGAGCAGCGTGATGACCTCGAAGTGCGTCGACTGCGGGAACATGTCGAGCACACGCGCCCTCCGCAACCGGTAGCCGGGCATCGCGGCGAGGTTGCGTGCGAGCGACTCGGCGTTGCAGCTGCTGTACATCACGTGCCGCGGCCCGCGCTCCTGCAGCCACCCGGCGAGCTCTGCTCCGAGGCCGCGCCGCGGCGGGTTGACGATGACGAGCTCGGGCACGGCGGTCGCCGCGAGGGCGAAGGCGGTCGCGTCGGCGGCGATGAACCGGATGCGCTGCCGGTCGCCCGGCTCGGTGTACCGCGCGTCGCGGGCCAGCTCGGCGCTCGCGACGGCGTCGGGCGAGGCCTCGACACCGAGCACCGACCGCGTTGCCCTTCGGGGTGCCCCTGCTCGGTCTGTCGCGTCGCCTGCTGGCGACGCGCAGTGCAGCGCGAAGCCGCCGACCCCGCAGTACAGATCCCACACTGAGGCGGGGTCGAGCTCATCGACCCAGTCGCGTGCCTGCGCGTAGAGCGCTGCGGCGATCGCGGTGTTGGTCTGCACGAAGCTCTGCGGCCGCACCCGCAGCTCGATGTCGTTGACGGCGAAGGGCAGCACGGCCTCGGCAGTGAGCACGTGCTCGACCTCGCCCTCGAGCACGGCCTTGTGCTCGGGCAGCAGGTTCGCGGTGATGACGCGCAGCTGCGGCAGAGCATCCTGCAGCCACGGCAGCACCGCGCGGATGCCCGCCACCGCGTTCTCGGATCGCACGACAAAGCGCACCATGAGCGCGCCGCTCGGCGCTTCGGTGACGATGAGGTGCTTGAGCTCGCCGCGCCGCGCCGCAACGTCGTAGGGCTCGAGCCCGGCCCGCGTGATGGCCTCGATGAGCGCGGGGAATGCGGCGAGGATGCCCGGCGCGATGATGCCGCAGCGCCGCAGATCGACGCCCCGCCTTGCGCCGTCGAGGATGCCCAGGGTGGGGGAGTCGACCGTGCCGCCGACGACCATCTTGGCCTTGGCGCGGAAGCCGCTCTCGGTGCTCGCGACGGGATCAAGCCACTGCGCATCCGCGCCGAAGGGGGTCAGCAGGCGCCGCGCGAGGGCCTCCTTCTCGGCGAGCTGCTCGCCGTACGGCCGAGCCATGAGCGTGCACGAGCGGCAAAGCCCGGCGTCGAAGTAGTCGCACTGCATGGTGGGCCCAGGCTACTGGCGGGCTGGCTTAGGGTGGAGCCATGAGCAGGGGGGCGACAGACCGAGTGGTGCACGTTCGGGCTCCCGGCAAGATCAACGTCTTCATGAAGGTCGGCTCGTTGCTCGACGACGGCTACCACGAGGTGGCCACGGCGTACCAAGCGATCTCGCTTTCCGAAGAGGTGTACGCCCGCCCGGCCGACGACTTCTCGGTGTGCTTCTCAGGCCCCATCGATTGCAGCGGGCTCGCGACCGACGGTTCGAACCTCGCCATCAAGGCGGCCCGCCTCCTCGCCCGCGTCGCCGACTACCGCGGCGGTGTGGCGCTTGAGATCGAAAAGCACGTTCCTATCGCGGGCGGCATGGGCGGCGGCTCTGCAGATGCCGCGGCCACGCTCGTCGCGTGCGACCACCTGTGGGGCTCGAACCTCGGCCGCGACGAGCTGCACGAGCTCGCGGCGCAGCTCGGCGCCGACGTGCCCTTCGCGCTCATGGGCGGCACGGCGGTGGGCACGGGCCGCGGAGATCGACTCTCGCCCGCGCTCGCGCAGGGCACGTTCCACTGGGTGCTCGCCCTCGCCGACGTCGGCCTCAGCACGCCGGAGGTGTACGCCGAGCTCGATCGTCACCGTGAGCGGCACGTGCACGACATCGCTCCGGCGCCCGAGCAGCCGACGGTCGACATCGAGGTGCTGCAGGCGCTGCGCGCGGGCGACCAGCACCGGCTCGCCGAGTACCTGCACAACGACCTGCAGGCGCCCGCACTGCACCTCGAGCCGAGCCTCGCGGCCACGCTCGAGACGGGCGAGCTGCAGGGCGCGCTCGCCGGCATCGTCTCGGGCTCAGGCCCGACGGTCGCGTTCCTCGCGGCCGATCAGGATGCCGCGCTCGAGCTGCAGGTCGCGCTCAGTGCGTCTCGGCTGACGGTGCTGCGGGCGACGGGTCCGGTTCACGGCGCACGGGTCGTCGCGGGCTGACGCCGATCGGGCTGAGGAGAACTAGGGCTCGCACTAAGAACGGGCCGCAAACTAGCGGTCAGGGCGAAACCTGAACTCGCGGGCCTAATGATTGGTGTCAACGCCTCTTTCCAAGTTCTACTGAGGAGGACCGGGCCATCGGCAGAGAGAGCGGCAATGCCGTGGAAACCAATGAGCCTCCGAAAGCAATCGCGGAGAGAAGGAGAGCGCTGGGCGAAGTCGAAAATTGCGCGAGTACGGACCCTGCCAAGATGGCGCTCAAAGTCGCGACGCCGCCAATTAAGCCGCATTGAAGCACCAAGAGGATTGAGAACGCGAAGGGTGAAGTCCCTCCGAAACTGTAAGCAGCGAACTCGCCCCGACCCCCACGGATCGCAAGTGCGGTTGCCGCCCCCGCTCCTATGCCGATATACAAGGGAAACCAGCGCTCGTCTCTATTCAGAAAAGCTGCGGGAAGGGACTCGACGTCCCCATACTGCGAAAATGCGAGAACAGCACCCCCGACAACATCTAGCTGTGCAGATGCAACCCGTAAATCTTCGCGGTTAGCGAAACGCTCCATCTCGACGAGGCACTCTCCGGATTCAGAAATCGTTCCCGCTAGAGGTATCAACACACCTGAATTCACGTCAAACCCAAGTGGTTCGGCTGCGCCCACTTTCGAACTTTTGACCAACCCATCAATAGTTACAAACTCCAGAGTCGGGCTTTGGAAGATCGCGTTGCCGACGATAGTCCTTTGGCCAGTTAGGGCAGGGAATAGCGAGACACTACCGCCAAGAATGGGGACGTCTGCTCCTACAGGAAAAACTCTTGATCGCCCGAGATCAACCAGGAACCCTGATCGGACTACCGATGCAAGGTCACTCAAGCCTTCGCAGGATTCTCTCGATATCGAGATCGCTCGATCTGCGGAAATTGATTGCATCACAAACACGTTTCGACCCAACTCCCTCGCATCGGTGACTGACTGTGCGAACTCGACATTCTGGTAAGTCATGACAATCGATACGACCGGGCCGAGCAAAAGAGAGACAATAACCAGCGGAAATAGTCGTGAGCTGGGAGTGAAAGTATTCTTGAGAGCCTCACGGGCTAGAGCGGACAACCGCCATCCTGGAGTTGAAATTACGCGCCTCCAAGGTTCAAGACATCGTCACAGACTTCGACGATCGCGGCGTCATGCGTTGCGATCAAGACGATCTTGGTCAATACCAATTGTGCGAGGACTTGAGCTACGACTGCCGCTGACTGCCGGTCTAGACTCGCAGTTGGCTCGTCAGCGATCAAGATTGGCCGGTCTGACGATATCGCTCGAGCCAGAGCGACTCGTTGGATTTCTCCGCCGGAAAGTGTCGAGGCGCGAGCTTTAGCGAGATCCTCAAGTCCCACCTGATGCAATGCGTGTTCGGAACTTCGGAAGGCCTCGTACAGTGTACTTCCGTCCGATAGGCGGCCCATCATCACATTATCAATTACCGACCTCTCCGGGAGGAGGTGAGCGCCTTGAGGCACCCAAGCTACGTCCGAGCGCGTGGGTGGGCCCACAAATCTACCAGGCTCCGTGCTGCTTCCGAGAGACACTGATCCAGAGTCCGCTTTGATTAACCCAGAGACGACGCCCAATAAAGTGGACTTTCCACTACCGGAGGGACCTACAATTGCGCCAACCCGTCCTGCGCTGAAAACCGCGTGGGCTACCCTGAGCACAGTTCGCCCCGAGTAGGAAACAACGACATGGTCGACTGTCAGTTGCATTCAGCGCGATCCTCTGCAGACGTTTGGGTCGAGTGTGCGTAGATTCGTTCTCCGATGTAGTCGTCGTCGACGAGATAGACTCCAAGCTCGCCTGGCGCTTCGATGTAATCATTGACAGGCAAGGCGCGACCGGATTCCGCGATCAGGCAAGCAGTCCCAGTCTGGCTCACGTAGATCGCAGTTGCAGGGACCGAAGCCCATCGAGTCGGAGTTGCGAACTCGACACGTATCTCCGGGTAGCGCTTAATTCCCCCGTTTTCCACGACTTCAGAGCTCGTCGCTGTCGCATCCAGCCACTGGGCAAGTTCTTGGGCCTCTATGCCCGTGGTCGTTGGAGAGGCAACGTTGAAGGTCTGGTCTCCGATCTTGATGCGAAGGCCTGACTCCTCTTCCGTGGTTAGCATCTGAAGGTCTCGATCCCGTAAAGTCACGGACATCGTCCCAGGTGTCGTCACCAAAAGTTCAGTAAGCACGTCCACGCGCTCGCCGACGCTCACAGCGACTTCACCGACAGTGGAATTCTCGCCAACGAAGAGAACACTCGTCGCTCGAAAGGTCGACTCAACCGGGAAGCCGTTTTTGGTCTGGAACGACGAAAACGCCTCCACAGTCGCGGTACCCAGGTAGTCGTCAGCCAGCCCTTCATCGAGGAACCCCATCCCCGCGAGAAACGCCTCCAGGGAGGATACGTCCTCGCCCCGATCGCCACGCGACAAGTCGCGGTACAACGGAACAGGCTGAACGAACGCTACGAGCGTCTGATCGTCCACCCTCACGACCGGGGTCCCGTTGCTCAAGGCGCTAGAACCTTCGACATATATTGCTGTGACTGTTCCCGCTAGCGTGGAAGTCACGGAACGAGGCGATGCGAGCTCTACGTCAACAACTGCTTCTTGAGATCCGCTGTCAGTGCGAGCTCCGGCAACGACATAGGACTCGCTGGTGAGCGAAAGCACTCGTTCTTCTTCATGGCCACCTACGGCGAATGCCACAAGAGCAATCGTCACAGGCAGGACCCACAAACCGAGAAGTATTAGCAGAGCGATGGCCCCTGCGCGCCGCTCGCGGAACGTTGCATTACTCCGATCTACTGGCTCACGCATGCAGTCGGATCGTTTCCTGACTCGAACAACTGTTCGTTCATCGCTTGGTAAGACTCATCAGGTTCGATGCCCAACTCAATCAGACACGCGCGCAATATTTGCGCTGACTCAGAGGTGTCGATTTGCGAGATCTGCCAGGCGGCATCGACCAGCGCGAAACCTCCGTCGTAACATTCGGCGTCTGCGCCCGAATCCACAGCGGCCGACGGTACCGAAAATTGAATCGTTCGGTTGACCTCACCGTGGATCACAATTTCGTAGCCCTTCCCCTGAAGGCAAGCGCGATACTCGTTGAAAGCTGCCTGATACTGGTCGTAGGTTACGTCCTCACCAGCAGCTAGGCCCCCGTCAAATGGGAGTTGGCCATCGTCGGGCGGTACCGCAGCGCACCCTAGAAGCAGTAGGGGTGCAAACGCTACCGACAACGCAAGTCGCGTTGTGCGCGTCAAGATGAAATTTGGACGTTGGACAAAGCACCCCGCTCCGCGAGGTGGTTGCCGCCCAAAACGGTGTTTCCCGGGCTGTTCCGGTAAACCGAGTTGTAGCCGTATGACCACGCTGTGTAGTAGATCGGGGAGCCTGAATACGTCTGGTAGAAGACTCGCACCCCCAAACGCCCGCACACGTCGCCGTAGATTGTCCAGGTCTGTGACGGGTTCGTCTGGCCGCTATATCCGTTGAAAGTCGACGACGGTGAGCAGTTGCCAGTCTTGTTGCCAAGGGCCGACGCTGGCGTGGTCAGCGTGAGGGTAAGTGCAAGCGCTACGGCTACGGCCATGGCGCCCTTCACTTTCTGGTTCACTTCAACATTCCTTCTCGTTGCGAGTTGTGCTTGCGAGTGTAAGTCAAGAATCACAAGTTTCATATAAGTGGATGAGAATTTCCTCGATCAATACTCAAACCCGGATGCTGATCCTCGCGACCAGGGGTACCGACCCACGCCGACCGCGAGCGGCACGTGCACGACATCGCGCCGGCGCCCGAGCAGCCGACCGTCGACATCGAGGTGCTGCAGGCGCTGCGCGCGGGCGACCAGCACCGGCTCGCCGAGTACCTGCACAACGACCTGCAGGCGCCCGCACTGCACCTCGAGCCGAGCCTCGCGGCCACGCTCGAGACGGGCGAGCTGCAGGGCGCGCTCGCCGGCATCGTCTCGGGCTCAGGCCCGACGGTCGCGTTCCTCGCGGCCGATCAGGATGCCGCGCTCGAGCTGCAGGTCGCGCTCAGTGCGTCTCGGCTGACGGTGCTGCGGGCGACGGGTCCGGTTCACGGCGCACGGGTCGTCGCGGGCTGACCCCGATCAGGCTCAGCAGCACGATCGCGATCGCCCCGCCCACGAGAGCAATGTCGGTCACATTGCCGACAAAGAGTCCGAAGTAGTCGATGAAGTCAACGATCTCGCCGCGCGCGAAGCCCGGCTCGCGGAAGAGCCGGTCGCCGAGGTGGCTGATCGCACCGCCGAGCAGCGCACCCGTCGCGAGTGCCCACGGCACGCTCGAGATGCGCGAGACGAAGATCGCGATGCCGATTACCGCGAGCGCGGCCACGATCGTCAACACCCAGGTGAAGTCGCCGCCGATGCCGAACGCGGCGCCCGGGTTGTAGACCAGGCGCCACTGAATGGCCTCGCCAATAACGGGCACCCCCACGCCGAGCTCGAGCGTGGCTTCGGCCCAGAACTTGGTGCCTTGGTCAAACACGATGATGGCAGCGGCCCATAGCAGGGTCCACGGAAGAACCTGGCGGATGGGGCGCGTCTCGATCGGGTAGTCGCTCATGCTCCTATTCTGCCCGGTCGGGGCACTCGGCGCGCGCGCCGTAGTCTCGACGGGTGGCCCATCTCCTGGGGGCGGAGTCCCTCCGCGTCGAATATCCCACCCGCGTCGTGCTCGAAGGCGTGACGGTCGGCATCGGCGACGGCGACCGCATCGGCGTCGTGGGCCGCAATGGCGACGGCAAGTCGACCCTGCTGCGCATCCTCGCCGGCAAGCAGGAGCCCGACGGCGGTCGCGTGACGCGCCGCGGCGGGGTGACGCTCGGCATGCTCGACCAGGCCGATGAGCTCGCGACCGGGCTGACGGTGCTCGAGACCGTCGTGGGCGATCGGCCCGAGCACGAGTGGGCCGGCGATCGGAACGTGCGGGATGTTCTCGCCGGGCTCATCGCGGACATCCCGGGCCACACGCTCGTCGACGACCTCTCGGGGGGCCAGCGCCGCCGCGTCGCCCTTGCCGCGCTGCTGAGCCGCGAGTGGGACATCGTCGTGCTTGACGAGCCCACCAACCACCTCGACATCGGCGGCGTGCACTGGCTCGCCGGCCACCTCACGCGGCGCTGGTCGCCCGGCGCGGGTGCGTTGCTCGTCGTGACCCACGACCGGTGGTTCCTCGACGAGGTGAGCCAGGACACGTGGGAGGTGCACGACCGCATCGTCGAGCCCTTCGAGGGCGGTTACGCGGCCTACGTGCTGCAGCGGCTCGAGCGCGACCGGCAGGCCGCCACCATGGAGGCCAAGCGCCAGAACCTCATGAAGAAAGAGCTCGCGTGGCTGCGCCGCGGGGCCCCGGCCCGCACGGCGAAGCCGAAGTTCCGCATCGACGCGGCCAACGCGCTCATCGACGACGTGCCGCCGCTGCGCAACAGCGTCGAGCTCTCGCAGATGGCCACAGCCCGCCTGGGCAAAGACGTCATCGACCTGCTCGACGTCTCGGTGTCGTACGGCGACAAGCAGATCCTGCACGACGTCGAGTGGCGCATCGCGCCCGGCGAGCGCACGGGCATTCTCGGCATCAACGGCGCCGGCAAGTCGACGCTGCTCAAGCTCATCGACGGCTCGCTCGAGCCGACGACGGGCCGCGTCAAGCGCGGCAAGACGGTCGTCGTCGCGACCCTCGACCAGCAGCTCGGCGACCTGAGCGCCGTCGCGAACGAGCGCGTGAGCGCCGTCATCGCGACGAAGCGCACGAGCTACACGGCGGGCGACAAAGAGCTCACGCCCGGCCAGTTGCTCGAGCGCCTCGGCTTCACCTCGGCGCAGCTCTCGACCCCGATCAAAGACCTGTCGGGCGGCCAGAAGCGCCGGCTGCAGCTGCTCCTCATCCTGCTCGACGAGCCGAACGTGCTCATCATGGACGAGCCGACGAACGACATGGACACCGACATGCTCGCGGCCATCGAAGACCTGCTCGACTCGTGGCCGGGCACGCTTGTCGTCGTCAGCCACGACCGCTACCTGCTCGAGCGCGTCACCGACCAGCAGTACGCCGTGCTGGGCGGGCGACTGCGTCACCTGCCGGGTGGGGTCGACGAGTACCTGCGCATCGCCGCGCACGCGGCGGCGCCGACCGGTTCGCAGGATGCGGGGCGCGCGACGGTCGCGTCCGTCACGGCCGCGGCCCCGGCATCCACCGCCCCGACGGGCCCGACCCTCTCGGGGGCGGAGCGCCGCACGCTCGAGAAAGAGCTCTCGGCGCTCGAGCGCCGCATCGCCAAGGTGCAGGGGCAGGTGGATGCCCTGCACGTGCAGCTCGCCGAGCACGACGTGAGCGACTACAGCGGCATCGCTGCGCTGCACGAGCAGGTGCGCGGCTTCGAGGCCGAGCTCGAGAGCGCGGAGGAGCGCTGGCTCGAGCTGGGTGAGTTGCTCGGCTGAGCCGACTCCGGCTAGCGCGCCGGGTTACTGTCTGTCGCGGCCGCTCGTCGCGGCCGCGCTACTTCGTCTGCCCGATGAGCAGGTCGAGCCGGTAGCCGTTGCGCTTCGTCTTCACGACCGCGACGGGGATGCGCGGCTTCGCGCCGCGCCCGTCGAGCCGCCGCACGGCCTCGTCGTAGATGCTCTCGAGCCCGCGTGGCACCGTGCCGACGACCCCGCTCACGCGGCGGCCCGAGAACAGGCGCACCTCGATGGGGGCGTCGACGCGCTCGTCATCCATCGATCGGGCCGGCGTCGCGGTCGTGAGCAGCTCCGGATCCTCGGCCGCGAGGGCCGCGAGCTCGTCCTGGTGCGGGTTGCTGTTCGCCAGGCGGATCGTGACGTTCTTGTTCTTGGGTTCGAGCACGCCGACGTAGTCGTCGAACGAGCCAGAGCCACGGTCATCCTTCGGCAGGCTCTCATCGACGGGGCCCGACTTCTTGAACAGCGCCATGCCTCGATGCTAGCCGGGGCGGTGCCGGGCGCCGCGGCCCGTACGATGAGAGCGTGACCGAGCCCCTCGACGCCATCGCCATCGCGGCGGAGGTCTTCGCCTGGCTCACCCTGCCCGTCGGCCTCGCGCTGCTCATCGGCGGCCTCGCCCGCCGCGCCTGGTCGAAGCGCTACGCCCCCGTCAAGGCCGTCATCACGACCGTGCACGACCGCGACGCGAAGCTGCGCTGGTTCGCCGACGGCGGGGCCGTGCACGAGAGCACCTCGCCGCTCACCGGCCCGATTCCCGCCGTGGGGGATGCCCGCACGGTCTGGGTGCACCCCTCGCGCCCCGAGACCCCCCGCCTCGACGACCCCGCGCACGACGGTCGGGTGCTGCTGACGCTCGGCGGCATCCTGACCGGGGTCGGCGTGGTCGCGACGCTCGTGTCGAATCTGCTGCCGTTCTTCTAAGTTGTCGCATCGCGGGCCGACGGTCCGGGGCTACAGCTCGCTCGCGTCGTCGTCGAAGTCGGCGCTCAGCGTGCGCAGCAGTCCCGCGAGCTTCTCCTGATCGCCACGGCTCAGCCGCTGCAGCAGGGTCGCCTCGCTCACCATGAGCTGGTCGATCGCGCGGTCGACCCGCACTCGGCCGTCGTCGGTCATGCGCACCCGGATGCTGCGCCCATCGTTCGGGTCGGTGCGACGTTCGACGAGCCCGCGCGTCGTGAGCCGGTCGATGCGGTTGGTCATGGTCCCGCTCGACACGAGCGTCTGCAGCAGCAGCGCTTTGGGGCTCAGCTCGTACGGTTTGCCGGCGCGCCGCAGTGCGGAGAGCACGTCGAACTCCCACGACTCGAGGTCGCTGGCCGCGAAGGCCTGCTTGCGCGCCAGGTCGAGGTGCCGCGCCAGCCGGCTGACGCGCGAGAGCACCTGCAGCGGCTCGACATTGAGCTCGGGCCGCTCACGGCGCCACGCCTCGACGATGCGGTCGACTTCGTCGCGGGCGGTCATGCTGATCATTATCCCGGGCGGGGGATGAGCATCCGTCGCCCTGCTGCTTTCGGCGCGGGATGCTCGCCGTGTGTTCGGGTCAGCCCCGGCTGCTCTGGCAGACTGGAGGAGCGCGCCCGGCGCGCGATCCGCCTTGGTGTAACGGCAGCACGACAGCCTTTGGAGCTGTTAGGTCCAGGTTCGAATCCTGGGGGCGGAGCGTCCGGTGGGCGCTCCGCGCGTGACAGTTGCTGGTGTCGACTGCCTGCTGGGCGCCGAGTTACCAGTGCCGCTCCGCGCGCAAGCGTTGCTCGCCGCACGAGAGTCGTCGTATCTCACGAGAGTCGCGAAACGTTCCGGCCCTCTTGCGACGAAGGGCGACTCTCGCGAGGGGCTCCGCGCGCCAAAGCGCACCCCGCGAATCGTGCGGCCGCGAACGACCTGCGCCACAATGGGCGCAGCGGTTCGACGGCGCCCGCACCCCGGGCTCCGCCGCGCCGCCGACCCACCTCCGGTCGAGCAGCAGCCCCACCCGTGGCTGTGCCGGCCGGCCCGTGCCTAGGAGCCCGTGTGAGCATCCCCATCGCCCTCGCCACCCCGCTCGCCGAGCGCGCCTTCATCTCGGCCCTCGACCTGTTCAAAGTCGGCATCGGGCCGTCGAGCTCGCACACGGTCGGCCCGCTGCGGGCGGCGCGCGCCTTCGTCGACGGCCTGGGCGACCGGCTCGAGAAGGTCGCGAGCGTCGAGTGCGTGCTGTTCGGCTCGCTCGGCTCGACGGGCGTCGGCCACGGCACGCCCGGCGCCGTGCTCGCCGGCCTGAGCGGCCTCGCCGTCGAGACGGTCACGCGCGACGAGGTCGAGCGCGTGGTCGCCGACGCCGATCGCGGGATGCTCACCCTCGGCGGCACGCACCCCCTCGCGATCATTCCCACCGTCGCAGCGGTGCCCGGCCTCGTGCGCGCGACCGGCGGCGCCACCCCGGCCGAGGTCGACCCCGCGTGGCTGCGCTTCGCCCCTCGCGAGCTCAAGCCCCGGCATCCGAACGCCCTGACCCTCACGGCGCGCGACGCGACCGGTGCGGTGCTCGCGGACGAGACCTACTACTCAGTCGGCGGCGGGTTCGTCGAGCGTGACGGCGATGACGCGGGCGCGGCGGGCGCGGTCGAGGTTCCGTACCGCTTCGACACGGCCGACGAGCTGCTGCGCCTGTGCCGCGAGCACGGGCTGACGATCGCGCAGCTCGCGCGCGCCAACGAGAACGCCGTGCGGGGCGAGGCGGCGACGAGCGCGGCGCTGCGCACGATCGCACGGGCGATGGACGACTGCATCGACGCCGGGCTGTCGAGCACGGGCATCCTGCCCGGCGGTCTCAAGGTTCCGCGTCGCGCGGCCGGCATGGCCGAGCAGTTGCGCGCCCTCGACGCGAAGGCTGAGCGCGACTGCTCGCTCGAGTGGCTGCAGGCCTACGCGATCGCCGTCAACGAGGAGAACGCCGCGGGCGGTCGGGTCGTGACGGCGCCGACGAACGGGGCCGCTGGCATCATCCCGGCTGTCATGCGGCACGCGATCGACGTCATCGGCGTGCCCGACGCCGACGTCGCGCGCGAAGAGTTCTTGCTCGTCGCGGCGGTCATCGGCGGGCTCATCAAGTCGAACGCGAGCATCTCGGGGGCGGAGGCCGGGTGCCAGGGCGAGGTCGGCTCCGCCGCATCCATGGCCGCCGCGGGGTTCGTGCACCTGCTCGGCGGAACCAACGAGCAGATCGAGAACGCCGCCGAGATCGCCATGGAGCACTCGCTCGGGCTCACGTGCGACCCGGTCGCGGGCCTCGTGCAGATGCCGTGCATCGAGCGCAACGCGATCGGCGCGGGCAAGGCTGTCGCGGCGGCGCGCATGGCGATGCACGGCGACGGCACGCACCTCATCAGCTTCGACACGGTCGTGCAGACCATGCGGCAGACGGGCGATGACATGTCGCGCAAGTACAAGGAGACGAGCGAGGGCGGGCTCGCCGTCAACTACGTCGAATGCTGAGCACGGCACAATGGCAGGCGTGCCGAACGAGTTGCTGATCCGCGAGCCGATCGGGCGCCGTGTCGCCGAGGTCATGGCGGTAGCGGCCGACTTGCCGCGGCTGCCCGAGTGGGCGGCGGGGTTCGCCTCGGGCATCGCACGCGACGAGTCCGTCGCCGACGGCAGCGCCTGGGTCGTGGATGCGCCGTTCGGCCGCGTGCGGGCCGTGTTCGCGGTCGACGTCGAGCGGGGCATCCTCGACCACGACGTCACGATGCCCGACGGTTCGATCGTGCACAACCGGCTGCGCGTCGAGCCGACGGCCGCCGGGTGCGAGCTCGTGTTCACGCTCGTGCGGCAGCCCGGCATAGATGACGACGCCCTCGCCGCCGACGCCGCCGCGGTCGCCGCCGACCTGCGCCGACTGCGCACCCTGTGCGAGAGGATGGACGCATGACCGACACTCATCTCGCCGTTGTCGTGCTCGCCGCGGGGCAGGGCACGCGCATGAAGTCGCAGACGCCGAAGGTGCTGCACGCACTCGCCGGGGTGCCGCTCATCGGGCACGTGCTGGCGACGGCGCGGGCGCTCGAGCCCGCGCACGTCGTCGCCGTGGTGCGGCATGAGCGCGATCGTGTCGCCGAGGCGATCGCGGCGTTGGATGCTCACGCGATCATCGCCGACCAAGACGAGATCCCCGGCACGGGCCGGGCGGTCGAGGCGGCGCTCGCCGCGCTGCCCGCCGACTTCGACGGCGATGTGCTCGTGGTCTCGGGCGACGTTCCGTTGCTCGATGCCGGCACGCTCGCCGAGCTGCTCGCCGAGCACCGCGGCCGCGCGGCGGCGGCGACCGTGCTGAGCGCGGTGCTCGACGACGCGACCGGGTACGGCCGCATCGTGCGCGGCAGCGACGGAACGCTCGACCGCATCGTCGAGCAGAAAGACGCCTCCGATGACGAGCGCGCCCTCACCGAGGTCAACTCGGGCACCTACGTCTTCAGCCTCGCCCCGCTGCAGCAGAAGCTCGCGCTCGTGTCGACCGACAACGCGGCGCAGGAGAAGTACTTGACCGACGTCATCGGCCTGCTGCGCGGCGATGGGCACGCGGTCGAGGCGCTGCCCGCCGGCCAGAGCTGGCTCGTCGCGGGCGTCAACGACCGCGTGCAGCTCGCCGATGCGGCGCTGCGTCTCAACGCGATGATCGTGCGCGGCTGGCAGCTCGCCGGCGTCACCATCAGCGACCCCGCGAGCGTGTGGATCGACCGCACGGTCACCCTCGAGGAGGACGTCGAGGTGCTGCCCGGCACCCAGCTAAAGGGCGCCACGGCGATCGCGCGCGGCGCCGTCGTCGGCCCAGACTCGACCCTCACCGACTGCGAGGTCGGGCCGGGCGCGCGCGTGAGCCGCACCGACGGCACGCTCGCCGTGGTCGGCGCGGGCGCATCCGTCGGCCCGTTTGCCTACCTGCGCCCCGGCACGGTGATCGGCGAGAAGGGCAAGGTCGGCACCTTCGTCGAGACGAAGAACACGACCCTCGGCGCCGGCGCGAAGGTGCCGCACCTCTCGTACATCGGCGACACGGTCGTGGGCGAGGGCACCAACATCGGCGCGGGCACGATCACGGCCAACTACGACGGCGTGAACAAGCACCGCACCGAGGTGGGTTCGCACGCGCGAACAGGCTCGCACAACGTCTTCGTCGCCCCCGTTAGGATTGGCGACGGAGCGTACACGGGAGCGGGAACGGTCGTCCGGAAGGACGTGCCGGCCGGGGCCCTGGCAGTGAACGTGGCACCTCAGCGCAACGTCGAGCGCTGGGTGGCCGCCCACCGCCCGGGAACAGCGTCGGCCGAGGCGGCAGCGGCCGCATCCACCCCCGAGAACGAGACGGATGGCGGCGCCGACGGCGCCGCTGCCGGCCCGCAGTAAGCGACCAGCACACGATCGTCGCCTCGGCGGCAGAAGGCGGGAACCCGTGGCCAGCATCAAGATCACCGGCCAGAAGCGCCTCGTCATCGTGTCGGGTCGGGCGCACCCCGCTCTCGCGCACGACGTCGCCGAGTACCTGCAGACCGACGTCGTGCACACCGACGCCCGCACCTTCGCCAATGGCGAGATCTACGCCCGCTACGACGAGAGCGTGCGCGGCTGCGACGCCTTCGTGATCCAGTCGCACGCGGCGCCCATCAACGAGTGGCTCATGGAGCAGCTCATCATGGTCGACGCCCTCAAGCGCGCCTCGGCCAAGCGCATCACGGTCGTCGCGCCGTTCTACCCCTACGCCCGGCAGGACAAGAAGGGCCGTGGCCGCGAGCCGATCTCGGCCCGGCTCGTCGCCGACCTGTTCAAGGCCGCGGGCGCCGACCGCATCATGAGCGTCGACCTGCACGCCGCGCAGATCCAGGGCTTCTTCGACGGGCCCGTCGACCACCTGTTCGCGATGCCCGTGCTGCTCGAGCACTTCCGCTCGCAGCTCGACCCCGCGACCCTCACGGTCGTCTCGCCCGACATGGGCCGCGTGCGCGTCGCCGACATCTGGAGCGACAAGCTCGGCGCGCCGCTCGCGATCATCCACAAGCGCCGCGACCCGCTCGTGCCCAACCAGGTCTCGGTGCACGAGATCGTCGGCGAGGTCGAGGGACGCGTGTGCCTGCTCGTCGACGACATGATCGACACGGGCCGCACGATCGTGAAGGCCGCCGAGGCGCTCAAGAAGGCGGGCGCTACGGGCGTCGTCGTCGCCGCGACGCACGCGGTGTTCAGCGACCCGGCCTTCGAGATCCTCCAGCACGAGTCGGTCGACCGCGTCGTCGTCACCGACACCCTGCCGATCCCCGACGAGAAGCGCTGGGACCGCCTCACGGTGCTGCCGATCGCCCCGCTGATCGCGCGCGCGATCCACGAGGTCTTCGACGACGGGTCGGTCACCTCCATGTTCGACGGCGCCGCATAAGTCGTAGCGCTCTGGTCGACGGCGCAGTCGAGAGCACAGTGTGGAGTTCTGACGTTGTCTGATGACAACGAAGCACCCCTCGCGGAGATGGGGTTTGCCATGGCGCACACGACGAAACCCTCTGATTGGCAGTGAGGCCAATCAGAGGGTTTCGTCAGCAGTTCGCTTTAGAGTTCGGTCAGTAGCTCTTCGATTTCGGCAATCTCCGCCGTCTGGTCGGCGATGATCTGGTTGGCCAGGTCGAGCACGTCCGCATTCTGACCGGAGTCAAGCGCGGTCTCCGCCATGTCGATTGCGCCCTGGTGGTGCACAATCATCTGCTCGAGGAACAGGCGGTCCGCTTCCGGCCCGGTCGCCGACTCGAGCGCTTCCATGTCTTCAGCGGTCATGCCCATGCTTCCCATGTCTCCCATGTCCATTCCCGACATCGATGCGTCGTATCCGACACCCCAGTTGTCGAGCCATTCCTTCATGGTCTCGATCTCAGGGCCCTGTGCATCCTTGATTCGCTGAGCCAGCTCGGCGACACGGGGGTCGGGGTCGGGCTTCGACAGCAACACGTTGGACATTTCGATGGCCTGCTCGTGGTGAGGGATCATCATGGTCACGAACATTTCGTCGGCGGCGTTGAATTCCGCTGTGGTCTCCGACATCTCTGACTCGCTCATACCGGGCATGCCGGGCATGCTGCCGTCGGCAGCGGCGCAGCCGCCGAGCGCAAGAGTTACCGCCAGGGCGATGGATGAACCTGCAATTGCCGTGGACTTCTTCACGGAAAATCTCCTTCTTTAGTGACTGTTATGGCGTGAGTTGCGCGCGCGGTACTAGAGCGTGCACGCGAACATCAAAGAGTTGTTCTTGACGTGCCAACGTCATCACACTCGCAACACGCCCAGTTGTCTCCATGTCGTGAGATTTGCGAGAAGACGACGACGGTCGAATGCCGCCCATCTCGATGTCGTCCCGGCACTCCGGCGGTCGTTCAGCGTGGTGGGGTATCGGTAAAGGAACACAACTGTCAGAGCGAGAATGCAAAGAGTGAGAGCGACGAAGATGACAGCCACCTCGATCGGCGAACTGCCGCTGACCTGAGCTTGCTCTGATCGAGTTTCGTCGACCGCCGACGCGGCGGGAAGATCTGCCATCAATGGAGATGCCGCTTCGGCTACGCGCTGCTCAGTTTGCGATGCCATCGTCGAGGCCGCCGCCATATGCAGCTGGCCGCTCATGCTCGTGTGTGTCGCGACAAGGGTCATGAGCAGAGCAAACCCGATCGTCGTAGCAAGGAGTAACGGCCACAGCGCAGGCCTCTTGTGTGATTCGTGCACGCTCACCACCCTCGCTCCTGTCACAGAACCATTGCAGACTTGGTTTGAGATGCTCTCTCAGATTGCTGAACGTGGTCAGGATAGGGTTTCGGCCTCGGTTGAGTCTGGGAACATCGCGGCAGAAAACTATATGCTTCCTAAAATTTTTATGTGAATTATGCTTCAGTACCCTTACCTCTCGCGACCCGCAGTTTCTTTTCCCCCGGCGAGGTCGACGATCGCCGCTTCGAAGACCTCGTGGTGGGCATCCACGTCGGCACGCGTCGTCATGGGCGCCATGAGCGCCATGTTGTGGAACGGCGTCAGCATGATGCCGCGGTTCACCAGGAACAGGTGCAGGAAGTCTTCGAGCTCGCCGTCGGCCGCCTCGGCCGCGAGCGTGCCGTTGATCGGGTACGGCCGGGCGAAGCGGTACTCGGCCCGCGCGCCGAGCTGGTTGATCGCCCACGGCAGGTCGTAGCGGTCGAAGAGCTCGTTGACGCCGTCCGTGAAGTACGTCGCCGTGTCGATCATGTGCGCGAAGGCCTCGTCGGTGAGCACGTGCTCGAGCGTCGCCCGCATGGCGGCGACCGAGAGCGGGTTGCCGGCGAGCGTGCCGCCGACGCCGCCCATGTCGACGAGGTCGAGGTCGGTGCGGGCGAGCGCGCGCTCGGCGAACTCGGCCGACAGCCCGTAGGCCCCGGTCGGGATGCCCCCGCCGATCGACTTGCCGATGACGACGAGGTCGGGCTCGAGGTCGTAGGCCTGCGTCATGCCCCCGGGCCCCGCCGAGAAGGTGTGCGTCTCGTCGATGATGAGCAGCGCGTCGTACTGCCGGGTGAGCGCGCGAACACCCTCGAGATACCCGGGCTCGGGCAACACGATGCCGATGTTGGTGAGCGCGGGCTCGATGAGCACCGCAGCCACATCGCCGTGCGCGAGGGCCCGCTCGAGGCCCGGCAGATCGTTGTACTCGGCGGCGCGCGAGGTCTGCGTCACATCAACCGGGGCGCCCACGTTGCCGGGGCGCGACATGCCCTCGCCGTCGGGCCCGACGACGACGAGCGACTCGTCGACCGATCCGTGGTAGCAGTACGAGTGGAAGAGAATCTTCGGCTTTCCGGTGATCGCGCGCACGAGGCGAATCGCCCAGCGATTCGCATCCGTCGCCGTCAAGGAGAAGCTCCAACGGTCCATTGTGAAGCGGCGGCTCAGCTCGGCCCCGACCCACTCGGCGTCTTCCGTCGGCAGCATCGTCACGAGACCGCCGAGCTCGCCGATGCGTCGGGTCACGGCCTCGACAACGATCGGGTTCGAGTGTCCGGCCATCGAACCGGTGTCGCCGAGGGCGAAGTCGATGTACTCGTGCCCGTCGATGTCCCACACGCGGTTGCCGTGGGCGCGGTCGAGGTAGATCGGGAAGGCGCCCGACTTCTTGTTCATCCAGGTCATGGGCACGCGGCCGAAGAGGTGCTCGGCGCGCGCGTACGCGGCGGCCGACTTCGGGCGGGCGGCGATGAAGGCCTGCTGCTCGCGCTCGGTGAGCTCGGCAAGACGGGTGCGATCGATGCTGATCATGGGGTTCCTCACTGTTCGTCGACGATGCGGATGCGCCCGCCCGGGTATGCCAGACGACCGCGCAACGGCATCGGTTCCGCGCGAAAAGGTGTGCGACTGAGGTGACCGGAAGCGATGAAGGCAACCACCGCTCCTCGACGGGTCACGCCGCCTCGAGAGAGCCTCGGGGCGCCGTTCGCAGGCGCGGAACCCCTCCAGTGTCGCAGGAGAACCCGCGGACTGCCAACCGTGCATCAGCTCAGGGTGCGCGGCGCGAGCCGCGGAGCCCCCGGGATCAGGCCGAGCAGCGCGACGAGCACGTCGCCGCTGGGGGTGACGGCGTAGCACGTCCAGCCGATGGCTTCGGGCGAGAGCAGCTCGAACGCCACGCGCGAGGGCGTGCGGTCGCTGGCTGTGACATCGACCGCGAGCCGGCACGACTGCTCGGCCGTGGTGCGGGCGACCGAGTAGGTTCCGACAGCAGTCGGCAGCAGCATCCCGAGCAGGGCGATGAGCGCGACCCAGCGCATGATGCGGCGGCGGCGCTCCCACGCCGGAACCCCGGCGTCGTCGTCGATCGCCCAGCGCAGCTCGATCGGGTCGTCGTCATCCATAATCGCAAGTCTGCCACCGACGCCAGAGCGTGAGCGGAGACCGCGCAGCGTGACGACCGCGCTCGTCACGCGAAAGCGGCGTCGCGCCGCAGCAGCGGCGGCGCGACAGAGAAACGGAGGTCAGTGCGCGTCAGTCGCACTGACCTCGCTGCGGTCGCCGCTCCACAGCGTGTGGAACGTGCCCTCCTTGTCGACGCGCTTGTAGGTGTGCGCGCCGAAGAAGTCGCGCTGGCCCTGCACGAGCGCGGCCGGCAAGCGGTCGGCGCGGAGGCCGTCGTAGTACGAGAGCGACGAGGCGAAGGCGGGGGTCGGGATGCCTGCGAGGGCCGCCCCCGCGACGATGCGGCGCCACGACGGCAGCGCCGAGCCGACCGCGTCGGCGAAGTAGGGGGCCGTGACGAGGGCGACGAGTTCGGGGTCGTCGGCGTAGGCCTCGGTGATGCGGTTCAAGAACTGGGCGCGGATGATGCAGCCGGCGCGCCAGATCTTCGCGATCTCGCCCTTCTTGATGTCCCAGTTGTACTCGGCCGCACCGGCGACGATCGCGTCAAAGCCCTGGCTGTAGGCGATGATCTTCGACGCGTAGAGCGCGCGCCGCACGTCCTCAACAAACGCGTCACGATCATCCACTGACCAGGTCTCGGTCGAGGCGGGAAGCGACTGCGCGGCGGAGCGCTGGGCGGGCGCCGACGACAGCGAGCGGGCAAACACGGCCTCGGCGATGCCCGACACGGGAACCCCCAGGTCGAGCGCGCTCTGCACGGTCCAGGCTCCGGTGCCCTTGGCGCCGGCCTGGTCGAGGATCACGTCGACGAGCGGCTTGCCGGTTGATGCATCGACCTGGCGCAGCACCTCGGCGGTGATCTCGATGAGGTAGCTCTCGAGCTCGCCGGTGTTCCACTCGGCGAAGATGTCGGCGATCTCGGCGGGGGTGAAGCCGCCCACGCGACGCAGCAGGTCGTAGGCCTCGGCGATGAGCTGCATGTCGGCGTACTCGATGCCGTTGTGGATCATCTTGACGAAGTGGCCGGCGCCGTCGGTGCCGACGTGCGTGACGCAGGGCTCGCCGTCGGCGACCGCGGCGATCGACTTCAGGATCGGGCCCATCGTTTCCCACGCCTCGGCCGAGCCGCCGGGCATGATCGAGGGGCCGTTCAGCGCACCCTCCTCGCCGCCCGAGATGCCAGCGCCGACGAAGTTGATGCCGGTCTCGCGCACCGCCTTCTCGCGGCGGATCGTGTCGGTGAACAGCGCATTGCCGCCGTCGATGATGATGTCGCCGGGCTCGAACACCTTCACCAGCTCGTCGATGACGGCGTCGGTGGGGCGGCCGGCCTTCACCATGATGATCGCCGTGCGGGGGCGGGCGAGCGACGCGGCGAACTCCTCGTAGGTCTTCGCGGGCAGGAAGCCGGCCTCGGGGTGCTCGGCGACGAGCGCCTCGGTCTTCTCGTAGCTGCGGTTGAAGATCGCGACCGTGTTGCCCTCGCGGCTGGCGAGGTTGCGGGCGAGGTTGGAGCCCATCACCGCCAGTCCGACGATTCCGATGTTGGCCTTGCCTTCGTTTCCGGACACGCGTGACACCTTTCGATGCGGGTCGAGGGGGAGTGGTCTTCAGGCTAGCGGGTCGCGCATGCTCGCGCGGGGGAGGGTCAGCCCAGCCCGAGCGCGCCCGGATCGCCGCCCGGCGGGTCGTCGTGCGGATGCGGGCCGTCCTGGTTCCAGATGGAGCTCATCTCCGCCATCGTGCGCTGCATGATCGCGAGCATCGCGCTCGCGGCCTTGTCGGCGTTGCCCGACTGGATGGAGGTGGCGACGTCGATGTGCAGCTGGAGGGCCTCGGGCGCGGGGTAGCGGGGCATGAGCCCGTAATGCGTGCGTCCGACGAGCACCTCGTCGACGAGGTGGTGCAGCTTCGCGAACATCTCGTTGCCGCTGGATTCGAGCACGAGCGAGTGGAACTGGGTGTCGAGCTCGAGGAAGCCTGCGGCGTCTCCCTCGCGACCCGCCTGCCAGAGGCGGCCGGCGAGCCCGACGAGCTCGGATGCCTGGGTGAGCGGCGTGCGGATGGCGGCCATGCGCGCCGCGGCCGGCTCGATGGCGCTCCGGAGCTCGGTGAGCGAGCGCAGCTGCGCGACGCGGCTCGCGCCCGCGAGGCGCCAGCGGATCACCTGTAGGTCGTAGACGTTCCACGCCGTGAGCGGCTGCACGGTCATGCCGACGCGGCGCTTGGGGCTGATGAGCCCGAGCGCCTCGAGGCCGCGGAGCGCTTCGCGCACGACCGGGCGGGAGACCTCGAACCGGCTCTCGACCGACTCCGTCGTGAAGATGGATCCGGGCGCGAGCACGTTGCCGCAGATCTCGCGTCCGAGCGTGTCGAACACGAGGTCGCGGAGGTCTCCGGTCGGGGCGGGGGCCACGGCGGGGGTGGTGGGGGTCGAGGTGTCGACCGCCCCGTTGCTGGTCATGCGGGGATCATATCTTTTCGATCTCGCGAATTGATATATATGACATATGCGTCTAGCATCGCGTCAGTAGGCAGATGTATAGGCGCACCTGCCGGGGCCGTGACGAAGATGCACGGCAACTGAAGGGAGATACAGTGAAGTACGGATCATCTGCCGTCCGCGCACTCGCGGCGGCAAGCACAGCGGTGGTCGTGGCGTCCCTCGCGGCATGCAGCGTCGACAGCGGCATCGACGACAACGCCAGCGTCGAGGGCACGACCATCCGGGTCACGCTCGCGAACCACGTGTGGACGGAGACCATCAAGGATCTGATCCCCGAGTTCGAGGAGCAGACCGGGGCGAAGGTCGAGATCACTCAGCTCGCGGAGGACCAGCTCTCCGACCAGTACAACGTCAAGCTCAACGCCGGCGCCGACGAGATCGACGTCCTCATGTACCGGCCGCTGCAGGAGAACAAGCTGTTCGCCGACAACGGCTACCTCGCCGACCTCACCGAGCAGGTCGAGGCCGACGCCGAGTGGGACTGGTCCGACTTCCAGGAGGGTCCCGCCTCGCTCACCACCTACGACGGTGAGGTCGTCGGCGTGCCGATCATCACCGAGCGCACCGTCCTCTACTACCGCAAGGACCTCCTCGAGGCCGCCGGCCTCGAGGTGCCTACGACGCTCGAGGAGCTCGAGGCGGCCGCCAAGGCCATCCACGAGGCCAACCCCGATGTCGCCGGCTATGTCGGCCGCACCGGCAAGTCGGCCGCGGTCACGCAGTTCAGCGCGTTCCTCTACAGCCACGGCGGCGACTGGTTCGACGGCACCGAGTCGGCCATCGGCTCGGACGAGGCGCGTGAGGCGTACAAGTACTACGGCCGCCTCATCCGCGAGTACACGAACGCCACCGTCAACCCCGAGATGAGCTGGCCCGAGGCCTTCGCCGTGTTCCAGCAGGGCCAGGCCGCCTTCATCGCGGACGCCGACAGCCTCTACAAGAACATGACCGACCCCTCGCAGTCGACGGTCGCCGACAACGTCGGATTCGCGCCGTTCCCCGAGGGCCCGGCCGGTTCGAAGCCCTACAACGTCGCGGCCTGGGCGCTCGCGATCAACGAGGAGTCGGCCAACAAGACCGCCGCGTGGGAGTTCATCAAGTGGGCCACCTCCAAGGAGACCGCCCTGCAGATGGCGAAGCTCGGCGTCTCGGGCGCCCGCACCTCGGTCTGGGACGACCCGACCGCGAACGCGGACTACCCGGAGGAGCTGCTCGAGGCCATCAAGATCAACGGTCAGAACGGCGTCGGCTACGACCGTCCGCTCGTGATCGAGGTCCCCAAGGCCCGTGAGATCGTCGGCGAGCCGATCGTCGTCGCGATCGCCGGCGGCGACGTCGACTCCGCGATCGACGCGGCCGACGCCGCGTTCACCGAGTTCCTCGCGCAGGACGCCGAGTAACCACTCCATGAATGACGCCCGCCGTCGCCCCGGCCCTGTCGGGGCGACGGCGGGCACCGGATGGATCACACCATGACCGCTGTTCAGAACCGGGCGGAACTGCCCGCGCGCGAGCGCCTCAGCCGCTGGGCGAACAAGCACCGCAAGTGGCTGTTCGCCGGGCCGTCGATGGCCTTCGTCGCCCTCCTGCTCGTCGTCCCGCTCGCGTGGACGCTGATCCTCAGCCTCACGGATTCGCGCCGCTCGGTGCGCCGCGACTTCGACTTCATCGGGTTCGAGAACTACCTCGAAGCCCTCACCGACACCGAGCGCTTCTGGCCCTCCGTCGGCCGCACCTTCGCCTTCACGGGCGGCGCGCTCTTCTTCGAGCTCGTGCTCGGGATGATCATCGCGCTCCTGCTCTGGAAGCCGTTCCGCGGTCAGGGCGTCGTCCGCACGATCGTGCTCCTGCCCCTCGTCGCCACGCCCGTCGCCGTCGGCATGATGTGGCGCCTGCTTTTCGAGCCCAACATCGGCTTCGTCAACGAGATGCTCAGCTGGTTCGGCATCCCCGCCCAGCCGTGGCTCGCCGACCCGAGCACCTCGCTCGCGACGCTCACCTTCGTCGACATCTGGCAGTGGACGCCGATGGTCGCCCTCATCCTGCTCGCCGGCCTCACGAGCCTCTCCGACGAGCCCCAGGAGGCGGCCCGCATAGACGGCGCGAACGCCTGGCAGCGCTTCTGGTACGTGACCGTGCCGCTCATGCGCCCCGTCATCATCGCGGCCGTGCTGCTGCGCGGCATCGACGCCCTCAAGACCTTCGACATCCTCTACGCCACCAAGGGCAAGGGCGGCGGCGCGTTCAACGACGTGGAGACGCTCAACGTCTACGCCTACGGCCTGAGCTTCGACTACAACGAGTACGGCCTCGCATCCGCCGTGCTCATCCTGTTCTTCCTGATGATCCTCGCGGTCATCTGGGTGCTCCAGATGCAGAGAAAGGCCAAGTCGTGACCGCGCTCGCCGAGGGCCGCGCCACCGCGCCCGCCCGCCGCCGCCGTCCGTTCAAGTGGGGCCCCGTGGGCCGCGCGATCGGGCTCATCGTCATCGTCCTGATGTTCCTCGGGCCCATCGTCTGGATGGTGCTCGCGAGCTTCAAGTACAACGTCCAGATTTACGACTCGAGCAAGGCGATCTTCTTCGAGCCCACGCTCGACAACTACGGAACGGTCTTCGACCCGCGCCGCGGCAACTACCTCGTCTACATCTGGAACTCGTTCTTCATCGCCTTCATGGCGACGGCGCTGTCGCTCGTGCTCGCGGTCCCCGCGGCCTACGCGATGAGCCGCTTCGTGATGAACAAGTCGGCGACGGTCGTGCTGCTCGCGCGCATCATCCCGGGCGTGAGCCTGCTCGTGCCGTGGTACTACATCTTCGCGCAGCTCAAGATGACGGGCAGCTACCTGCCGCTCATCCTGTCGCACATGTTCGTGTCGCTGCCGCTGATCCTCTACATCATGATGTCGTTCTTCGACCAGCTGCCGGAGGAGCTCGAGGAGTCGGCGCAGGTGGACGGCCTCACGCCCATCTCGGCGTTCTTCCGGATCACGCTGCCGCTGTCGGTCCCGGGCATCGCGACCGCGACGATCCTGTCGTTCATCTTCAGCTGGAACAACTTCATGTTCGCGCTCGTGCTGTCGGGGCCGGCGACCAAGACGCTCCCCGTCGCGATCTTCGACTTCATCGGCTACGCCTCGATCGACTGGGGCGCGCTCATGGCCGCGTCGGTCGTCGTGACGACGCCGATCATGCTCATCGCGCTCTTCACGCAGCGGTACATCGTGTCCGGTCTCACGGCCGGCGCCACGAAGGGCTGATAGGGGCATGGTGCAGGGACCCACCGTCTCGATCGTCGTGATGGGGGTGCAGGGGGTCGGCAAGACGACCGTCGGCACGCTCCTCGCGGAGCGACTCGGCGTACCGTTCATCGACGGCGACCGGCTGCACCCGCCGCGCAACGTCGAGCTCATGGCATCCGGCCGTCCGCTGACCGACGAGGACCGCGAGCCGTGGCTGCGGCTCGTGGGCCAGGCGCTCGCGGATCACCGCGCCACGGGCGGGCTCGTGATCGTGTGCTCGGCGCTGCGGCGCTACTACCGTGACACGCTGCGTTCCTTCGACCCTGAGGTGTTCTTCGTCGAACCGCACGGGCCGATCGAGCTCGTGGCCGAGCGCATCCGCACCCGCACCCACAAGTACATGCCGCCCGTGCTGCTGCAGTCGCAGTACGACACGCTCGAGCCGCTCGCCGCCGACGAGCGCGGCCTGCGCGTGAGCATCGAACCCACCCCCGAGGTCATCGTCGATCAGGTGCTCGAGCGCTACCTCGCTACCGCGGAGGAGAGCGCGTGATCGACCAGCCGACCGAGAGCGGATCCCGGATCGCGCGCGTCGAGGTCTTCCCCGTCCCGCCGCGCTGGGCGTTCGTGCGCATCGAGACGGCCGACGGCCTCGTCGGCTGGGGCGAGGCCTCGCTCGAGGGTTACGCCGACGTCGTGTCGGCCGCCGTCGAGCAGTTCGCCGAGTACCTCGTGGGCCGCGACGCCGGCCACATCGAGGACCACTGGCAGGTGCTCACGAAGGGGCAGTTCTACCGCGGAGGCCCCGTGCTCGCGAGCGCCGTCTCGGGCGTCGACCAGGCCCTGTGGGACCTGCTCGGCAAGCGCCTCGGCGTGCCCGTGCACCAGCTGCTCGGCGGTCCGGTGCGCGACCGGATCCGCGCCTACGGTTGGGTCGGCGGCGACGACCCCTCGGAGGTCGCCGACCACATCTCGGCGCAGCTCGAGGTGGGGCTCACCGCCGTCAAGATGAACGCGTCGGGACGGATGAGCCGCAACGGCTCCGTCGCCGAGTTCGACGCCGTCGTCGCCCGGGTCGCGAGCGCCCGCGAGGTACTCGGACCCGACCGCGACGTCGCCGTCGACTGCCACGGCCGCTTCACGCTCGCGACCGCGCGCCGGCTCGCGCCGCTGCTCGAGCCGCTGCACCCGTTCTTCATCGAAGAGCCCGTCGTGCCCGAGAACTCGCACGTCATCGGCCGGATGGTCGACGCGACGACGATCCCGATCGCGACGGGCGAGCGCCTCTACACGCGTCAGGAGTTCCTGCCCGTGCTGCAGGCGGGCGTCGCGATCGCGCAGCCCGACCTCTCGCACGCGGGTGGCATCTCGGAGGTGCGCCGAATCGCCGCGCTCGCCGAGACCTTCGACGCCGTCATCGCGCCGCACTGCCCGCTCGGGCCGCTCGCGCTCGCGTCGTGCCTGCAGGTGGGCTTCGCGACCCCGAACTACCTCATCCAGGAGCAGTCGATCGGCATCCACTACAACAAGGGCGCCGAGGTGCTCGACTACGTGGCCGACACCGAGCCCCTCAGGTTCGTGGACGGATGCTTCGAGCGCCTCACGGGCCCGGGTCTCGGCATCGAGATCGACGAGGCCGCCGTGCGGAAGGCCTCCGCAGGCTGGGAGCGCTGGCAGAACCCGGTGTGGCGTCACGCGGACGGCTCGGTGGCCGAGTGGTGACCGTCGACCGCGAGGCGCTGCGCGACCGCGTCGAGCGCGAGCGCATCGTCGCCATCATCCGCGGCACCGACGTCGAGGCGACCGTCGCGTCGGCCCTCACCCTCTTCGCCGCGGGCCTGCGCGTGCTCGAGATCCCGCTGACGCTCGACGGAGCCTACGACGCGATCCGCGAGATCGCGGCCGCGGCGCCCGCGGATGCCGTGGTCGGCGCGGGCACGGTGCTCACCGAGGCCCAGGTCGACGCGTCGGTCGGGGCGGGGGCGCAGTTCATCGTGACGCCCGGCCTCACCGCGTCGATCCCGTACGCGATCCGCAACGGCGTCGGGGCCCTCCCGGGCGTCTACACGCCCACCGAGATCCAGACCGCGCTCGACCTCGGTGCGGCCGCCGTCAAGCTCTTCCCGGCATCCACTCTCGGACCCCGCTACCTGCGCGCCGTGCGGGATCCGTTCCCCGACGCGCACATCATCCCCGTCGGCGGGGTCTCGCTCGACACCGTCGAGGAGTTCTTCGCCGCGGGCGCCTTCGCCGTCGGCGTCGGCGGGCCGCTGCTCGGCGACGCCCCGACGCGCGGCGGCGACCAGGCCGCGCTCGCCGACCGGGCGCGCGCCTTCCGCACCGCCATCTCGTCCCTCGGCCTCGGCCGCTGACCCGTCAAGGAGCACCCATGATCATCGACAAGGCGGAAGTGATCGTCACGAGCCCGGATCGGAACTTCGTGACGCTCAAGCTGACGACGGACGAGGGCCACACGGGCCTCGGCGACGCGACGCTCAACGGCCGCGAGCTCGCGGTGGTGTCGTATCTGAAGGACCACGTGGTGCCGCTGCTCATCGGCCGCGACGCGCACCGGATCGAGGACACCTGGCAGTTCCTGTATCGCTCGGCGTACTGGCGTCGGGGTCCGGTGACGATGGCGGCGATCGCGGCGGTCGACATGGCGCTGTGGGACATCAAGGGCAAGGCCGCCGGGATGCCGGTGTACCAGCTGCTCGGCGGCGCCTCGCGCAACGGGCTGCTCGCCTACGGCCACGCGTCCGGCAAGACGCTCCCTGAGCTCTTCGACTCCGTGCGCGCCCACCAGGAGAAGGGCTACAAGGCCATCCGCATCCAGGCGGCGGTGCCGGGGCTCAAGTCGATCTACGGCATCGCGTCGAACGCGACCTACGAGGCCAACTCGGGCGTGCGCTACGACCACGAGCCGGCGCAGCGCGGAGGCCTGCCGAACGAGGAGGACTGGGACACCCGCTCCTACCTCCGCCACATCCCGACCGTCTTCGAGGCGGTGCGGAACGAGTTCGGGCCGGAGCTGCCGCTGCTGCACGACGGCCATCACCGGATGACGCCGATCCAGGCGGCGCAACTGGGCAAGAGCCTCGAGCCGTACGACCTGTTCTGGCTGGAGGACTGCACGCCGGCGGAGAACCAGGAGGCGCTGCGCCTGGTGCGCCAGCACACGACGACGCCGCTCGCGATCGGCGAGATCTTCAACACCGTGTGGGACTACCAGCAGATCATCCGCGAGCAGCTCATCGACTACGTGCGGAGCGCGGTCACGCACACGGGCGGCATCACGCACCTCAAGAAGGTGCTCGACTACGCCTCGCAGTACCAGATCAAGTCGGGCATGCACGGCCCGACCGACATCTCCCCGGTCGGCATGGCCGCGGCGATGCACCTGGGGCTCGCCATCCACAACTTCGGCATCCAGGAGTACATGCTGCACGGCGAGAAGACGAACCAGGTCTTCCAGCAGTCGTTCACCTGGCAGGACGGCATGCTGCACCCGGGCGACAAGCCGGGTCTCGGCGTCGAGCTCGACCTCGACGAGGCGGGCACGTACCCCTATGTGCAGGCCTACCTGCCGTACAACCGCCTCGCGGACGGCACCGTGCACGACTGGTGAGCTCGCGGCGCAGTTTGTAAATATGTAATGACAAAGCTAGGCTAGACGCATGACGGAGCAGTCGGGCAGCCCGGATCCCGGGCCCCTCGAGGTCATCGCGCTCGGGCGTTCGGGCGTCGACCTCTACCCCTTGCAGGACGGTGTCGGGCTCGCCGAGGTGACCACCTTCGGCAAGTACCTCGGCGGCAGCGCGACCAACGTCGCGGTCGCGGCGGCACGCCACGGCCACCGCGTCGCGCTCATCTCGCGCGCGGGGGAGGACCCCTTCGGCGACTACATCGTCGGAGAGGCCGGCCGGCTCGGAGTCGACACCCGGTTCATCTCGCGGGTCGCGGGCGTGCCCACCCCCGTGACGTTCTGCGAGATCTTCCCGCCGGACGACTTCCCGCTCTACTTCTACCGTCAGCCCACGGCTCCCGACCTCGAGATCCGGCAGGAGGAGCTCGACCTCGACGCCATCCGCCAGGCGCGGATCTTCTGGGTGACGGTCACGGGGCTCTGCAAGGACCCGGCCCGCACGGCGCAGCTCGCCGCCCTCGAGGCCCGCGGCCGGCAGGGCACCACGGTGCTCGACCTCGACTACCGCCCGATGTTCTGGGCCGACCCGTCCGAAGCGAGCGGATGGGTGAGCCGTGCGCTCGAGCACGTCACGGTGGCCGTCGGCAACCGGGAGGAGTGCGAGGTCGCCGTCGGCGAGACCGACCCCGATCGGGCAGCGGATGCGCTGCTCGAGCGCGGCGTCGAGCTCGCGATCGTGAAGCAGGGTCCGCGCGGAGTGCTCGCGAAGACCGCCGATGAGCGGGTCGAGGTCCCGCCGTACCCGGTGGACGTCGTCAACGGCCTCGGCGCGGGCGACGCGTTCGGGGGCGCCCTGCTGCACGGCCTCCTCGAGGGATGGAGCCTCGACCGCACGCTGCGCTTCGCCAACGTCGCCGGCGCGATCGTCGCCGGTCGTCGCGAGTGCTCGACAGCCATGCCCTTCACCGACGAGGTGCTCGAGCGACTCGGGGAGGCGGCGTGACAGACCTGAGCGTGCTCGACCGCTGGCGGGCGGAGCATCCGGAGAGCGCGGGGGAGCGCTACGCGGCGCGTCGCCGCCGTCCCCTGCTGCCCGACGACGGCAGGCTCTTCATCGTCGCCGCGGATCACCCGGCGCGCGCCGCCCTCGGGGTTGGCGACGACCCGCTCGCGATGGCCGACCGTCGCGAGCTCATCGCCAAGCTCGTGCGAGCCCTCGCGCTTCCGGGCGTCGACGGTGTCCTCGCGACGGCCGACATCCTCGACGACCTCGCGGTGCTCGGCGCGCTCGACGACAAGATCGTCGTCGGGTCGCTCAACCGCGGCGGCCTCCGCGGCGCCTCGTTCGAGTTCGACGACCGCTTCACCGGACCGGACGTCGACGAGATGGCCGAGCTCGGCTTCGACATGACCAAGCTCCTGCTGCGCATCGCCCGCGAGGACGCGGGCACCGCCCGCACGCTCGAGGCCTCTGCGCGGGCGGTCAGCCGCGCGGCGGCGCGTCGGATGCCGATCATGCTCGAGCCGTTCCTGTCGCGCCGCGTCGACGATCGCGCCGTCAACGATCTGACCCCGGATGCCGTCATCGAGTCGATCGCGGTCGCATCCGGTCTCGGCGCGTCGAGCGCATACAGCTGGCTGAAGCTCCCGGTGGTCGACGAGATGGAGCGGGTCATGCGCTCCACGACCCTCCCGACGCTCCTGCTCGGCGGCGACGGGGGCGTGCCGTTCGCAGAGCTCCTGGAGGGCTGGAAGGCGAGCCTCGCGCTCCCCGGCGTGCGCGGCCTCGTCGCCGGCCGCTCGCTCCTCTACCCCGCCGACGGCGACAGCGACGCGGCTGTGGCCGCCGCCGCGGCCGCGGTGCACGGCTGATCGCGGCGCGGCGGTCGACGCGTGGGCCGCACGAGGCTCCCCGTGGGCCGGGTGGCGAGGCGGTCAGCGCTCGACGAGCGTGACCTCGAAGGTGTAGGTGTCGGATACGTAGCTGTGGGCGCCGATCTCGACGGTCGCGCCGGAGTCGTCGAAGACGACCCGGGCCATCGTGAGCACGGGGTCGCGAGGTGCGAGCCCGAGCAGCTCGGCCTCGCGACGGTCGGCGCCGCGCGCGCCGATCGTCTGGCGCGCGACGCGCATCGAGACGCCGCGGTTGCGGAGGATCGCGTAGAGGCCCCCGTTCTCCAGTTGCGTCGGGGTGATGTCGCTGAGCCCCGGCGGCAGGTAGTTGTCGAGCACCGCGAGCGGGGTGCCGTCCGAGTAGCGCAGGCGGCGGATGTGGAGCACGTCGATCCCGGGCTGGATGCCGAGGTCCGCGGCGACGGCGGGGCTCGCCGGCACGAGCTCGTGCAGCAGCACCTTCGTGGCCGTCGCGTGGCCAGCGCGGGTGAGGTCCTCGTGGAGGCTCGAGAGCTCGAGTCGGCGGTGAACGCGGGTGCCGACGACCTGGGTGCCGACGACCTGGGTGCCGACGCCGCGGCGGCGGACGAGCAGGCCGCGGTCGACGAGGTCCTGGATCGCGCGCCGGATCGTCGGCCGCGATACGCCGAGCCGCTCGGCGAGGGCGACCTCGTTCTCCAGTCGGCTGCCCGCGGGAAGAGTGCCGTCGGCGATGGCTTCGCGCAGGCGCGCGGCGATCTGGTGCGAGATGGGGATGTGCCCCGTCCGGTCGAGATCGCTCAGGACCTCGGTGAGGTCGGTGTGCATGCGGCTCCTTCGCGGCATCCGATCCGGTTTGCCCGATGCCTTGTAAGCATGTAATAACAAAGAGACGGGCGCGCGCAACACGCCCGCGCGGAACAGGAGAAGACGATGATCGGTCAGACCATGACGGCCGTCGTGAAGCTCGGCGACGGCGTCGAGGGGATCGAGATCACCGAGGTGGAGGTGCCCGTCGCGGGCCCCCGGCAGGCCGTCGTCGACGTGCTCGCGGCCGGCATCTGCGGCACCGACGTGCACATCGCGCTCGACGAGTACGCGCACGACCGCCCGGTCGTCATGGGGCACGAGGTGCTCGGGGTCGTGTCGTCGGTCGGCTCGCCCGAGGACGAGCACTGGGTGGGTGCCAAGGTCGCCGTCGAGACCTACTTCGCCGCGTGCGAGACGTGCGACATGTGCCGCGCGGGTCGCCGCAACCTGTGCGCGGACCGCCGCTCCATCGGCTCGTACCGCAACGGCGGCTTCGCGGCGCACCTGCTGCTCCCGGTCATCAACCTGCACCGCCTGCCCGAGACGCCGGGCGAGCTCGACGGGGTGCTGAGCGAGCCGCTCGCGTGCGTCGCCCAGTGCCTGCTCGACCCGCCTGTCGTGCAGCCCGGCGATCGCGTGCTCGTGACCGGTCCCGGCGCCATGGGCCAGCTCGCCGCGCAGGTCGCGCGTGCATCCGGAGGTGACGTCACCCTCGCGGGCCTGCCCGCCGACGCCGAGCGCCTCGCCGTCGCGGCGTCGCTCGGCATCCGCACCGAGACGGACGCACCAGAGGAGGACGCCTTCGACGTCGTCATCGAGTGCTCGGGCAGCGCGCCCGGCGCGGCGACCGCGCTGCGCTCTGCGCGTCGCGGCGGGCGCTACGTGCAGGTCGGCATCTTCGGCCGCGACGTGACGGTGCCGCTCGACCTCGTGCTCTACAAGGAGCTCACGGTGACGAGCGGGTTCGCCTCGACGCCGGCCTCGTGGCGCGCGGCGACGCGCCTCATCGCCTCGGGTGACGTCGTGCTCACGCCGCTCGTGACGCGCCAGGTGCCGATCGGCGACTTCTTCACGGCGCTCGAGTCGGCGCAGCGTGGCGAGGGCCTCAAGACCGTCGTCGTGCCCTAGGGCCCCCGTAGGGTGGAGGACGTGCCCGATCGCCTCCGCGTCGTCATCGCCACGCCCCTCGCCCGCGACCTCGTCGAGCTCATCGCCCGCGACGAGCGCCTCGAGGTGGTGTGGGAGCTCGAGCTGTTGACCGACCCCGAGATCGACTGGATGGTGGGCCCCAAGCAGCGCACGCCCGAGGAGCAGGCCCGCTACGAGGCCCTGCTCGACTCGGCCGAGGTGCTGTTCGGCGTGCCCGACCAGTCCGGCCGCGCCCTCGGGCGCACGGTCGCGGCGAACCCCCGCCTGCGCTGGGTGCACACGATCCCCGCGGGCGGCGGCCAGCAGGTGTAGGCCGCACGCCTCGCCGACGCCGACCTCGAGCGCATCGTGTTCACGACCTCCGCGGGCGTGCACGCGACCCCGCTCGCCGAGTTCGCCGTCTTCGGCGTGCTCGCGGGCGCCAAGCGCCTGCCGTGGCTGCTCGGGATGCAGCGCGCGAAGCAGTGGGGGCCGCGCGAGCCGCTCGGCCTGCTCGGCGAGTCGCCCGTGCTCGTCGTGGGGCTCGGCGCGATCGGCCGGCTGACGGCGTCGAAGCTCACGGCGCTCGGATGCCGCGTCGTCGGCGTGCACCGCCGCGAGGTCGAGGCCGACGTCGAGTCGATCGTGCCCGTCGAGCGCTTCGCCGAGGCGGCATCCGAGGCCGACGCGATCGTGCTCGCGCTGCCCGGCACCGAGCAGACCCGCGGGATGCTGTCGGCGGAGGTGCTCGCGAGCGTCAAGCCCGGCGCGACCGTCGTCAACGTCGGACGCGGCACGACCGTCGACGAGCCCGCGCTCATCGAGGCCCTGCAGGACGGCCGCGTCGGCCTCGCGGTGCTCGACGTCACCGCGGTCGAGCCGCTGCCCGAAGAGAGCCCCCTGTGGGAGTTGCCGAACGTCGTGCTCGCACCGCACACCGCCGCGATCAGCCCGCACGAGCCGCGCCTCATCGCCGAGCTGTTCGCCGAGAACGCGCGCCGCTTCCTTGAGGGCGCGCCGCTGCTCAACGTCGTAAACACGCACGAGTTCTACTGACGGCGGATTCAACCGGTGGTCGCAACGAGTTCCGTGAACTTCTCCGATGGTGTCAGATATCCGAGCGTCTTGCGTGGTCGGCCGTTGAGCGAGTCCTGAATCGCGGTCAGGTCCGCGCGGCTAACGATGCTCAGATCGGCGCTCTTCGGAAGGTATTGACGTAGCAACCCGTTGGTGTTCTCATTGCTGCCCCGCTGCCACGGGGAGTGCGGGTCGCTGAAGTAGATCGGGATCCCGGTTGTGGCTGTGAACTCGAGGTGCTTGGCCATCTCCGCGCCCTGATCCCAGGTGATCGTCCGCGCCAGCGACGACGGGAGCGCGGTGATCGCTTCGCGCATCGCGGCCTCCACCTTGTCTGCGCTCTTCCCATCTGGCAAATGCAGCAGGAGCGTGAGGCGGGTGCTGCGTTCGACGAGGGTTCCGACGGCGCTACGGCTGTTCTCACCAAGGATGAGATCGCCTTCCCAATGCCCGGGAACGGCACGGTCCTCGACCTCAGCGGGGCGCTCGCTGATCATGACCATCCCTGGCAGACGACCGCGCCGATCCGTTGCCGTTCGCGCCTTCCTGGCCGTGCGTCCCGATCTCAGGCAGCGGGCGAGTTCTCGGCGCAGTTGCCCGCGTCCCTGTACGAACAGGGACTGATAGATCGTCTCGTGGCTCACGCGCATCTCCGGGTCGTCGGGATGCTCCAACCGTAGGCGGGCAGCGATCTCCTGCGGCGACCACAGCTGCTTCAACTGCGCTGTCACGGTCTCGAGCAACCGGCCACCGTCAAGCTTGAACGGCTTCGGCCTGCGGGCCTGCTCCCGGGCGTCCTCATGCGCCCGCCACGCGGAGTACTCCTCGCGTCCGCCGCCCCGCTTGACCTCGCGGCTGATCGTCGGCACCGCCCGCCCGAGGCTGCGCGCGATCGCAGTGAGCGTGTCACCGCGGGCGAGACCCACGAGTATCTCCTCGCGATCGAAGACCGTCAGATGATCCTTGCGCGGCTCCCAGCCGAACGGTTTCCCGTCGAGGTGACGGCCTTCCCTCGCCATGCGGCCGACCATCGGCGCCGTGCACCCGATCTCGCGAGCGATGTCGATGAGTCTCCATCCCTTCGAGTGGAGACGGAGCGCGAGCTGCTTCTGCTCACGACTGAGATGACCATGCTTGCCCTGCAGCCGATGCCTCCTGAGATCAACGTCTGCTTCATCTCACAGCACCCATTGCGTTGACCGGTTAAATCCGCCGACCTTTGTTCCAGTTCCCCGTTTTCGCACCCGTTCCTTCGGGAACGAACACGCGGAACGGCAACTTTCGGGGCGTGTAGAATCGTCGGGAACTTCGGCGAGGGATGCGGCGCGAGTCGCATCCGTGATCGACGCGGTGGGCAGGCCCAGAGTCTTTCCTCACGCTGTTCGCGTTCGAGTTGAAAACCATCCATGACGGGGCCCGGCCCCACCGACAAGGAGTCACCATGTCCGACGACAACAAGCTCGTCGCGGAGGTCCGCGACCAGTTCGGCAAGGGCGCCGCCCGCAAGATCCGTGCCGCCGGCAAGATCCCGGCCGTCATCTACGGCCACGGCACCGAGCCGCAGCACGTGACCCTCCCGGGCCACGAGGTCAGCCTCATCCTGCGCAAGGCGAACGCGGTGCTCGACCTCGACATCGCCGGCACGAGCCAGCTCGCCCTCGTGAAGGACGTACAGAAGGACCCGGTGCGCCAGCTCATCGAGCACGTCGACCTCATCGTCGTGAAGAAGGGCGAGAAGGTCCAGGTCGACGTGCCCGTGCACGTCGAGGGCGAGTCGGCCCCCGGCACGATCCACGTCGTTGACCACAACACGCTGACCGTCGAGACCGAGGCGACCCACATCCCCGAGTCGTTTACCGTGTCGATCGAAGGCCTCGAAGAGGGCACCCAGATCCTCGCGGGCCAGGTCGAGCTGCCGAAGGGCACCACGCTCGTCACCGACGCCGAGGCGCTCGTCGTGAACGTGACCGTTCCGGCCGCGACGAAGGACGAGTCGGCCGAGCCCGAGACCGAGGGTGGCGACGCCTCCGAGGCGGGCGACGAGGCTGCGGCCGAGTCGGGCGACTCCGAGTAATCGGCACCCCCGCGATCACGCTGCATGTTTGGACTCGGAAGGCAGAAGCCTCCGGCCGCCGCTGATCGCGACACCTGGCTGGTAGTCGGGCTCGGGAACCCCGGGCCCGGCTACGCCGGGAACCGTCACAACGTCGGGCAGATGGTGCTCGACGCTTTGGCGGAGCGGGTCGGGGCGCGACTGTCGCGCCATCGCACCACGACGATGCTCGCCGAGGCGCGCCTTCGCCCTGGTGGGCCCAAGCTGATTCTGGCGAAGCCGCTCAGCTACATGAACACCTCCGGCGGCCCGGTCACCGCGGCCGCAAAGTACTTCGGCATCGCCCCCGACCGCATCATCGTCGTGCACGACGACCTCGATCTGCCGTTTGAGACGCTGCGCCTGAAGCAGGGCGGAGGCCACGGCGGCCAAAACGGCGTGCGCGACATCATCAAGGCGCTCGGCACCCCCGACTTTGTGCGCGTGCGCGTCGGAATCGGACGCCCGCCCGGGCAGCAGAGTGCGGCCGACTACGTGCTGCGCGACTTTCCGGCGAGCGAGCGAGCGGCCCTCCCGTTCGTGCTCGACGAGGCGGCCGACGCGATCGAGCGCATCATCGACGACGGCCTCGTCGCCGCGCAGCAGCGCCACCACGCGCCGAAGGCGTAGCGCCCGCCCAGCCGCCCCGCGCATCCGGCCCCGCTGACCGCCGCCCCGGCGACCCTCAGTTCGACGCGCGTACACTTGCGCGACGTGACTCTCGAGCGGTTAATTCCGGCGCTTCAGCGCGCCCAGACGTTTTCTGACGCCCTCGAGCACGCCCGGCGCTCCGCCGACTTCTCGGTCGTCGAGGGTCTGCGCCTTCCCCTCGTTGCGGGCCTCCTCGAGCGCCGTGACGGCCCCCAGTGCCTGCTCGCCATCACCGCGACCGGCCGCGAGGCCGACGCCGTGCGCGAGGCCTGGGCCTGCCTCGACCCCGGCGCCACTGTGCTTGACCTGCCCGCCTGGGAGACCCTGCCGCACGAGCGCCTCAGCCCCAGCGCCGAGACCGTCGGTCGGCGCATTCGCACGTTGCGCGCGCTCGCCGAATGGGCGGATGCTCCCACCGGCACGATCGTCGTCGTCGCGTCCGTGCGCGCCGCACTGCAGCCCCTGCCCGCCGGTCTGACCGACATCGAGCCGGTCGTGCTCACCCTGAACGGGCGAGGAGCGGACCTGAGTCACGTGACCACTCGCCTCATCGACCTCGCCTACAGCCGCGTCGACATGGTGACCCGCCGTGGCGAGTTCGCGGTGCGCGGCGGAATCTTGGACGTCTTCCCGGCCGTCGCCGAGCATCCGGTTCGCGTCGAGTTTTTCGGCGACGAGGTCGACCAGATCCGCGAGTTTTCGGTCGCCGATCAGCGGTCGCTGCCCGACACCGGCATCACCCGCGTCGAGCTGCCCCCGACCCGCGAGCTGCTGCTCACCGACGGCGCGCAGCAGCGGGCGCGCGAGATGCTGCACGAGTTCCCGAGCCTGTCGACGATCCTGCAGAAGGTCGCCGAGGGCATCCCCGTCGAGGGTATGGAAAGCCTCGCGCCGGCGCTCGTCGACAAGCTCGTGCCGCTCACCGACTACCTGCCCGAGAGCGCCGCGGTCGTCGTGCTCGGCCCCGAGCGTGTTGCCACGCGCGCCGCGAACCTCGTTGAGACGAACCGCGAATTCTTGAGCGCCGCCTGGCACGCGGCGACCGCCGGAGCGGAGTCGCCGATCGACCTCGACGCGGGCGACTTTCTCACCGTTGAGGCCCTGCACCGCGCTGCCGGCGACCGCGCCTGGTGGACGATCAGCCAGTTCGACGCCGACGAGCCCGATGTTGTCCGGGTCGCCGCCGACTCACCGCCCTCGTTCGCCGGGCGCAGCGGGGGAGCCGTCGACCACGTCGTCGACCGGCTCGCCTACGGCTGGAGCATGATCATCGCCGCGGCCGGCCCCGGCCTCGTCGAGCGCGCCCGCGACGTGCTCTCCGACGCCGGCGCCGCCGCGCGCCCCGTCGACGCGCTGCCCGAAACGCTCGAGCCGGGCGTCGCCTACCTCGTGCGCGGCAGCGTCGAGCAGGGCTTCGAGCTGCCCGACGTGAAGCTCGGGCTCTTCGGCGAGACCGAGTTCTACGGCCGCAGCGTCGGCTACGACTCGCGTCAGCCCAAGAAGCTCGCGAGTCGCCGCAAGAACGTCGTCGACCCGCTGCAGTTGAAGGCGGGCGACTTTGTCGTGCACAACACGCACGGCATCGGCAAGTTCATCGAGCTCGTGCAGCGCGAGGTGTCGACCGGCGGCGGGCGCAACGCGCAGAGGTCGACGCGCGAGTTCCTCGTCATCGAGTACCAGCCGTCGAAGCGCGGCTACCCGGGCGACAAGCTGTATGTGCCCACCGACCAGCTCGATCTGCTCACCCGCTACGTCGGCGGCGAGGCCCCGCAGCTCAGCAAGATGGGCGGCAGCGACTGGGCGGCGGCGAAGGGCCGCGCCCGCAAGGCGGTGCGCGACATCGCCGTCGAACTCGTGAAGCTCTACTCGGCCCGCATGTCGAGCAAGGGCTTCGCCTTCCCGGCAGACACCCCCTGGCAGCGCGAGCTGGAGGAGGCGTTCCCGTATGCCGAGACGCCCGACCAGCTGACCACCATCGAGGAGGTCAAGCGCGACATGGAGTCGCCGATCCCGATGGACCGGCTGCTCGCCGGCGACGTCGGCTACGGCAAGACCGAGGTCGCCGTGCGCGCCGCGTTCAAGGCTGTGCAGGGCGGCAAGCAGGTTGCGATGATCGTGCCGACGACGCTGCTCGTGAAGCAGCACCTCGAGACCTTCGCCGACCGCTTCGCTGGGTTCCCCGTGCACCTGCGCGCCCTCAGCCGCTTCCAGACCGACAAGGAGGCGAAGGAGACGATCGACGGCCTCGCGCGCGGAACGGTGGACGTCGTGATCGGAACCCACCGCATCCTCAGCCAGGGCATCCAATTCAAGGACCTGGGCCTCGTCATCATCGACGAGGAGCAGCGCTTCGGCGTCGAACACAAGGACGCGCTGAAGAAGTTGAAGACGAACGTCGACGTGCTCGCGATGTCGGCCACGCCGATCCCGCGCACCCTCGAGATGGCCGTGACGGGCATCCGCGAGATGTCGACCCTGGCGACCCCGCCGGAGGACCGCCACCCGATCCTGACCTTCGTCGGCCCGTACAGCGACAAGCAGGTCGCGGCCGCAATCCACCGCGAGCTGTTGCGCGAGGGTCAGGTGTTCTACGTGCACAACCGTGTGTCGAGCATCAACCGCGTTGCGGCGAACCTTGCCGAACTGGTTCCGGATGCGCGCATCGCGATCGCGCACGGACAGATGAGCGAGAGCGCGCTCGAGCAGGTCATGGTCGACTTCTGGGAGCGCCGCTTCGACGTGCTCGTCTCGACGACCATCATCGAGACCGGCCTCGACGTCGCCAACGCCAACACGCTCATCATCGACCGCGCCGACAAGTACGGCCTCAGCCAGCTGCACCAGCTGCGCGGGCGCGTCGGCCGCGGGCGCGAGCGGGCGTACGCGTACTTCCTCTACGACGAG
>CAYPND010000014.1:0-68147 GCA_964412175.1 uncultured Microbacteriaceae bacterium | reverse complement strand
CCTCGGCCTCGAGCTCGGCGAGCTCGGTCTCGAGCCGCTGCATGCGCGTGGCGATACCGGCGTCGCGCTGGCCCTCGAGGGTCTTGATCTCGAGGCGCAGCTCGTTCTCGAGCCCGGGGAGGTCGGCGTGACGGCCGTCCTCATCGATCGAGATGACCATGTAGGCGGCGAAGTAGATGACCTTCTCGAGGTCTTTCGGCGCCATGTCGAGCAGGTAGCCGAGGCGGCTGGGCACACCCTTGAAGTACCAGATGTGCGTGACCGGCGCGGCGAGCTCGATGTGGCCCATGCGCTCGCGACGCACGGAGGACTTGGTGACCTCCACGCCGCAGCGCTCGCACACGATGCCCTTGAAGCGCACGCGCTTGTACTTGCCGCACGAGCACTCCCAGTCGCGCGAGGGCCCGAAGATCTGCTCGCCGAACAGCCCGTCCTTCTCGGGCTTGAGCGTGCGGTAGTTGATCGTCTCCGGCTTCTTCACCTCGCCGTGCGACCAGCGACGGATGTCGTCGGCGGTCGCGAGGCCGATGCGGAGCTCATCGAAAGTTTTTGCGTCGAGCACAGATTTCTCTTCTCTTACTTGCAGTCGTCAGCGTTGTGAGTCGGGGGCCCGGATCAGATCTCGTCGATCGACGAGGACTCGAATCGGGTGGAGATGTTGATGCCCAGCTCTTCGGCAGCACGGAAGACCTCGTCGTCCGTGTCTTTCAGGCTGAGCACGGTGCCGTCGGCCGAGAGCACCTCGACGTTCAAGCACAGCGACTGCATCTCTTTGATCAGCACCTTGAAGCTCTCGGGGATGCCGGGCTCCTGGATGTTCTCGCCCTTGACGATCGCCTCGTAGACCTTGACGCGGCCGAGGATGTCGTCGGACTTGATCGTCAGCAGCTCTTGCAACGCGTAGGCCGCGCCGTACGCCTCGAGCGCCCACACCTCCATCTCGCCGAACCGCTGGCCGCCGAACTGGGCCTTACCGCCCAGGGGCTGCTGCGTGATCATCGAGTAGGGGCCCGTCGAGCGCGCGTGGATCTTGTCGTCGACGAGGTGGTGGAGCTTCAGGATGTACATGTAGCCGACCGAGATCGGGTCGGGGAAGGGCTCGCCCGAGCGGCCGTCGAAGAGACGGGCCTTGCCGGTCGAGTCGATCATGCGCACACCGTCGCGGTTCGGCAGGGTCGAGTCGAGCAGACCGGCGATCTCGTCCTCGCGCGCACCGTCGAACACGGGTGTCGCGATCTTCGTGCCGGGGGCCGCCTCACGAGCGTTGGTGGGGATGCCCTCCGCCCACTCAGGGGTGCCCTCGATCTTCCAGCCGCGCGATGCCGCCCAGCCCATGTGGATCTCGAGCACCTGGCCGAAGTTCATGCGGCCGGGAACGCCGAGCGGGTTGAGCACGATGTCGACGGGGGTGCCGTCTTCGAGGAACGGCATGTCCTCCACCGGCAGGATCTTGGAGATGACGCCCTTATTGCCGTGGCGGCCCGCGAGCTTGTCGCCCTCAGAGATCTTGCGCTTCTGGGCGATGTAGACCACGACGCGCTGGTTGACGCCCGAGCCGAGCTCGTCGTCGCCGTCTTGCGCGTCGAACACCTTGACGCCGATGATCGTGCCTTGCTCGCCGTGGGGAACCTTGAGTGAGGTGTCGCGCACCTCGCGCGACTTCTCATTGAAGATCGCCCGCAGCAGGCGCTCCTCGGCCGACAGCTCGGTCTCGCCCTTCGGCGTCACCTTGCCGACGAGGATGTCGCCGGGGCGAACCTCAGCGCCGATGCGGATGATGCCGCGTTCGTCGAGGTCGGCCAGCAGCTCGGGGCTGACGTTGGGCAGGTCACGGGTGATCTCCTCCTTGCCGAGCTTCGTGTCGCGGGCATCGACCTCGTACTCCTCGATGTGGATCGACGACAGCGTGTCGTCTTTCACGAGGTTCTGGCTGAGGATGATCGCGTCTTCGAAGTTGTGGCCCTCCCACGACATGAACGCGACGAGCAGGTTCTTGCCGAGCGCGAGCTCGCCGTTCTCGGTCGCGGGGCCGTCGGCGATGACCTCGCCGACCTCGATGCGGTCGCCCGCACTCACGACGACGCGGTGGTTGTAGTTCGTGCCCTGGTTCGAGCGGTCGAACTTGCGCAACACGTAGTCCTGCGTGCCGCCCTCATCGAGCTGCACGGTCACCGAGTCGGCCGAGACCGAGGCGACGACACCGGCCGCCGTGGCGGTGATGACATCGCCGGCGTCGACGGCCGCGTAGCTCTCCATGCCGGTGCCGACGAGCGGCGACTCGGATCGGAGCAGCGGCACGGCCTGACGCTGCATGTTCGCGCCCATGAGGGCGCGGTTCGCGTCATCGTGCTCGAGGAACGGGATGAGCGAGGTCGCGACCGACACCATCTGGCGCGGCGAGACATCCATGTAGTCGACCTGCTCCGACGGGACGAGCTCGACCTCGCCGCCCTTGCGGCGCACGAGCACGCGCTCCTCGGCGAACGAGCCGTCCTTGTTGAGCGGCGCGCCCGCCTGGGCGACGACGTGGTCGTCCTCCTCGCTCGCGGTCAGGTAGTCGATCGTGCCCGTGACCTTGCCCTTGGTGACGCGGCGGTACGGGGTCTCGATGAAACCGAACGCATTGATGCGCGCGAACGACGCGAGCGAGCCGATGAGGCCGATGTTCGGGCCCTCGGGGGTCTCGATCGGGCACATGCGGCCGTAGTGGCTGGGGTGCACGTCGCGCACCTCGACGCCGGCGCGCTCGCGGCTCAGACCACCCGGGCCGAGCGCCGACAGGCGGCGCTTGTGGGTGAGGCCCGCGAGCGGGTTGTTCTGGTCCATGAACTGGCTCAGCTGCGAGGTTCCGAAGAACTCCTTGATCGCCGCCACGACGGGGCGCACGTTGATCAGGGTCTGCGGCGTGATCGCCTCGATGTCCTGCGTCGTCATGCGCTCGCGCACGACGCGCTCCATGCGGCTGAGGCCCGTGCGCACCTGGTTCTGGATGAGCTCGCCCACCGCGCGGATGCGACGGTTGCCGAAGTGGTCGATGTCATCGACATCGAGCCGCAGGTCGACGGGCTTGCCGTCGCGCTGACCGGGGAGGGTCGTGCGACCCTCGTGCAGCGAGACCATGTAGCGGATCGTCGCGACGATGTCGTCGACGCTCAGCACCGAGTCGGCGAGCGGAGCATCCACGCCGAGCTTGCGGTTGATCTTGTAGCGACCCACCTTCGCCAGGTCGTAGCGCTTGGGGTTGAAGTAGAAGTTGTCGAGCAGCGCGCGCGCGGCCTCGGCGGCGACCTGCTCGCCCGGGCGCAGCTTGCGGTAGATGTCTTTGAGCGCCTCTTCCTTCGTCAGGATGGCGTCCTTCTCGAGGGTCTGCTCGATCGAGTCGAAGCCGGCGAACTTCTCGCGGATCTCCTCCGTCGTCAGGCCGAGAGCCTTGAGGAAGACGGTGACCGACTGCTTGCGCTTGCGGTCGATGCGCACGCCGACCTGATCGCGCTTGTCGACCTCGAACTCGAGCCACGCGCCGCGGCTGGGGATGATGCGCGCGGTGTAGATGTCTTTGTCGGTCGTCTTCTCGAGCTGACGCTCGAAGTACACGCCGGGCGAGCGGACGAGCTGCGACACCACGACACGCTCGGTGCCGTTGATGATGAAGGTGCCCTTCTCGGTCATGAGCGGGAAGTCGCCCATGAACACCGTCTGGGTCTTGATCTCGCCGGTCATGTGGTTCATGAACTCGGCCTCGACGTAGAGCGGGGCGGCGTAGGTCTTGCCGCGCTCCTTGCACTCGTCGATCGAGTACTTCTGCTCTTCGAGGTAGGGGTTCGTGAACGAGAGCTGCATGGTCTCGCCCAGGTCTTCGATCGGGGAGATCTCCTCGAAGATCTCCTCGAGCCCGCTGTGCGTCGGCACGTCGGTGCGCCCGGCGGCCTGCGCCTCGGCGAGGCGCGCCTTCCAGGCGTCGTTGCCGACGAGCCAGTCGAAGCTCTCGGTCTGCAGGGCGAGCAGATCGGGAACGGTCAGCGTGTCGCTGATCTTGGCGAAAGAGAGCCGCGATGCGGTGCGGCCGTTCTTGGGGGACTGGTTCTTAGCGGTGCGCGCAGCAGCCAAGGATCTAACCTCCGTGGGCGGGAAAGCCCGGATTCTGTCGGTCGTCGACAGGTGAATGCGGTCGAGTGGACGCGCCGAACCCGCGGGGATTCCGTGCAATCGGAATCCACCCCGCCGCTATACTCGGGGCACGATCGCCGCCCGCCATATGGCGGCTGATCAGACATGGGAGCGCAAACCTCAATACTAGGCGCGCTGCCGCCATCGTGTCCAGTCCGATTCTTGACCAATCGCGGTCGCTGCGCTATAACCGCGCGCTCGGGCCCGTGGGCGGAGCACGCGAGAGGGGCGGGATGCTCGCACTGAGCTTCCCGCCCCTGCGGGTCGCTCCGGCGTCAGGCGCCGGCGCCGCGGCGCACGGGCGGGACGGTCAGGCCGATACCGAGCATGATCGCGAGCAGCGCGCCCCAGCCGAGGCCCTGCGCCAGCTCGTCGGCGGCACCCGTGTACGCCAGGGTGTCGCGAGCCGGCGTCGCCGGAGCGTCGGAGAGCTCGGGTCCGTCGCCGGGCGTGCCCGGGTCGGTCGGCAGCGGGAGGGTCGGGATGGTCGGCGAGCTCGGCTCGTCGATGGGCTCCTCGCCCGGCTGCTCGCCAGCCGGCTCGCACTCGATCGGCTTGCCACTGATGTTTGCATACAGGGTCACGGTCGCCACCGCGCTCGACACGACGCCGTCGCCGGCAACATAGGTGAACACCAGCTCGTCGCAGAAGTCGACCGGGACGGTCCAGGTGAACGATCCGTCGGCGAGCAGCGAGAACGCGCCGACCGCGGGCTCTGAGTACGACACGACCTCGAAGCCGCTACCAGCGGAGTGCTGATCGTTGGCCAGCAGGCCCTGCGAGGGAGTGCGGGTGTAGCTCTGGCCCGGCTCGACGAAGAAGGTGTCGTCCTCGGCGGCGATCGTGGGCACCGGATCGTTGGCCTCGCACCCCATGGGCTCGCCCTTGTTCGAGACCGCCCGCAGGGTGACCGTGGCGAGCTCGCTCGTGATGCTGCCGTCGGTGACGTCGTAGATGAAGGAGGTCTCGCCGCAGAAGTCGAGCGGCACCTGCCAGGTGAAGGCTCCATCGTTGTCCATCGAGAACGCGCCCTGCGGCTGCCCGAACGAGTTGAGCGAGAACGCCGCCCCCGTCGAGTGCACGTCGTTCGCGAGCAGACCCTCTCTCGAGGTCGTGGTGAACTGCCAGCCGGGGACGACCGTGTAGGTGTCGTCGTTGGCGACGAGGGTCGCACCCTCCTGAACCGGCACCACCTCAGAGGCCTGCGCGCTCGACGTCGCGCCGGCGAAGGCGGTGACCGAGACGATCACGAGGGCGGCCATCGCGGCCAGGATGCGCGGGATCGGTCGGTGGTGCGGGGGGAGCTCGGCGGGGAGGGCCAGGGCAGGGGTGGTCATGGTGATCGCTTCCGTTCGGGGAGTGGGGGATGACGCGAAGGTCGGGGGCGCCGCTCGTGCGGCACGACTCCAGCGTCGCGAATCCCTGGCTCGAGCAGATAGGCAACGATTGCTCAGATCGCACGCCAGGATTACCTACGAGTCCCTCCCCGGAGAACGGGCTGCTGAGTACACTTCGAATCAGCGCCGATCCGGCGCCCCGGTCGTCGTGAAGGACAGCACCCGCCGATGAGCTCGCCCCCGCCCGAGGCGCTCATCGCGCGCGCCGACGGACTGTGGCCGCTCGTCGGCCGATCGGCTCCGTTGCACCAAGCGCGCACCGCTCTCGAATCGGGTCGCGTCGCCCTCGTCGTGCTGTCGGGCGATGCCGGTGTCGGCAAGACGCGGCTCGCGAGCGAGCTCGCCGAGCAGCTCGAGCGAGAGGGGTGGCGGGGCAACCGCATCGTCGCGAGCGCGAGCCTGTCGGCCGTGCCGCTCGCGGCCCTCATCCCGCTTATGGGCGCGACGCGCCAGGACATCGCGCGCATCGGCACCGACACGGCGACGCTCATGGCGTTCGCTGCCGAGCTCGCGGCGCAGCGGAGCGTCGAGGGACCGCTGCTGGTGGTGGTCGACGATCTGCCGCAACTCGACCCGCTCTCGGTCGCCGTGCTCGCGCAACTCGCATCGACCGGCGCGGTGACGCTGCTCGCGACGGCCCGCGACGGCGAGCCTCTGCCCGAGCCGATGGTCGCGCTGTGGACCTCGGACCGCGCCCTGCGCATCCCCATCGCCCCGCTGACGGTCGGCGACATCGACGCCCTGCTGCCTATCGTGCTCGGCAACACCGTCGCCCACCAGACGATCGTCGCCCTGCACGGGGCCTCCGGCGGCAATCCGCTCTTCTTGCGGGAGCTCGTGACGCATGCGCTCACGACGTGCTCGCTCACCGAGCACCACGGGTCGTGGGTGCTGCTGGGGTCGCCGGGCGGGTCGACCGCGCTCAGCGAGCTCATCACCGGGAGGCTCGCCGGGCTCGCCGCGGCGCAGCTCGATGTCATGGAGCGGCTCGCGGTGTGCCAGTCGATCCCGCTCGCGCACTTCACCGAGCCCGCATTGCGCACGGCGCTCGGCGAGCTCGAGCAGCAGCAGCTCGTGCAGCTGCGCTCGGAGGCGGGACGGTTCATCGCGACGATCGCGCATCCGCAGTACGCGGCCGCGATGCAGGCACGCGTGCCGACCCTTCGCCGCATCGACCTGCTGCTCGAGCACGCCGAGCGGGCGGAGGCCTCGGCCGACCGCGACGTCGACGCGGTGCGCATCGCCACGTGGCGGCTCGACGCGGGGGCACCCGGAGACGCCGGGTTCCTCGGCGATGCGGCCCGGCTGGCCCTGCTCACCGAGGACTTCGAGCTCGTCGCACGACTTGCGACGGCGGCCGAGCTGTCGGGCGCGGTCGACACCGAGCTGCTGCTCATTCACGCGGATGCCCTGACCAAGCTCGGCCGCGTCGACGATGCTCTCGCCACCCTGGCGCGCGCGCGCGAGCTCGACGACGCCGACCCCGTCGACCAGCACCGCACCGCCCGCATCCTGACCATGACGACGACCGCGCTCATCACCGGGAGCGGTCGGTTCGACGAGGCGCTCGCGCTGCTCGATGGTGCCGCCGAGCGGCTGCCCGACGCCGCCCGGCGGCTGCGCCAGGCCCGCGCCCGCATCCTCGTCGGCCTGGAGCGCCCGCGCGAGGCCCTCGCCGAGCTCGAACTCATCCCCGAGGGCGCGAATGTCGGCGAGCAGGCCGAGATCGACCTCAACACCTCGGTGCCCTTCGTCGCCCTCGGACGCACGGACGACGCCCTGCGCACGACCGAGCGCGCCCTCGCCGCCGCGCGCCTGGCCGACGCGACGATCCCGCTGCGGGTCGCGTACCTCATGCGCGCCGTCACCCTCGCGCAGGCCTGCCGTCTCGAGGAGGCGCGATCGCACGCCGCAGACGCGCTCGCCGAGGCGATCGTGCTCGACGATGCGCTGCGCAGCCGCCAGGCGGAGTTCACCCTCGCGGCGGTCTACCTCGCGATGGGCCGGCTCGAGACCGCCGCGCGCTGGCTGAAGGACGTCATCGCGGGCGCCCGCACCCGGGGGCCCCGCGGCTACGAGGCGCTCGGCCGGGGAGTGCTCGCGCGGGTGCGGGCGCAGCAGGGCCTCATCGCGGACGCGCGAGCGGTGCTCGCCGAGATCCCGGAGGCGCTGATCGAGGAGGACTCGCTGCTGCTGCTGGGCTGGGCCGGGGTCGAGGCCCTGGACGGCAATGCGGCGGCGGCGCGCGCGCGCGTGGCGACCCGCACCCGCCAGCGGGTGGAATCAGGCGATCTCGATTTCGCGAGCATCCTCGCCCTCGATCTCGCACGGCTCGGCGACGCCGCGACCGCCGCCGACCTGCTCGACGAGATGCTCGTCGAGGCCGATTCCCCCGTGCTGCGCTTGCGTGCTCGCACGGCGCGGGCGATGGCGCAGAGCGATGGCCCGGCGCTGCAGGATGCCGGTGCCGAGTGGGAGCGGCACGGCTACCTGCTGCATGCCGCGGAGTCGTTCGCGCTCGCGGCCGACGCCGCACGACGTGACGCGCGGGGGCGGGATGCCGCGCAGCTCGTCGGTCGCGCCCGGGCGCTCGCTGATCGCACGGAGGGCGCATCCACCAGCCCTCTGCAGTTCACGAACGAGCTCGAGCCGCTCACTGCTCGCGAGCGCGAGATCGCGAGCCTGGCCGCTCGGGGCATGCCGAGCAACGACATCGCGACGCGCCTGTTCCTCTCGCCGCGCACGGTCAACAACCACCTGCAGTCCGCCTATACAAAGCTCGGGGTGCGCAGCCGCTCGGAGCTGCCGGCCGCGCTCGGGCTGTCGAGCCCGGATCAGGCGTTGGCCGGTGCCGACTCGTCGACGACCTGAGCGCGCAGCGGCTGGATGCCCGCGATGACCGCCGTCACCTGCTCGTGCGCGAGCCCGATGTCGAGGAGCGCATAGGCGAGGTGCTCGACGACGGCATCGTAGGCCTCGTCGGTGATACCGAGACCGTGATGCGCGGCGCTCATCGTGCGCCCCGTGAAGAGATCGGGGCCGCCGAGGGCGACCGTCAGGAACGCCCGCTGGTGCGCGACGAGGCGGTCCATATCGACCGAGCCGAACCAGGGGGCGAGCGACTCGTCGGCCGTGACCCGGTGGTAGAACACCGAGACGGCAAGCGACACCGCGGGTGCGCCGCCGATCTCGTCGTACAGGCTCATGGCGCTTCCCCCGTTCCGTGTGCGGTCGATGCGGCACCGCGCCGCTCGTACAGTCTGCCCGCTCAGCGGCGGCGAGCGCGGGGCGTGGATTACTCAATTTTGCCGACTGATGCTCAGGTCTGCTGAGTGCACCGTGCGTGTGGCACGCTGTCGGGCATGACCGCATCCGCCGAGCTGCGCCTTCCGAGCGGGATGCGGGCGGTCATCGAGCCCGACCGCTGGGCCGACGGCAGCTACACCCTCGTCGTCGACGGCACCCCCCAGTCGCACGTCGACCTCGATGACCCGAGCCGGCTGTTCTTCGAGTACGTGCAGCGCATCGGTCATGTGATCGACGAGTGGGGCGATCCCGGCCAGCCCATGACGGCGCTGCACCTCGGCGCGGGGGCGCTCACCCTGCCGCGCTACATCCACGCGACCCGGCCGGGCTCGCGCCAGCAGGTGATCGAGCTCGACGAGGCGCTCGTCGGCTTCGTGCGCGAGCACCTGCCGCTGCCGAAGCAGTCGGGCATCAGGGTGCGCTACGGGGATGCCCGGGCGATGCTCGCCCGCCTGCCGGCCGCTCTGCACGGCGCCGTCGACCTCGTCGTGGTCGACGTCTTCAGCGGCGCACGGATTCCCGCGCACGTCACGAGCGTCGAGTTCTACCGGGAGGTCGCGGCGTTCCTCGCCCCCGGCGGCATCGTCGCGGTCAACGTCGCGGACGGGCCGGGGCTCGCCTTCGCGCGCGGCCAGGCGGCGACCCTGCGGCTCGTGCTCGACGACGTGGCGGCTCTGGCCGAGACGAGCGTGCTCAAGGGGCGTCGTTTCGGCAATGTCGTGCTCATCGCCTCGGGCTCGGGGCTTCCCCTCGACTGGATGCCGCGCCTCATGGCCCGGGGACCGCATCCCGCGGCGGTCGTCGCGGGGCGCGAGCTCGTCAACTGGGTCGCGGGAGCCGCAGTCGTGAGCGATCAGACCGCGGTGCCCTCGCCCGCCCCCGCGACGAGCCTCTTCACGCGGGGGGGCTCGGCGTCACGATGACCGGCTGCAGGCGCTCGAGCAGCTCGCGCATGGCCGCGGTCGCCTCGGCGTCGGCGCCGACCGCGGCGAGGCTCGCGTCGACCACGGCGCGGAAGCGGCCGAAGTGCGCCTCGGTGATCCCGAGCGGCCGGTGCGCGTCGCGCAGGCCGCGCCCGCTGTAGTTCTCGGGCCCGCCGAGCACGGCGGCGAAGTAGTGCTCGCGGTGCTGCCGAAGGCTCGCGTCGTCGACGCCGTCGAAGAGGGGGCCGAGCTCGGGATCGTCACTCAGCCGACGCGAGAGCTCGTCGACGAAGCGTCGGATGCCGTCAGCACCCCCGAACCGCTCGAACATCGTCATTCGCGACCTTTCCTCATCGACTCACGAGAGTACACGGGTGCACCGGCGACGTTCACCGAGCACCCAGACGCGCGAGGGATGCTCGTCAGGAGCGCCCGCTGAGGAGGACGCGGAGAGGAGCATCCGTGAGCACCGCCTCCCCCGCGCGCGCCGCCCTCATCGTGACGGTGCTCGTGCTGGGACTCGCCGCGTGCGCGACCCCCGAGCCCGTGGGCCTGGGCTCGATCGACCCCGTCGCGTCGCCCACCCCGATCGAGGACTCCGCGACCGCCGACCCCGAGTCGGTGCCGATCGCGCCGACCGGCGAGCTCGAGGCCCTCGTCACGGGCCTGCGCGCCCCGTGGTCGATCGTGCCGCTGCCCACCGGCTCCGTGTTCCTGAGCGAGCGCGACACCGCCCGCATCCTCGAGCTCAGCCCGCAGGGCGCCCTCTCGGTCGTCGGCACCGTTCCGGGTGTCGTGCCGGGCGGCGAGGGCGGGCTGCTCGGGCTGGCGGCGCTCGACACGGGCACGCCCTACCTCTACGCCTACCTCACGGGCAGCACCGACAACCGCATCGTGCGCATGCCGGTGACCGGCACGCCCGGGGCGTACGCACTCGGCGACGCCGAGGTGGTGCTCGCGGGCATCCCGAAAGCGCGCACCCACAACGGCGGGCGCCTCGCATTCGGGCCCGACGGGATGCTCTACGCGACGACAGGCGACGCCCAGCAGACCGGCCTCGCGCAAGACCCCGCGTCGCTCGCGGGCAAGATCCTGAGGCTCACGCCCGATGGGACGGTGCCCGCCGACAACCCCGTGCCGGGCTCGTACGTCTACTCGCTCGGGCACCGCAACCCCCAGGGCATCGCCTTCGACCGCACGGGGCAGCTGTGGGCCGCCGAGTTCGGGCAGAACACGTGGGACGAGCTCAACCGCATCGAGCCCGGGGCGAACTACGGCTGGCCCGTCGTCGAGGGCATCGGCGGCCGGGCCGGCTACACCGACCCCGTGCAGCAGTGGCCGACGAGCGAGGCGAGCCCGAGCGGGCTCGGCATCGTCGGCGACACGCTCTTCGTGACCGGGCTGCGGGGCCAGCGACTGCGCGCGATCGACATCGGCACGCCGGGCGAGAGCACGAGCCACTTCGTGCAGCAGCTCGGCCGCATCCGCGACGCCGTCGCCGCCCCCGACGGGCGCCTGCTCATCATCACCAACAACACCGACGGCCGCGGCGACCCGCGCGCGGGCGACGACCACCTGTACGCCCTGACCCTCGGGCCGCGCGGATGACGTCGGTGGTCGCCCCTACCATCGTGCTGTGAGCGATCTCGAGCGGGTGCGGCACTGGGCGAACGCCCTGCTCGCCCTGCATCTCGACGCGAGCTGGAGCTTCGACTTCGACCGGGCCACGCGCCGCGCGGGCCTGTGCGACTTCCGGCGCAAGCGCATCACGGTGTCGCGGCACCTGGCCGAGCGCTTCGACGACGACGCCATCCACCAGACGCTGCTGCACGAGGTGGCGCACGCGCTCGCCGGCCCGGGCACGGGCCACGGGGCCGAGTGGCGGCGCATCGCGCGCGACCTCGGCTACGTCGGCGGGGTGACGCACGACGGGCCCATCGCCGACGACCGCGCGCGCTGGCGCGGGTCGTGCCCGCGGGGCCACGAGTTCGTGCGGTTCCGCCGCCCCGGCCGCGAGGTCTCGTGCGGCCGATGCTCGCGCTCGTTCAGCCGCGCCGCGCTCATCACGTGGCACGAGCGGCAGGCCGCGGCCGGCTGAGCCGACCGCGCGCCCGTCGCCCCGTGCGGCCTACTCCGAGACGCTGACCTCTTTCCAGAAGGCCACGTAGTTGCTGAAGTCTTTGCCGACGCGCTCGATGCCGCTCGGGTACGGGGTCGGGTAGCTCCACGCCCGGTCGGGCAGCGCCTGGCCGTCGACCGTCACGGTGAAGTACTGGCACTCGCCCTTCCAGGGGCAGGTGTAGGGAGTCGGGCTCTGCGAGAGGAAGCCCTCGGCGATGCTCGACGGCGGGAAGTACCAGTTGCCCTCGATCTTGATGAGCTCGCTCTCGGGAGCCTCGGCGATGACGGTGCCATTGACGTGAGCCTTCATGGGTCCTCCTGCGGTCGAGTGGTGCCGGTTCTTCGGCACAACCTCAGGCTGGCAGGTCGAATTCCCGCAGCACGACGAGTTCGGACGATTCCCAGCGCGCCCGCGCCGCGCTCACGGCGTCGGGGCCCTCGCTCGCGGCGAGCATCCGCCCGCCGACGGAGGCGCTGAGCATGTGGGCGACGGCGCCGCGCAGCCCCTGGTAGCCCGCCGCGGCGACGGCCGCCTCGGGGCTCGTCGCGTCGATGCCGACGGCGCCGAGGGCGTCGATCACGGCGCCCGCGAGCAGGTGGTCCTCGACAGGGATGCCCTCCGGCGCCTGCACGGGCGCCCCCGCCGCGACGACCGCGACCATCGTGCGCTCGCCGCGCGCGGCCTGCAGCGCGAGCAGCCGCTGCGCGATCGCGGATACCGCGCCGCACCGCGCGTCGATGACCTCGAGGTGCGGCGGCAGGGCATCCACCGGCACCAGCTCGGTCGCGAGGCCGTCGCACCAGACGAGCAGGTGGGCCGAGCCGCCGATGCGGCGAGCGCCGTCGAGCCCGACGTCGAACCGCACCTGGTAGCGCTGCTGCTCGTCGGGGGCGGAGGAGTCGAGAGGGCCGGTCACAGGTCGATCGTATCGACGTGCCCCAGACTGGGCGCATGCGCGTGCGACTCGATCTGCTGCTCGACTGCCCGGCCGATGCGGCCTGGGAGGCCCTGCACTCCCCCGCGGTGTTCCGCGCGGTGTCGGGGCCGATCACGACGGCCGAGTCGCTCGAGCCCGGGGGCTTCCCCGACCGCTGGCCGTGCGGCGAGCACCGCGTGCGGCTGCGCATGCTCGGCGTGCTGCCGATGGGGTCGCAGGTCATCCGCCTGCGCGACGAGACCCTGCTCGACGGCACGCGCGTCGTGCACGACGAGGGCGGGCCGATCAGCGGCCCGATGACGATCGTCACGTTCTGGCACCACCGCATGGCCGTCAGCCCCAACCCGCTGAGCCCCGAGACACGCACGCGCTTCCACGACACGCTCGAGGTGCGCGCAGGGCTGCTGACCCCGTTCGCGTGGCTCGGCTTCGCCGTGTTCTGGCGGCTGCGCGGGCGCGCGATCGCGCGGCTCGCGCCCGGGTGGGCGGCTCAGTTCGGCCAGGCGAGCGTGCGGGGCGGCGGGGCGTGAGCATCGCATCCGGGGCCCCGAACGGCGCGACCCCCCAGGGCGCCACGCCCGACCGCGCCGTGAGCGCCCTCGCCGTCGCCGACTGGCGGCGCCGCATCGCCGCGCTCTACGCCGAGCTGCGCGCCGCGACCGACCTGCCCGCCGCGCACGACCACTGGCGGCGCACGCGCGACGAGCTCTTCGCCCACCACCCCGCCTCGCCCCTGCTGCCCGCCGACCGCGAAGCGTTCACGGGCCTGCGCGTGAAGCCCTACGACCCGGCGTGGCGATTCGAGTGTGTGATTCAGGATGCTGAGCCGATGCGACTCGACGTCGAGACCGGCACCGACGGAGTCGTGCCGTTCGAGCGGCTCGGGCTCGTCGAAGTGCCCAGCGTCGGCGCGCTCGACGTGTGGCGGCTCGCTTCGTACGGAGGCGGACTCTTCGTGCCCGTGCGCGACGCCCTCTCGCGCGTGCCCGGAGGCACCTACGGCGGCGGGCGTTACCTACTCGACACCGTCAAGGGCGCCGACCTAGGCGGCGGGCGTGCGCCCTGGTCGCTCGTGATCGACGTCAACTTCGCCTACAACCCCTCGTGCGCCTACGACGAGGCCTGGGCGTGCCCGCTTGCCCCGCCCGGCAACGTCGTCGACGTCGAGATTCCCGTCGGCGAGCGGTACGGCGACGGCCGGCTCGTACTGCACTGAGCGCATCCCAAGATCTGAAGACGACGTAGGACGAGCTGAACGCTGCCAGCGAGCCGCAGTGGATCGGCCGGGTCAACCCCGGTCCCTGGAGCCGAGGCCAGCGACCTGCCGCCGGGCCTCGCGCTCGACGTCGTCGAGCCGGGCGGTCTGCTGCTGATGGTGCTGCCCGACCGGGCGGACCTCGCCACCGACATCGCGCATCCTCCGGAATTTTCCAGGCTGGAACCCGATGCGCTGCGCAACTACGCCGACGGCTTCGCGTCCGTCTCCGTCGAGGTGCGCCCTCGCGACACCGTAGATCGTGCAGGTGCACCGGCGGTTGCGCACGACCTCGTGCTGCTCGCTCGGCGCTAGAACACTCCAGCAAGAGAGCGCCTGAGCGCGCACTGTTCCACATTGGAACACTCCACCGCCGCGATAACGGCAGATCGTGGAGGGACACCACCGGACGGGTCCCCGCCCGGTCGTATCCCGTTATCACGACAAAGGAGTTGTTCGATGACCACGTCGACCTCGCACACCACCGCACCCGTCATAGAGAGCGCCCTGCGCGACCTCTACGTCGACTGGTCGGAGATTATGGCCACGAGCGAACTGACCATGCGCCTCTTCCGGAGCATTTTCGACGAGTGGCACAAGCCGACCGTGGAGCCGGAGGACGTGACCTACTCAGAGGGCACCGTCGGGGGGGTTCCTGGCATTTGGGCCTTCCCCGCTGGTGCCGACCGCAGCAAGGTCATGTTGTACACCCACGGGGGCGGCTTCGCCGTCGGATCCGCCGCGAGCCACCGCAAGCTTGCCGCCCACGTCGCCAAGGCCGCGGGTGTCACGGCGTTCGTCCTTGACTACCGCCTCGCTCCCGAGCACCCGCACCCTGCCCAGGTCGAGGACGGCGTTGCCGCTTTCACCGGACTGCTCGAGAGCGGTATTCGCGCAGAGAACATCACCACGGTCGGCGACTCCGCGGGCGGCAACCTCGCGATCTCGATCGCCCTCGCTCTGAAAGCACAAGGGTCGCCTCAGCCCGGTCACGTCGTCGTCTTCTCCCCCTGGCTCGACATGGAGAACAAGGGCGAAACGCTGATTTCGAACGACGCAACCGATGCGCTGATCACTGTCCCCCTGCTTGAAGGCATGATCGCTGGTCGTCTCGGTGGTGCCACCGACCCGAGCGACCCGATCGCGAACCCGCTATATGCCGACTTCACTGAATTCCCGCCGCTCTACATCAACGCCGGGAGGGTCGAATCGCTCGTCGATAACGCGACGCGCCTTCACGAGCGGGCCGCCGCCGCCGGAGTCGACGTGATTCTGCACGTCGCCGAAGGCCAGCAGCACGTCTACCCGTTCCTGGCTGGTCGTGACCCCGAGGTCGATGCCGAACTCGCAAGCATCGGCCAGTGGCTCCGGTCGTAACACCCCTCTCACCCTCGCAAACAAAGGAGTTTGTCACCATGTCTTCACCTCACATCACCGACTACGACGCGATCGTGATCGGGGCCGGCTTCGCCGGTATCTACCAACTGCACACGCTGCGCGACAAGCTCGGGATGCGCGTGCGCGCTTTCGAGAAGGGCTCCGGCATCGGCGGCACCTGGTTCTGGAACAAGTACCCCGGCGCTATGTCTGACACCGAAAGCCCGTACTATCGCTACTCCTTCGACGACGGTCTCCTGCAGGACTGGAACTGGACGCGCAAGTACATCAACCAGCCCGACATCTTGGCGTATTTGCAGGAGGTTGTCGCGCGATTCGACCTCGCCAAAGACATCCAGCTGGACACCGAGATCACCTCCATGGAGTTCGACGAGGAGTCGGAAATCTGGACGGTCGGCACTGAAGCAGGCGAGTCGTTCACGACCCGCTATCTCGTGACGGCACTCGGTCTGCTCGCCGCCACGAACATCCCGGACATCCCCGGGATCGAATCGTTCGAGGGTCGCCTCGTGCACACAGCCGAGTGGCCCGACGACCTCTCGATCGAGGGCAAGCGCGTGGGCGTCGTCGGCACTGGATCCACGGGCACGCAGTTCATCGTCGCCGCGGCAAGGCAAGCGGGGCAGCTCACAGTGTTTCAGCGGAACGCGCAGTATAGCGTCCCCTCCGGCAACGGCCCCGTCGAGCAGAGCGAGGTTGACGAGGTCAAGGGGCGCTTCCCGCAGATCTGGAGGCAGGTACGCAATTCGGGCGTCGCCTTCGGTTTCGAGGAGTCGACCGTTGCGACAACGGATGTCACGCCCGAGGAGCGCGAGCAGATCTTCCAGGCGGCCTGGGATCGCGGCAACGGCTTCTTCTTCATGTTCGGCACCTTCAACGACATCGCCGTGAGTGAAGAAGCTAACGAGGCCGCCGCCGACTTCATTCGCCGCAAGATCAAGGACATCGTGAAAGACCCGGAGACAGCGCGGCTGCTCACGCCGACCCTGCCCTACGCGAAGCGGCCGCTGTGCAACCACAATTATTACGACGTCTACAACCAAGAGAACGTCACGCTGGTTTCCATCAAGGAGAACCCCATCGTGGAGATCACGCCGACAGGCGTGCGCACTGCGGACGGAGTAGAGCACGAACTCGACGTACTCGTTTTCGCCACCGGTTTCGACGCCGTCGACGGCAACTACCGCCGTATGAACATTCGCGGTCGAGGAGGCAAAACGGTGGACGAGCACTGGTCAGATGCCCCGACGAGCTACCTTGGCGTCGCGACAGCGGGCTTCCCCAACATGTTCATGGTGCTCGGCCCGAATGGGCCGTTCACGAATCTCGTCCCCGCCATTGAAGTGCAGGTGGAGTTCATCACGACGCTCATCGAGGAAGCGGAACGAACCGGTGCGCTTATCGACGCCGACCCGGTGAAGGAAGCCGAGTGGACGGAGCTCTGCCGCACCATCGCCGACTACACACTGTTCCCCAAGACCGACTCGTGGATCTTCGGTGCCAACATTCCGGGCAAGAAGCACACGGTGATGTTTTACCTTGCTGGCATGGGCGCGTACAGGACAGCGCTCGCCGAGGTGCAGGAGAACGGTTTCGATGGTCTGATCAGTCGCGCTCCGGCAGCGGTGTCGGCTTAGTCCGCGACAGTAACGAGCAACGGGGTCCGGCCACGGCCGGGCCCCGTTGTGCAGGGCCGGATTGTTTCAGCTTGCGTATTGATTCGCTCGGCAACTGGTATTGGAGTTCGCGCAATCTTTGGGCGATGCTTAGGCATCACTGATTGCGCGTCGAAGCGAGGTGGCCATGGCATCGGAGCCGTACTCTGCCGAGCGCATCCTCGCCGCTCGACAACTCCTCGTTGATAGCGGCGTGGGGCCGGGAGGCCCCCCGCCCCGATCGCTCGGAGTCGCGGAGCCTATCGAAAGGAGCTGGCGACGGAGCCTGTCGCAAGCGCTTGGGTCTCCAGCGTCACCCGTTCCTGCACTGCAGACCGCTGGCACCAGTTCGGAACGTCTCCTTCGCGCATCCGACGACGTCCTTACCAAGTGGTCGGAGTCCCTTATCGATATGCGCGTCGCACTGTTCGTCAGCGACCGGAGTGGCCGCGTCGTCACGCGCCGTGTCAACGAGCCCGATCACGCACGCCAACTTGATCGCGCGGGCGCTGCCGAAGGCTTCGACTTTTCCGAGACATCGCTCGGCACGAACGGCCTGGGCACCGCAATGGAAGAGCGCACGGCGCTGTTCGTCCGAGGTGCGGAGCATGTGAACGAAGCTCTCCACTCCCTGGCCTGCGCGGGAGCTCCCATCTGCGACCCCGTCACGGGCCGGGTCATCGGCTCGCTCTCGCTGGCCGCTCCGTTGGACTCGTCAGACCAAACCATGCTCGCGATCGCGCGCCACGCGGCCCGTCAGGTGGAAGCATCGATCGCGGAAGCCGCAACGTCAGGGGGCCTCAGCTCGCTCATCGCTGAGTTTGTCGGCGCATCCCCCCGCGTTCCGGTGATCGCACTCAGCCGCTCAGGACTCATGAGCTCGACCGGTGCACTCCCTCTGGTCTCTGCTGGCACACACGTCGTGCTGTGGGACCAATTGGTCGCTCACGATTGGTCCGACCCGCACGTCGCAGTGACGGTTGCCGGCCAACAGGGGATCGCTCGTCGACTTCGCGGACGCGCGGGGGATGACGTCTACATCATCGAGGTGGAGACGGCCCCCCACGGAGAGGTCGGCAACCCTACGAGGTCCTCGAGCGTCGACGGTCTCGCTGCGACGACGGAACAGCTGTCACGCTTGCTCAACCACGCGTCGCGTACCTGTGGCACCGTCACCATCCATGGCCCCCCCGGCTCTGGCAAAGGCTATCTTGCGGTGCGCTGGCTCCGAGCACGAGACGGACGCCAACCCACGGTCGTCGCAGCGCCAGAGGGTCGTGAGCCACACGTTCGCGCGCGCATCCATCGGCTTCTGACCGAAGGTGCCTCCGTCGTCGTCAGAAACGTCGATGACTTGAACGACGACGACAGGGGGTGGCTCACGACTGTCCTTGAGTCTGCAGCGTCACCGCGGGCCGGCATGCTTGTTCTGACTGTCTCGATTGGTAGGGGCCCCGCGGCAATACGCGCCCTCGTGTCAAGCCGAGGGCGCGACTTGGCCATCCCCGCCTTGGCTCACACACCCGAGCGCGTCCTGTCGATTACCCAGGAGATCGCTCAGGCCCGCAACCTTTCCGTCCCTCCCGTCGTTCTACAAACGCTGCTGCGGTGGCCATGGCCCAGTGACGTGTGCGAGCTCGCAAGCACCCTTCACGCTGCCGCGGATGCCTCGCGCGATGGCGCGCTCACACTCCTCGCGCTACCTCCGGACATGCGGGCGCAAGCACGACAGCTGTACGGCATCGCAGCGTCGGAGTATCGCACGATCGATGTGGCGCTGCGCGCCGCGGGCGGCAACCGTTCTCTGGCCGCCGAGTCTCTCGGCATCGGCCGCACCACGCTGTATCGCAAGATGCGGCAGTACGGGCTGGACGGAACAGGGACGCTTAGCGCCTAAGAAATGAGAGCGCCCGATCACTCCGGGATGCGAATCAGCTTCTTGTTGGCGAACTCGTCGATGCCGTACTTGGCGAGCTCGCGGCCGACGCCCGATCTTTTCACGCCTCCGAAGGGCAGGTCGGGCGCGCTACGGCTCGTACTGTTAATCCAGACCATGCCAACTTCCAAGGCCTCAGCGATGCGACGAGCCTCGTCCTGATCGCTCGTGAATACGCTACTCGCGAGCCCAAACGGAGACTCGTTCGCCAGCTCCACGGCGGCCTGTGGCGACGGCACGCGGTAGACGACCGCAACAGGACCGAAGAGCTCTTCGCTGTAAGCCCGCATCGCAGGAGTCACTTCAGTGAGAACAGTCGGAGGGTAGAAGGCCCCCGAGCGCGCCGCTCCGTCTGCGGTGTGTAGCGTGGCGCCGAGGTTCACGGCGTCTTGAACAATCTCCTCGAGCTCATCGACGGCACCGGATGACGACAGCGGCCCGAGGAAGGTGTCAGGAGAGGTCGGGTCGCCCGTCGCTATCGCGGTAACGGCGGCGATGAACTTTCTCGTGAACTCCTCGTAGACCGTTTCGACAACAATGAAGCGCTTGGACGCGGTGCACGCTTGACCTGCGTTGGCAATTCGACCGCGCACCCCCGCGGCCACTGCCGCGTCGATATCTGCGTCGTCAAGGACGATAAAGGGATCAGATCCGCCCAGCTCCAGCACCACGCGCTTCATGTGGCGACCAGCAACTTCGCCGACGGCGGAACCCGCAGCTTCTGACCCCGTGAGCGACACACCCTGGATGCGATCGTCCGCAATAACACTGGCGACCTGACTGCTGTCGATGAACGCGTTGATGTAGGCGTCTCGGTGTAGACCCGCCTCGTGGAGGACGCGCTCGATCGCCAGTGCGGACTGCGGGCAATTTCGCGCGTGCTTGAGAAGGATGGTGTTGCCGAGCGCAAGGTTCGGCGCGACGAATCGAGCCACTTGGTAGTACGGGTAGTTCCACGGCATGATGCCCAGGAGCGGTCCGATGGGTTCGGTGCGCACCGTCGCTTCGCCGCCGCCCACGATTGCCAAATCCTCGTCGGCAACAAAGGTCGCAGCGTTGTCGGCGTAGTACTCGTAGATAGACGCGACCAGCTCGACCTCGCCGCGGGCCTGCGCGATGGGCTTTCCGACCTCAAGTGTCAGTATCGCCGCGAGTTCGTCGATGCGTTCGCGGTGCAACTCGGCGGCCCGCTTCAGGACCTTTGTGCGGTCCGTGAGTGGGAGCACGCGGAAAGTTTTGTAGGCCCTAGCGGACCGCGCAACGATGCCCTCGACATCCGCTGCGGCAAGGACGGGAAACTCCGCGACAGTTTCGCCGGTCGCGGGATTGATGGTCCGGTATGCGCTCATAGGATCAGCTTTCTCTGCTGCGGGCACCGCGTCCAATACCGATCAACTCACCTACTCATGCAGTTCGGGTATTGCAGTGTGGCCCATCAAGTATTGGACGAGCATGGATTGACGCTGTCAGGCTGACAGCGTGACCACACTGATCCTTCACGAGCACGATGATCGACTCGTCGTTGAGCTGGCGCGACCTGAGGCTCGCAACGCCATCAACAGCGACATGGTCGCGGAACTGCACGCGGCGTGCGACTCTCTTGAACGCACGCCGCGCATCCTGATCATCACCGGGACAACGACCCCCGAGCGGGGCACCTTTGCGGCCGGCGCCGACATTCGGTCGCTACGCGACCGAGGAAGAGATGACGCCCTCGCCGGAATCAACTCGGGCATCCTGCGCCGTATCGCCGCCCTGCCCATGCCCGTCATCGCCGCCGTTGACGGCTTTGCCCTGGGAGGTGGAGCGGAGTTGGCCTACGCGGCGGACCTTCGTATCGCATCGACGCGCGCTGTCTTCGGGAATCCCGAAACCGGGCTTGGCATTGTCGCCGCAGCGGGAGGAACCTGGCGACTCATCGAACTTGTGGGCGAATCGCTCGCCAAAGACTTGCTTTTCACCGGCCGCCGCGTGAACGCCGACGAGGCGCTCGCCTTCGGACTGGTAAGCGCCGTTCACCCATTCGAAGATCTCCTGAACGCGGCGCACCGACTTGCAGACCGCATCGCGGAACAAGATCCCCTCGCCCTGCGGCTCACGAAGCGCCTACTCGCCGCCCCCCGCTCCGCCCACCCACTTGTCGACGAGCTTGCGCAGGCCATTCTGTTTGAGTCCGGGGCCAAGGCCGAACGCATGGATGCGTTTCTCAACCGATCCCGGAGCTCCTGATGTACACCGTCCCCGACACCGTTGGCGTCATCGGCGGCGGCCGCATGGGCGCTGGAATCGCCCAGGTCTTCGCGACAGCCGGCGCGCAGGTGACGGTAATCGAACGTGATGCAGAAGCAGCCGGCTTCGCCCTGGAGAGAGTCCGTGATGGTGTGGCGAAAGCAGCCGCGCGAACCGAGGGCATCGAGCCGGAAACCGTGCTCGGTCGACTGACCGTCAGCACCGATTTTTCTAAACTTGCCCGCAGTCAACTTGTCATCGAGGCGGTTCCCGAAGTCGTGAGCATCAAGACGGATGCCCTCGCTCGCGCTGAACACTATCTGGCGCCGAATGCCTGGCTCACCACGAACACATCCTCCCTTTCTGTTTCGGGGCTCGCCGAATTGCTCGCGCGACCGGAGAGATTCTGCGGTCTGCACTTTTTCAATCCCGTCCCGCCGTCGGCGCTGGTCGAGGTCATCGTGACGGACGTCACCTCGGATGAGCTGCGGAAGCAGGCCTGCTCATGGGTGACTGCCCTCGCCAAAACCCCCATCGTCGTCGCCGATGCCCCGGGTTTCGCGAGTTCGCGACTCGGCCTGGTCATTGCCCTCGAGGCCATGCGAATGGTCGAGGAGGGGGTAGCCAGCGCCGCCGACATCGACACTGCGATGGAGCTCGGCTACCGACACGCGACCGGGCCCCTGCGCACGTCGGACCTCGTCGGCCTGGATGTGCGGCTCGGCATCGCCGAATACCTGGAGCGCACCCTGGGGGAACGATTCCGCGCGCCCAAGATTTTGAGAGACATGGTGGCCGCGGGAAATCTTGGCCGCAAGACGGGGCGGGGTTTCTTCGACTACGCGGCCAGCGCTTAGCGAGGCGCTCAAGCGGTCAAGACGATCCGGCCTGGCACGCCACCAGCTGCCAATCGGTTGAGTGACGCCTCGACGGCGGCCGCAGTGAGCTGTTCATCAATGATTGGAATCGAGGGCAGCGCTCCCTGCTGCGCCAGGCGCACGAGCTCAGCAAGCTCGCCAAGCGACCCCACGAAGCTTCCCCTGATGCTCAAGATCTTGAGCGTGAGTAGCGCCGTTGGAATGGTGAACTCTCCACCGAACAAGCCCACCTGGATCATCGTCCCTCCCTTCCGGAGGATTCCGAAGGCCACTGGTGCGGTAGCCGAGTTGTTGACGAAATCAACCACTGCTGAGACAGGGCCTCCGGTCTGATCGAGGATCGCGGTCTGCAGGTCGACCTCTGCGGCCGACACCGTTACCGTCGCTCCCAGCTCCCTCGCCAGTTCCAGGTTTCTCTCCTGCAGGTCGACGGCAACAATCACCTCGTGACCCAGTGCGCGCAGACTGGCGATGGCCATGAGTCCGACACCACCGGCGCCGATGACAACGACGGGGTCACGCGGTTCCGCCGGAAGCGCTTTGCGCGCGGCGCTATACGCGGTGAGCCCCGAGCACGCTAGCGTCGCTGCCCACCGTTCATCAAGGCCTGCGACATCAAGCAGGTACCGGGAGTGCGGGACGAGGATGCGATCGGCGTACCCACCGTGTCGTGCTACTCCGAGGTTCTTCGGTGCCGCACAGAGGTTCTCTTCCCCAGCCCGGCAGGCGTCGCAGTCGCCCTCACCGATCCAGGGGTAGACGAGACGGTGATCGCCGACGACGACGCCTTTCGCTTCCGGACCGACTGCTTCCACGACGCCGACTACCTCGTGCCCGAGGACCAGGGGGTACGTCACGCCGCGGTCGACGAGGTTGAGGCGACCACGGCTTCCGAGGTCGTAGTGGCCCTCGCGCAGATGAGTATCGGTGTGGCACACGCCTGAGTGAAGGACGCGGAGGAGCACTTCTGCCCCAGTCGGAGTGGGGGTTGGCAGCTCGATGTCGGTGACGGAGTGATCGTCGTCATAGATCGCGAACGCGTGCATGGGGGTCCTCGTCATTGATGGAATCCGGCAGAGACTCTACCGTCCCACCTCGCAATGATTCACTCCAATACCAAATCAGCGAGCTATTGATACTTCAGTTTGCCAGAGGCGGCGGTGTGGGCAAGACCTCCTCCGACAGCCGCAACACCGCGTGGACCGCGCGGTCATCGGTGTCCGCCCGCCAAGCCATGCGAAGCTCGACCGGGTCCACGGGGTCGGATAGACGGAGGAACCGGAGGTGCGGGTCGGCCACGCTCTCGACGACCGACGACAGCGTCAATGAGCACCCCACTTCAGCCGACACTAGAGACATCACCGTCCACGAGTCCGGAGCGTCCTGAACGACATCCGCCGCGAACCCCGCTGCCCGGGTCATGAGACGCAAACGTTCCAGAAGGATGGACCCGGTCTGCGGAGGTAGGGCTACGAACGGCTCGCCGTTGAACTCCGCAATGGACACGTCGCTTCGCTCTGCCAGGCGATGAGTTTCCGGTACGGCAACTACGAGGTGCTCGACGGCGATTACCCGCGTCTTCACCCCGCTCGGCACGTAGTCCCACCGACCCAAGGCGAGATCGATGTCACCACGCACGAGCCGCTGCATCGCGGGCTGCGCGAAGTTCTGACTGAAGAGCTCGAAGTGGATACCCGGGTGGTTCTGCTTGACAGCGCGGGCGAGTCGGCCGACCATCACGTTGGAGGATGCGCCCGCGTACGCCAGTCGGACGCGACCGATCTCGCCAACCCCGGCCGCGCGCGCCACTGTGCCTACGCGATCAAGTGCATCCAGCACGTCGCGGGCCGGACCGATCACGGCTTCACCGACGGATGTCAGCGTGACCTTACGGGTGCTGCGTTCGAACAGCCGAGCGCCCAGCTCGCGCTCCAATTGCTGGATGCTCCGGCTGACGGGGGGTTGCGCCATATGCAACCGCTCGGCTGCTCGCCCGAAGTGAAGCTCCTCGGCGACGGCCAAAAACGCACGGATCTGAGAGACGTCCATCCGGCGATTATTACACCAGCGCATCAGTGTGGCCATCTTTAGGTATTGGACAGCATGAACCGGCGCTGAGAGCCTGAACCCGTCCACCAACGAAGGGACCACCGATGACGCAGCCCCGGCACAACGCTGCGAACACACTCTCAACAGGACCGCTGTCAGGCCTGCTCGTGGCCGACTTCGGTCGTGTCCTCGCCGGGCCCTACTGCACGATGTTGATGGCGGACCTTGGGGCCACGGTCATCAAAGTCGAGAGTCCTCTAGGGGACGAGACTCGCAGTTGGGTGCCGCCCGCCCGGGACGGCGAATCGACTTACTTCCTCTCGATCAATCGAAACAAGCAGTCCGTCGTGCTCGACTTCACCGATCCCCAAGAACTCGGTCTTGCGCGGGAGCTAGCGGCCCGCGCAGACGTGGTGACCGAAAACTTCAAACCGGGAGGACTCGCCCGCTTCGGGCTGGACTACGCCACGGTGGCCGCAACGAACCCGGACGTCATCTACGCGTCCATCACCGGTTTTGGCACGGGCGCCGGTGCGAATCTCCCTGGCTACGACCTCCTCGTGCAATCGCTCTCCGGGCTGATGAGCGTGACCGGTGCCGCCGAGAGCGAGGGCTACCGCTCTGGAGTCGCCGTCTTCGACGTCATCACCGGCTTGCACACGGCTGTCGCAATAGGCGCCGCACTCTTTCACCGGGAGCGCACCGGAGAAGGACAGCATGTTGAGTTGAACCTGATGTCGTCTGCGCTGTCCGGCATGGTCAATCAGACCGGCGGCTATCTCCTGAGTGGTTCCGTGCCGACCCGACTGGGAAATGACCACCCGAGCATCTACCCTTATGCCCCCTTCCCGACGGGCGAGGGTGAGCTTGTGCTCGCCATCGGCAATGACGCCCAATTCCGCACACTGTGTACCGCGCTGGGACTTCCCGGAGTTGCCGACGATGTGCGGTTCGCGACCAACGGCGATCGCAGCATCAACCGCGACGAACTGCGGCCCATCCTTGTCACCCAACTGGCCTCGGCCAGCGCGTCCGTTTGGTTCGAGCGCCTGAGAGCGCTCGGCCTCCCGTGCGCACCGCTCCTGGATATCGCCGGCGGCATCGACTTCGCCAGCCAGATCGGTCTTGACCCAGTGGTCACCGTCGGGTCAGGGGAACGCGCTTTGCCAGGAATCCGAAACCCCATGACTTTCGCCCGCACCCCGGCCAGCTACCGCAGCGCTCCCCCAGAACTCGACGAACACGGATCAGCGATCCGGCAATGGCTTCGCGATGCCGACAAAACCCACCTACCGACCACGACTGCTGTCACCCAACCGGTGCCCACACGAAGCGAGCAGAACACATGACGCCTAGAACCACTCGACCCGTCAACGCCGACTTCTATGTGGTCGACGACTACTTGTCCGACGACGACCGCGCAATAGTGCGGCGCGTTCGCGGATTCGTCAGCGAACGCGTGCTTCCGGTAATCAACGACTATTGGGAGAAGGCGGACTTTCCCTACGAAATCCTGCCGGCGTTCGGCGAGCTCGGCGTCGCGGGAACCGCAATCCACGGCTACGGCTGCCCGGGGATGACCCGACTACAAACCGGTTTGGTGGCCATGGAGCTTTCACGTGGAGACGGCAGCGTCAACACCTTCAACGCCGTCCACTCCGGACTCGCGATGGGAAGCATTTCACTCCTCGGTAGCGAGGAACAGAAACAGCGGTGGTTGCCCAATATGGCCACACTCTCGAAGTTGGGGGCCTTCGCCTTGACCGAGCCAGACCATGGTTCAGATTCCGTCGCACTGGAAACGTCGGCTCGACGCGACGGTGATCACTACGTGCTCAACGGCGCCAAGCGGTGGATCGGCCTCGGCCACGTCGCCGACCTCGTCATCATCTGGGCTCGAGACACCGACGATGCAAAAGTCAAGGCTTTTGTGCTCGAAAAGGGCCCCGAGGGATACCCGGAGGGATATCGGGCGGAAGCGATCAAGGGGAAGATTGCGAAGCGCGCAATCCAGCAAGCCCACATTGAGATCACGGATGTGCGCATCCCCGCTGAGAACCTGCTCGCCGAATCGACGTCGTTCCGTGACGTCTCGGCGATCTTGAACCGGACCCGAAGCACCGTCGCGTGGGAGGCGCTCGGGCACGCCCTCGCCGCCTATGAGGCCGCGGCGACCTACGTGCACGAGCGCGTGCAGTTCGGCAAGCCCATCGCGAGCTTTCAACTCGTCCAAAACACTCTCGCCAACATGCTCGCCGACCTCACTGCCATGCAGCTGCTGTGCTTCCGCACGGCCGCGTTGCAAGACGAGGGCCGTCTTTCCAACGAGCAGGCCTCGCTGGCAAAAATGTTCACGGGTCAGCGCTCGCGCGCGCTCTGTCGCGACGCGCGAGACCTGCTTGGAGGCAACGGGTTGCTACTGGAGAACCACGTGGCACGACATCTCACCGACATGGAGGTGGTCCACACCTACGAGGGCACCGACTTCATCCAGTCCCTCATTATCGGGCGCGAGATCACCGGCATCGCCGCCTTCAGCTGACATCCCATCGACCTTCCGCCAGGAGACTCATCATGGACGCCTTCCTCTACGACGCAGTGCGCACACCCTTCGGCCGCTTCGGCGGCGCCCTTGCCCACGTCCGCCCGGATGACCTTGCTTCACACGTCGTTGCCCAGCTTGTCGCACGTGCTCCTCTACTCGACCCTGAGCGCATCGATGAGGTCTACCTAGGTAATGCCAATGGCGCCGGGGAGGACAACCGCAACGTGGCGCGAATGGCAACCCTGCTTGCCGGATTGCCGACGAGCATCCCTGGCAGCACCGTCAACAGACTCTGCGGGTCATCGCTCGATGCAGCGATGATCGGGTCTCGCCAAATCGCCGCCGGAGACGCAGATCTCGTGCTTGTCGGCGGCGTCGAGTCGATGAGCCGAGCCCCTTGGGTGCTGTTGAAACCCGAACGTCCGTATCCTGCTGGCAATTCCACGCTCGAGTCCACGACTCTCGGGTGGCGCATGGTGAACCCACGGATGCCCGGTGAGTGGTCCGTTTCTCTCGGCGAGGCAACGGAGCAACTGCGCGAGAGGCATGGGATACCGCGAGAACGGCAAGACGCTTTCGCGGCCGCGTCTCACGCACGGGCAGCCGAAGCTTGGGCCGCCGGTCACTACGACAATATCGTCGTGCAACTACCCGAGACCTCCCTCGACCGCGACGAAGCAGTACGCCCCGACACCACGGCTGACGTCTTGGCAGGACTCCGCACCTCCTTCCGACCAGCCGACAGCTCCCCGGCGGGTGGCACCATCACCGCGGGCAACGCGTCTCCCCTCAGTGACGGCGCCTCCGCCGTGTGGCTAGGCAATGAACGCGCCTCCGCCCTCCTCGGCCACGATCCCTTAGCGCGAGTCGCAGGTCGTGGCGCTGCGGGAATCGACCCACAGTTCTTCGGCTTCGCTCCCGTCGAAGCGGCAAACCGCGCTCTCTCGCGGGCCGGGATCACCTGGGGTGATGTGGGTGCCGTCGAATTGAACGAGGCCTTCGCGGCTCAGTCCCTCGCCTGCATCGACGCGTGGGGTGTGGACGAGGAGATCGTCAACGCTTGGGGAGGGGCCCTCGCCCTAGGTCACCCTCTGGGAGCATCCGGCACCCGCATTCTCGGCACTCTGGCATACCGGATGCGCGCGAGCGGTGTGCGCTGGGGCGTCGCAGCAATTTGCATAGGTGTAGGCCAAGGCCTCGCGATTGTGCTAGAAAACGTGGCTGGGGACTGACCTGCTACGGTTGAAGTACTTGCGAGTCCTCCATCGGATTCCCTGCGTCGTAGAACGCTTCCTCTTCCCGCTCCTTAGCGCACTGACTCGCGCACCGAAGGGGTTCGATACTTTCTCACGGCGAACGATGTCGGCCATTGCCGCCGTCGCCACTCGATTCCTGTTCGCACGCCCGCATGGCGTGAACTGAGCATCCTGACTACTCGGTCGCGGATGCGGGGGATCACCCTGCTTGAAAGGCACCACCCATGACCACCAATGACATCACCTTTAGCGCGCTCGGCGTTCCGTACCCCCTCGTCGAGGTTCTTGCGGGCCAAGGCAAGACCGAAGCGTTCCCGATTCAGGTCGACACCCTGCCCGACACCCTGGGCGGGCGCGACGTGCTCGGCCGCGGCAAGACGGGCTCGGGCAAGACCCTGGCCTTCGCCCTGCCGATGGTCGCGCGCCTCGGCACGCGCCTCGCCGGCGGGTCGCGCCGCAAGGGCGCCCCGCTCGGCATGGTGCTCGCGCCGACGCGCGAGCTCGCCACGCAGATCAACGCCGTGCTCGAGCCGCTCGCGAAGGCCTACGGCCTCACGACGACCACGATCTTCGGCGGCGTCTCGCAGCACCGCCAGGTGCAGGCGCTCAACGCCGGCGTCGACATCATCGTCGCGTGCCCCGGCCGCCTCGAAGACCTCATGCAGCAGCGGTTCGTCACGCTCGACGCCGTCGAGATCACCGTGCTCGACGAGGCCGACCACATGGCCGACCTGGGCTTCCTGCCCGGCGTCACGCGCATCATGAAGGCGACGCCGAACGACGGCCAGCGCCTGCTCTTCAGCGCGACCCTCGACAACGGGGTCGACAAGCTCGTCAAGCAGTTCCTGCACAACCCCGTGATGCACTCGGTCGACGAGGCCAACTCGCCCGTCGCCGACATGACGCACCACGTGTTCGAGCTCTCGGGCGCCGACGAGAAGAAGCGCATGATCACCGCGCTCGCCTCGGGCAGCGGCCGCCGCATCCTGTTCATGCGCACCAAGCACACCGCGAAGAAGCTCGCGAAGTCGCTCACCGAGCAGGGCATCCCCGCGGTCGACCTGCACGGCAACCTCTCGCAGCCGGCCCGCGACCGCAACCTCGCCGCCTTCGGCGACGGAAGCGTGCGCGTGCTCGTCGCGACGGATGTCGCGGCGCGCGGCGTGCACGTCGACGACATCGAGCTCGTCATCCACGTCGACCCGCCCATGGAGCACAAGGCGTACCTGCACCGCTCGGGCCGCACGGCTCGTGCCGGTGCCGCGGGCGACGTCGTCACCCTCGTGCTGCCCGAGCAGCGCCGCGACACGGCCGACCTGCTGCGCAAGGCCGCCATTCGCGTGCAGCCCCAGCAGGTCACGACCGAGTCGGCGGCCGTCACCCGCCTGATCGGCGAGGTCGCGCCCCGCGTGGCCGCGCACGAGCTGCCCGCGGTTCTCCAGCGCCAGCCCGAGGGCGGCGGACGCTCGCAGGGCGCCAACGCCCAGCGCAAGCGCGCCAACCGCGACGGGGATGCTCAGCCCTCGCGCGGCGGACGCGGCCAGGGTCGCGGCCAGGGCGGCCAGCGCCGCTCGGGCGCCTCGACCGGCACCGCCGCCGCCGCACCGGCTCGCAGCGCGGCACCCGCCCGCGCCGCCGCACCGCGCACCGATGCCCCCGCCGCCGCGCCCCGCGCGCGGCAGGGCTCGCGCCGGGCGTCGTCGGCCGGAGGCGCGAGCGCCGGCGGAATCCGCGTCGGCCAGGTCGTGCGATCGAACTCGACCGGCGGCCAGCGCCGCGGCCGCTGACCTCGCGCTGAGCAACAGCGAACGGCTCACGGGCCCCGGCAGAGCATCCGCTCTGCCGGGGCCCGGCCGTTTCCGCACCGGGTGCGGACCCCTGGGGCTAGACCGCTGAAGCCCGTCGGCGCGCGATCGTGAGCATCACGACTCCCCCGAAGATCAGTGCGGCGACGACCCACAGCCAGAGCATGATCTCGACGGCGCCCGTCAGCGCGAGCGTCGTGAGGAAGACGTTCGAGAGGGTCGCGTCGGTCGCACCGCCGTCGAGCGTCAGGTCGCCGAGCTGCAGCACCCCGCCGAGCCAGACGAGCTGGGCTGTCGCCCCGCCGCTGTCGACCTCGGAGATGGTGCACACCGAGCTCGCCGGCAGATCCTCGAACGACACGGTGACCCCCTCCGAGATCTCGGAGCGCACACTCGTCGGCCTCTCGGGCTGTTCGGCGTCAGCCCCGTCGAGCGGGTCATCGCCGGACGTGCCGTCGTCAGTCAGCCAGTCACCCGGCAGCATCGGAACGAGCTCGCCGTCGCGCTCCCACATGCACGAGGTCTCGATGAGGAACACCGAGTCGCGCGCCTCGAAGGCGAACGGACCGGTCACCTCCTTCGTGATCGAGAAGGCGGCGAGCAGGAAGGTGTTCTGGATGCCGACCGCGTGATCCTCGTCGGCTACGACCGTGAACGTGCCGTCGGTCGTCTCGCTGCGCGTGGCTCCGCCGGTGCGCGACTCGGTCACGGTGCACTCCGCGCCCGCGGGGATCTGCTCCCACGCGTTGCGGTAGCCGTTCTCGGCCGTCAGCTCCCGCGTGGCCCCGCCCGGGATCTCGAGGTCGGCGACCTCGCCGTCGATCACGAGCGTGCACGCGAGCGACGCCTCGAATGTTCCGCGCACGTAGAGGCCCGTGCCGTCGCCCTCGAAGGTCTTCTCGACGCTCACGCTGCCGACGTCGAACGTGTTCGTGATGATGAAGCCGACGGGCTCGGCCGCGACGGTGACGACCTCGAGGTCGATCGCCGTGCGGGTCGCCCCGGCACTGCGGGTCTCGACGACCGAGCACTCGGCGTGCAGGGGCAGGTCGGTGTAGACGGCCGCGAAGAGCGAATCGGAGTTGAGCTCGCGCACGGCCCCGCCCGGGATGTCGATCTGCTGCTCGGCACCGTCGACGTCGCGCACGCACGTGAGCTCGACCTCGAACGGTCCGTCGCCCCACGTCGCCGCACCCGAGCCATCGCGCACCTTCTCGACGCGAACCTCGCCGAGCGCGAACGTGTTGGTCACGACGACCTCGATCGCCTCGTCGGCCACGAGCACGTCGGTCGTCGTGCCGGGCACCGGCTCGCCGCCGTCGACCGTGATGGTCGTCGACGAGGCGCCGCCCGTCGCGCTCTCGGTGATCGTGCAGAGGGCGCCGGTGGCCAGGTTGTCGATCGTGATGGGGTCGTCGCCGCGCACGATCGTGAACGAGTCGGAGAAGACGATGCGCTCTCCGGTGCGGTCGTCGAGCACGCAGCTCACGTCGAGCTGGAAGGGAGCATCCGCCCACGCGTCGGCGCCCGCCCCGACGACCTGCTTCGACAGCTCGATCGAGCCGACGGAGTAGGCGTTCGTGATCGACACCGAGCTCGACGTTCCGAGCACCACATCGGTCGTCGCGGCGTCGACCGGGTCGGGGTCGGAGCCGTCGACGATGACGACGAGCCCCGTGCTCACGGCATCCATCGTGTCGGTCTCGGTCACCGTGCAGACGGCGCCGTTGGGCAGGCCCTCGATCGTCCACGAGCCGCCGTCGGCAACACTCGCGACCATCGGCGTCGCGGCGTCGTACCCCGTTCCGAAGACGGCCTCGCCCTCGAACAGGCAGTCGACGGCGACCGGGAAGGGGCCGTAGCCGATCGGCGTGCCGGTCTCGTCGACCGCGTCGGTCTCGACCGTCTTCGAGACGGTGAGGGATGCGAGCTCGAACGTGTTCTCGACCTCGAGCGCCGGCTGAGCCTGGTCGTCGAGCAGCACGGTCTCGTCGACGACGACGGTGAATGTCGTGCCGCTCGCGACGTCGTCGGTGAGCTCGGCCCCGTCGGCGTCGAGCAGTCGGCTCGACGTCGCCCCGGCGGGGTCGGTCTCGGTGAGCGTGCACTCGGCGCCCGAGGGAAGCAGGGTGTAGCTCGCGGTGCCGCCCGCGGTCAGCGAGCGGGTCGCTCCCCCGGCGATGTCGACGGCGATGCCGTCGCGCTCGCACGCGAGCGTCACCTCGAACGGTCCGGCGCCGAACCCGGCACCGGCGCCGACGACCGACTTGCTCACCTCGAGCTCGCCCGTCAGGTAGTAGTTCTCGAGCGTGACGCGCCCCGGCTCGGCCGCCGTGATGACGATGTCGACCCCGTCGATCACGGTGCCCTCGTCGTCGACGATGCGGTGCGCGTCGGCCCCCGTGAGCGCGACGTCGCGCTCGACGACCGTGCAGGTCGAGCCGTCGGCGAGGTTCTCGATCGTCACCACGCCATCGGCGGGCACGATCACGTCGCCATCGAAGGAGACGACACCGTCGGCGGTCTCGCAGTACAGCGCGGCCGTGAACGAGGCCGGGGCGAACTGGTCAACGCCGCCCCCGATCACGTCTTTGCTGATCGTGAAGCTCGAGACGCCGTAGCGGTTGGTGAACTGGATCGTGTTGCGCGTCACGGGGCTCGTGGAGTCGGCCGCCAACGAGGCGATCGACGCGGTCGTGCCGTCGATCGAGGTCGCCGTGCCGTTGACGGTGCGCAGCACCGAGGTCGAGTCGGCATCCTGATCGTCGGTCTCCGTCACCGTGCACGCCCCGCCCGCGGGCAGGCCCGTGAGCGTGCGGGTCTCGTTGTGCCGCAGCGTGAAGGTCATGGGCGATGACGCGAAGCCGGTGGCGAGCACCGTCTCGCCCTGGAAGGTGCACGCGACCGAGAAGGCGAAGGGATCGGCCGGGTAGACCGGGGCGCCCTCAGCATCGACCGCGGCCGTCTGCACGGTCTTGCCGACCGTGATCGAGGCGAGGTCGAACCGGTTGGTCACGGTGCGCGAGACGGTCGAGCCGCCCACGATCGTCACGTTCGTCGGGTTGGTGACCTGCGTGGCACCCGCGTTCGCGGTCTCGGTGATCGTGCACGACGAGCCCGCGGGCAGGTTGTCGATCGTGCGCGACAGCACCGTCGCCGCGCTGAAGGTCAGCAGGCCGTAGTAGACCGAGTTCGCCGGGGCACCGGCGGTGACGGGCGAGGCCGCCGCCGACGAGCGCGTGCAGCTGACGCGAACCGTGAAGACCCCGTCGCCGTACTCGGAGGCTCCCGCGCCCGTGATCGCCTTGGTGACGGTGAGCGACCCGACGGCGATCGAGTTGGTGAAGTCGACCGCGTTGGTGGGGGCGCCCAGTTCGGTGTCGGGCGCCAGCACGATGCCCGACGCCGTCGCGCCGCTCGTCGACGCGCCCGCGACGCCGCCGACCGTGACGACCTTCGTGACCGTCGCGCTGCGCGTCTGGGTCTCGATGACGGTGCAGACCGCACCGGCCGGCAGATCGGTGTAGGTGCGCGACCCGCCGTTGTTGAGCGTGAAGGTCGACGGCGTCATGGTGAGCGCGGTCGCGCCCGAGCCCGAGTCGTACGTGCACGCCACGCTGAACGAGAAGCTCGACTGCATGACGGGGTTGCCGGCCTCGTTCACCGCGCCGTTCATGTTCACGGTCTTCGTGATCGTGAGGGATGCCTCGTCGTAGGTGTTGGTGACGGTGCTCTGCTCGATCGCCGGGCGCTCGGTGAACGCGGGCACGGGATCGACGACGGTCGAGGGGCTCGACCCGAGGGCACGCGCGACGACCTGCTGCCGAGAGAACGTGGTCTCGGTCGCGCCCGTCGTGCCGACCTCGCTGACGTCGCACACCGCGTAGAGCGGGATGCCCAGGATGCGCGTCGCGGCAGCGTCGCCCGTGAGCGTGAACGGCGAGCGGTTCGCTCCCGCGCTGTTCAGCAGCTGGATCGGCTCGGGCTCGTACTCGGTTCCGGCACCGTCGATGTCGACCGTGCAGGCCAGCGCGATGCGGAAGGTGCTCGGCGCGAACGACTCGGCCGCGCCGTCGACGACCTTGGCGAGGTCGACCGCACCCGTGGCGAGGGCGATGCCGACCTTGCGGGGCTCGGTGACGAAGCGGTAGGGCAGGTCGTTGACGCCGTCGAACCCGCGCGCGGCTCCGGCGATCGAGTTGTAGGCGATCGAATCGCGCGCGAGGTTGGCATCGGTCTCGCGCAGCGCCGGCTCGAGGGCCGTGCGGGTGCGGTAGGCGATCGAGATCGATTCCCCCGGGGCGAGACCGACGGGCGTGATGCCGCCGACCGCGAAGTCGACCGTGAACTTCATGGCCACGACGCTCTCGAGCAGAGCCGCCGAGGGGTCGGCGGGCATGACCTTCCAGCCGGTCGTCGCGTTCTGGCGATCGAGAAGACCGCCCGGCGCGCTGCTCGAGATGCACGGCCAGTAGGCCTCGACCATGGGAGGGCTGCTGGTGGGCGACATGCCGAGATCGCTTTGGATGTCGGCGCCGTTGCACGCGGGCGTCGCCATGTCGAGGCGGTCGGTGTAGTACACCGTCAGCGCCTCGTCGGGCCAGCCGACCAGGCGCGGGCGCTCGAGCAGGATCGGCGTCCACCGGGAGCTGCGGGCATCGTTGATGATGACGCCGCGGTCGTTCGGCCGGGGCAGCACGTCGATCGACGAGATCTGGTTCACCCGCACGTTGCCCGCGTTGAAGAAGTACCCCACCCACTCCTCGGTGCCACCCGGTCGGGTGATCGGCACGCAGGGGTACCGGTAGTACAGCTCACCGTCGACCGCCAGGGTCGGGGTCGAGCAGTCGGCCGGGTTCGCCGGCACAGTCTTGATGACGCCGAGGTCGTCGTACGGCGCGAGCGTGTCGGGGTCGATGAGGGGCACGCCGTCGGCGTCGAGCGGGCCCGCCTCGACGCCCTTGACGCCCTTGATGATCGTCATGGGCGCGCTCGGGAGGGCCCACACGCGCGTCGTCGCGCTGCACGACTCGACGCGCAGGATCGTCGACTGCAGCACGCCGTCGGTCGCCGGGGTGCACTCGTCGAAGGGCTGGTCGGAGGTCACGGTCGCGGTGTTGAGCACGAAGTTCTCGGTCGCGCTGCCGGCCTCGAAGAACTGCCGGAACTGCAGGGGCGCGCTGATCGTCATCGTCCAGTCGTGCTCGAGCACGAACGCCGGGTCGATCGTGATCGTGAGCGGCTGCCCGCTCGGCTCGGCCGTGCCGAGAGCGGCGGTGAAGCTGGGCGCCGCGACGGGCTGGTTCGCCTCGTCGAGCACCTCGAGCTCGATGACCTCCTGCGGCAGGTACGACAGCCCCGTCTCGGGGTCGGTGCCGAGCACGAGCTGCGGGCCGAGCCCGTCGACCGGGATGAGGTCGACGATCTCGAGCCCCGTGAGCTGCTTGTCGAGACCGGTGCCGCGGTTGGTCACCTCGATCTCGTACGGGATGGGGGCGCCGAGCGTGAGCGGGCCGTAGGGGGTCTTGATGATCTGCACCTTGGCGGGCCGGTGCTGGAACAGCAGCTGCTTCGTGTCGTCGTCGGTCGCCTGCCATAGCGGGGCATCCACCCCGTTGTCGGCCCACGACGTCACCGTCAGGTCGTTCGTGAACACGCCGATGGTGGCCTCGCCCGGAGCGGGCTCGGTGTACACGTAGAGGGTCGACGGCACAGGCTCGCCCACCGGGGCTACGAGCACGTCGCGGCGGGTCGCGGTGAAGCGCAGCGTCTGCGCGGGGTTGAACGGGCGCTCCCACGTCGCGCCGTCGGCGCGCGTGTACTGCGCGCGGATGCCCCGGATGTCGGCCGTGGTCGCCCCGGGCGGCAGGGTCGGCAGCGCGAGCGAGCTCGAGAATGCCCCGTTGACCCAGCAGGCGTCGAGGGTCGCGCTGCCGCCGCACTCGACGCTGATGTCGCCCGTGACGCCGTCGACGACGTAGTCGACCCCGACGAGCACGTCGAGCTTGACGCGGTTGATCGGCGTGGCGAACGAGTTCGACCCGAACGCCGTGAAGTTGTAGGCGTTCCAGAAGGTCGGGCTGATGTCTTCGAACAGCATGTCGGTCGACCGCACGGTGCCCGAGGGCTGACCGGAGAGGGTGATCGTCGCGACGCGCGAGTTGCCCTCGATCTGGGTCGCGGGCGTGCCGGGGGTCGCCGTGGTGTCGGCGACGATGCCCTTGGTGGCCGTCACGCCGTAGGTGAAGTCGACGACCGAGACCGACGCCGAGGCCTGTGCCGTGATGGTGTTGACGGTCTCGCCGTCCGGCGGGATCGTCACGCCGCCGGGGTCGACGATGCGGGCCTCGGCGGTGTTGTCGATGACGTCGGTGCTCACCGAGTCGACGACCGTGCCCGGGGCGCTGCGCAGCGTCGCCCGCAGCTGCGTGTCGAGCACGATGCGCGTCTCTGCCTGCACGGCGATGCGGCCCGTGTGCACGATCTCGATGCCGATGACGTCGACGAGCTGCGCCGTCGTGAGCGCGAGCGCCGCGGCGATCGAGTACGAGGTCGTGCCGCTCGAGGTGGTCAGCAGCACCTCGCTCACGGTCGCGCCCGAGGGCACGGTGATCGAGACGATGTCGTACAGGTTGACGGCGTCGAAGGGGTCGGTTGCCGCCACCGGGTCGGCGACCGACAACTCGTCGACGCGCGAGACCGACTCGTTGCTCGCGACGACCGTCATGCGGGCCCGCGGGTACAGCGACTGCGGCGTGCCAGGGGGCGGGGTGCCCAGCGGGCCGTCGACCCAGGTCTTCGAGATCTCGACGGTGATGGGGGTGTCGAGGATGAGGATGTCGTCGAAGGCCGTGCGCGACAGGAGCACCGCATCCGTGGCATCGCGCCCCTCGAAGCGCGCCGTGTTGCGCACCTGGCCGACCTGGCCCGGGATGTTGTACTCCGCCAGGCGCGTCGCACCGAGCACGGCGACCGAGGGGTCGGAGCGCCGCACGTCGCGCACCTCGAAGACGAGCCGCAGGTCGCGGCTCAGCGCCATCGAGGGGGCGACGCCCGAGCCGACGGGAGGCGCCGCCGGGTTGCTGCCGATGCGCGCGGCGCGCGTCGGGCTCTCCTCGACGATCAGGCGCACGCCCGTCGCGGCGGCCCGCTCGGTCGGGGTGAGGGTGTAGCCGGGGAAGGTGCCGTCGCACGCGCTTCCCGTGCAGGGGTTGCCGCTCGCGGCCGTCCACCCGGAGCCGGGCAGGTACAGCTCGACGCCGACGATGCGGTCGTACGTCAGCAACGGATCCATGCCCGAGGTGATCGCCGGGATGCGCACGAGGTCGAACGCGTCGAAGACCGTGTCGGCGACGGGCGTGGTCGCCGGGTCGCTCGCCGAGTCGGAGATGACGACCGAGTCGAAGGAGGCACCGCCCGTGCCCCACGAGATCTCGGTCGTGGCCTGGTCGGCCGACCGCGCGTTGACGGCCTCGGTGCCGGTGCTCGTCACCGGCAGCCAGGCCTTGCTGATCGCGGCGACGTTGCCCGTGCCGTCGCCCCCCTCGGTCGCCGTCGGCAGCAGGCGCACGGTCTCGACGGTGTCGTCGGTGGCCACCGTCGGGTCGGCCGTGGGGTTCGAGACGCGGCTCTGCGCAGCGTTGTCGATGTCGATCGGCACCAGGCGCGTCGACGAGGCGGCCTCGCCCGAGCCGTCGCGCAGCTGGTCGCGCAGCGTCACGCGCAGGTTGGGCTGGGCGCTGAACCCCGGGTTGAGCAGGGTGCCGAGCGTGTCGTAGGCGGCGTGCCGGTAGGTGAAGCGCACGCCCTCGATGACTTCGCGCAGCGCGGGGTCGATCGTCGTCGAGAAGAACGAGGGGCCGGCGATGTCGGTCGCCCCCGGCAGCGGCACCCACGCGGAACCGTCGAAGTACTCGACGCTCAGCAGCGTGCTGCCCGGCACGGCGGTGGCGACGATGGCGGTGAGGTCGAACCACTCGAAGAAGTCGTCGGTCGCGGTGTCGAGCGGGTCGGTGATGACGAGCGAGGTCGAGCCCACCGTCGAGGCCGTCGGGTCGACCGCGGCGGTCGGCAGGGGCGTCACGCGCGCGGGGAGCGAGATGAGGGTCGTCGCGCCCGCGATCGAGTACAGCTCGTCGGGCAGGGCCGTCTTGGTGATCTCGGTGTTGACGCGCGACGTGCGGCGCGTGAGGTCGTCGGTCGCGACCGCCGACGCGGTCTCGTCGGCGAGCGTGACGACATCGACGCGCACCTCGTTGACGGTCGTGGCATCGCTCACCACCGGGTCGCTCATGGCGAGGAACGGCAGAACGGCGTACTGACCCGGCGCCATGCCCTGCGGCAGCGTGCTGAGGAACCGGACGCGGATGTCGGTCACCGCCGCCGCGTCGACGGGGGCGGGGAGCGTGTCGGCCGTGGTCGTCGTGACGGCGGCGCTGAAGTCGAGGTCGCCCTCGTACCGGTAGCTCACCTCGGCGCTCGTCGCCCCGACCGGCCACTCGATGTCGGCCGTCACCCAGCTGCCGAAGCTCAGCCCCTGGTCGGCGAGCGAGGTCGTGCCGGGCGAGGGCTCGGTGAGCGTGAGCTCGCGCAGCCCGAAGTCGCCGCCGTTTGAGCCGCCGAGGGTCACGAGCACCTGCTGGCCGCCGATCACGGAGGTCGTGCCGAACTGCTTGGTCGCGAGGGGGCGGATGCTCGGCGGCCCGATCACGAGGGAATCGCTCGCCTGCACGGGCGGAGTGGTCGCGGCGGCGAGGCTCACCCACGATGACGCCGTGTTGACGACCGTCGTGGGTTCGGTCACGAGGGCGGCCGAGGCCGAGAGCGCGGCATCCACCGTGATGGCGGCCGTGGCGCCGACGGCGATGCGCCCGCCGGTCGAGCTCGTGAAGGTGAACCGCAGGGCCTGGATGTCGGCCGGCGCGACCCCGCTCGGCAGCGCCGCCGTGGCCGAGGCCGTCCCGGTGGTCCACACCACGCCGTCGTACCAGTCGACCCGGATGCGGTCGGCGCCCGACGGGAACGTGACGCCGCTCAGGCCGGTGGCCTGCAGGGTGTCGAGCACGGTCGAGGCGAGGTCGGCCGGTTCCTGGATGACGAGCGCGTCGACCGAGCCGTTGCTCGAGTTGGTGGCTCCGAGCGTCACCGCGACGGGCGTGCCCTGCACGGCCGTCGCCGACTCGGGGGTGATGCTCTTGGTGACCTGCGACGCCAGCGTCAGGTCGACGGCGAGGCGCACCTCGGCGCTCGATTCGATCGTGCTCGGCCGCGGCGGATCAAGGGTGAGGTCTTCGCGGTTCGAGACCGTGACGGTGGCGGTGTTGGGCAGGATGACGCCGTCGAAGTCGGCCGACAGGTCGGCTGGCACGGTCGCGGTCGCATTGAGCTGGATGCCCGTGCCCGCCTGCAGGCCCACGAGGCCGCCGCCGAGCTCGTCGACCACGCGCACCGAGAACGTGTTGCCCGTGATGTCGACCTCGATCGGCGGGATCGATTGGGCCGTCGTCACCGTCTGCAGCTCGAGCGGCTCGGGCACGACATCGTCGAGCGTGAGGTCGAGGCAGTCGGTCTCGAGCGATGAGCAGTTGATCGTGAACTGGTAGGTCACGGTGCCGCCGGGGCTGACGGCGGCGTCGGCGGCGGCGGGGATCGCGTCTTTCTCGAACTGCACGAGCACCGGCTCGTCGGGGTCGCCCTCGGCGGCGACGGCGGGCTGGAACGCGACGAACGGCGCGAACAGGGTCACGAGCGCGACGGCCGCGATGCCCGGCAGCGCGCGGCGCGAACGACGGTGTGCAGTGATGAAGGCCATGGTGCGAGTTCCCCCCGGGTTGCCGCCCGGTCGGGATGACGGGAGTACCCCGTTCGGGTGACATGAAAAACGTTCGCTCTAGTACGAACGAGACTCATACTACTGGCGAGGCCCCCGTCGGTGACGTACCCCGCCGGGGGGTCATTTGTGTCCCAGTTCGGGGGGTAGAGCCGGGGTCAGGGCAGCACGCCGACCGAGGCGAGGCCCGCCCGCAGCAGCGCGCCGCGCCCGCCCTCGAGCTCGTCGGCGACGCGCTGCGAGGCCGCCTCGTCGGGCGTCATCCAGGTCAGCTCGAGGGCATCCTGACGCGGCTCGCACGTGCCCGTCACGGGCACGACGTAGGCGAGGGCCACCGCGTGCTGCCGGTCGTCGCTGAAGCGCGTCGGGCTCGGGAAGGGGAAGTACTCGGCGACCGAGAACGGCGTCGGCGAGGCGGGCAGCTGCGGGAACGCCATCGGACCGAGGTCCTTCTCCAGATGCCGGAACAGCGCCTCGCGCAGCGTCTCGCCGTGCATGACCCGGCCGCTCACGAGCGTGCGCGTGATGCTCCCTGCCGGGTTCACGCGCAGCAGCACGCCGACCTCGGTGACCGCGCCCATGCCGTCGACCCGCACGGGCACGGCCTCGACGTAGACGAGCGGCAGGCGCTGCCGGATCTGCTCGAGCTCCTCATCAGAGAGCCAGCCCGGGTTGGGGTCGGGAGTGCGCACGGTGGCCATGCTCCATTGTGTCCCGTGGGGCGGCCTCGCGGGCGCACCTGACACGATGGACTCATGAGCGCGATGCAGCTGATCGACGAGTCCGCCATCATCTGGTCGGCCCCGGCCGATCAGCGCGCCGGCCGCCCCTTGCTCGTGCTGCTGCACGGCTACGGCTCGCACGAGGGCGACCTCTTCGGGCTCTCGCCCCATCTGCCGCTGCAGCCCGTCATCGCCTCGGTGCGCGCACCCCTGCGCGCGGGCCCCGGGTACGCGTGGTACGCGCTCGAGGGGGCGACGCCCGCGAGCCGATCCGAGGGCGCCAACGCCGCGGCGCGCGGCCTGCTGCAGTGGCTCGACGGCGTGCCGGCCGCATCGGTCGGGCTGCTGGGCTTCTCGCAGGGCGGGGCGATGAGCATCCACCTCATGCGGCACGCCCCCGAGCGCTTCGCCTTCGCGGTCTCGCTCGCGGGCTTCGTCGTGCGCGGGGAGGCGCCCGCCGACGACCGGCTCGCCGCCATCGCGCCGCCCGTGTTCTGGGGCCGCGGCACGCACGACACCGTGATTCCCGACGCCTTCGTCACCGACACCCAGAACTGGCTGCCGCGGCACTCGACGCTCACCGAGCGCATCTACGAGGGCCTCGGCCACAGCGTGAGCGAGGCCGAGCTCGCCGACGTGCTCACCTTCCTGCGCGCGCAGTACACCTGACCGCGGGCTGTCAGCGGGCGGCACCAGAATGAGGGGATGACCGCGCTCGAGCCCGCCGCCGTGCTGGGCCGGTTCGCGCCCGCGACGCGCGAGTGGTTCACGGGCGCGTTCCCCGCGCCGACGGCCGCGCAGCTCGGGGCGTGGGATGCGATCTCGACCGGCCGCCACGCCCTCGTCGTCGCGCCGACCGGCTCGGGCAAGACCCTCGCGGCCTTCTTGTGGTCGATCGATCGTCTCGCCATCGAGCCGCCGCCCGACGACCCGCGCCGTCGCACGCGCGTGCTCTACATCAGCCCCCTCAAGGCCCTCGGCGTCGACGTCGAACGCAACCTGCGCTCGCCCCTCATCGGCGTGACGCAGACCGCGCTGCGGCTGGGCGGCACCGCGCCGAGCATCACCGTCGGTGTGCGCAGCGGCGATACGCCGAGCGCCGACCGCCGGGCGCTGCAGAAGTCGCCCCCCGACATCCTCATCACGACCCCCGAGAGCCTCTACCTCATGCTGACGGCGAGCGCCCGCGAGACGCTCGACGGCGTGACGACCGTCATCATCGACGAGGTGCACGCCGTGGCCGGCACGAAGCGCGGTGCGCACCTCGCGCTCACCCTCGAGCGGTTGGATGCCCGGCTCGCGACCCCCGCTCAGCGCATCGGCCTCTCGGCCACCGTGCGCCCCCCGGAGGAGGTCGCCCGTTTCCTGGGCGGAGCCCAGCCGGTGACGATCGTGCAGCCGCCGGCCGCGAAGACCTTCGACCTCAGCGTCGTCGTGCCCGTCGACGACATGACGCAACCGCCGGCGATCGGCGGCACCGATCCGCTCGACGCCTCGGGCGCCCCGCAGTCGCCGTCGATCTGGCCGCACGTCGAGGAGGACATCGTCGATCGGGTGCTGCAGCACCGCTCGACGATCGTGTTCGCGAACTCGCGCCGGCTCGCCGAGCGGTTGACCGCGCGGCTCAACGAGATCTACGCCCTTCGCACCGAGACCGACGAACTTCTGGCACGCGCCCACCACGGCTCGGTGAGCAAGGAGCAGCGCGGTGAGATCGAGGAGGCGCTCAAGACCGGCCGCCTGCGCTGCGTCGTCGCGACGAGCAGCCTCGAGCTCGGCATCGACATGGGCGCGGTCGACCTCGTCATCCAGGTCGAGGCGCCGCCGAGCGTCGCGAGCGGACTGCAGCGCGTCGGGCGCGCGGGCCACCAGGTCGGCGAGATCAGCCGCGGCGTGCTCGTGCCCAAGCACCGCCTCGACGTGCTGCACGCCACGGTCACGAGCGAGCGCATGACGGCCGGGCTCATCGAAGAGCTGCGCGTGCTCGCCAACCCCCTCGACGTGCTCGCCCAGCAGACCGTGGCGCATGTCGCCCTCGAACCGTGCGACATCGAGCAGTGGTTCGAGCAGGTGCGCCGCAGCGCGCCCTTCGCGACCCTGCCCCGCTCGGCCTTCGACGCCGTGCTCGACCTGTTGAGCGGCCGGTACCCGAGCGACCGGTTCAGCGAGCTGCGCCCGCGCATCGTGTGGGATCGCGTCAACGGCACGCTCACAGGCCGCCCCGGCGCGCAGCGGCTCGCCGTGACGAGCGGCGGCACCATTCCCGACCGCGGCCTGTTCGGCGTCTTCATCGCCGGTGAAGGAAACGGCCGCCGCGTCGGCGAGCTCGATGAGGAGATGGTCTACGAGTCGCGGGTGGGCGACGTGTTCGCGCTCGGCACCACGAGCTGGCGCATCCAGGAGATCACGCACGACCAGGTCATCGTGACCCCGGCGTTCGGCCAGCCCGGCAAGGTGCCGTTCTGGAAGGGCGACGGGCTCGGGCGCCCCGCCGAGCTAGGCCGCGCGCTCGGGCGCACGACGCGCGAACTGGGGGCGGCGACTCCGGATGCCCGGCACGAGCGCCTCGCGGCCGCGGGCCTCGATGCCCGCGCCGAGGCCAACCTCGACGCGCTACTCCGCGAGCAGGCCGAGGCCACCGGGCAGCTGCCGAGCGAGCTGACGCTCGTCGTCGAGCGGTTTCGTGACGAGCTCGGCGACTGGCGCGTCGTGCTGCACTCCCCCTACGGCATGGCCGTGCACGCGCCGTGGGCTCTCGCGGTGACGGCGCGCATCCGCGAGCGGCACGGCTACGACGGAGCGGCGATTGCGGCCGACGACGGCATCGTCGTGCGGCTGCCCGACACGGAGGCGCAGCCGCCCGGCACCGAGCTGTTCCTCTTCGAGGCCGACGAGCTGCACGACCTGGTCACAGCCGAGGTCGGAGGATCGGCGGTGTTCGCCGCGCGCTTCCGCGAGTGCGCAGCCCGGGCGCTTCTGCTGCCGCGCCGCGACCCCGGCCGCCGCAGCCCGCTCTGGCAGCAGCGTCAGCGCGCGAGCCAGCTGCTCGAGGTCGCGCGCGAGTTCCCCGACTTCCCCATCGTGCTCGAGACCGTGCGCGAGGTGCTGCAGGACGTCTACGACCTGCCGTCGCTCACGGACGTGGCCGCGGCGATCGCGCAGCGCAGTATCCGCATCATCGAGGTCGAGACGCCGAGCCCCTCGCCCTTCGCGCGCAGCCTGCTGTTCGGCTACGTCGCGGCCTTCCTCTACGAGGGCGACAGCCCGCTCGCCGAGCGGCGGGCCGCGGCGCTCAGCATCGACCCCGCCCTTCTCGCTGAGCTGCTCGGGCGCGCCGAGCTGCGCGAGGTGCTCGACCCGGCGGTCATTGCGCAGCTCGAGGCCGAGCTGCAGCGCCTCGCCCCCGATCGCCGCGCGCGCGACGCGGAGGGCGTCGTCGACCTGCTGCGCATCCTGGGCCCGCTCTCGATCGCAGAGATCGACGACCGCACGCTCGACGAGGTCGACGTGACCGCCGAGCTCGAGCGGCTCGCGCGCGAGAACCGTGTCTTCCGCGCGACGATCGCGGGCGAGCAGCGCTGGGCCGGGGTGGAGGACGCCGCTCGCCTGCGCGACGCCCTCGGCACGCCCATCCCGCACGGCGTGCCCGCCGCCTTCCTCGACCCCGTGCCCGACCCCGTCAGCGACCTCGTCGCGCGCTTCGCGCGCACCCGCACCCCCTTCGCCGCGACCGACGTGGCGAGCCGCTACGGCCTCGGCATCGCCGTGGCGACGGATGCCCTGCGCCGGCTCGCTGCCGACCGGCGTCTCATCGAGGGCGAGTTCCGGCCCGGCGCATCGGGCACCGAGTGGGTCGACGCCGAGGTGCTGCGTCGCTTACGCTCGCGCAGTCTCGCGGCGCTGCGGAAGGAGATCGAGCCCGTCAGCCACGGCACGCTCGGGCGCTTCCTGCCCGCGTGGCAGCACGTCGGGAGCGCTGGCGTCGGCACCGGTGCGGCCCGACCAGGGCTGCAGGGCATCGACGGCGTGCTGCAGGCGATCGAGCAGCTGCAGGGCGCCGCACTGCCGGCGAGCGCGTGGGAGACCCTCGTGCTGCCCAGCCGCGTGCGCGACTACTCGCCCGCCTGGCTCGATGAGCTGTGCGCGAGCGGCGAGGTCGTCTGGGCCGGCGCTGGCAGCCTGCCCGGCAGCGACGGCTGGGTGAGCCTGCACCTCGCCGGCACGGCGCCGCTGACCCTCGCCGGCCCCGACGACCTCGAGCTCACCGAGCGGCAGCGGCGCGTGCTCGACGCGCTCGCGGGTGGCGGCGGCTTCTTCTTCCGGCAGCTCGCGAGCGCGGTGGCCGCCGCGGGAGAGGCCGGCGGTGACGACGCGGCCCTCGTGAACGAGCTTTGGCAACTGGTGTGGGCAGGGCACCTCACCAACGACACGCTCGCGCCGCTACGCGCCTCGCTCGGGGGCACGGCCACCCGCAAGTCCGCGCCGCTCACCCGCAGCTACCGAGGCTACGCGCGCCCGGCATCCGTCACGCAATCGGGGCCGCCCACGGTCGCCGGCCGCTGGTCGCTGCTGCCGGATCGTGAGACCGACCCCACGCGCCGCACCGCCGTCGCGATCGACCGCATGCTCGAGCGGCACGGCATCGTCACGCGCGGCGCCGTGCAGGCCGAAGGGCTGCGCGGCGGCTTCGCGCTCGCCTACTCAGTGCTCGCGCGCATGGAGGAGGCCGGCTCGGTGCGCCGCGGCTACATCGTCGAGGGCCTCGGCGCGGCGCAGTTCGCGACGCCCGCAACGATCGACCGCGTGCGCACCTTCAGCAGAGAGGCGGATGCGGCCCCCGCCCTGGCCCCCCTGGTTCTCGCCGCGACCGACCCCGCCAACCCCTACGGCGCGGCCCTGCCGTGGCCGGCGAGCCTGCCCGACGCGGCCGCGGGGTCGACCGCGCACCGACCGGGTCGCAAGGCCGGTGCCATGGTCGGACTCGTCGACGGGCACCTCGCGCTCTACCTCGAGCGCGGCGGCAAGAGCGTGCTGACCTTCACCGACGAGCCCGCCGTGCTCGAGCCGGCCGCCGTCGAGCTCGCCGCCGTCGTGCGTGCGCGATTGCGCTCGCTGCGGGTCGAGCGCGTCAACGGCGCGAGCGCGTTCGGCACCCCGCTCGCCGAGGCGCTGCAGGGCGCGGGCTTCGTCGCGACGCCCCAGGGCCTGCGCATCAGGGTGTGAGGTGAGCGATGCCCGAGGGTGACACCATCCACCGCGCGGCCGCGCGGCTGCACGCCGCGCTCGCCGGACAGACCGTGCTGCGCAGCGACGTGCGCGTGCCGCGCTTCGCGACCGTCGACCTCGGCGGAAAACGCGTCGACGAGGTCGTCGCGCTCGGCAAGCACCTGCTCATGCGCATCGGCGACGTGACGGTGCACTCGCACCTGAAGATGGAGGGCGTCTGGCACGTCATGCGTCTCGGCGAGCGCTGGCGACGCCCTGCCTTCGAGGCGCGCATGGTGCTCGAGACGACCGCGACCGAAGGCCCGCCGTGGCAGGCCGTCGGCTTCGCGCTCGGCGAGCTCGAGCTCGTCGCGCGCGACGCCGAGAACGAGGTCGTCGGACATCTCGGCCCCGACCCCCTCGCGACCAGCTTCGATCGCGAGGAGGCCCTGCGGCGCCTTACTGCCGACCCGGAACGACCCATCGGTCTCGCGCTGCTCGACCAGCGAACGGTGGCCGGCTTCGGCAACGACTACCGCAACGAGCTGTTGTTCCTGCGCGGCGTGCTGCCCGAGACGCCGGTCGGGGCCGTGGATGTTGCGGCGGCCCTCGACCTCGGCGTGCGCCTCATCCGCGCCAACCGCGACCGCGACGAGCGCACGACGACGGGCAACGCGCGACGCGGCGAGCGCCTCTGGGTCGCGCACCGCGACGGCCAGCCCTGCCGCCGCTGCGGCACGCGCATCCGCCGCGGTCTGCTCGGTGACGACGCGCTCACCGAGCGCATCACGTGGTTCTGCCCAAACTGTCAGCGCTGACGTGCGGCACACGCCGGGTGGGCGTTGGACGACGCATCAGAACACAGTGACTACGCTCGTCAACCATGAGGGCATCACGAGTCGGGGCCGCTGTAGCCCTCGGCGTGCCCGCCGTCACCTGGGCGGCCGCGCATTTCTCGTCGCCAGAGGTGAGAGCGTGGCGGCCGGGAGCCGGCGATCGCAGAATCGTGGCGGGTCTCGGAGTGCGCCAGTACGGATCAGGCGACGATCTCGTCGTCCTCCTTTCCGGCCTCGCGTCGAGCGAGCGGTTCTGGGGTGCCGCGTACGACGTGCTCGGCCACGGGGCGCGCGTCGTGGCTATCGACCCCATCGGGTTCGGTGCATCGATGCACAGTGTGGCACAGCAGCACCTGATCGACGCCGATGCGCACGTCGACGGGGTACTCGCGGTGCTTCGCCAGCTCGGCCTGGAAGCAGTGCCCGCGGTCATCGTCGGCCACTCCATGGGCGCCTCCCTCGCCCTCCGTGTCGCGGCACGTCACGCGCCGATTCGTGCGGTTGTCGCGTTCGATGCGCCGCTCTACCTCACCCACGAGGAGGCGGACGATCGCGTGCGACACATGGGGTGGTTCGAGGCGCTCTTGGCGCAGGGGCCGTTCGCGGAGCGCGTGTGCCAATGGATGTGCGATAACCGCGCCGCGGCCCGGGGCATCGCCGTCGCGATCTCCCCTCGCATTCCCGTGGCCGTCGCGCGGGATGCGGTGCAGCACACCTGGCACGGTTACGTCGCCGGATTTGATGCGCTCGTGCGCGACCCCGGGTGGGGGGCAGCGCTCCGCGAGCTGGAGGCGCGAAGCGTGGTCGTGCGGCTGGTCGACGGCATCGACGATCCGGTTCCGGTTCCGGGACGAGCTCGCGAGCTTGCCCGCACCCACGCGAACGTTGCGGCGATCTGCCTGCCGGGCGGTCATCGCCTCCCCCTGAGCGACCCACTCGGGTGCGCTGCGGTTGTGCTCGCCGCCCTCAGAGAATCCTCGGCGCGGCCGAGCACGCCTACGTCTGGCTGAAGACCTCGCGGATGCGGCTCGGCCGCCAGGCCACGATGCGCAAGGCGGTCGCGGCCACGAGGGCGATGACGCCCGCGATGACGAGCGGCTGGGCCACCGCCTCGGCGATGCGCGGCACGACGTAGACGCTCGGGTCGTAGATGCCTGAGGCGGGCGGCACGCTGAAGGCGAACTCGGCGTAGACGGTGAGGGCGAAGCCGATGATCGTGGCGATCGCGCCGACCACCCAGAGCGAGCGGAGCCACGGGTTGCCCGCGACGATGAGCTCGAAGTGGCGGTCATCGGCGGGCTCGTCGAGCGCGGCGGCCGGGCTCGCGTCGACGCGCACGGTCGGCGGCGCCTCGATGCGCGGGGCCGGGGCGCGTAGCGCGACCGACTCGTCGAGAACCGGGGCGGTCTCGCCGCCCCGTTGGAAGGCCTGGGGGTAGCGCGGGTCGATACTGCCCGACGCCGGCCCCGACGATGCCGCTGCCATGGTGCTCCTTCGCTGCCCGGTGATGGCGATAACCCTAATCCTGGCCGCGCGGCGTGTCAGGGGGTGCCGGGTAGCCTCACAGCATGATTGCCGCACCCCTGCGCCCGCTCGCCGTCGTCGCGCTCGTCGGGGTCATCGGCTCACTCGACGGCTGCCTCGGATCGGGCGGCACGAGCACGCCCGTGCTGCCCGGCTCGCCCGCCGCCTCGGCCGAGGGCATGGGGACCGTCGCGAGCATCACCGACGGCGACACCCTGCGCCTCGAGGTCGACGGGGTCGAGCTGCGCGTGCGGCTCGTGGGCATCGACACCCCCGAGGTCTATCCCGACGTCGAGTGCTTCGGGCCCGAGGCCGAGGCGGCACTCGCCGCGCTCGCCCCGCCCGGGTCGACCATCGGCTTCGCCTACGACCGCGACCCGCGCGACCGGTACGACCGTGAGCTCATGTACCTCTTCACGGCCGACGGCGCCTTCATCAACTACGAACTCGTGGCGCAGGGCTACGCCGAGGCCGTGCTGTTCGAGCCGAACGACCAGTACTACGACGACCTGGTCGCGGCCGAGCGCGCGGCACAGGATGCGGGGCTCGGCCGCTGGGGGCAGTGCTAGCCGACCGGCTCGATGAGCTGCGGGCCGTCGCCCTTCAGGGGTGCGACCGGGTGCAGCGCGAGCCGCTCGAGCACGGCCTCGCTCTCGTGCACGACCGTCTCGACGAGCGACTCGTCGCCCTCGACCGTGGGGTCGAGCCACTCGTCCCACACCTCGCGCGGCAGCATGACGGGAGCGCGGTCGTGGATGCTCGCGGCTGGCCCGTGCGCCGCCCGCGTGAGCATCGTGGCCGTGAGCACCCAGGGCGTCGGCGTGCCGCCCTCGGGGAACGGCGCGCGCCACCACGAGTAGAGCCCGGCGAAGGCGAGCTCGCCAGCTTCGGGATCGGTGATGTAGTGCGGCGTCTTGGTCGACCCGACCGTGTGCCACTCGTAGTAGCCGTCGGCGGGCAGGATCGCCCGCGAGCGTAGGAGGGCGTTCTTGAAGGTGCTCTTCTCGTGCACCGTTTCGCTGCGGGCGTTGAAGGTGGGGTACATCGAGGCGAGCTCGGTCGCCCACCGCGGCACGAACGACCAGCGGGCCGCCGTGACGAGGCGGGAGGGCATCGCCTCGAAGTCGTCTTTCGGCACGCGGTCGACGACGATCGGCACCTGCTGGGTGGGGGCGATGTTCCAGCTCGGGGGCATCGCGACCGCGTCGACCTCATCGGCCTCGAAGTACTGCCCGAGCTCCTCGCCGCTCTTGGTGTTGGCGTAGCGACCGCACATCAGCAACCCCTCTCGGCGAGCGCCGCACGCAGGCGCTCGGCATCCACTCGATAGATGGTGTGAACGGCGTCGTCGATGAGCACGACGGGGATCTCGTCCCAATACCGGTCGTGCAGCGCGCTGTCGTCGAGGATCGAGCGCTCGACGAGCTGCACGCCCGCCCGCCCCTCGAGCACCCCAGCCACGACCGCGCGCGCGTCGTCGCACAGGTGGCAGCCGGGCTTGCCGATGAGGGTCACGGTGACGGAGGGCACGCCCCCAGCCTAGGCACCTGCCTATGCTGGTCGGGATGCCCACCCCCGTCAGCGACGCCGGCCCTGGCGAGCACGCTACCGCGCCCGCGCCTGTGCTCGCGTTCTTCGACGTCGACAATACGTTGCTGCGCGGGGCGAGCGTGTACCACCTGGGCCGCATCGCCTTCACGCGGGGACACCTGGGCTGGCACGATCTCATGCGCTTCGCCTGGCAGCAGGCCCGCTTCACGTCGGTCGGCGAGAACCACCGGCACCAGCTCGCCGTGCGCGATCGCGCGCTCGAGCTCGTCGCGGGCCACTCGGTGCACGAGCTCGAGGAGATCGCGGTCGAGACCTACGACCGCCACCTCCGCCACCTGCTGCTACCAGACGTCGTCGAGCGCGCGCGCACACACCGTGCGCAGGGGCACGAGGTGTGGCTCATCACCGCGACGCCCGAGGTTTGTGCGGCCGTCATCGCCGAGCGGCTCGGGTTGACCGGGGCGGTCGGCACCCGAATCGAGAGCGTCGACGGTGTCTTCACGGGCGCGCTGCTCGGGCCCGTCATGCATGGCACCCACAAGGCCGACGCGGCCGGCCGGCTCGCGGGCGAGAAGCACGTGCGACTCGCTGATTGCTGGGCGTACAGCGACTCGCGCAACGACATCCCCCTGCTCGAGCTCGTCGGCCACCAGCAGGTCGTCAACCCCGACGCCGCGCTGGCCCGCTACGCCCAGGCGCGCGGCTGGCCGGTCATGCACGACCGCCCGCGAGCATCCCGCCCCCGCCCCTAATCGGCGGCACGGTCCAGCGCACACGATTGAGCGCGCGGCAATGACGAAAGCGCCCGACCCCGGGGGTCGAGCGCTTCGCCGGGCGGATACCCTACTTCTTGTTGCGACGCTGGTGACGCGTCTTGCGCAGCAGCTTGCGGTGCTTCTTCTTGGCCATCCGCTTACGGCGCTTCTTGATGACAGAACCCATGGAAATCCTTTGATCGTCGACTGAACGGGAGCAACGGCCCGTTCAGGACCGCGTCATGTGCTTCAGCAGTCTAGCCGACGTCGGCGATAGGCGTCTCGATGGCCGTCGCGACGGCCGACTCGGGGATGCGGAAGCTGCGCCCGAAGCGGATCGCCGGCAGGTCGCCAGCGTGCACCATCCGGTAGACGGTCATCGTCGAGACGCGCATCATGTCGGCCACTTCGGCGACGGTGAGAAACCGCACCTCAGAGAGATCCCGGGTCATGGGCAGACTTCCTGTCGTCCACGCGCACAGCGCCCTCGTGGCGCACGTGCACAGAGTTTAGAGTAGGGGCTGGTGTGACTCGTGTAAAGACGCCCGAATGCGGGGTCAGCGGGCCTCGTCGTGGTTCTTCCAAGGCAGGCGCTTCGTCACGGCCTCCTGCACGTCGTGCAGCTTCTCCTGCGCGCCCTCGATGATCGACCGGGCCTGGTGAGAGGCGTCCGCGGCCACGCGGCCGACCGTGCTTCCCGCGCCCGAGACGTCGGCACCCGACCACGCGGCGAAGGCGGGCGAGCCGTCGGCGGCGGGGTCGAAGTCGGCGCTGAGGAAGGGGATGATCCAGTCCTCGACGTCCTCCAACGGTGCAGGGTCAACCGCGTAGTAGCGGTGCTGTCCTTCGTCGCGCACCGTCACGAGCCCGTGATCGCGCAGCACCTTGAGGTGCTTCGATACGGTCGGCTGCGTCGCGTCCATGCGTTCGACGAGCTCGCCCACACTGAGCTCGCCTGCGCCGCCCTCACCTCGCAGCGAGGCGTCGAGTAGGTGTTGTAGCAGTTCCCGACGAGTGGCGTCGGCGATCACGTCGAAGATGTCGGCCATGCCACCAGGCTAGTCAGCCCGGCTCAGGAGTACCATTGCACGCGGTCTGCGGGCCGGTGAGGAGCGTCGATGGCCACGAGCAACCGCATCCGCGGCAACCGTCGTGACGAACGCACGAACCCGATCACGAGGGCGTGGTCCGGTCTCTCCGAATCGTTCACTGCATCACCCGCCCGGTTCGCGATCCTCATCTTCACGGGCCTCATCCTCATCACGACGCTCTTGCTGACACTGCCGATCGCTCGCGCCGGCAGCGGCACGGGAGGCGCGCCGCTCGCCGACGCGGTCTTTACCGCCGTCTCGGCCATCTCCGTCACGGGGCTCGCGACCGTCGACATGGCCAGCTATTGGTCGCCCTTCGGTAACACCGTGATCATCCTGGCGATGCAGATCGGAGGCATCGGCGTGTTGACGATGGCGAGCATCCTGGGCCTCATCGTGGCACGTCGCATCGGGCTACGCGCCAAGCTCATCGTCGCGAGCGATACGAACACCGCCCGCGTGCACGGCGGCCCCGTCTCCGAGTCCCAGGCCGTGCGACTCGGAGAGATCGGCGGGCTGCTGTTCACGGTCGTGGCGAGCGCGATCGTCATCGAACTCGCCATCACGGCGCTCGTCGTACCCCGCCTCCTGCTCGAGGGCTTCGACCCCTGGACGGCGATCTGGCAGGGCTTCTACCTCTCGCTCTCGGCCTTCACGAACACGGGCTTCGTGCCGTTCACGCCGGGGGTGGAACGCTTCGCGAGCGATCCCTGGATGCTCTCGGTGCTCTCGATCGCGGTGTTCCTCGGCGCCATCGGCTTCCCCGTGATCTTCGCCCTCGGGCGCTGGTTGCGCTACCGCTCGCGCCTCACGATCCACGCGCGCATCACGCTCCTGACGACCGTCATCCTCATCGCCGTCGGCGGTCTCGCGATCGCCGTGCTTGAGTGGTCAAACACGGCGACGCTCGGCGGGCAAGACGGCCTGACGCGACCCATGACGGCCGTCTTCACCTCGATCATGTCGCGCTCGGGCGGCCTCAGCACGATCGACATCGGCGAGATGAACGGCTCGACGCTGCTCGTGCTCGACATGCTCATGTTCGTCGGCGGCGGCTCGGCCTCGACCGCGGGCGGCATCAAGGTGACCACCCTCGCAGTGCTGTTCTTCGCGGCCGTCGCCGAGGCGCGCGGCGTTGACGACATGGAGGCCTTCGAGCGCCGCATCCCTAACGACGTGCTGCGCCTCTCGGTCAGCATCGTGCTGTGGGGGGCGACGATCGTGGCGACGGCGTCGATCATCATCCTGCAGCTCACGGACGAGCCGCTCGATCGCGTGCTCTTCGACGTCATCTCGGCCTTCGCGACGTGCGGGCTCTCGACGGGCCTCACGAGCAACGAGCTGCCCGATGCGGCGAAGTACACCCTCGCGGCCACCATGTGGGCGGGGCGCGTTGGTACAGTGACCCTCGCCGCGGCCCTCGCCGCCAGTCAGCGCCGGCAGCTGTTCCGCCGAGCAGAAGAGAGGCCCATCGTTGGTTGAGAGAATCCGCCACGACGCTCCCGTTCTCGTCATCGGCCTCGGGCGCTTCGGTGCCGCGACCGCCGGCCAGTTGCAGCGGCTCGGCCGCGAGGTGCTCGCCGTCGACGAAGACGCTGGGCTCGTGCAAAAGTGGGCCGAGCGCGTCACGCACGCCGTTCAGGCCGACGCCCGATCAGTGGATGCCCTACGCCAGATCGGCGCCGACGAGTTCAGCATCGCCGTCGTCGCGACGGGCTCGTCGATCGAGTCGAGCGTGCTTATCACGGCGAACCTCGTCGACCTCAAGATCCCGCAGATCTGGTCGAAAGCCATCAGCCAGTCGCACGGCAAGATCCTCGCCCGTATCGGCGCGAACCATGTCATCTACCCCGAGGCCGAGGCGGGCGAGCGCGTCGCGCACCTCGTCTCGGGCCGCATGATCGACTTCATCGAGTTCGATGACGATTTCGTGCTCGTCAAGATGTATCCCCCGAAGCCCATTCGCGGTCTCTCGCTCACCGAGTCACAGGTGCGCAGCAAATACAAGATCACGGTCGTGGGGGTGAAGAGCCCCGGCAAGCCCTTCACCTATGCCACCGAGCAGACGGTCGTGTCAAACCACGACCTCATCATCGTTTCGGGCACCGAGGCCGACATCGACCGGTTCGCCTCGCTTGACAACTAACGGTCTTCGCGCTGCTCGTTGCGCTCGTCCATGCGCTGCTCGACGCGCTCGCCGAGGCGCTCGAGCTGCGCGCCGTCGCGATCACCGTGAAGGCCGACCGCGATGAGGCCGCCTGGGCCGCGGCCGTCGGGCAGCACCTGACCGAGGGCGACTCCTCCCGCGAAGGTGAGACCGAGCAACAGCGCCGAGCCGACCGCGATGCCCGTGATCGCGACCGCGGTCGGAACCCCCGAGCGCGCGGCGGCCGGCGGCGAGCTCGCGAGGGCCGGGATGCTTGGCGTGTCATCGGGTGCGGACGGCGTCGTCATGCCCGGGGTCGGGTCGTCATTCGTGGCCATGGGGTGCTCTCCCTCTGATCGGTGACCCGCGGTGGTTCGCGGATCGACGACCCCACGGTGGGAGCCGGGCCTATGCGAGACCTATGCGGCGCCTATGCCCCGGCGGCCAATTGCCGTGCCCGTTCCTGTGCGGCACGGGCGGCTCGCTCGAAGAGGCTGGCGAGCCGGGCATCCTGCAGCACCGCGATCGCCTGCTCGGTCGTGCCCTGTGGGCTCGTGACGCGGCGGCGCAACACTGCGGGCTCGTCGCCCGTCGCCTCGAGCAGCAGCGCGGCGCCACTGAAGGTCTGCTGCACGAGCAGCGCGGCGACCGCGGGCTCGAAGCCCATCGCCTCGGCCGCGCGCGTCAGCTCTTCGATCAGCAGGAAGACGTAGGCGGGGCCCGAGCCGCTGATGGTCGAGAGCGCGTCGATCTGCGCCTCCGGGAGCTCGACAACCGTACCGACCGTGCGGAAGAGGTGGTCGGCGAGCGCCAAGTGCGCCGCGGTCGCTCGCGACCCGCCGCTCACGCCCGTGACGCCGCGGCCGATGAGCGCGGGAGTGTTAGGCATCGCGCGCACGACGGGGTTGGGCACGACGGCCTGCATCGCCTCGGTGGTGATGCCCGCCGCGACGCTCACGACGAGCGCATCGGGGTGCAGGCTTGGGGTCACCTCGGCGAGCAGGGTCGTGATCTGCGCGGGCTTGACGCTGAGCAGCACGAGCCGGGCACCCGACACCGCCCAGCGGTTCGCCTCGGAGTCGTGCTCAGTGCCGCGCGCCTCAACGCCCTCCGCCCGCAGGGCCGCTGCGGAGGCGTCGGAGTGCGTCGTAGCCCGCAGGCCGTCGACGACGACACCGGGCTGCCGCAGCCCGCGCAGGATCGCGCCGCCCATCGAGCCGGTGCCGAGGATCGCGATGGCGGGGAGGGAGGCGCTCATGCCACGAGTGTAGGTTGGTCGCGAGCCATCATCCGGGGGGAACGGCGCGCGAGGGAGGCAGGAATGCAAACATCGGCGGTCCGAGAGGTGCTGCTGGCGACAGCTGGCGTGCAGAGCGTGGGCGCGGTCGGGGCGGTCGAGCTGGCCGACGGCCGCCACATCGTGATAGCCCGGTTGGGCTTTGGGCCGAGCACCCCCGCGGCTGACATCGTCGCCATCCTCGAGGCGGTGCGCTCGGGCATCAGGGCGATCGCGCCCGAGGCCGTCGACATCGTGCTCGAGCCCGAGATCGCCACCCCGCGCGACGACGCGAACCCGCCGACCGACGTCTTCGTCATCCGCGGCGCCGACTGACCCTGCCGCCCTCGGGAATCGGTAGGCTGTCGCGCAGTATGGCATCGTGCCGATCGGCATTCCCCACGTGGAGGAGCTCCCATGAACGTGCTGCAGTCCGTCATCCTTGTCGGCCACTTCATCGGCCTCGCCGCGATCGTCGGCCCCTTCCTGATGCAGGCGCGCTGGAAGGGGCAGTACTCCTTTCCCGTCGTGCTCGGGGGCGCGATCACGCAGCTCGTCACGGGCCTCGCGCTCGTCGGCATCGCCGAGATGGGCGGAGACGACGACGCGCTCAACTACGCCAAGATCGGCGTCAAGCTGACGATCGCCGTCATCATCTTCGTCGCGGCCCTGCTGGGCTACCTCAAGCAACGCACGACCGAGGGCGGGGGCGGCCGCGAGTTGCTGCCGTTCTTCCACGCCGCGGGCGGGCTCGCGCTCGTCAACATCGCGCTCGCGGTCTTCTGGTAACCGAACTGTTGCCAGCGCCTAGCGCCGCTCCCTGAAAAACGCGGCGAGCAGGGATGCGCACTCCTGCTCCTCCACCCCGCCGACGACCTCGCCCACCCGGTGGGGCAGGCGACGCTCGCGCAACACGTCGACGACGCTGCCCGCGGCTCCGCCCTTCTCATCCCATGCACCGAAGACCACTCGGTCTATGCGTGCGGCCAGGATGGCACCCGCGCAGAGCACACAGGGTTCGAGGGTGACGATGAGTGAGCATCCACTCAGCTGCCAATCGCCCCTCGCCGCGGCCGCCTGGCGCAACGCGACTACCTCGGCGTGCGCGGTCGGGTCGTGGTGCTTCTCGCGCTCGTTGCGGCCTCGGCCGATGACGGCGCCCGCGGCGTCGAGCACGATCGCACCGACGGGCACGTCGCCCGTGTCGAGCGCAATGCGGGCCTGGTCGAGGGCGGCGCGCATGGCCGCGCGATCGCCGTCGGACACCCTGGTCATGCCCCGCCCTTCCGTTAGATTGAGCCTATGCGAGTCCACGTTGCCGACCACCCGCTGATCACGCACAAGCTGACGGTGCTGCGCGATCAGACCACCCCGTCGGCCACGTTCCGGGCCCTCACGGAAGAGCTCGTGACGCTGCTCGCCTACGAGGCCACGCGCCACGTGCGCACGCACGAGGTCACCATTCAGACCCCGGTCGCCGAGACGGTCGGCCTCGCGATCAGCGAACCGCGACCGCTCATCGTTCCCATCCTGCGGGCGGGTCTGGGCATGCTCGAGGGCATGGTCAAGCTCGTGCCGAGTGCAGAGGTCGGCTTTCTCGGCATGGTGCGCGACCACGACACGCTCGAGCCGAGCGTCTACGCCGAGCGCCTGCCCGACCACCTCGAGGGCCGCCAGTGCTTCGTGCTCGACCCCATGCTTGCGACCGGCGGCTCGCTGCTCGCGGCGATCGAGTTCCTGTTCGAGCGGGGGGCCGACGACGTCACGGCCGTCTGCATCCTCGGCGCCCCGGAGGGGCTCGCGATGATCGAGAAGGCCACCGATGGGCGCGACGTGACGATCGTGCTCGGCGCGCTCGACGAGAAACTCAACGAGAAGGGGTACATCGTGCCCGGCCTCGGCGACGCGGGCGATCGGCTCTACGGCACCGTCGGTTGAGCCCTCGCCCGCGCAGCGCTCGACTTGACGCTCTGTGCGGCGCTCGGGGATACTGAGCCGCATGACCGTCACCGCGAACCTCCTGACCGCCCCCGAGGCTGCGGAGACCGCCGGCATGATGATGCCGGCGAGCGCTGACGTGTGCTGTCGAATGTGCGCCTGAATGGCCACCCGCCCGTCCGAGCCCCGCTGACCGGCCGATCCATCGCCTGACGATGTCTGATCGCACCGAGCAGGGGTCTCCTCCGTCGGGACCGGATGCTCCGGCTCCCGACTCGCGCACCCTCGACACACCGCTTCCGAACGGCGCAGCCCGCACGGGCGATGAGCCGTTCGACTCCGCAGAAAGCGTCTCGACCATGTCTCTCGCCACGCTCGACCCTCGACCCACCACCGCCCCCGCCCCTCCGACCCCGCCCGCCTCGCCCGCTCCCCGCCTGCGCGCCGTGCCGGAGGGTACCGAGGCACGCGGCTTCGTGCTCTACGTCGGCCTCGACGAGGCCAAGGCTGCGGCGGCCGGCATCGACCTCGGCCGCCTCGTGGTCGAGCTCAAGCGCCTCACGGGCGAGCTCGCCCCGGGAGCCGAGACCCACGCGGCCGTCGCCCTCGCCCCCGCGGGGGCGGGCGGGCGCGACGTCGACATCGTGCGGCTCGCCCTGCACGACCCCTCGGCCCTCGCCCGCTACCGACGCACCGACGAGCCCCCCGTCGAGAAGGCCCCCGAGGGTGTCGTCATCGACATCTCACGCAAGCGCGTGCTGCTCGACGGCGAGACCGCCGCGCTCACCTACAAGGAGTTCGAGCTGCTGCAGTACCTCGTGCTGCGCGAGGGGCGAACGATCGAGCGCGCCGAGCTCATCACCTCGCTGTGGGCCGACGGAGCCGAGGGCGACGAGGACGTGCCGAACGAGCGAACGATCGACGTGCACGTGCGACGCTTGCGCTCGAAGCTGGGCGGCTACGAAGACATCGTGCGCACGGTGCGCGGGGCCGGCTATCGCTTCGACCGGCACGCCGACGTGTCGATCCGCTACGCCTCGACGCCGAGCCCCGACTTCTTTTAGGGCGGTCGAGCCGGCGCCGGGCATCCCGCGACGAATCTCGAAAAATAACGGTTCGGTTACTAGACACCGTTACCTTTCCGTTATACATTCTTCATGCGTCGATCGTTTGCTGTGGCGGGAGACGCGGAATGTGATTGCAGGACACTCTTGGTGCAAGGGAAGAGGGCCGGTCGCCTGCCTCGGCGACCGGCCCTTCGCATGCCCACACCCACACGATTTCGGCTCACGGGCCGACACAACCTCATTCCCGCGCATAGAGTTGGCGCATGACGGAGAAGGCCATCGCGGTCGGTGCCTGGGAGGCGCTGTTCCGCGCCCAGGTCTCGGTGCTGCGGCAGCTCAACGCCGAGTTTCCGACGACCGAGATCTCGTTCACCGAGTACGACGTTCTCTTCAACCTCTCTCGGGCACCGGAGCGCCGCATGCGCATCCGCGACCTCATCCCCCACCTGCTGCTGAGCCAGCCGAGCGTGAGCCGGCTCATCGACCGGCTCGCCGCACGCGGGCTCGTCGACAAGCTGCCCGACGCGACCGACGCGCGCGGAACGATCGTGGCCCTTCGACCCGAGGGCTACGAGCTGTTCAAGCGCGTCGCCGTCATCCACGCCGACGCGATCGCACGCCGGGTGGGCTCGCGCCTCGACGTCGACGAGCTGCAGCAGCTCACCGAGCTCTGCCGGCGCCTGCGCGACTGATCGCCGGGCCGCGCTGAGGGTTCTCGCGGCCGGCCGCGGATACCCTCGCGTCATGGCTTCCTCCCCCAGCATCGTGTGGCTGCGCGACGATCTGCGCGTGGCCGACAACCCGGCGCTCACGGCTGCCGCCGAGCGGGGGGAACCCGTCGTGGTTGTGTACCTGCTCGACGAGCAGTCGCCCGGCGCGCGGGCGCTCGGTGGCGCGAGTCGCTGGTGGCTGCACCACAGCCTCACGGCGCTCTCCACCGAGCTGAGCGCGATCGGGGGGCGCCTGACGCTGCGCCGTGGCGCGGCATCCGAGGTGATCCCCGCGCTCGTCGCCGAGACGGGGGCGAGCGCCGTCTACTGGAACCGCCGTTACGGGGCGATGCGCGAGGTGGATGCTGCGCTCAAGTCGCGGCTGCGCTCCGAGGGCCTCGTCGTCGAGAGTTTCGGTGCCGCGCTGCTGCACGAGCCGTGGACGATCACCTCGGGCTCGGGTGATCCGTACCGCGTCTTCACGCCGTTCTGGCGCACGTGCCTCGCAGCGGGCGAGCCGCGATCGCCCCTGCCGGCGCCCGCATCCCTCGACGGCCTCGCGGCAGAGAGCGATGCGCTCGACGACTGGGCCCTGCTGCCGACCCGCCCCGACTGGGCCGCGGGGCTGCGCGCGGCGTGGTCGCCGGGCGAGCAGGGCGCGCACGACCGGCTCGAGCGCTTCGTCGAGCACGGGCTGCCGCTCTACCACCGCCGCGACGAGCCCGGCATCGAGGCGACGAGCCGGCTCAGCCCGCACCTCCGGTTCGGCGAGCTCAGCCCGCACCAGGTATGGGCGCGCGTGCACCGTCCACTCGCGCCCGAGGCGGCTGCGAACCGGGCGAAGTTCCTCAGCGAAATCGGCTGGCGCGAGTTCTCGTACAGCATCCTCTTCCACCAGCCCGACCTCGCGACCGTCAACGTGCGCCGCGACTTCGACGCCTTCCCCTGGCAGGAGCCCGAACCCGAGACGCTGGAGGCCTGGCAGCACGGACGCACGGGCATCCCGATCGTCGACGCCGGCATGCGGCAGCTGTGGGCGAGCGGCTGGATGCACAACCGCGTGCGCATGATCGTCGCCTCGCTGCTGACGAAGAACCTGCTCATCGACTGGCGCATCGGCGAGGAGTGGTTCTGGGACACCCTCGTCGACGCCGATGAGGCGAGCAATGCGGCGAGCTGGCAGTGGGTCGCGGGCTCGGGGGCCGACGCGGCGCCGTACTTCCGCGTCTTCAACCCCGTGCTGCAGGCCGAGCGCTTCGACCCCGACCGCGCCTACGTGCGGCACTGGGTTCCCGAGGTCGACGGGCCCGAGTACCCGCGGCCGATCGTCGACCTGGCGGCGTCGCGCGCCGGCGCGCTCGTGGCCTACGAGGCCGTGAAGGCCGTGAAGAGCGCGGCCGGATGAGAAGCCTCTCATCCGAGCCTCCTGGTGGTCTCATGCGGGGTGCGCAGTCTGTACTCATCACGGAGCACGGATGCGCACCCGCACCGTCTCCCCCGCAGCTCGAAAGGACACCCTCATGGACGCGAAGAACTGGATCGCCATCGGCGCCGCCTCCGCCCTCGGCCTCGGCGTCATGGCCGCTGGCGCCGTCTCGACCGCGAGCGCTCTGCCGCTCATCACGGGCGCGACGAATCTCGAGGTTCCCGGCATCACGGTGCCGGCCGACGTCAAGGGCACCGCGAGCACGCTCGACTTCTCGGTGACGAGCGACAGCGTCGTCACCCCCGATCCGAGCTCGAGCCCCAGCCCCGAGCCCACTCCGAGCGACAGCCCGGTCTCGGTCGTCTCGGTCGCGTCTCCCGTGTCCCCGGCCTCGCCGGCGTCGGTAGCCTCGCCGGCCTCGGTCGCCTCTGCCGCCTCGGTCGCCAGCGTCGGCTCCTCCGACTAGACCGCACCGCCCGGCCCGCACCGCCGCGCTGACACGCGGGCGGGCCTCACCGCGACGATCGTTCGGGTCGGTCGTCGCCCCGCAGAACGCGCCCCACCCTCTCCTCGCGAGCGGGTGGGGCGCGTTCTGTCACGTGTGCGTCATGACGACCAGCGACCGTATGCGATGCTCGCTCTCGTGCTTCGACGCGCCGCCCTCGACCCCGTGCTGCTCGCCGTGCTGGCGATCATCTCGGTGCAGTTCGGCAACGCCATCGCCGGCTCGCTCTTCAGCCAGGTGGGGCCGCTCGGGGCCGCCGCGCTGCGCCTGCTGCTCGCCGCGAGCATCCTGCTCGCGGTCATCCGCCCCCGCGTACGCGGCTGGGACCGCCGCACTTGGCTCGGGGTCGGGATGCTCGGCATCGGTCTCGCGGGCATGAACGCCCTCATCTACCTCGCCATCGGCAGCATCCCCATCGGGGTCGCCGTCACGATCGAGCTGCTCGGCCCGCTCGGGGTCGCGGTCGCCGGCACGCGCCGCTGGCGCGACCTCGGCTGGGTGGCGCTCGCGGCCGCGGGAGTCGTGCTGCTGGGCCTCGACCTCGACGACTCGGGCGGCCTCGCGCTCGTCGGCGTGCTCGCCGCCGCGGGAGCCGCCGCGTTCTGGGCGCTCTACATCGTGGCCTCGGCCCGCCTCGGCCCGCGGGCGCGGGGAGTGGATGCCCTCGCCGTGGCCATGGTCGTGGCGGCCGCTCTCGTGGTGCCGGTCGGCGCGGTGCCCGCCGCCCAGGCCGTGGCGGCAGCGCCCCTGCTGCTGCTCGCGTTCGGGGGCATCGCCGTCATGACGTCGGCGCTGCCCTACGCGCTCGAGTTCATCGCTCTGAAGTCGATGCCCACCCGGGTGTTCGGCGTGCTCTCGAGCCTCGGCCCGGCCGTGGCGGCGCTCGCGGGGCTCATCGTGCTCGGGCAGTCGCTCGCCCCGCTGCAGCTCGTCGCGATCGCCGCGGTCGTCGGCGCGTGCGTCGGCGCCGTCAGTGCTCGCCCGGTGACCGAACGACCGGAGGCCGCCCGCCCGCCTGCATGACGGCGACGCCCGCCGCGCGCACGCCCGCTCGGGCGGCATCGTCGAGCGCGCCCCCATCGAGCAGCGCCCCGATGAGCCCCGCCGTGAACGCGTCGCCCGCGCCCGTCGGGTCGACCGCACGACGCGCCTCGACGGCGATCTCGACGGCGGGCTCTCCCCGCTTCGCGACGAGCACCGACGACGCTCCGCCGGTGATGACGACCGCGGGGCAGTGCTCGAGCAACGCCTCGGCGACCGCCGCCCGATCGTGCTCGCCCGAGAGCAGCCGACCCTCGTCGAGGTTGGGCAGCAGCACGTCGATGCGCGCGAGCGCCGTGCGGAACCGCTCGAGCCCGAAGTCGGCGATGAAGCCGGTCGAACCGGGATCGAAGGTCACGAGCACCCCGCGGGCGCGGGCCCGCTCGGTGAGCGCCGCGAGGTCGTCGAGCGAGAAGGCGTCGAAAAGGCTGTAGCCGGTGAGGTGCAGCACCGCGGCATCGTCGAGCAGGGCATCCGTCGCCGCCGCCGCGGGCAGCGCCGCGTTCGCGCCCCGATCGGTCAACATCGTGCGGGTCTCGCCGTCGACGACGATCACAATCGTGCCGGTGGGCAGCGACGGGTCCTCTCCGAGGTGGGGGGTGACGCCGGATGCCCGCAGGGCGCTCGCGTGACGCGCGGCGTCGCCCGTGCCGACCCGTCCAACGAGGTCGACGGGGGCACCAAGCCAGCCGAGCCAGGCCGCGGTGTTGCACGCCGAGCCGCCGGGGTGGCGCGTGATGCTCGCGGCGGTGTCGGTGTCGGTGCGGATGGGCCCGCGCGGCACGACGATGATGTCGTCGATGACGTCGCCGACGACGAGCGCGCGCGATCCTGTCACGGCCGGGCCGGTCAGGCTCGGGCCGACCACGCCGCGGCGATGCGGCCCGCGACGTGCACGTTGTTGCGCGCGAGGTCGAGGTTGACCTCGAGGCTGCGGCCCTCGCTCAGCTCGACGATGCGGCCGAGCAGGAACGGCGTGACCGCCTTGCCGCGGATGCCTTGGCGCTCGGCCTCGGCGAACGCGGTCGTGAGCACTCGGTCGTGCTCGTCGCGCTGCCAGGCCTGGTCGGCGGGGATCGGGTTGGCGACAACGATGCCCTGGGTGTGGCCGAGCGCGTCGTGGGCCGCCATGACGTCGGCGACCTGCTCGGCGGTGTCGACCGCCCAGTCGAGCGTGAAGGCGCTCTCGCGCAGCCAGAAGCTCGGGAACACCGTCGTGCCGAGCCCGATCACCGGCACCGAGTAGGTCTCGAGCCGCTCGAGCGTCGCCGCGATGTCGAGCACGCTCTTGACCCCCGCCGAGACGACCGTGATGGGCGTGACGGCGAGCGTCGACAGGTCGGCCGACTCGTCGAAGGTCTCGCTCGCGCCGCGGTGCACACCGCCGAGGCCGCCCGTCGCGAACACGCGGATGCCCGCCATCGCGGCGAGGTGGGCCGTCGCTGCGACGGTGGTGGCCCCGCTCGCGCCCCGCGCGGCGAGGATGGGCAGGTCGCGCACGCTCGCCTTGGCGAGATCCTCGTCGGCGATGCGCCGCACGCCCTCGGCGTCGAGGCCGATGCGCGGCACGCCGTCGAGCATGGCGATCGTCGCCGGAGTCACGCCCGCGTCGCGCAGGATGCTCTCGAACTCGAGCGCAGCCTGGTGGTTGCGCGGCCGCGGAAGACCGTGGCTGATGATGGTCGACTCGAGGGCGACGACGGGGCGGCCGGCGGCGAGCGCGGTCGCCACCTCGTCGGAGAGGCGCAGGGAGGAATTCACCCTGCCAGGCTATCGGCGAACGTCGAAGCCCCCCGCACGGGGCGGGGGGCTCGTGGCGCGCCCGAAGGGACTCGAACCCCTAACCTTCTGATCCTAATGTCGAGGTCGCGCGCCTGATCATGCTACTGGTCCTGACCCACGGGGCACTCCTGAGCGGACGTTGAAAAAATGCGTGGCGTTGTAGACAGGTGGTTCTACCTCGCCACTAAGGTTTTGCCGTGCTCCAACAAGTGAATAGTGCCCAGTTCGTCACGCACCCACTCGTGGAGCAATGGGTGATGTACATGCGGTTCCGCAATCTGTCGCCCCGCACCTACGTCGAACAATCCAGAACCGTCAGCCGTATCGCCCGCGAGACAGGCGTCGAGCCGACCGAGTTCTCCGCATCACAGCTGCAGCACTGGTTCATCCACACCGACATCGCTCCGTCGTCGATGGCGACGTACTATGCGGCCGTGCGCTCCTGGTCACTGTGGCTGGTCCGTAACGGTCACCGGATCGACAATCCCACAGACCTCCTCGACAGCCCCCGCGTACCGCGCTACACGGTGAAGCCGATCACCACTGAGCAACTCAACGCGCTACTCAACAGCGACATCGCTCCCGAAACTCGCGCGAAGGTCGTTCTGGGTGCATACGCAGGACTCCGTGTGAGCGAGATCGCGAACATTCGCGGATCGGACTTCGACCTCTCGGCCAACCTGCTTCACGTTCGCGGAAAAGGAGGCAGCGTCGACCCCGTGCCACTGCATCCCGCAGTCCGCTCTCTCACCGAGCACTGGCAAACCCTTGGCTACTGGTTTCAGTCACCCACACGCCCAGGGCCGGTGCTCGGCCATTCCGTGAGTACCGTGCTAGGCAACGCCATGAAGCGGGTCGGGATCTACGGCGGGCACCCACATCAGCTGCGCCACTGGCTTGCCACTGAGCTCACGCGGCGAGGCGTACCTACACGCGTCGTGCAGGTGATCATGCGTCACGCAAATCTCTCCACCACCGCCCGCTATATCCAGGTCGCTGAGAACACGCAGCAGGATGCGATCTCGGTCCTGCCCATGCCGCGGTACTGGTCACTCGACCTGGCCAGCTGAGCGAGACAACCGCCGGCGGTATCGGCCTGAGACGCTTCGCGTCCTGTTCCCCTTCGCGCCTGCCGGCGCGGGCAACTTCGTTGCCTTACGGCTGTGTGATCGTACGGCCCATTCCTCTCTGCGCAACCCGTCGCTGAGAAACAATCTCGACGCGCCCCCTGAAGGGGGCTTATTTCGCCGAGGTTCTTTCTCGCTCTGGGTACCGCGCGCGAGCGCGCTTGCGCATTCACCCCTGGTCCTGTTTCGACGACCTTGCCGAAAGGCAATGAGTTGAGAGAGAGCAGAGGACCCCGTGAACGCAATCAGCACCCCGCCCCAGCAGGCCCCAGCCGAGGAATACATCGTCCCCGTCGACCCGATGGACGACCTCCAGTGCGACTCCTGCCAGTGACCGACGAGAGGAAGACCCCCATGACCACTAGCACCCAGACCGCCGTCTGCCCGACGCCGGGCAGCACCGACGAGATCGTCGACCGCCTTCGCGCCGCGAACGGTGCCGTGCTCTACAGCCTGGCCGACCTGATGACCGTGTTCGCCTCCCGCGCCGACCTCAACGGCGGCGACTTCGTGGAAGCGGCAGGTGAAGCGTTCGCCACGATCGCCCGCCTCGCGGGCCTGCCGAGCGTGGAGTCCAACAGCACGCGCCCCTGGTGGCGCGAGGTTGCCGACAGCCGCGACATCGCCCACGACGGCGACGACACCAACTACTAGCCCGGACGGGTGCCCTGGCCACACCGCCAGGGCACCCACACCTCATCGAAACGGACACGCTCATGAGCCAGATCGCCTTCGACATCGACCAGCTGCTTCGCGCCGCCGAACGCGAAACGCTCCCCGCATGGGAGGGAATGCCGATGTTCCAGTTCACCACCAGCTACTACTCCGTCGCCGAGCACGAAGCGATGTTCGCCCGCCGCAAGCTCGAGGACTACCACTACAGCAAGGCCCGCCACACCTGTGGTCAAGCCCTCTGCATGGACCTGCCCGGTGCCACCGTCGACGGACACACCTTCACCGCCTACACCGCCGACCTGCGATGCACGTGCTCATTCGGCTACCGCACGGTGACCGAGTTCGAGGACGCCGGCGGATGCCGATGCCCCGGCAAGCTGCTCACGAAGGCGGTCTGCGACGGATGCTCTTGGCACCACATCGGCACCGAGTCCCAGGCCGTCGAAGCGTGGCACGACCACGCCTTCCCCGGCTGGCGGGAGCTGCCGATGTTCCCGGTGAAACTTCGGGGCTCGATGGGAAGCCGCGAGCTCACGGAGAAGCGTGAAGCGTGGCTCGAGGCGAACTACCCGGTCGCGTTCCGCACGCCGCTTGCCCCGATCCTCACCAGCCGGCAGAAGTTCGGCACCCGCCACGTCCCCGCCTACAGCCCGTACGGAGGCTTCGACCTCGCCGTCGACGACTGCCTGCCCAGCACCCTCTGAGCCAGAGCGGCCCCGCGCTACCCGCGCGGGGCCGCTCTGTCACGACAGTGCATCCCGGCTCGTCTGACGACCTCGCCACCCGATAGCCCGTGCGCCATCGACCTGATCAACCAGTGAGCAGGCACCCCGCCTGCTCACCGTTTCACGAAGGAGAAATCACCATGTCCGACAAGATCACCCTTACCGGCCTCGTCGCCACCTCCCCCCGCCACATCGTCACTAGCGAAGGGGTGTCGATCGTCAGCTTCCGGCTGGCATCGAACCAGCGCCGCTTCGACCGCGACCAGAACACGTGGGTCGACGGCGACACCAACTGGTACACCATCACCGCCTTCGGACAGCTCTCCACCCACGTGGCGACCTCCATCGAGAAGGGACAGCGCATCGTCGTCGTCGGCGCCGTCCGCATCCGCGACTGGGAAGCCGGCGAGAAGACCGGCACCACCATCGAGATCACCGCCGACTCCATCGGCCACGACCTGAACTACGGTCGCGCCGCATTCACCCGCGCCGTCGTCACCGACCGAGCCCAGACGCGCACCTCCGACCGGGCGGAACCGCACGAGGCGCTCGACACCGCGGCCGCACCCGCACCCGGAATCTGAAGACGAGCGAAATCGTGACCGCACAACCCGAAGACATCGAGTACTCCATCGAACTCGACACTCGCACAGGCGTCACCGTGCCGATCAGCGCGCGACGGACGATACTCACCGCAGCGGGACTCGATCCCACGCACGCCCGAACCGACGACTGGACAGAGGAGCTTCTCGGCCCGGCACATGACAGCTACAGCGTCGAGCTCGGAGCAAATGGTTCGACCACGCTGAGAAGTTTCCGCGCGCCGCGCGTCACAGCCAAGCAGCTATCGATGCTCGAGGCCTTCATCCAACACGGCGGTGCCGGGCAGAACGCAGTCCTGTGGGCTCAGGCCGCCGGTGGCGGCCTTCGGGGATCACTGTTCGAATGCACGGGTACTGGTGCCGCCACTCGGCACGAGTCGGCGATCGTGTTCCCAACCTACGCGGGCTCGACCTCCGTGCCTGGGTCTACCGATGAAGACAACCCGGTGATGAACATGCAAGACGCTCTGCGCACTCGGCGTACTGCGACCCCCGCCTACACGGCACCTCGACGCGCGAGCCGCGCTGAACCCCACGATGGCGATCCGGCCGGGCTCGCCACCCCACCAGCACCCCGACTCTAGGAGAGCACAATGACCGCAACATCCAACGTTGACCTGCTGGCTCAAGCAGTAACCGCGAAGGGTTTCGGACCCGACCAGCTCGACGACGACACCTTCGCGCGCCTGGTACTGACCACGATCAACGGAACCACCAACGGCCACGACGGCGACGTCGGCCGCCTCGTCGCCGACCACGGTGCCGCCGAGGCGCTGCGTCTCATCGTCGACGGCGACGACGACGAGCTCGAGGCGAAGAACATCCGTCCGACCGTCGACGCATTGCGCACGCCCATCCGCAGCGCTGACGCGATCGCGAACACGATCGCCGGCGCGCTTCACATGCGAGACGCCGGCGCGATCGAGTTGCTGACCCCCGAGCATGAGAACTGGCCACGAGCGCTCAGTGACCTTCGCTCCGCCGCCCCGCTGATGTTGTGGGCGCGCGGCGACCTCGAGGTGCTGAACAACTGGCGCACCACCTGCGTGGTCGGCGCACGCGCCGCCACCGGCTATGGCGAGCACGTCGCGATGGAACTCTCCAGCGACCTCACCTTCCGCGACCAGATCATCGTCAACGGCGGCGCGTACGGCATCGAGGGGATGGCTCTTCGCGGCTCGCTCGCAGGCGGAGGAACACCCATCGCGGTGATGGCTGGAGGACTGAACCGCCTCTACCCCACCGGGCACGAAGCGCTCCTGACGCGCGTGGCGGACAAGGGCGTGCTCTTGAGCGAGCAGATGCCGGACGCGCCGCCAACCGGGTGGCGGTTCCAGCAAGCGAACCGAGTGAAGGCCGCCCTGGCCCACAGCACCATCGTCGTCGAAGCCGGTCGTCGCTCAGGAGCTTTGCAGGCCGCGCTCCAGGCTCAACTACTTGGTCGCTTCGTTGGAGCGGTTCCGGGGCCGATCACGAGCGCCGCCAGCGCCGGTTGCCACCAGCTGCTGAAAGACGGCACCGCCCACGTCGTCACTGCCGTGAACGACATCCCCAGCGTCGCGAGCGACCCCTCCATAGGCCCCATGCGACGACACGACATCACCCGCACCGCGACAACCGAGCACGCGCCGGCCGAGCAGACGGTGCAGCACAGCCGCTCCGTCTGACGCACCACCTTCAAGGGCGGCCCACTCCACACGGGGGGCCGCCCTTCGCGTTGGCATCCGACGATGACCCCTCGAGCGCGGCCGAGGCC
>CAYPND010000013.1:0-69101 GCA_964412175.1 uncultured Microbacteriaceae bacterium | reverse complement strand
TCGAAACCCGTGACGACTCCCAAACGTGGTGGTCCGAATCACGGGGTCAGGCCAGCGGCAGGAAACCTGGGGCGCTCCACCCTCCAATGGCTGGACACCGGCTTTAACAACACGCCCTATGTCGACACCACTAAAGAGAGTCTTGGCATTCGCGTTCTAGCCGCGAGACCGCTAATGCCGAGTACGACCGAGAGATCTGTCGATCATTGCCGCCGCTTCCGATGTTCGACATGTAGAGGCCTGATTCCTGGGTGCCAGGAACAAAAGGGAAGTGCTGCGGTTGATCGGTGACTTGGACTGTACGGATGCCTGCATGCACTGCTAGCGCATGAAGCCACACATCGTCATTCATGGGTGACTCCGTCAAGAACTCGAGCCCACGGGCCTTCGAAAGGTTCAGCACTTCGGCCGGGTAGAGGGTTCCCGAGACGGCGGTGGGAAACCGTCTAAATGCGGGCTCCGCGTTGTCCGTCGGGGTCCAGGTTACGTAGGGACTGATGGTGCCGTTATCGACACCCATTGTGTGCGTTCTGTAAGCAACGATGTGTCCGGGCAATCGCTCAGAGGTCTCGCGAAGGCCCTCCAGCCAAGAACGCGGGTAAATTATGTCGTCGTCACACACGATAAGAGGTGACTCGTGCACCTCCTCCCTGTTGACGTAGGGCCAGTACTTGGTATGGACCCGAAGCCCGGGCTCCACGAGCCTGACTTCAAGCCCGCGGCGCTGGAGCCGACGAAGAGACCGTGGCATCTGCGCGAACAACACGGCATCATCGAGCCACAAGATGTGCCGCCCAGGTCGGACGGTTCCGCGACCAACTGACTCGATCGCGACGTATACCCTTCGGAGGCGCTGGCCGTGCGTCGTTGTACTCACAACCCACGGGCTGTGGGGGTCAACGATGGGCCGCCGCGACACACGGTTGGCGAGCTGCAAGGACAGCAGGTCAACCAAGACCTTCACACTCTTCGGGGCGTCCTCGTATCGAAGCCTCTCGGTGCGTCTTCCAGCCGTGAACTTCGAACGCGCAGTGCGGAGGGCGCGAGCTAACCTCTGAGCGCCTGGAACAGCCTTCACTACATCTCGGAAACTCACGACGACAACGATATCGGCGGTCCTGCGGTTACCATAAAGGGGCAGGTCGGCAGTCAGGGGGGCTGCCTGAGAGGTGTAACGTGCGTCACGGTAGGAACGCGAGAACGTGGGGATTGCTCCTGGCAACTAGTGTATTGCTCGGCGTTGGCTTCGCGGCCGGCCCGGCAATCGCTGCGACAAACTTCGACTCTGGCCCGGAGCTCGACCCGAACGCACGATTTTTTGAGTCCAGCGAAACCGTTGCTACACCGGCTCTTCCCGCAGTGATGCCTTCGGCGGAGCTCTCTCCCTCTCTGTCAGGCTCTAGCTTCGATCCTCGCTTCATCATCAGCGACAGCCAGTTCTACCAGCGCGACGCTATGAGCGAGTCTGAGATCCAACGTTTTCTCGACCAGAAGATCGGCTCGTGCCTCAATTCACTCTGCCTGAACGTGTTGCGGGCCGACACGAACGTCCGTACGAACGACCGCAACATTTGCCTGGGCTATCAACCCGATCGAGACGGTACGGGCAACGAGATACTAGAAAGTGCCGCGCGAATCCTCTATAAGGTGCAGCAGTCGTGTGGTATCAGCGCTCGGGTACTTCTCGTCACTCTCCAGAAAGAGCAAGGCCTCGTCACAAACCGCGCACCCTCAACGTTCACGCTGGGCCGAGCCATGGGGTACGCATGCCCCGACAACACGGGCGGAGTGTGCGATGCGAGTTACAACGGCTTCTTCAATCAGGTGTACACGGGTTCCTGGCAACTGCGTCGGTACAGTTTCCCAACCCCGTGGGGCCAGTATCAGCCCGGGCCGCCTCTCGCGATCAAGTTTCACCCCAACAGTGCCTGCGGAACAGTAGGAATAGCGATCCAAAACAACGCGACGGCTGCTCTGTACAACTACACGCCATACGTGCCGAATGCTGCCGCACTCAATAACCTTTACTCAACAGGAGACGCGTGTTCCTCCTATGGCAACCGGAACTTCTGGGTCTTCTACTCGCAGTGGTTCGGGAGCCCCACAAAGGTAGAGCTGACCGGAGCCACCGTCACTCGAATCGGTGGACTTGATCGCACCGAAACGTCTGTGCGGATCTCGGAGGCAACGGGACGCACCACTAGCAGCCGCGTCTACATCGCAAACGGCTACAACTTTCCCGATGCTCTCAGTGCCGGTCCAGCCGCCATCGTAGACGACGCCGCGTTGTTGCTTGTCTCCCCGAATGAGCTCAGCGAATCCACACGCGAAGAACTCGTACGTCTCAGCCCTGCCGAGGTCATTATTCTGGGCGCGAAAGACTCGGTGTCTGAGAACGTTGAAGCTCAAATCGCCCAGGCGACTGGCGTCACACCGACTCGACTCGCGGGATCGGACCGGTACGCAACGTCGCGGCTGATCGCAGAGTGGGCGTTCAGCGATCGAGGCGTGACCTCAGCCTACATCGCCACTGGTGAAGGATTCCCTGACGCCCTCTCTGCGAGCGCCATCGCTGGGGAGCGGGGTGTACCGCTGATCCTTGTTCCGGGCTCGAGCAACGAGCTAGATGAAGAAACTTGGGACCTAATCGCCGCACTGCGAATTCAATCCGTGGTGATCCTTGGAGGGGAGTCGACCGTGAGCACAGGCATCGAGTCGACTTTGCGCGCGTTGCCCGGTATGACAGTCGAGCGAATCGCCGGAACAAACCGCTTCGAGACTTCGCGGCTGTTGGTGCAGAGTTACTATTCAGACGCATCTCAAGCAATCGTGACATCCGGCCGCAATTTCCCCGACGCACTGTCGGGAGCGACACTCGCCTCCGCGCGCGACGCACCTTTGTACCTTGTGGAACCGTACTGTCTTTATCGAGCGACCGTGTTGGACATGATCGGACGCTCGATCTCGTCGATGGTGATTCTTGGTCGCGAGGATTCGATTGCTCCCAGCGTGGCGCAGTTCAGCAATTGCGACTGACACCGAGCATCCAACCTACGGCGCTATAGTCGCGCCAAGCAGACCCTGCAGGTAGGTGCCGTAGCCGCTCTTGGCGAGCGGGGCGGCGATCGCGGCCAGCTGGTCGTCGTCAATCCAGCCCGCGCGCCACGCGATCTCCTCGATGCAGCCGATCTTGAAGCCCTGGCGGTCTTCGATGACGCGCACATACTCGCTGGCCTGCATCATCGACTCGAACGTGCCGGTGTCGAGCCACGCGGTGCCGCGGTCGAGCACCTGCACCTGCAGGCTGCCCTGCTGGAGGTAGTGGTCGTTGACCGAGCTGATCTCGAGCTCGCCGCGGGCGCTCGGCTCGATCGACGTCGCGATCGCGAGCACGTCGTTGTCGTAGAAGTAGAGGCCCGGCACGGCGTAGTTGCTCTTGGGCTTCGCGGGCTTCTCCTCGATCGAGATCGCGCGCGAGTCGTCGTCGAACTCGACGACGCCGTAGGCCGTGGGGTTGCTCACGTGGTACGCGAAGATGAGCGCGCCGTCGATCTCGCCGTTGGCCCGCAGGGCCGAGCCGAGACCTGCGCCGTGGAAGATGTTGTCGCCGAGCACGAGCGCGACGCTGTCGTCTCCGACGAACTCCTCGCCGATGATGAAGGCCTGCGCGAGACCGTCGGGACTCGGCTGCACCGCGTACTCGAGGCGGATGCCGAGGTCGCTGCCGTCGCCCAGGAGCGCACGGAACTGATCGTTGTACTCGGGCGTCGTGATGATCAGGATCTCGCGGATGTCGGCCATCATGAGCGTCGACAGCGGGTAGTAGATCATCGGCTTGTCGTAGATGGGCATGAGCTGCTTCGAGATGCCCTTGGTGATCGGCCAGAGACGGGTGCCCGAGCCCCCCGCGAGAATGATGCCCTTCATGCCGTTCAGCCTAGCCGGGGCGAAACACCGGCTCTGTCTCGGCTACCCCTGGCCGGATTTCTAGGCGGAGGCGCCCCGCGCGTCGAGCTCGGCGTACCAGGCCCGCACCTCGTCGAAGCCGGGCAGCAGCCCCTGCTGCTCCGCTTCGGCCAGGCTCGGCGCCTCAAGGTCTTTCGGCGACAGCAGCGGCTCGCCCGCCTCGGGCGGGAAGAGCAGGGCGATCTGCTCGTCGAGCGGGTTCACCGCGTGCTCGCGCGTGGGGTCGTAGGTGTCGGTGACGAGGTACGAGACGGTGGCGTCGTCGGTGAGCGCCACGAAGGCGTGGCCGAGGCCTTCACCGAGGTAGATGGCCTTGCGATCGACGTCATCGAGCAGCACGGTGTCCCACTGCCCGAAGGTCGGCGACCCGACCCGCACATCGATCGCGAAGTCGAGCACCGCGCCGCGAGCGCACGTGACGTACTTGGCCTGCCCTGGCGGCAGCTCGGCGAAGTGGATGCCCCGCACGACGCCGCGCTTGGAGACCGAGGTGTTGCCCTGCCGCAGCACCATCGAGTGGCCCACCGCCTGCTCGAGCAGATCGTGGCGGTACCACTCGAGGAACACGCCGCGGTCGTCACCGCGCAGGATGGGGGTGATCTCGTAGGCGTCGGGGATGGAGAGCTCGCGTATCTGCACGATCCCCGAGCCTAACGGGAGCCCGGGGGCTGCATGAGGTCGCGTAGCACGTCGACGGGCCCGCGCGCGTAGCGGCCGTACTCGCCGCGGAGGTACCGGGCAACGATGCCGGGCAGTCGGGCGGGCTGCCATCGCGGGGCGGACGCGCGGGCCTGCTCGAAGGCGAGCTTGGCCCGGGCATCCGCCAGCACGCCGTCGGGGGCGCCCTGCGCCGCGAGGCGATGGACGAGCGCGGCGGAGCGCGCGACCAGTCGGGCGGCCCGCGCGGCCCGGGGCTCGCGCAGCCGCTGCCAGCGCTGCGCGCCCGTCACGCGGGTCGCGCCGATGACGTTGCCGCCGTGCTGACGGTAATCGAGCAGGGGCTCGTCGACGAGCCGCAGGCCACCGGTCGCCGCGGCGAGCGCGGCGAGCCACTCGTCGTGCACCCACGCGGGCGGGAACGGCCGCGCCTGCTCGGCGAGCGAGCGGCGTAGCAGCACGGTCGCGCCCGTCACGAGGTTGCGGCGCAGGAGGACCGGCCAGGCCTCCCCTGCGGCGAGCGCCGCTCGATCGGCAGCGCCGGCCTCGAGCACCTCGAGCAGCGTCGCGCCCAGGGGCGCGCCCTCCGCGTCGACCATGCGCGCGTCGCTGTGCACGAGGTGCACCGCCGGGTCGTGGAGCACGGCCAGCAGGCGGGCGAGACGCCCGGCGGGCCACACGTCGTCTTGGTCGCTGAGCGCGACGACCGCACCGCGGCAGGCTGCGATGGTCGCCTCGAAGTTGGCCGTCACGCCCAGCGGCGGGTCGCGGCGCAGCACCGTGAGGGTCGTGCGCAGGCCCGGCTCGGCCGCGCGAGCCTCGGCGACCGTGCGCTCGATGATCGCGATCGTCGCGTCGTTCGAGGCGTCGTCGCCCACGACGATCTCGAGCGGAGCGGGCCGCTGGGCGAGGATGCTCGCCACCTGCTCGGCGACGAACGCCGCCCCGTTGCGCGTGCACAGGGCCACCGAGACGTCGGCGTGCTCGACGGGGTCTGCCACGACTGCCAGCCTAGAGCGGCCCGGCTACGATGGGCGCACCATGAACTCTGAGGCCGAGCAGCCGACGCGCGTCGGCGTCGTGACCGTCGCCTTCCGGTCAGACCGGGTGCTCGGGCCCTTCCTGCAGTCGGTGCGCGCGAGCCAGGGCGTGCCGCTCGAGGTAGTCGTCGTCGACAACTGCCCAGCCGAGGGGGAGGGGGCTCGCAGCGCGGCCGGCACGCACCACGCGCGTTATCTGCCCCTCGAGCAGAACCCGGGCTACGGGGCTGCCGTTAACGCCGGCGTCGCGACGCTCGATGCGGCGGTCGAGTGGGTGCTCGTGAGCAACCCCGACGTCGAACTCGCGCCCAACACCATCGCGACCCTCCTGACGAGCGGATGTTCGAGCGACGACATCGGGGCCGTCGGGCCGCGCATCCTGAACCCCGATGGCTCGGTGTACCCCTCCGCGCGCGCGGTGCCCTCGCTGCGCACGGGCGTCGGGCACGCGGTGCTCTCCCGCGTCTGGCCGGGCAACCCGTTCACCAAGCGTTACCACGATGCCGCGCGCACGGGCAATCAGCGGCGCGACGCCGGCTGGCTGTCGGGCGCATGCCTGCTCGTGCGCCGCTCGGCCTTCGACCGCATCGGCGGCTTCGACGAAGGCTACTTCATGTACTTCGAAGACGTTGACCTCGGCTTCCGGCTCGGCCGCGCGGGGTTCCGCAGCGTCTACGAGCCCGCGGTGACGGCGACGCACACGGGGGCGCACTCGACCGAGGGCGAGTCGGCCGCGATGATCCGCGCCCACCACGACAGCGCCCGGCGCTTCCTCACCGCGAAGTACCGCGGCTGGGTGCTCTGGCCACTGCGGGTCGTGCTGAGCGCGGGCCTGCGGCTGCGGGCCGGCCTGCTCGTGCGCACCGCCCGGCGCTGACCTGGCAGGTGCGGCCCCGACCGGCGGCGGCCGCCCCGCTCAGTAGACTCGCAGTCATGCATCTGCTCGTCACCGGCGGCGCCGGCTTCATCGGCTCGAACTTCGTGCACCACGTCGTGCAGCACACCGACTACCACGTAACGGTGCTCGACAAGCTCACCTACGCGGGCAACCGCGCTTCTCTCGAGGGGCTGCCCGCCGATCGCGTTGCCTTCGTGCAGGGCGACATCGCCGATGCCGCGCTCGTTGACGGTCTTGTGGCCTCGGCCGACGCCGTCGTGCACTACGCCGCCGAGAGCCACAACGACAATTCGCTCGACGACCCGCGCCCCTTCGTCGACACCAACATCATCGGCACCTTCACGTTGCTCGAGGCCGCACGGCGCCACGGCACGCGCTTTCACCACATCTCGACCGACGAGGTCTACGGCGACCTCGAGCTCGACGACCCGGCGCGCTTCACCGAGACCACGCCCTATAACCCGTCGAGCCCCTACTCATCGACCAAGGCCGGCAGCGATCTGCTCGTGCGCGCCTGGGTGCGATCGTTCGGCGTACCGGCGACCCTCTCGAACTGCTCAAACAACTACGGGCCCTACCAGCACGTCGAGAAGTTCATCCCGCGCCAGATCACCAATGTGCTGCGCGGCGAGCGCCCCAAGCTCTACGGCTCGGGCGAGAACGTGCGCGACTGGATCCACGCCGACGACCACTCGGCGGCCGTGCTCACCATTCTCGAGAAGGGAGTCATCGGCGAGACGTACCTCATCGGCGCTGACGGCGAGAAGAGCAACAAAGACGTCGTCGAGATGATCCTCACGGCCCTCGGTCAGCCCGCCGACGCCTACGACCACGTCGTCGACCGCCCCGGGCACGACCTGCGGTACGCGATCGACTCGAACAAGCTGCGCACCCAGCTCGGCTGGGCGCCGCGCTTCGGCGACTTCGCCGCGGGGCTCGCCGACACGGTGCAGTGGTACCGCGACAACGAGGCCTGGTGGGCACCGCAGAAAGACGCCACCGAGGCCCGCTACCGCGCGCAAGGGCAATGAATCCTCCCCAACGTCCGCACTACACGCCGCGCCCGCAGATCCGTCTATCTCGCTAGATCGGCTGCGTCTAGTAATCTAGATTTCGCGCATGAAGCGCCGGACCGTTCTCGCCACAGTTCGTGCGGCGGCGCGCGCGGCCGAACTGGAGTATCGAGAAGCCGAGTTGACGGATCACACGGGAGTCATCGTGGGATCAACCCGATCGACTCTGGGGAGGCATCGAGAGATTGATGATGTCACCGCACGACGGTTCTTCGATCAGTTCGCGGCCGAACTCGGAAAGGGGTGGTGGAGATGACATCGTTTGTTGTCGACGCAGAGCACACCGGTGAGTGGTGGGTGCTGCAGTGCCGTGAGCACCCCGGCGCGATCACCCAGGTGCGCCGCCTCGAGCAGGCGAATCAGATCATCGAGGCGATCTCGTTCGTCGCCGGCATCGATGCAGATGCGATCGAGATCAGGGTGAGTCCCCGGCTTCCCGATGACGTGGCACAGCTGATTGCATCAACGCTCTCTCTCAGGCAGCAGGCTCGAGAACTCGAGGCACACGTATCGCTCGACATGAGACGAAGCGCCCATCGACTGCTCGACCACGGGATTTCTCAGCGAGACGCTGCGGTGATTCTCGGCGTCTCGTATCAGCGCGTGCATCAACTGGTCAGCGAGCCCCTGGCGACGGCAGGGTGACCGACATCACGCGCGCCAGGTCGCCACTAGCGTGGTCACTGTGACGCGCTACCTCATCACGGGTGCCGGCGGGATGCTCGGCCGCGACCTGCAGACCGCCCTCGCCGACCACTCAGTCACCGCGCTCATTCGGCTCGAGCTCGACATCACCGACCCGCTCGCGTGCGCTGAGGCGGTCGCGGGCCACGACGTCGTTCTCAACGCGGCGGCGTACACGGCCGTCGACGCTGCCGAGACCGACGAGCAGCAGGCCACGCTCATCAACGCGGCGGGCGCGGAGAACCTGGCGCGGGCATCCGCCGCCGCCGGAGCCGTGCTCGTGCAGTACTCGACCGACTACGTCTTCTCGGGCGACGACGCGGGACCCTACCCGGAAGACGCGCAGCCCGCGCCGGTCAGCGCCTACGGCCGGTCGAAGGCCGAGGGCGAACGGCGGGCGCGAGCGGCGCATCCGGAGGGCACAATCGTGCTGCGCACCGCCTGGTTGTACGGCGCGCATGGCCCCAACTTCGTGCGCACGATGATGCGTCTCTACCGCGAGCAGGGAGCCATAACCGTGGTCGACGATCAGCACGGCCAGCCCACCTGGACGCGCGATCTCGCCGAGCAGACAGTGCGGATGCTCGACACCGGCCTGCGCTGCGGCACGCTGCACGGCACCAACGCGGGGGCGACCACCTGGCACGGTTTCGCCCGAGCAATCGTCGAAAACCTCGGGGGCGACCCTGATACCGTCATGCCGACAGACAGCGCGCAGTTCGCGCGCCCCGCTCGACGCCCCGCCAACTCCGTCCTCGCGCACGACGGGTGGGCCCGCCTCGGCCTCGCGCCGATGCGCCCCTGGCGCGCGGCGCTCGACGACGCTATGGCCGAGGGACTGTTCACATGAGCCTCACCACGCTGCGCGTTGTGCTCGACCAGGTGGGCGAACCGGTGCCGAGCGGCATCGGCCGCTACGCCCTCGAGCTGACGCGCGCGCTCATCGAGACCGCGCCGCGCGGATGCGACGTCGCCGGCATCGTCGCCTCGTCGCCCCCCGCCGAGTACGCGCGCATCGAGCAGCAGCTGCCCGGCCTGACCGAGCTGTTCAAGAGCGCCCTCGACCGCCGCCAGCTCGCGGCCGCCTGGCAGCACGGCTTCACGCGGTTACCCGGCACCGGCATGGTGCACGCCCCGAGCCTCTTCGCGCCGCTCTACCGGCACGACCGCCTCAACAAGCCCGGCGAGCAGATCGTCGTCACCATTCACGACGCGGCCGCCTTCACGCATCCCGAGAGCCTGCCCTCCCGGGCCGTCGCCTGGAACCGCGCAATGGCGAACCGCGCCGAGCGCTACGCCGATGCGATCGTCGTGCCGACGCACGCGGTCGCCGACGACCTCGCGGGCGCGCTCGACCTCGGCGACCGCGTTCGCGTCATCAGCGGTGCCGTGAGCCCCGCCCTCGACCCGGGCCCGAGCCGCGACTCGCGCGCCGCGGCGCTCGAGCTGCCCGAGCGCTACGTGCTCGCGGTGGGCGGGCTCGACGGCGTCAGCGGGCTGCCCGCGCTCGTGCGCGCAGCGCTCGGCCCGCACGCACCAGAGGTGCCGCTGCTGCTCGTGGGGGTGACCGGCGACGAGCTCGATGCGCTGCTGCGCACGATGCCCGAACTCAACAAAGAGCCCGAGCCGGGCCGCGTGCGCGCCCTCGGAGTGCTCGACGAGACCGACCTCGCCGTGGCGTACTCGCGCGCCGCGGTTGTCGCGGTGCCGGCCCTGTCAGCCGGGTCGGGACTCGTCGCCCTCGAGGCCATGAGCCTCGGCGCCCCGGTCGTGCACTCCGACGCCCCCGCGCTGGTCGAGGTGTGCGGCGATGCCGGGGTGGTCGTCGCCCGCGAGACGGGCGAGGGCTACCCCGCGCGGCTGGCCGAAGCCGTTCGCTCGGTGCTCGACGACGCCGCCCTCGCGGGCGAGCTGGCGGTGCGCGGGCTCGACCGTGCCCGCGCGTTCAGCTGGCGCGACTCGGCCGAGAAGACCTGGCAGCTGCACGCCGACCTGTAGCGCAGCATCCCGCAGCAGTCACGGGGTGGGCATCGACGTGGGCGTCGGGCGGGGCGCGACCGCCTCGGCGACAATCGTGTGCACTACCGAGAAGTCGGGCGAGACGTTGTCGACGAGCGGCGGCACGAGCTCGAGCCGCACGATCTCGTGGTCGCGCGACTGCACCGCGAGGTCGCTCAGCACGCCGAGCATCGACTGGGGGATGTCGGTGCGCACGAGCCCGCTCGAGGCCTCGGCGATCGCCTGGAAGCGTGTGAGCACGATGCCGGGCTCGAGCTGCTGCAGCATCGCCTCCTGAATATCGCGCTGGTGGGTCATGCGGTCGAAGTCGGTGAGGTTGTAGCGGCTGCGGGCGTACCAGAGGGCCGTCGCGCCACCCATGCGCTGCTCGCCCGCCGCGATCTCGCCGACCACCGGCCCGCCGTTGATGCCGAGCAGCACGGGCTCGTCGACCGTCACGACGACGCCGCCGAGAGCGTCAATGAGCCGTTCGAAACCGGCCATATCGATGAGCACGGTGAACTGCACGGGCAGGCCCGTGACACCCTCGACCGCGTCGCTCATGGCTTCGAGCGCGGGCGTGCTGCCGTTCGCCTCGGCGTCGGGGTAGAGCTCAGGGTGCTCCTCGGCCCATGGGTACAGGTACGCGAGCAGGCAGTCGTCGCCGCAGTCGAACCCCGTCGGCCAGGCGTTCCACAGCGGCGAGCCCTCGGCGAAGGGGGCGTTGTAGAGGTTGCGCGGAATCCCGATCATCGTCACGGCGCCCGTCGCGGCGTCGATGCTCACGAGCGTCATGCTGTCGGGCCGCAACCCGAAGCGGTCAGCCCCCGCGTCGCCGCCGAGCAACAGGATCGTGTACCGGCCGTCGATGGGCTCGACAAGCGTGCCGTCAGCGAAGACCGAGCCCAGGGCATCCCGCCCCAGGCCCGTCAGCAGCGCCGCGTAGCCGGCGGTGCCCGTCGTCAGCGCGATGCTCAGCACCGTGAACACCGCAATGGGGATGCGCGCGCGCGGCCCCGTACGCACGAGCCGCACGAGCGTGAAGGCGTTGAGGGTTGTGGCGAGCCACAGCACGGCGTAGAAGACCAGCCCGAGCTGGGCGATCCACAGCACGATCGGGTTCGTCGCGAGCGTCAGGGCGGCGGGGCGCCATAGCACGAACAGCAGCAGCGCGGCGAGGGTGGCCGCCCACAGCGTGAACGTCGCGCCCACGGCGAACCGGCCCCAGCGGCGGTCGCCGGCCAGCAGTTGCGCGCTGCCGGGGATGAGCAGGTTGAGGCCCAGCAGCCACCACGCGCGCCGACTCATGACCGCGGGGTCGCGCGTGTCGGGGTGCCGCAGCGGCGAGGTGTGGCTCACCGCGGGAAGGTGCTTCGAGCTCACGGCGCGGCGGGCGTCGCGCGACCCTGCGCGATCGCCGACTTCAGGGCGGCGTTCTTCTCGGCCACGGCACGCTCGAGTTCTGCGGCAAAGGCTGAGAGCCGGGCGGAGACGGCCGCATCCGTCGACCCGATGATGCGTGCGGCGAGCAGGCCGGCGTTGCGGCCACCGCCGATCGAGACGGTCGCGACGGGGATGCCGGCGGGCATCTGCACGATGCTCAGCAGGCTGTCGAGCCCGTCGAGGGTCGCGAGCGGCACGGGAACCCCGACGACCGGCAGGGTCGTGACGCTCGCGATCATGCCGGGCAGGTGAGCGGCGCCGCCCGCCCCGGCGATGATGACCCGGATGCCCCTGCTGGCGGCCGCGCGCCCGAACGCGATCATCGCGTCAGGAGTGCGGTGGGCGCTCAGCACCTCGACCTCGTGGGCGATGCCCAGCTCGGTCAGCGCGGTGGCGGCGTGCTGCATGACCGACCAGTCGGAGTCGGAGCCCATGACAACCGCGACGAGAGGAGAGTCCATGGGTCCAGGGTAGGTGCGGCGGGGGTGCGGGGGCGGGAGTGGCACGCGGCGGGGGTGCGGGGCTTGGCTGGGTGACGGGGTGGGGTGGCGGGGCCGGGGCTGGGCGGGGCCGGGTGCCGGGTCCGAGTGTCGGGTCGCTCCTCCCTCACAGGCGAGGCTCGAGACGAGTTCTCCGGAGATTCGCCGCCCTCTCTAGAACATACGTTCGAACCTTGGGAGAATCGGACCATGCCCTCCTCCCTCCTCGACTCCCTCGCCGACGCGCATCGCGCGCTCGCGGCGAGCGCCGAGGGGGGCGATGTCGAGGTTCTGGCGCTCGACGATGAGACGCTGCTCAACGCCCTCGATGCGGCGGCGGCCGTGCGCCGTCTGGTCGATGCCCGCTCGGCGCTGCTCGCGGGCGAAGTGGCCCGGCGCTCGGCGCCGCACCTCACGCACTCGGGTCTCGCGCAGCGGCGCGGGCACCGCACGCCCGAAGAGCTCGTGCGCGTCACCACCGGGTCCTCGCGGCACGATGCCCGCGTCGCGGTGCGCGCGGGGGCGGCGCTGCTCGAGGCAGGGCTGCAGGGTTCGGGGTTGCTCGATGCGGGGTTGCTCGATGCGGGGCTGCCCGATGCTGGGCTGCCCGGTACGGGGCTGCCCGGGTGGGCGCAGGCGCTCGTCGCGCCCGTCGCGCGGGGCGATTTGTCGACCGCCGGTCTCGAGGCGATCCGCTCGGGGTTGGGCGACGTCGGCGAGACGGTGAGTGCCGACGCGCTCGAATCGGCAGTCGGTGCGCTCCTCGGCGACATCGGGGCGCTTGATGTCGACCGTCTCTATCGTCGGGCCCGGCAACTGCGCGACGACCTCGATGTGGCGGGCATCGCCGACCGCGAGCGAGGGCGTCGTGACGCTCGATCGTTGCGGGTGTTCCGCGCGAGCGACGGCATGACCCGGGCCACGTGGGTTCTCGACCCCGAGTCCGCGGCCGTCGTGACCGACCTCTACGACCGCGCAACCTCGCCGCGCCGCGGGGGCCCGAGTTTCCTCTCGCCCGGCGATGCCGAGCTCATCGAGCGCATGCGGGCCGATGACCGCACCCCCGAGCAGTATGCCTCCGACACGTTCCTCGACCTGCTGCGCGCTGGAGCCGATGCCGACTCCCGCGCCCTGCTCTCCAGCGGAGCCCCCTCCGTTCGCGTGGTCGTGACCGCGAGCGACCTGCGCACGGGCACGGGCACCGCGCACCTCGAGGGGCAACCCGACCCCATCTCGCTCCCGACTGCTCAGCGGCTGATCTGCGCGGGCACGCAGACGGCGGTGCTGATCGCCTCGACCGGCCAGCCGCTCGACGTCGGCCGCTCGCAACGGCTGTTCACGGCGCGTCAGCGGGTCGCCCTCGCCGTGCGCGACGGGGGCTGCCGCTGGGCGGGGTGCGAACGGCCACCCTCCTGGTGCGAGGCGCACCACATCGAACCGTGGGGCACCCACGACGGCCGCACCGACGTCGCCGACGGTGTGCTGCTGTGCCGACACCATCACCTGCTCGTACACAACAACGGCTGGCAGGTCGAACGACATCGACGATCAGACGGAGCCGACGACTACCGGGCCATTCCGCCCGCGTCGATCGATCCGCAACGGCGGCCGATCGCGATACCCGGTCGCAGCGGGCCCCCGCTGCGTGCGGTGCCCGCGCCACAGTGCAGTTCCGCAGCCTGAGCGAGCGCGCTCGGGCGGGAAGATGGGCGCGCGGGCGTGAAGGTAGGGGCGTGAGCGAGCGCGCTCCGGCGGCGAGGTGGGGCGCGGGCGGCGAGGCTGGCGTGAGTGCCGGGCAGGCGGGAGTGCCGAGCGGGCGAGCGGGGCGGGCGTGAGTGCCGGGCGAGCGAGGCTGGTCAGCCGGGCTCGCGAGGGCGCGGAAGCGCGGAGGCTCAGAGACGCAGAGGCGCAGAGGCGTCATGGGCCCGCCGCTAGTCGCAGTCGAAGTGGGCCGCAGCCGCACGCGCGCGGTACGCCGCGTCGTCGAGATCGTCGCCGATCACGGTGACGTGGCCGGCCTTGCGACCGGCCCGCGGGCCCTTGCCGTAGGCGTGCACCTTCGCGGTCGGCTGGTGGCCGAGCGCGGCGGCGATCTGGTCGTCGGGCAGGCTGCCGAAGACGTTGATCATGACGCCCCACGGCGCGAGCGCCGTCGTGTCGCCGAGCGGCCAGTCGAGCACCGCCCGCAGGTGCTGCTCGAACTGGCTCGTCGTCGAGCCGTCGATCGTCACGTGTCCGCTGTTGTGCGGGCGCATGGCGAGCTCGTTGACGAGCACGCGCCCGTCGGTCGCCGCGAAGAGCTCGACCGCGAGCACCCCCGTCACCCCGAGCCCGTGCGCCACCGAGGTGGCGATCTCGGCCGCCGCGCGCTCGACCGCATCGGTCGTGTGGGGGGCCGGCGCGATGACCTCGGCGCACACTCCGCCGCGCTGCACCGTCTCGACGAGCGGCCAGAGCCGTGCGTCGCCGCTCGGCCGGCGCGCGATCAGCTGTGCGAGCTCGCGCTCGAAGCGCACGAGCTCCTCCGCCAGCAGCGGGCCCTCGGCCAGCCAGTCGGCAACCTGCGCGAGGTCGTCGATCACACGCACGCCCTTGCCGTCGTAGCCGCCGCGCGGCGTCTTGACCACGGCGCGGCCGCCGTGGTCGGCGAGGAATCCGGCCAGGTCATCGGCCGACGCGACCTGCGCCCAGTCGGGCTGGGGCACGCCGAGCTGCGACAGGCGCTCGCGCATCATGAGCTTGTCTTGCGCGAAGAGCAGGGCATCCGGCCCCGGGCGCACAGCGGCCCCCGCGGCCACGAGAGCCCGCAGCACCTCCTGCGGCACGTGCTCGTGGTCGAAGGTGACGACGTCGCAGCCCTGCGCGAAGGCCAGCACCGTGGCCGTGTCGCGGTAGTCGCCGACCTGGGTCGCCGCGAGACGGGCCGATGCGTCGGGGGCCTCGGCCAGCACCCGCAGCTCGATGCCGAGCGCCACGGCCGCGGGAATCATCATGCGCGCGAGCTGGCCCCCTCCGATGACGCCGACGACGGCCATGGATGCTCCTCACTAGACTGCGGACGACTCCCGTCTATTCTGGCCGACCGCAAGCGCGCCGGCCTCCGCCCTGCGAGGACCGATGCGCACACTCCTCCCCCAGCTCGCCCGCTTCGGCACGGTGGGGCTCGTCGGACTCATCGTCGACGTGGCGCTCTTCAACCTGCTGCGCGTCACCGTGCTCGCGCCCGAGCTCATCGCCGAGGGCCCGATCATCGCCAAGGTCATCTCGACCTCGGTCGCGATCGCGATCAACTGGCTCGGCAGCCGGTACTGGACCTTCCGGCTCGAGCGCCGCCGGCCGGCAGCGCGCGAGGCCGCCGAGTTCGCCGTCGTCAGCATCGGCGGCCTGCTGATCGCCGTCGCGTGCCTCGTGGTGTCGCGATACGTGTTGGGGTTCACGAGCCTGCTCGCCGACAACATCGCCACCAACGTCGCCGGGCTCGCGCTCGGCAGCGCCTTCCGGTTCGTGCTGTACCGCGCGTGGGTGTTCCACCCCCGGCGGGCTTGAGCGGCCCCCTCGCTCTGACGAAGGAGCAGCCTCAGGGCCGCCCGAGCCCGACGTACGTCCAGCCCGCGGCGCGCCAGGCGGCCGGGTCGAGGCAGTTGCGGCCGTCGATCACGAGGCGCGCCCCGGTCGCGGCGGCGAGCGCCGTCGGGTCGAGGTCGCGGTACGCGCGCCACTCGGTGAGCACGAGCACGGCATCCGCCCCCGCGACGGCCTCGTCGACCGACGACCGGTAGTCGAGGCGCGGCTCGCGCCGGCGCGAGGTCTCGACCGCCTTCGGGTCGGTCGCGCGCACGACCGCGCCCGCGTCGAGCAGGCGGCCCGCGACGTCGAGGGCGGGCGAGTCGCGCACATCGTCGGAGTCGGGCTTGAACGACAGCCCGAGCACGGCGACCGTGCGACCGGCGATACCGCCGTCGAGGTGCTCGGCGACGAGGTCGACGACGCGCTGGCGGCGCCGGAGGTTGATCTGGTCGACCTCGTCGAGGAAGGCCAGGGCGTGCCCGACCCCGAGCTCGGCAGCGCGGGCTTGGAAGGCGCGGATGTCCTTGGGCAGGCATCCCCCGCCGAAGCCGACCCCCGCGTTGAGGAAGCGGCGGCCGATGCGGGCGTCGGCGCCGATGGCGTCGGCGAGGGTCGCGACGTCGGCGCCGGTCACCTCGGCGATCTCGGCCATGGCGTTGATGAACGAGATCTTCGTGGCGAGGAAGGCGTTGGCCGAGACCTTGACGAGCTCGGCGGTCGCGAAGTCGGTGACGATGCGCGGGGTGCCCTCGGCGAGGGTGCGCGCGTAGACCTCGTCGAGCACGGCGGGTGCCGCAGCGTCGCCCGGGCGCACGCCGTAGACGAGCCGGTCGGGCGAGAGGGTGTCGGAGACCGCGAAGCCCTCGCGCAGGAACTCGGGGTTCCAGGCCAGGCGCGCCCCCGTCGCCTCGACGAGCTCGGCGAGCCGCGCCGCGCTGCCGACGGGAACGGTCGACTTGCCGACGACGAGATGCCCCGGCCCGATGTGCGGCAGCAACGAGTGCACGGCGGCGTCGACGAAGGTCATGTCGGCGGCGCGGCCGTCGGCCGACTGCGGCGTGCCCACAGCGATGAAGTACACGGTCGCCCCGGCCGCTTCGGCGACGTCGGTTGAGAACCGCAGGCGGCCGTGCTCGGCGGCCAACAGGTCATCGAGGCCGGGCTCGAAGAACGGCGAACGGCCGGCCGCGAGCCCCGCGATCTTCGCCGCGTCGACGTCGACGCCCACGACATCGTGCCCCAGTTCGGCCATGCAGGCCGCGTGCACTGCTCCGAGATACCCGCATCCGATGACTGAGATCCGCACCCGTCGAGCCTAACCGTGCCGGGTGCCGCGTCGGGGCGTCGCTCAGCGGTCGGTGCGCGAGCGGCGCAAGGCCGGGTCGGTCGTCTCGACCGGCCGGCGCACCGTCGCGATCGAGGTCGTGCTCGTCTCCATGACGTCGCCGAGCGCGCGCTGCACGAGGTCGGCGCGCGGCACATCGCGCAGCACGATCGGGCGGTCGAGACCCGTGTTGATGAGCACGTCGCCCGACCGGAACGCCGACTGCAGCCCCGCTTGGCGCACCGAGACGTCGTAGCTGCGGCTCAGCAGCACCTCCTGCCGCGTGCGCACGAGCAGCCCCGTGCGCAGCACGATGCGTCGCGTAGTGATGAGGTACTGAGTGCTGAGCCAGCGCAGCAGCGGCAGCAGCGACAGCAGCCCGATGACGACGAGCCCGCCGAACAGCACCGCAAGCACCTGCCAGAGCTCGTCGACGACGAGGGCCCCGAAGGTCGTCGCGCCCACCGCGGCCACCAGGGCGATCGACGGCAGTGCGAGCGCTCGTGCGTGCGGGCGCACTCGGGCGATGGCCCGCTCCGGCACGCGGTTCTCGCCCGTCATGCCCTATTCATACCGCAGATGCGTCACGTCGCCCGCCGCCACGGCGACGAGGCCCTCGACCGGGTCGCTCGCCCGCACGAGCAGGCGGCCGTCGTCGTCGAGACCCTCCGCCGCGCCGAGCAGCAGCGGCAGGCCGGGCCGGTCGACCCGCACCGCGCGGCCGAGCGTGCGCAGCTCGGGCTCGACGACGTGCCGCAGCCCTGCCGGGTCGGTCACCGCGCGCCACTGGGCCACGAGGGGCAGCAGCTCGCGCAGGTACGCGGCGAGCGAGCGATCCGCGAGCGCGGCATCCACCGGCACCCCCTGCAGGGCGAGGGATGTCGCGGTCGGCACGGGCAGGTCGTCGCGCCCCATCGAGAGATTGAGCCCCGCCCCGATCACGACCCCCTCGGGCGTGAGCTCGGTGAGGATGCCGCTGAGCTTGAGCGGGCCGTCGCCCCCGGCATCGACGAGCACGTCGTTCGGCCACTTGAGTGCCGCACCGGGCACCCCGAGCGCGCGCGCCGCCCGCACCATGGCGACCCCCGCGACGAGCGGCAGCCAGCCGAGGCGCCGCGGCTCGGGCTCGCCGCGGTGCCGAACGAACACCGAGACGGCGAGCGCCGAGCCTGCGGGCGCCGACCAGACCCGGCCGAGCCGGCCGCGGCCCGCCGTCTGGTCGGTGGTCGCGAGCACGGCGAGGTCGGGGCGCTGCGCGGCGCCCGCGACGAGCTCGGAGTTCGTCGAGGCGCAGCTGGCCCGCCACTCGAGGTCGGGGCTCACGGCGCGGCTCAGCGGCAGCTCCCCGCTCGCGCTCACTGACTCGGTCACGCTGGGAGCCTACGAGACCGGGGCGCGCTCAGCCCCCGGTCGGTCGTGCCACGAGGCGCCGGGCGCGCCGCGCACCGCGCACGATCGCGCGGGCAGGCACGCCGATGGCGAGCGCGACGACCCCGAGCGCGCGAGCGTCGTGGCGCCCGAGGGCGGTCCGGCGGTTCCACGCCTCGCGGAGCACGCCACCGGTGCGGGAGCGCGCGGGTGGGCGCTGCGGCAGACCGTCGCGCGCGCGCCGCTGCACGAGGTCGTCGAGCGCGGCCCGCGCGTCGTCGTCGGCGCCCTCGTGCAGGTAGTTCTGCGTCGACCACTCGGCGTCGGCGACGCGGAAGCGGCCCTCGATGAGATCGTCGCCCGACCCGAGAAGCCCGCTGCCGATGAAGATGCCGTTGAGCTGCTCGTCGCCGACCCCGAAATCGTCGAGCACGATGGCGGGGATACCCCGCGCGACCGCCTCAATGATCGCCGTCGAGCTCACCGAGGCCACGGCTCCCGCGCGGTCGAGCGCCGCGCTCATCGGGCCCGACTGCACGTGCACGTTGGCGGGGGCGTCGCGCACGGTCGCCAGGATCTCGTCGAGCGGCCACCGCTCGTCGTGCGTCTGGCGCTCGCCGCGCTGAGCCCGCACCTTGAGCACGAACCACCGATCGGGCCGCCGCCGCGCCGCCTCGACAAAGCGGTGCACGAGCACCTCGCGCTCCGGGCGCGTGGCCGGCACGAGCGCCTGCGCGGCGAGCACGACGTCGTCCCCCGTGCTCGGCCTGCGCTCGAGGAAGGGCAGGGTCGTCAGCGCGAACCGGTGCGCGAGCCCCTCGTCGCGGTCGAGCTCGGTGAAGGCCCGACGCTCCTGATGCGAGTGCACGATCACGAGGTCGGCCTGCGCCCGGTACACCAGCGCCTTACGACGCGCCGGCAGCGCGATGCCGGGGATGCCCGACCACAGCACGGGCCGCTGCGGCAGCTCGGCGAGCATCGACAGCAGCAGTGCCGCCGTCGGCCCCCGCATGGCCACGAGCACGGCATCCGCCTGGAGGTCGCGCACGAGCGCGACCGCCGCATCCACCGTCATCACGGGCACCTCCTGCGTCGCCCACGAGGTGCCCGCGACCGCCGCGGCCCGCTGCGCCGCGCTCGGCATGACCGGGTTTGCGACGACCGCGACGCGGCGGTCGGCCTCGGGCGCGATGCGATCGAGCGTCGCCGCGCCCCACTTGAGGTACGAGTCGGAGTCGGCGAGGGCGACGGCGATCACGCGGGAACGCGGCGCAGCTTGGCCTTCGGGGCGATCTCGCCCGGGAAGACCCGCTTCACGCCGTCGCCGAGGGCGGTCTCGATGATGCGGATGTCGCGCACGAGGTGCTCGAAGCCCTGCGGCTCGAGCGAAGCGGCGTGATCCGAGCCCCACATCGTGCGGTCGAGGGTGATGTGCCGCTCGACGACCCGCGCACCGAGCGCGACCGCGGCGAGGCTGATCTGCAGCCCGCGCTCGTGCCCCGAGTAGCCGATCGGCACCCCGCGGTAGCGATCGCGCAGCGTGGCGATCGTGCGCAGGTTGGCCTCCTCCGGCGGCATCGGGTAGGTCGATGTCGCGTGCAGCAGCACGAGGCGCTCCGTGCCCAGGATCTCGACGGCGCGGTCGATCTCCTCGAGCGTCGACATCCCGGTCGAGAGGATGACGGGCTTGCCGGTGCTCGCGACCCGGTCGAGCAGCTCGGTGTCGGTGACCGATGCCGACGCGATCTTGTGCGCGACGACGTCGAGCTGCTCGAGCACGTCGACGCTCGGCACATCCCACGGCGACGCGAACCAGTCGAGCCCGCGCGAGGCGGCGTAGGCGCCGATCTGGGCGTACTGCTCGGCGTCGAACTCGACGCGGTGCCGGTACTCGAGGTACGTCATCGTGCCCCAGGGGGTCTCGCGCAGGGTGTCGCGCATGTGCTCGGGAGTGGCGATCTCGGGGGTGCGCTTCTGAAACTTCACGGCGTCGGCCCCGGCATCCGCCGCTACATCGATAAGGCGCATGGCGAGCTCGACGTCGCCGTTGTGGTTGAGCCCGATCTCTCCGATCACGTAGACAGGGCTGTCGTCGTCGATGCGGCGAGCGGCGATGGTGACGGTCATGGCTGGTTCTCCTCTGCGGGGCGGCGGGCGGGGGTGCGGAACTCGGTGTCGTGATGGGCGGCGAGTGCTCGAGCGATCTCGAGCTCGACCTCGGTGTCGATGTCGACCGCGAATCGTTCGTCGACGAGCTGGGGCTCCACCCGGCCGAAGAAGCGGTGCTCGGCCGCGCGGAATCCCTCGGCGCGCATGACGTAGAAGGCGCCCGTCTCGGCCACCTGCAGCGGGAGGTCCTGCCGACGGAGCCGCACGGCGGCGTCGTGGTTGACCCCCTCCCAGCCGGCGGCACGACCCGAGGGGCGCCAGAGGAACACGGGAGTCGCGACAGCCGCGAACACCGCGTCGGCCTCTCCCAACCGAACGCGGCCGATCGCGGCATCGAGGTCGCCCGGGTCGATGAAGGGCGACGTCGCCTGCAGCATGACGACGACGTCGACGGGCCGGTCGAGTGCACCGAGCGCGTGCAGCAGCGCCGACTCCGATGAGGCCGTCGACGTGGCGAGGCTCGCGGGCCGATCGATGATGAACGCGCCGGCCCGCCGCGACTCGAGCGCGATCTCGGCGTCATCCGTCGACACGATGACGCGGTGGATGCCCGCCGCGGCCCGCGCGCTGCGCACGGCCCGCGCGACGAGCGTGTCGTCGCCGACGCGCTGCAGGTTCTTGCGGGGGATGCCGACCGAGCCCCCGCGGGCGGGGATGATCGCCACCGTCTCGCCCATCATCGAGCGACCTCGGGCACCACCGGCGGGCGCACGACCGCCGACCCGGTGCCGCGCAGCACGATCGGCAGCGTCTCCGCCGCCGTCGTCTCGCCGGCGATGACGGTCACAGGGTGGGCGGTGCCCGCGAGCGCGAGCTCGATGGGCACGCGGGGGGTCACGACGACGACCCCCGGTACTCGCCCGACCGCGGTGAGGAACCAGCGGGGCTCCCGACGATGCGGCAGGTACGCGACCGCTCCCGATGCGGCGAGGCGGCGGATGCTCTCGAGCGCGCTGCCCGCGTCATCCAAGCCATCGACCACGCGCGCGGAGCCGAGCACGACGCTCGCCCCGCGCGGAACCGACGCCGCCGCGTGACCCCATCGCCGCGTGACGTCGAAGTCGTGGGTGAGCACCGCGACCCCCAGGGCGCGCAGGGTCACGACCGCGGCGTCGTCCGGCCGGAGGAAGGTCGTGAGCGCCAGGCGCCCCTCAGCGGCCAGTCGGCGGAGCCGCCGGGTCGTCCGCGTGGCGAGCTCGTGCCGCAGCCCGCGCAGTAGCCGCGGCGGCCGCGGCCGCAGCACCGGCGCCCCCATGCGCAGCTGCTCAGCGAGCAGCTGGGTGATGGCGCCTTCGTCGACAAGAGTGATCGTGCCCGGCTCCACCCGGTCGAGGCGCGCCTGCACCTGCCCGGAGTAGGCGTCGCCGATCAGCCAGGCCTCACCGGCGCCGAACATCCGGGGCGGCATGACGCGCCGGTCGAGAACGATGCGCGCCTCGATCGCCGGATCCCCCGCGACGCGGTCGGCGAGGTGCGCCGCGGTGCGCTCGAGCTGCGCATCTCCCGCCCGCGGCACGACCGTCAGGGGCCCGGTGCCGCTCAGCGCCGCGTGCTCGAGCGCCCCCAGCAGCTGCAGCGGTGACTCGACCCAGGCGACCGTCCCGGTGCGCACCGCACTTCTCCCGGTGTCCATCGCGCCACGGTAGGAAGCCCGGACCAACGCCGGGTGCACGGGGAGTAACCAGCGGGCGAGCGGCGGGTGCAGCATCCGTGGGAATCACGAGGTGCGGCGGCCAATGCTGTGGAACTCCTCCAACGGCACCCGGCGGGGGGTGGTCGATAGGCTGACACGGTGACCGACCCCATGAGCGCGCCCGCCCCCGATCTTTCGACGACCGCCGGCAAGATCGCCGACCTCAAGATCCGCTACCACGAGGCCGTGACGGCGAGCGGCGAGGCCGCAATCGAGAAGCAGCACGCCAAGGGCAAGATGACGGCGCGCGAGCGCATCGACACCCTGCTCGACCACGGCAGCTTCGTCGAGCTCGACGAGTTCGTGCGCCACCGCACGCACGCCTTCGGCATGGATGCCAAGCGCCCCTACGGCGACGCCGTCGTCACCGGCACGGGCACCGTGCACGGCCGGCAGGTCGCCGTCTACAGCCAAGACTTCACGATCTTCGGCGGCTCGCTCGGCGAGGTCGCGGGCGAGAAGATCATCAAGGTCATGGAGCTCGCGCTCAAGACGGGCGTGCCGATCATCGGCATCCTCGACTCGGGCGGGGCGCGCATCCAGGAGGGCGTCGTCGCGCTCGGCAAGTACGGCGAGATCTTCCGCCGCAACACGGCCGCGAGCGGCGTGATCCCCCAGATCTCGATCATCTGCGGCCCCGCTGCGGGCGGCGCCGTCTACTCGCCCGCGCTCACCGACTTCGTCATCATGGTCGACAAGACCAGCCAGATGTTCGTGACCGGCCCCGACGTGATCAAGACCGTCACGGGCGAAGACGTCGGTATGGAGGAGCTCGGCGGCGCGCTCACCCACAACCGCACCTCGGGCGTCTCGCACTACCTCGCGAGCGACGAGAACGACGCCTTCGACTACGCCCGAGCCCTGCTGAGCTACTTGCCCGACAACAACCTCGCCGAGCTGCCGCAGTACGCGGCCGAGGCCGAGCTCGAGATCACCGACGCCGACCGCCAGCTCAACACGATGATCCCCGACAGCGCCAACCAGCCCTACGACGTCATCGACATCATCGACCACGTCGTCGACGAGGGCTCGTTCCTCGAGGTGCAGCCGCTCTTCGCGCCCAACATCGTCATCGGGTTCGCCCGCGTTGACGGCCGCAGCGTCGGCGTCATCGCGAACCAACCGAAGGCCATGGCCGGCACCCTCAACATCGACGCCGGCGAGAAAGCCGCGCGCTTCGTGCGCTTCTGCGACGCCTTCTCGATCCCCATCCTCACCCTCGTCGACGTACCCGGATACCTGCCGGGCACCGACCAGGAGTGGACGGGCGTCATCCGCCGCGGTGCGAAGCTGCTCTATGCCTACGCCGAAGCGACCGTGCCGCTCGTCACCGTCATCACGCGCAAGGCCTACGGCGGCGCCTACATCGTCATGGGCTCGAAGCAGCTCGGTGCCGACATGAACCTCGCCTGGCCGACGGCCGAGATCGCCGTCATGGGCGGGCAAGGTGCGGTGAACATCCTGTACCGCGACCAGATCAGGGCCGCCGAGGCGGCGGGCGACGACGTCGCTGCCGTGCGCACGCGCCTCGCGAACGAGTACACCTACAACGTCGCGAGCCCCTTCCTCGCGGCGGAGCGCGGCGAGCTCGACGGCATCATCGAGCCGGCCGCGACGCGCGTCGCCATCATCAAGGCGCTGCGCGCCCTCAAGGGAAAGCGCGCGAGCCTGCCGCCCAAGAAACACGGGAACATCCCGCTGTGACCGGCGCATCCGATGCTGGGGCGGGGGATGCCCCTGCCGCCACCATGCGCGTTGTGGCGGGCAGCCCGACCGACGACGAGCTCGCCGCGGCGTACTCGGTGATCATGGCCGTGCTCGCCGAGCAGGCCGCCCGCGGAGCCGAGCTGCTCGAGCCTCCCGTCGATCGCTGGAGGGCCGGCGCGCGCGCCATGCGCGGCCCGTTGTCCCCCGGTCCGGGTGCCTGGGCCGCGACGACCGGCGTGCGGGGCTACTGACTCCGCGGTTTCGCCCCCGTCTGACGACGGAATCCGAAGCAGAATGCCCCTGATTCCGCGGCGAAACAGCGTGCACGCTCCCAGAATCCCCCCTTTCGGGGGCAATGTACCCTGGAATTAGTGATCCTCGTCTTTGTGAACCGCGGAATTCCGGGGATTTTCGACGAATGGGGTACGAAACCTGTCCCCCGTAGTCCCCCAAAATGATGACTGCAATCTCAGGGTGTCTTCGGCATGATTACTGATGTCAGGTGATGCTCCCTCGGAGCTCACCACCGATCACGGTAGCCGCACGGGTAGCGGTTAGTGATTGGGGGGCGAGGTAGATCAGCATTCGGGTTGTCGGTCTACCTCGATACGTTACGAAGGGCCGGAGTTGGGTACTCCGGCCCTTCGATCGTTAACCCTCGACTAGAGAGAACTGCGAGGAATCTCGAGCCAGAGGTCGACGGAGTCATCGTCATCGTCGTCCGACTGACCGAGCTCACGTGCTCGCCCGTCGCCCGAGGGCGTGAGCCCCACCACTGTCACCGCGACCTCCGAGTCGACCGGCGCCGTGCGTGCGATCACGCGCGTCGCCGTCGTCGTGCGGATTGCCTCGGCGAGCGTGCCGAGAACACGGGAGAGGGAGGCCTCGTCGAGCTCGTCGAGCCCGCCTTCGTCGAACAGGCTCACCGAAACCCCGCGCCGGCGGGCAGCCATGACCTCGCGGCGCACCGCGTCATCAAGCAGCCGCCGCCCGCGAATCTCGTCGCGGATCGCCCCCTCCAGGTGCAGGCATTCCTGCCGCTGCTCGTCAGTGAGCTCACCCTGCGACTCCTCGATGATGACGAGCATAGGCACCGCCGTGGTGCCGGTTTGCCCGAGGCGGAACTGCCGTTCGTAGAGGTGGGCCTCCTGGGCGGCCTGCCAGTCGGTTGCCTCGCGCTCGGCGCGCGCGAACCGGGCCGCATCCCGCGAGGCCTTCGCCAGCGCCCGCGACAGGATGTGCGAGACGGCCACCCATGCGGCGCTGCCCACGACCCCGATGCCGATCAGCTGGCCCGGGCCGCCCCAGATGACCGTCTGTGTCGCGAGGGCCGCGATGCCGATCCACGCGAAGAGGTGCCGACGACGCGTCGACGTGATCGTCAAGAGCGTGCCCACGGCCGCGACGTACCAGGTGGCGTAGCCGAGCGGCGCCGCGTCGGAGCCTACATCGAGTTGCGGCGTGATGAGCACCGTCATGAGGATGGAGACGAGCACGTTCGCGGCGGCCATCCAGGTCGGCATGCGCTCGGGCTGGCCCGGCAGCAGGCTGACCGTTGTGGCCGTGGCGTAGAACACCATCGCCGCGAGCACGGGCAGCGGATCAGCCGGGGTATCGATCGTGTAGAGCCCGAGCACGATGTGGTACGCCGAGAAGATCGCCGCCATCGTCACGATGAGGGCGCGGGGAACCCCGATCCTCATGCCTGCTCCTCCTCAGCGGCGTCGTCGTCAGCGGCGCGCGCGACGAAGACGGGCCAGGAGAGCACGATCACGGTGCCGCGGCCGGGCGCAGCCCGCACCTCGGCGTGGCCGCCCGCGTTGGCGGTGCGCTCGACGATCGAACGGCGCACCCCGAGGCGCTCATCGGGCACCGAGCCGGGGTCGAAGCCCGAACCCGCGTCGCCGACTTCGATCTCGACGGCGCCGCCGTGCACGCCCGCCACCTTGAGCCAGCGGCGCACCTCTCCCGGGCCGGCGTGCTGCGCGCTGTTCATCATGGCCTGCACCGCCGCGGAGTAGAGGGCCTCTGCCTGCGCAGAGGGAATGACGCGGGTGTCGAGCGAGCGCACGCGCACCGTGAACGGAACGGGCATCTGGCGGGCGGCCGTCACAATGCGGTCAGCGAGTTGCCGGAAGCGCACGGTCGTGCCATCGTCGGGCGAGACGAGCGCAGCCTCGCGCAAATGACGCATAGCGTTCGACGCCATGTGGGCGGCGAGCGCCTTCTGCTCGGGAGACTCCGCTCGAGCGGCGCTCAGCAGGGTCGTGAGCACGCTGTCGTGCACAATCGAGTCGACGTGCACGCGCTCGACCTCGGTCGCGTGCTGGCGCACGGCCCGGGCGTAGCGATCGAGCGCGGCCCCCTGGGCCTCGTCGACCGACGAGGCCGCGACGCGGGTCATGGTAACGATGACGAGCACCGCGCCGCCGAGGATGATCGCGTAGATCGCGTTGAAGAGCCCGAGCTCCCACGGCCCGCCGCCGCCTTGCGGGGTGGCCCGGATGATGCCGTAGATGAGCGGCACGATGATGAGGTAGGCGAGTGCCCCCCGCACGCGGAACCCGATGGCCGCGGTCGCCGTGGCGACCGTCGTCAACTGGTACAGCCAGTGGTCGCCCTGCTGCGGAACCTCGGGGTCGGCGAGGAAGAAGGGCCACGTGAGCAGCGCCGCCACGTAGACGAACGAGACGAGCCGGTGCGAGCCGACGACCCAGCGCTTGATCGTCGAGCACAGCAGCGCCACGAGCAGCGAGCCGAACATGACCGTCACGGTGACCGCGGCCCACACGGGCTGCCCGAGCGCGTACTGGCCGAGCAGGGCGGGCACGGCCTGCAGGCCGAACACGATGCCGAACCAGGCGACCGAGCGCGAGATGACGGTGTCGACGCGCTTGCGGCTGAGCGGTGTGCGCTGCGCCGAGGGGCGCTTCGTCTCACCGGCCTCGGCCGCGCTCGCGATCACCGGTGTCGGCGCGGTCGCGGCCACGGGCGGCTTAGGCCGACTCATCGCCGTCAGGGTCGAGGCCGGGGAGGATGCCGTCTTCGACGGCCCTCCGGAGCAGGTCGACCTTCGTCGGGGCCGGGCGGCCCACCTCGACGTACTTGGCCCGGATGCGGTCGAGGTACTCGCGCGCGGTGGAGTAGCCGATGCCGAGCTGCTGAGCCGCGAGCTTGAGCGGCAGGCCGCTCGCATAGAGGTGCAGGATCTCGCGCTCGCGCCGGCCGAGCTGGGCCTTCGCGAAGTCGCGGTCAGCGTCGATCGCGCTCGCCCACTCGAGGTTGTTGAGCACCTCGCCGCGCGCGACGGTCTCGGCGGCGGCGATCACAGTGGCGGTCGCCGACGACTTCGGGATCACCCCGGCGGCCCCGGCGGCGAGGGCCTCGCGCACGCTCGCGACGCGGTCGGCGATCGAGTGCACGAGCACGGCGGCACCCAACGCCTGCACGGCCTTGACGTTCTCGGTCACGCTCGAGCCGTCGCCGAGCGAGAGGTCGAGCACGACCACGTCGAGCTCGCGGCTCTCGAGCGTCTCGACGAGCTCGGGAACACTGGCCGACGTCGACACGACATGGAACCCGGCGTTGGTGAACGCCGCCTGCAAGCCGAGCCGCACCGACTCGTGGTCGTCGACGACCGCGACGCGCACCTGCTTGTTCACCAGAGCTACCACGAGAGCGGAACCCACACCCTTCATCGATCGGGAGAGCGACGGTCGGGGGGTGCCGGTCGCGCCTCTCATGGTAGCCGCGCGAGTACCCCGGACGGGGGGCAGGGCGCGCCGAGAATCCGCCGATCTTCCGTGTGTTCACGGTGCTGAGTCACCCTCGGATCAGCGTGGCCACGGCCTCGACATGGTGGGTGTGGGGGAAGAGATCGAAGGCCCGCATGCGCGCCAGCCGGTAGCCGGCCTCGGCGGCGAGGGCGACATCCCGTGCGAGCGCGACGGGGTCGCACGCGACGTACACGAGTTGCGCCGGTGCGAGCCTGCCGAGCACCGTGATGACCTCCGACCCGGCGCCCGAGCGCGGCGGATCGAGCACGATCGTCGCCGCAGCGAGCCGCTCGCGGTCGGCCGCCGAGGCGCCGGCGTCGAGATCGCGCAGCCAGCGGTCGACGCGGCCGGTCTCGGCCGAGGCCCCGAGCCACTCGGCGAGGTTCTCGCTCGCGTGGTCGGTCGCGCGCTCGTCGGACTCGACGCTCGTGATGCGCGTCTCGGGCCCGAAGCGGTCGGCGACGGCCGCGGCGAGCAGCCCGACCCCGCCGTAGAGGTCGAGGTTCTCGGCGCGCGGGTCGAACAGGGCGGGGTCGATGGCCTCCTGCACCGCACGCGTAAGCGCGACGGGTGCCGCGAGGTGCACCTGCCAGAACCCGGTGTCGTCGAGCTGGAACTCGCGCTCCCCCACGAGCTCGCGAATCACGGTGGGCTTTTGCTCGCCGATGACCAGCCGCGGATCACTCGTCGTCGGCGCGATGACGTCGAGAGTCCCGAGGCCGACGAACCGCTCGGCGAACGGCGTCGCGGCCTGCACGGCGGCTGTCGCGAGCGGAACATCCTGCACCGGGATCACCGAGTGCGAGCGCGAGGCCATCGGTCCGAGCCGGCCCTGGTCGTCGACGTGCAGGCGGATGCGCGTGCGCCAGCCGAGTCCGTTGACGGCCGGGTCGCCCGGCAGCGGTTCGACGACGACGTCGCTCTGGATGCCCGCCATGCGCTGCAGCGACTCAGCGAGAACCTGGCGCTTGAGCTCGCGCTGGTGAGCGAGGGCGATGTGGCCGAACTCGGCGCCGCCCGCGCGACCCCGTGGGTCGCGGTCGATCGCCGCGGCCGACCAGACGTGCTCGCGGCGGTGCTCGCTCGGCTGCAGCACCTCGACGGCGTCGGCACGCCAGAAGCTCTTCTTGCGGTCGTCGCTCACGCGCGCCCGCACCGTCTCGCCCGGGATCGCGTCGCTCACGAACACCACCCGGCCGTCGAGGCGACCGACGGCACTACCACCGTGGGCGATCGTGGAGACGGTCAGTTCGATGATGCTGCCGATGTGCTCTCCCATGCGGCCAGCCTATTGTTCGCAACTCAGGCTGAACGGCCGGTCGCGGGCGGGTACTGCGTCACATCCGCCGTTACAGCCTGAGTTGCGAGCACCGCCGTAGCATCGAGCCGTGCGCCTTTACCTCGCCTCGACGTCTCCGGCCCGGCTCGCGACGCTGCGGGCGGTCGGCATCGAGCCGGTCGCGTTTGCGCCGGGGGTCGATGAAGAGCGGGCAGTGGATGCGGCCGCGGCCGCGCATCCCGAGGGCCGCCTGCCGGCCGACGAGATGGTGCAGCTGCTCGCCCGCCTCAAGGCCGAGGCGGGGCTCGATGCCGCGGTGCTCGCCGGCGCGGGGCTCTCGCCGGGCGACGTCGACGGGTTCATCCTCGGCGGCGACTCCGCCTTCGAGCTCGACGGCACCGTGTACGGCAAGCCGCACGAACCCGCGATCGCCCGGGAGCGCTGGCTCGCCCAGCGCGGGCGTAGCGGAGTGCTGCACTCGGGCCACTGGCTCATCGACCACCGGGGTGGTCGGGTGAACGGTGCGGTCGGGCGAGCATCCCGCGCGACGGTGCACTTCGCCGACGACATCGAGACCGCTGAGATCGACGCCTACATTGCGACGGGCGAGCCCCTGAAGGTGGCCGGAGCGTTCACGATCGACGCGAAGGGTGCTGGTTTCATCGACCGCATCGAGGGCGACCCGCACACCGTCGTCGGCCTCTCGGTGCCGCTACTGCGTAAGCTCGTGCACGAGCTCGGCGGGCGCTGGACCGATCTCTGGAACCGCTAAGCGATCTGCACTCCTTTTGTGGGCCTGCGCCAAATGCCGGCGCCGCGCGCACCCCTAGGCTGGGGAACCATGGCCCGCATCACGAAGATCCTCATCGCCAACCGTGGCGAGATCGCCGTCCGCGTCATCCGCGCCGCCCGTGACTCGGGCATCGCAACGGTGGCCGTCTATGCCGATCAAGATCGGGATGCCCGGCACGTGCGCCTCGCCGACGAAGCCTACGCGCTCAACGGCACGACGAGCGCCGACACCTACCTCGTCATCGACAAGCTTTTGAGGATCGCCCGGCGGGCCGGAGCCGACGCGGTGCACCCGGGCTACGGCTTCCTCGCCGAGAACGCCGACTTCGCGCGGGCGGTCATCGACGCGGGCCTCATCTGGATCGGGCCGTCTCCGGATGCGATCGAGAAGCTCGGCGACAAGGTCAGCGCCCGGCACATCGCTGAGAGGGTCGGCGCCCCCCTCGCTCCCGGAACCCTCAACCCCGTCAGCAGCGCCGACGAGGTGCTCGCGTTCGTCGACGAGCACGGACTGCCCGTGGCCATCAAGGCCGCCTTCGGCGGCGGCGGCCGCGGCCTCAAGGTCGCTCGCACGCGCGAGGAGATTCCCGAACTGTTCGACTCGGCCACCCGCGAGGCCATCGCGGCCTTCGGCCGGGGCGAGTGCTTCGTCGAGAAGTACCTCGACAAGCCGCGGCACGTCGAGACGCAGTGCCTCGCCGACGCGCACGGCACCGTCGTCGTCATCTCGACGCGCGACTGCTCGCTGCAGCGCCGCCACCAGAAGCTCGTCGAGGAGGCTCCCGCGCCGTTCCTGACCGAGGAGCAGACCGAGCTGCTGTACCGCTCATCGAAGGCCATCCTGAAAGAGGTCGGCTACGTCGGCGCCGGCACCTGCGAGTTCCTCATCGGCGCCGACGGCACGGTGTCGTTCCTCGAGGTCAACACGCGGCTTCAGGTCGAGCATCCCGTCTCAGAAGAGGTCACGGGCATCGACCTCGTGCGCGAGCAGTTTCGTCTCGCCGAGGGCGAGGCGATCGGCTATGACGACCCCGTCGCGCACGGCCACTCGTTCGAGTTCCGCATCAATGGGGAGGACCCGGGGCTGAACTTCATGCCCATGCCCGGCCCCGTGCACGCCCTGCGCTTCCCCGGCGGCCCCGGCGTGCGCGTCGACTCGGGCGTCACCACGGGCGACGTCATCTCGGGCGCCTTCGACTCGCTACTCGCCAAGCTCATCGTCACGGGCAAGACGCGCGACGACGCCCTCGAGCGCTCGCGCCGCGCCCTCGCCGAGTTCGAGGTCGCGGGCCTGCCCACCGTGCTGCCCTTCCACCGCGCGATCGTCGACGACCCGGCCTTCGCCCCGGCCGACGGTGCCCCGTTCACGGTCTCCACGCGCTGGATCGAGACCGAGTTCGACAACCAGCTCGAGCCGTGGAGCGGATCGCTCGCCGAGCCGCTCGCGACGCCTGCCGCGCGGCACACGGTCGTCGTCGAGGTCGGTGGCAAGCGCCTCGAGGTATCGCTGCCCGAGACGCTCATGCCCACTTCCGGCTCGCGCGCCTCGACCGCTCTCGCCGCCCCGCCCAAGCGCCGCTCGGGATCAGCAGTTGCGGCCGGCGCCTCGGGCGATGCCGTGAAGAGCCCCATGCAGGCCACGGTCGTCAAGCTCGCCGTCGCCGAGGGCGACAAGGTCGTCGCGGGCGACCTCGTCGTCGTGCTCGAGGCCATGAAGATGGAGCAGCCCCTGACCGCACACAAAGACGGCGTGGTCGCGAGCATCGGCGCCGCGGTCGGCGAGACGGTGTCGTCGGGCCACGTGCTCCTCACGATCACCGACTGAGCCGCGCGCTCCGGCGCCCGCAAGAGTGCTGCCCGGCGACAAGGGTGCTCGTGCGAGTGGCCCCACTTGTCTCAGGCGAACACAGTTGCTCGCCAAGCAGGCAGAGGCACGCCGAGCTCGACCACCCGGGTCGCCAGACGTGGAAGGTTCATCGCCGTCGGCCAGTCGACGCGGCCGAACGCCCGGACCCTCGGCCTGATGTCATCCTCGCGAAGCTTCTCCTCGTAGAGCACCTCTGACGCCGAACGCCCCGCCATGAACCGCGGGTCGGTGTACTTGCTCTTGCCGTCGAACTCGAGAACGATCCCGAGCTCGGGCCACGCCAGATCGACACGCCAGGACCGACCGCTGATGCCGGTGATGGGATGCTGCGGCACCGGCTCGGGCGCTCCAAGAATGTGCAGCGCTGCTCGCGTGACCGACTCTCCCGGACTTTCTGAACGCGAGTCGCTGAAGCCGAGAACTCGACGTACGCGCGCCGAGCCACGACCTGTGCCCAGCACGCTCGCGATCTCACCGAGCTCAGCACGAAATGCGGCGAACTGATGAGGGTCGCGGCTGCTCTCGGTCATCCGGTGCGCCGCGTCACTAGCGGCGACCCCGGAGATGAACGGGAGCTCGGCCGCGAGGTCGACAACCGTTTGCGGCAGCGTCGTGACAGGGATTCGGCCGAGCAGCTCGCGGCGCGGTGGCCTCACGACACGATGCCGCCGCAGCGCATTCGATGACGTGAGACCGCTGCCGCAGAGCACTGACGACTCGGCCCGACTCGGCCAGTCGCCGACGACGGGAAGGCGGTGCAGAGCTGCCGCGGATCGAAGCGACAGCACCTCACCAGAGGTCAGCAGGCGGTGGGCGGCGATCGAGCGCAGGCGGTAGCGGTCATCATCCGACAACGCGGCCCACCTCGCCGCGGATAGGTGGATGCCTCGACTGAGCGTCACGAGGTCGCCGCGCCGACGGGCGCGCTCGACACGGCCGCGCTCATCGGCCTCATGCACCTCGTTCACGATCACGAGGTGCGCCGCTGCGGCGCGGAGGTCAGCTGAGTGCTCAACGGTCATCATCGGCAAATGGTGGGCCAGCGCGAGGCACGTCAGCGAGCTCGCGCGTCGCCTTTGTGCCCATCACGGCCGAGGGAGTGACGGGGAGGAGACGATGCGCTCAGCGACTGTGGCGCCCAGCGACGACTGTGGTGGGTGTCGACGCTGCTTTTGTCGCTAGGGAGCACTCTTGCGGAGGGCGAGGGCGGGGCGGCGGCACCGACGCCGGCGGGACGGGTCAGTCGCGGGGCACGTGCATCGCGCGCGCGGCATCCGTGATGCCGCCCGAGAGCGAGGGGTACACCGAGTAAGCGCGTGCGAGCTGGTCCACCGTCAGGCGGTGCTCGATCGCGAGGGCGATCGGCAGGATGAGCTCGGAGGCCCGCGGCGCCACGACGACGCCGCCGATGACCGTGCCCGAGGTCTTCGCCGCGAAGAGCTTGATGAAGCCGTCGGTGACGCCCTGCATCTTCGCCCGCGCGTTGGTCTCGAGCATGAGCTTGTGCACGATGCCGCGTGTCTCGCCGTCTTCGATCTGCTTTTGCGAGAAGCCGACCGTGGCGATCTCGGGCGCCGTGAAGATGTTCGAGGTGACGTTGCGCAGCGTGATCGGGGTCACCGCATCGCCCATCGCGTGGTACACGGCCGTGCGGCCCTGCATCGAGGCGACGGATGCTAGGGGCAGCGAGTCGCTGCAGTCGCCGACCGCGTACACACTCGGCATGGAGGTGCGCGCCACCTTATTGACCGCGATATGACCGGAGGCCGTGAGCTGCACCCCGGCCTCCTCGAGTCCGATGCCCGCGGTGTTGGGGATCGAGCCGACGGCCATGAGGCAGTGCGAGCCCTCGATGACGGTGCCGTCGCTCAGGGTGACCGTCACGCCATCGCCCGTGTTGACGACCGAGTCGGCACGGCTCGTGGCGAGCAGCGTCATGCCGTTGCGGCGGAAGACCTGCTCGATGAGCTGCGCGGCATCGGCATCCTCACCCGGCAGCACCTGGTCGCGGCTCGAGATGAGGGTGACCTGCGCGCCGAGCGCGCAATAGGCCGAGGCGAACTCGGCACCCGTGACGCCCGAGCCGACCACGATGAGGTGGTCGGGAACGTCGCTGAGGCCGTAGAGCTGGGTCCACGTCAGGATGCGCTCACCATCGGGCTTCGCACTCGGCAGCTCGCGCGGCGAGGCGCCCACCGCGACGATGACGGTGTCGGCGTCGCACTGATCGAAGTCGACGCGCTTCTTGCCCTGACTGGTCGCCACGACGATACGGTTCGGCCCGTCGAGGCGCCCGTCGCCGACGATGATGCGCACCCCGGCCGCGATGAGTTGATCGCGCATGTCGTCCGACTGGTCTTGCGCAAGGTTCAGCAGCCGCTTGTTGACCTGCGTCAGGTTGACCGCGACCTCGGGCTTGACGGCCCGGCCACTCTCGCCGCGGGCGAAGAACTGCACGCCCAGATCGGCGGCATCGCGGATGGCGCCCGCGGCCTCCGCGGTCGCGATGAGCGTCTTCGACGGCACCACGTCGGTGAGCACCGCCGAGCCCCCGACGCCGACGCGCTCGACGAGCGTCACGTCGGCGCCGAGCTGCGCTCCGGCGAGCGCGGCCTCGTACCCGCCGGGGCCTCCGCCGAGAACGGCGATGCGCTGCGTGCGGTCGAACGTGGAGGTAGCCATGCCTCCATCCTTCCGCATGCGCAGTGTTCGCCGTTCAGGATGCGCGGCTCGAGGCCGCGCGACACGCCGTGCGAGCATCCCGGCACCGCGCGAGTGCGCGCCTCGTTCCTGAACCGCGACCACGGACCGCTCAGTAGGCTGGCGGTCATGAGCCACACCGCTGTGAACCCTCTCGACGACCCGCACGCCGACCCCTTCGCGATCGCCTCCCAGGCCGCCGCGCAGCTGGCCGAGCTCACCGGCGTCGAGCACCACGACATCGCCCTCACGCTCGGTTCGGGCTGGGCGAAGGCCGCCGACCTCATCGGCGAGACGACGCACACGATCGCGGCGACCGAGATCGCGGGCTTCAGCAAGCCCGCGCTCGAGGGGCACGTCGGCACGCTGCGATCGATCCTGCTGCCGAGCGGCACGCGCGCGCTCGTCATCGGCGCCCGCACCCACTACTACGAGAACCACGGCGTGCGGCGCGTGGTGCACTCGGTGCGCACGGCGGCCGCGACCGGGGCATCCGTCATGATCCTCACCAATGGAGCGGGCGGCATCAAAGACCACTGGAAGCCCGGCACCCCCGTGCTCATCAGCGACCACCTCAACCTGACGGCGAACTCGCCGCTCGAAGGCGCGACCTTCATCGACCTCACCGATCTGTACGCGCAGCGCCTGCGCGACCTCGCGCGCTCGGTCGACCCGAGCCTTGACGAGGGCGTCTACGTGCAGTTCCGCGGCCCGCACTACGAGACCCCGGCCGAGGTGCAGATGGCGAAGACGATGGGCGGCCACATCGTTGGTATGTCAACAGCGCTCGAGGCCATCGCGGCCCGCCAGGCCGGCATGGAGGTGCTCGGGCTCTCGCTCATCACCAACCTCGCGGCAGGAATCTCGCCCGAGCCGCTCAGCCACGGCGAGGTCATCCAGGCCGGCAAAGACGCCGAGCCGGTCATCAGTGCTCTGCTCGCCCGTATCGTCGCCGCACTGTAAGGGGGGCACGCATGACCACTCTCGATCTGGCCAAGTCGTGGCTCGAACAAGACCCCGACCCCGTGACGCGCGCCGAGCTCGAGGCGCTCATCCCGGCCGCCGAGGGCGGCGATGCGGCGGCGATGGATGCCCTGCGCGACCGCTTCGACACCCGCCTCACCTTCGGCACCGCGGGGCTGCGGGGTGAGCTCGGCGCGGGCTCGAACCGCATGAACCGCGTGCTCGTCTCGCAGGCCGCCACCGGCTTCGCCCGCTGGCTGCTCGCGCGCGACGAGAACGCGAGCGTCGTCATCGGCTACGACGGCCGCGTCAACAGCGATGTCTTCGCGCGCGACTCGGCCGAGCTCATGGCGGGCGCGGGCGTGCGCGTCGTGCTGCTGCCGCGCGCCCTGCCGACCCCTGTGCTCGCCTTCGCCGTGCGCGAGCTCGGCCTGAGCGCGGGCGTCATGGTGACAGCGAGCCACAACCCGCCGCGCGACAACGGCTACAAGGTGTACCTGGGTGGCCGCGACGGCGGCTCGCAGATCGTCGCGCCGGCCGACGAGGCGATCCACGCCGCCATTATCGCGGTGGCCGACACGAGCGTCGTCGGCGAGTTGCCGCGGTCGACCGGGTACGAGACGGCCGACGAGTCGGTCATCGACGCCTACATTGCCCGAACTGCAGCGTTGGTGTCACGCGGCGAGGGCGCGCCCGCCCTCGCCCCGGTCTCCTTCGTCTACACCGCCCTGCACGGGGTCGGGTGGGAGGTCGCGCAGCGCGTGTTCAGCGACGCGGGGCTCGGCGAGCCGACCGTCGTCGCCGAGCAGATCGCGCCCGACGGGGCCTTCCCGACCGTGGCGTTCCCGAACCCGGAGGAGCCCGGCGCGATGGACCTCGCGTTCGCGACCGCCCGGGCTTCGGGCGCCGAGCTCATCATCGCCAACGACCCCGACGCCGACCGGCTCGCGGTGGCCATCCCCGATGCATCGACCCCCGAGGGCTGGCGCCGGCTCAGCGGCAACGCGGTCGGGGCCCTGCTCGGCTGGCGCGCCGCGGAACGCCTGGAGCGCGAGGGGCGGCAGGCGAAGTTCGCGGCATCCCTCGTGTCGTCGCCCGCGCTCTCGGCCGTCGCCGTCGCGTACGGCGTGAGCTACAGCGACACCCTCACGGGCTTCAAGTGGATCTCGCGGGTCGGCGGACTCGGCTACGGCTACGAGGAGGCGCTCGGCTACCTCGTCGACCCCGAGAAGGTGCGCGACAAAGACGGCATCTCGGCCGCCGTCGACTTCCTCGCGCTGGCGGGCGAGCTCAAGGCCGCGGGTCGCACGCTCGAGCAGCACCAGCGCGAATTCGACGAGCGCTTCGGGGCTTTCGCGAGCGGCCAGGTGTCGCTGCGGGTCACCGACCTCAGCCGCATCGCCAGCATCATGGCCGCGCTGCGCGACAACCCGCCCAACGAGATCGGCGGGGTACGCGTCGACCAGGTCGATGACTTCATCGGCGGCTTCGGAGTGTTCCCTCCCGGTGACATCCTGCGGTTCTGGATGCGCGGCGGCGCCCGCGTCATCGTGCGGCCGAGCGGCACCGAGCCCAAGGTCAAGGTCTACATCGACGCCTCGTCGCAGCAGGGATCGGTCGACGAGCGGCGGGCGGCCGCCGAGGCCGAGGTCGCAGCGCTCGAGGCGGGCATTCGCGCGCTGATCGTCTGATTCACGCGCATAGGGTGGAGGGCGTGACGACCCCGATGCCCGCGCGGCCGCCGCTGCTGCCGACCCCGGTCGTCGTGCTGTGGTTCGCGGCGCTCGTGAGCTGGGCATCCGGCCGCACCCTCGCGGTGCTCGGAGCGTTCCCACTGCAGAGCCTGCCGACGACGATCGCCGTCGTGCTCGGAGCAATCGGCCTCGGGATGCTCTACCACCGCCGCGGATTCGACCAGTTGACCCGCACCCCCGCCGTCTCCGCCATCGTCATGGCTATCGCGAGCGCGCTCGCGGCGGTCGGCGTGCTCGCCCTGCTCACGATCGGGCCGGCGCGCCCGATCGGTCTCGTCGACGTGCAGGTCGGCGCGGTCGTCGCGATCACGACCGCTGCCGCCGCCGCCTCGACGGTCGTGCTCATCCGCCCCTACGTCGACCCGATGGTGGCGCACGTGTGGGCGGGCATCGGCGGCGCGGGGCTCGCGCTGCCGTTCATGATCGCGGGGGTCAGCCCCGCACTCGTCATGGCCGGGGCGATCGGGCTCGGCATCGCCGACCGCGCGCGCGGAGCGCGCTTCGAGCGCGAAGTGGCGTTCCGCAAGCAGCTCGAGGCCGACTACGCGGCCGAGCATGGCGATGGCGGGCGCGGCATCGGGGTCTCGGGGCTGCCCGGCATGCCGCCGCTGCCGCGCGCACCGCGGCCCCAGCGGCCGTGGTCGGAGGGCGAGCGCCGCCTCAGCATCTGGCTGGGCATCGTCGCGGCCCTGATCGTCGCCCTCGCGTGGACCGCGGGGTCGGCCGCAGCAGAGGCCGGGCTGCTCGTGCCCGGGCAGGGCTTCGCACTCGCCTCGCTCGGGGCTGTTCCCCTGCTCGTGCAGGTCGCCGTGCTGGCCCGTGCGGCAACGTCGGTGCGCACGGCGCTCGCCATCGCGAGCGGGATGCTCATCGTGTCCTCCGTCGCCATGGCGAGCGCTCCCCTGCCGCTCGTCATCGCGAGCGCTGTGGCGCTGCAGTCGCTCGCGCTCGCGATCGTGACCGGGCTCCTCGCCCGCCGAGCCACGACCGTGCGGCTCGGCTCGGTCGTCATGCTCGCCATCACGTCCGCGATCGTCTGGTGGCTCATCGTGCTGCCGAGCGGGGCGCTCGTGCTCGCCTTCGTCGCCGTCGCGACGACCATCCTCGCCCTCCGTCGAAAGGCCCGCTCATGACCGACTCCTCCTCCGCGTTCGGTCGGCTGGCCGAACCGCCGAGCCGCATCGCCGGGCTCGTGGCCGCGCTCACGGCGACGGCCATGATGCTGATCGGCGTGGTGCTCGTGCCGACGCTTTTCGCCCTGCCCGCGGGTACCGAGTCGGCGCCGCTCGTCGAGGCGACGGCGAGCGACCGCGCCCTCCTGCTCGGCAACGCCCTCGCCTTCCTCGGCTTCGTGCCGCTGCTCACCGCCGTGCACGCCGTCATCGGCCGCCGCGCCCAGCCGGTCGGCCCGCTCCTCGCCGCCTATCTCGTCCTGCTGATCCGCCCCGTCGCGCTCGTCGTCGAGGCGATCGCGCTGCCGGGCTCGGCTCTCGTGCCGCTCGGCCCCCTCGTGCCGTGGGTGCTGCTGGCCACGACGGGCCTCGCCGCGGCGCTCGCCGCAGCGGCTGTGCTGCCGCTCGCGCAGAGCGCCGTGAGCCCGGGGCGCCGCATCGCCGTCGCGGCCGGCGTGGGCCTGCTCGTCGCCCTCGCGCTGTTCTCGTTCGCGCCGTACATCGCGCCGCTCAGCGCCCTCGGTGTGGCCGTGGCTCTGTGGATGCGTGCGGGCACCGGTGGCGCCGACCGCGCGAACGGACCGGCCGGGCAGAGCTAGCCGTGGGACGCCCGAGCACGGCATCCCGGACCGGAGGCGGCACTCAGCCGATCGCGGCCTCGAGCTTGGCGCTCAGCTCGTCGCTGTCGAAGTAGTTGTCGATGACGATGACGTCGGCGCGCGTCGGGCCGATGGCGTCGAGGAACTCGCCGCTCGTGAGGATCACCTGGGCGTCGGCAGCGACGCGGTCGACCGAGGCGAGGTCGGCCGCCACGACCGTGGCCGTCAGGCCGAGCCGCTGTAGCACGCGCTCGGCGTTGACCTTGAGGATGCCGCTCGAGCCGATGCCCGCCCCGCAGATCGTGACGATCTTCACGCGATGCCGCCGCCCGCGAGGATCGTGCGCACAGCATCCCGCGTCGTCGCGGCGGCGAGGGCCGGGATGGCCGCCGCATCGTTGAACGCGTTGGCGAGCTGCGCCACGGCCTCGAGGTGGCCGTCGGCGGCGACGCCCGCGAGGCCGATGACGACGCGCACGGGGTCGTTGTGGGCGTGCCCGAACTCGACGGGCTCGGCGAGCGTCACGACCGAGAGGCCGTCGCACCGCACCTCGGGGCCGGGGCGCGCGTGCGCGAGGGCGAGGCCCGGCGCGATGACGATGTACGGCCCGTGGTCGTCGACCATGCGGATCATGGCGTCGGTGTACTCCGCGGTCGTGCACCCGCTGTCGACGAGCGCGTCGCCGGCGAGACGGATGGCGTCGCGCCAGTCGGCCGCGCGAGCACCGAGCACGATCGCGCGATCGGCGAGGGCAGGAAGGCTCACAGCGCAGCCTCGAAGCCGTCGATGAGGGTGTCCATGAGCGCCTCGCGGTCTTCCACTGGCAGGAAGGCGGCCTGCGCGGCGTTGAGCTGCAGGGCGAGCAGGTCGTCGAGGTCGTAGCCAAAGGCCTCCGCGACGAGGCGCAGCTCGCGGCTGAGCGTCGTCGCGCTCATGAGCCGGTTGTCGGTGTTGACGGTCACGCGGAAGCCCAGCTGGTAGAGGAGGTCGAGCGGGTGGTCGATGAGCTGGTCGCCCCACGCGGCGATCGCTCCGGTCTGCAGGTTCGAGCTCGGGCTCGTCTCGAGCGCGATCTGCCGGTCTTTCACCCACTCGGCGAGCAGGCCGAGCTCGGCGATCGTCGCGCCGCCCTCGTCGCGCAGGGTGATGTCTTCTGCCAACCGCACCCCGTGGCCGAGGCGCAGGGCGCGGCCATCGAACAGGGCGCCACGAATCGACTCGAGGCCGTCGGCCTCGCCCGCGTGGATCGTCGCGGGGAAGAAGCTCGCCGACAGCAGATCGAAGGCGTCGTGCATGCGGCTGGGCGGGAAGCCCGCCTCGGCGCCCGCGATGTCGAAGCCGACGACGCCGCGGTCGCGGTGGCGCAGGGCGAGCTCGGCGATCTCGCGTCCGCGATCGGCGTGACGCATGGCGCTCACGAGCTGGCCGACGCGGATGCTGTGACCGGCCCCGCGCGCCTCCTCAACCCCCGCATCCAGCCCCGCCTGTACGGCCTCGACGGTCTCGTCGAGCGAGAGGCCGCGCGTGAGGTGCTGCTCGGGAGCCCAGCGGATCTCGCCCCACACGACGCCGTCGGCCGCGAGGTCGAGCACGAACTCGCGCGCGACGCGCTCGAGGCCCTCGCGGGTCTGCATGACGGCGGTCGTCACATCGAAGGTCTTCAGGTACTCCACGAGCGAGCCCGAGTCGCTCTTCTCGGCGAACCAGGCGCCGAGCGCCGCGGCGTCGGCGGCCGGCAGCTCGAGGCCGATCGAATCGGCGAGCTCGATGATCGTCTGCGGCCGCAGCCCGCCATCGAGGTGGTCGTGCAGCGACACCTTCGGCAGCGACTCGATCGCCAGATCGGTGCCGGGAAGGAGGTTCGCAGTCGCCGTCGTCATACCCTCAAACCTACCGGTTCGTTACCGAGTCGTGACCCCTGCCGGCCCCTCTAGGCTCGACGTATGGCGACCCCCGATTCCGCCCCGCAGAAGATCATCCTCGACTGCGATCCCGGCCATGATGACGCCGTGGCGATGCTGCTCGCGCACGGCTCCCCCGCGATCGAGCTGCTCGCCGTGACGACCGTCATGGGCAACCAGACCATCGAGAAAGTCACGCGCAACGCCCTCGCCGTCGCGCGCGTCATCGGCATGGATGCGGTGCCGATCGCCCGCGGAGCCCACCGCCCGCTCGTGCGCACGGTCGAGACGGCCCCCGACATCCACGGTGAATCCGGCCTCGACGGCCCCGTGCTGCCCGAGCCCGTCGTCGAGCTCGACCCGCGCCACGCTGTCGACCTCATCATCGACACCGTCATGAGCCACCCGCCGAAGACCGTGTCGCTCGTGCCGACCGGCGCGCTGACGAACATCGCGCTCGCGGTGCGGAAGGAGCCGCGCCTCGCCGAGCGCGTCAAGCAGGTCGTGCTCATGGGCGGCGGCGTGCACGTCGGCAACTGGAGCGCGGTCGCCGAGTTCAACATCATCGTCGACCCCGAGGCAGCGCACATCGTGTTCAACGAGCCCTGGCCGCTCACGATGATCGGTCTCGACGCCACGCACCAGGCGCTCGCGACCGACGAGGTCGCCGCGCGCATCGCCGCGGTGGGCACGGCGCCAGCGCGCTTCGTCGGCGAGCTGCTCGAGTTCTTCGCGCACTCGTACAAAGACGCGCAGGGCTTCGACCACCCGCCCGTGCACGACCCCTGCGCGGTCGCCTACCTCATCGACCCCACGCTGCTGCGGGTCGTGACGGCCCCGCTCGATGTCGAGCTCACGGGCGGGCTCACGCTCGGCATGACCGTCGCCGATCTGCGGGGCCCCGCCCCTGAGGGATGCACGACCCAGGTCGCCCTCGACATCGACAACGACCGCTTCTGGGACCTCGTCGTCGACGCGCTCGAGCGCATCGGCGCGGTTGACCTCTAGTCGACGACCCCCGCGATGAGCGGCCCGCCCGTGTGCACCTCGTCGCCCGCCGAGCCGATGCGGTAGCCGCCTTCGAGCGCCTCGAGCGCGCGGTCGAAGCGAGCCGCCTCGTTGGTGTGCATCGTGAAGAGCGGCTGGCCCTTCGTCACGGTGTCGCCGGGCTTCGCGTGCAGGTCGATTCCCGCGGCGTGGTCGACCGGGTCCTCCTTGCGCGCGCGGCCCGCGCCGAGGCGCCAGGCCGCGATGCCGAACGGCAGCGCGAGCTGCTCGACGAGCACGCCGTCGCGGTCGGCCGTGACGACGTGGTGCTCGGCCGCTTCGGCCATGGGCGCCTCGGGGTCGCCTCCCTGGGCGCGGATCATCGCGTTCCAGGTGTCCATCGCCTGACCGTTCTGCAGCGCGCCCTCGACGTCGGCATCGGGTAGCCCCGCGAGGTCGAGCATGTGGCGCGCGAGCGTCACGGTCAGCTCGATGACGTCGGCAGGGCCGCCGCCGGCGAGCACCTCGACCGACTCGCGCACCTCGTTCGCGTTGCCGATCGCGAGCCCTAAGGGCACGTTCATGTTCGTGAGCACCGCGCGCGTGGCGACCCCGGCATCCTCGCCCAGGCGCACCATGACCTTCGCGAGCTCGCGCGACTGCTCGATGTCTTTCAGGAAGGCGCCCGAGCCGAACTTCACGTCGAGCACGAGCGCGGCGGTGCCCTCGGCGATCTTCTTCGACATGATCGACGAGGCGATGAGCGGGATGCACTCGACCGTGCCGGTGATGTCGCGCAGGGCGTAGAGCTTGCCGTCGGCGGGCGCGAGCCCCGAGCCGGCCGCGCAGACGACCGCGCCCGCGCTCTCGAGCTGCGCCATCATCTCGTCGACGCTCACGTTGGCGCGCCAGCCCGGGATGCTCTCGAGCTTGTCGAGCGTGCCCCCCGTGTGGCCCAGCCCGCGGCCGCTGAGCTGCGGCACCGCGACGCCGAACGAGGCGACGAGCGGCGCGAGCGGGAGCGTGATCTTGTCGCCGACCCCGCCCGTCGAGTGCTTGTCGGTCGTCTTCTTCGACAGGCCCGAGAAGTCGAGGCGCGTTCCCGTGGCGACCATGGCCAGGGTCATGTCGCGCACCTCCTCGCGCGTCATCCCGTTGAGGAAGATCGCCATCGTCATGGCCGACATCTGCTCGTCGGCGACGTAGCCGCGCGTGTAGGCGTCGATCATCCAGCCGATCTGCTCGGTGGTGAGAGCGCCCTTGTCGCGCTTGGTGCGGATGAGGTCGACGACGTCGAACGGCTCGATGCTCATGAGTGGAACTCCTCTAGGGTGCGCGGCCCGAACGCGTCGGGCAGCACCTCATCGATGGTCTTGATGCCCGACACGGTCTCGAGCAGCATGCCCTCGGCCGAGTGCTCGAACAGCAGCTGGCGGCAGCGGCCGCAGGGCATGAGGGCGCCGCCGTTGCCGTCGACGCACGTGAAGGCCACGAGCTTGCCGCCACCGGTCATGTGCAGGCTCGACACGAGCGCGCACTCGGCGCACAGCGTGAGGCCGTACGAGGCGTTCTCGACGTTGCAGCCGGAGATCACGCGACCGTCGTCGACGATCGCGGCGACCCCGACGGGGAACTTCGAGTACGGCACGTAGGCGTGCGACATCGCCTCGAGGGCGACGGCGCGCAGGGCATCCCAATCGATCTCGGTCATGGATGCCCCGCTCACGACTTGATGTACGGCTTGCCCGACGCGGCCGGCGGGCGCGAGAACCCGACGAGGCCGGCGACGGCGAAGATCGTCACGAGGTACGGCAACATGAGCATGAACTCGCTCGGCACAGGCGATCCGACGATTGACAGCGTCGACTGCAGGTTCGTCGCGAAGCCGAACAGCAGCGCGGCGAGCGTGGCGCGGATGGGGTTCCACTGTCCGAATATGACGGCGGCGAGCGCGATGAAGCCCGCGCCATTCGTCATCTCCTTCGTGAACGAGCCGATAGCCGCGAGCGTGAAGAATGCGCCACCGCCGCCGACGATCGCGCCCGCCAGCAGCACGTTCCAGAAGCGGGTCGCTCGCACGTTGATCCCGACCGTATCAGCCGCCTTCGGATGCTCGCCGACTGCCCGCAGGCGCAACCCCCAGCGCGTCTTGAAGAGGCCGAACCACACCAGCGGGACGAGCGCGAACATGATGTAGACGATGATCGTCTGGTTGAACAGGATCGGCCCGAGCACGGGAATGTCGCTCAGCAGTGGGATCGGCAGTCGCTCGAAGCGCTCCGGCTTGTTGAAGAGCTCAGGGTCAGCGACCATGATCGTCGAGTACAGGAAGCTCGTCAGGCCGACTACGAGCACGTTGAGCACGACCCCGACGATGACCTGGTCGACGAGGTACGTGATCGCGAAGACCGCCAGGATCACCGAGACGAGGGCTCCGGCCACCATCGCCGCGAGCAGGCCGACGACCGCGGAACCCGTGAACGTCGCGACCATGGCGGCGACGAAAGCACCCGCGAGCAACTGACCCTCGATGGCGATGTTGACCACGCCGACGCGCTCGCTGATGACGCCGCCGAGCGACCCGAAGATGAGCGGCGTGCTCACGGTGAGCGCACCGGCGAGCAGGCCAACGAGCGGCACGGTCGACCCAGCGGCCGCCCACGTCAGGAACCCGACGAGGAAGAGCACCGCGAAGACTGTCGTGAGCCAGAGCGGCACCTTGCTGCCGCCGCGCACGAGCATGAAGGCGTACACCGCGATGACGGCCATGAGCACGACGGTTGCGATGCCCGTGGAGTCGGCCGGCAGCACGATCGAGGGCAGCACGATCGCGTCGGTGTCGTTGCTGAGGCGGTAGGTCGTGTCGCCGCCGCGCGCGAGCGCCATGAAGAGCACCGCGCCGAGCACCGAGAAGATCGCGAAGGCGATGGGCGCCTTCCAGCTGCGCACGATAAGAGCGGAGGGGGCAAGCCCCGATCCGGCCTCGCGAGTGGTCGTGACGACGCTCACTGGGTCACCTCCGCCTTGCGGGCGAGCTTCGGGGTCCGCCACTGGAACAGCGGATCGGGGGTGGGTAGGCGGAAGATCGAGCGCACGAGCGGCGGCGCAGCGATGAAGAGCACGATGAACGACTGCACGACAAGCACGATGTCGACCGGGATGCCCTCGGAGGCCTGCATCGTGTAGCTTCCGGCCTTGAGGGCGCCGAACAGGATGCCCGCGAAGAAGACTCCCCAGGGCTTCGAGCGGCCCAGCAGGGCCACAGTGATCGCATCGAATCCGATGCTCGCGTCGAGACCCGCAGCGAAGCCGCCGGTGAAGTTGCCCAGAACCTGATAAACACCCGCGAGACCCACGAGTGCCCCGGCGATGAGCATGACCTGCACGTAGACGCGCTCGACCTTGATGCCCGCGACGCGCGCGGCGTTCGGGTTCTCGCCGACCGCGCGGAATCGGAAGCCGAGGGCCGAGCGGTTGAGCAGGTACCAGACATAAATCGTCGCGACGATGACGAGGATGAACCCAAGGTTAAGGTTGTACTGGTCGCCGAGCAGCGGCGGGAACTGCGCCGTGTCGAAGATCGGCCCGCTCTTGGGGTTGTTCTGGCCCGGAGCCTGCAGGGCACCGGGGGTGCGCAGCAGGAACGACACGAGGTAGAACGCAATGTAATTGAGCATGATCGTGACGATCACCTCGTGCGCGCCCGTGCGGGCCTTCAGAAGACCCACGAGACCGCCCCACAGTGCCCCGCCGATGATGCCGATGACGAGGGCGACGATGAGGTGGATGACCGGGGGCATGGGGATGTACGCGCCCACGTAGCCAGCCGCGGCCGCCGCGATGAGCATCTGGCCACGACCACCGATATTGAAAAGGCCGACGCGGAAAGCGAGGGCGACGCCGAGACCGGCGGCGATGAGCGGGGTCGCGTTCGCGAGCGTCTCGGTGATCGGTCGGAAGGCGGCCACGAGGTCGTCGGCGCGCAGGTAGTTGAACACCGAGCCCCGGAACAGGGCCGAGTAGGCGCCCGCCACGGCATCCCACATGGCGCCGAGCATGTCGCCGGGCCGCGAGAAGAAGTAGGCGCTGGTCTGCGCGACCGTCTCGTCGGTGAGCACCATCAGGATGCCGCCGAAGACGAGGGCGAGCACGACGGCGAGCACCGAGATGGCCGCGCTGCCGCCCAAGACCTCCTTGATGATTTGGTTGCTGCGGGGCACTTCTGGTGCCTTCGTGTCGTCGCTCATGCGGCCACCTCCGCCGGGGTCTCGCCAGCCATCATCAATCCGAGAACATCACGGGGGGTGTCGCCTGGCACGATGCCGATGATGCGCCCCCGGTACATGACCGCGATGCGGTCGGCCAGCGCCGCGACCTCGTCGAGCTCGGTCGAGACGACGATGACGGGGATGCCGGCGTCGCGCGTGGCGACGATGCGCTTGTGCACGAACTCGATCGACCCCACGTCGAGGCCGCGGGTCGGCTGCGCCGCGACGAAGAGGGCGAGCTCGCGGCTGAGCTCGCGCGCGAGCACAACTTTCTGCTGATTGCCGCCCGAGAGGCGGCCGGCGGCCTGCGTGATGCCCTGTGTTCGCACATCGAACTCGTCGACCCGTTCGGCGGCGAAGCGCGCGAGCTCGTCGAGCTGCAGTGTGCCCCACTTCACGAAGGGCTGGCCGGTCGAGCGGTCGAGCATGAGGTTCTCGGCGATCGAGAAGGTGCCGACGAGACCGTCGTCGGTGCGGTCCTCCGGCACGAAGCCGACCCCCGCATCCAGCACCTGACGGGTCGATTCGCCGACGAGCTCGTTGCCCTCGAGCGAGATCGAACCGTGCACCTTCGACTGCAGGCCCAAGATCGCCTCGGTGAGCTCGGTCTGACCGTTGCCCTGCACGCCCGCGATTGCGAGGATCTCGCCGCGGTGCAGCGTGAACGAGACGTGGTCGACGAGCACCTGGCCGCGCGGGTCGGTGACGACGAGGTCGGTCACCACGAGCGAGGGCTCGCCCGCCGAGGCCGGCGCCTTATCGACCGTGAGCGAGACGGCGCGACCGACCATGAGCGAGGCCATCTCGGCGTTCGTTGCAGTGGGCGAGGCCTCGCCCACGACCTTGCCGAGGCGGATGACCGTGATGCGGTCGGCGACCTCGCGCACCTCGCGCAGCTTGTGGGTGATGAAGACGATCGACGTGCCCTCGTCGCGCAGCTGGCGCATGATGCCCATCAACTCGTCCGTCTCCTGCGGCGTCAGCACAGCGGTGGGCTCGTCGAACACGAGCACGTTGGCGTTTCGCGAGAGGGCCTTGATGATCTCGACGCGCTGCTGCACACCGACGGGCAGGTCTTCGATCTTGGCGTCGGGGTCGATGTCGAAGCCGAAGCGGCTCGAGATCTCGCGCACCATCGCGCGAGCGGCATCGAGGTCGAGCAGGCCGCCGGTCGTCGTCTGCTCATGGCCGAGCATGACGTTCTCGGCGACGGTGAAGACGGGGATGAGCATGAAGTGCTGGTGCACCATGCCGATGCCGGCGTTCATGGCATCGCCCGGCCCGGCGAACTTCTGCACGACGTCGTCGAGCAGGATTTCACCCTCGTCTGCCTGGTAGAGGCCGTAGAGGACGTTCATGAGCGTGCTTTTGCCGGCGCCGTTCTCGCCCAGCAGGCAGTGGATCTCGCCCGGTTCGACGACGAGGTCGATGTGGTCGTTGGCAGTCAGCGCACCGAAGCGCTTGGTGATGCCGCGAAGCTCGAGCTTCATGCTCCTTGGCCTTCCTGCGCCGGCGACGCAGCGCTGAGTCGGATGCGGGGGTTAGGGCTCACGCGACCGCACAAGGCGACCGCGGCGTGCGTGAGAAATCACTGTCTCGTGACACCACTGTAGGGGAGAGCGGTGAGCGGAATATGAGCGCTGCCCTGCGCATCTGAGCATCCCGCAGGGGTGTCGTGATAGCCGAAGAAACGGGCCGGGGGAGGCCAGCAGCGCTGGCCTCCCCCGGATGGAACCGTTGGTGACTACTGGCCGGGCGACGCCGGCGAGGTGACCTCGATCGAACCGTCGATGATGCCGGCGATCAGGGCCTCGACTTCACCCGCGAGCTCGGGGTCAACAGCCGACTCAAAGTCGTGGAACGGGGCGATGCCGACGCCGCCGTTGTCGAGCGTGCCCACGTAGGGGCTCGCGTCGAACCCGCCCGTGGCGGCACCGACGACGACATCGTAGACAGCGGTCGAGATGTTCTTCAGCACCGAGGTGAGCACCAGGTCGGCGATGTCGGGGTCAGACACGAAGATGTCCTTGTCGACGCCCATGAGGGCGATCGAACGACCCGAGTCGCGGATGGCCTCAGCAGCGCTGAAGTAGATGGGGCCACCGACGGGCATCAGCACGTCGGCGTTCTGGTCAATGAGACCCTGGGCCGTCGTCAGCGCCTCCGTGCCGGGGGCGAAGCCACCGGTGAACGCACCAGTTTGACCGGCGAGGTCCCACCCGAGCGCCTGGACAGCCGTGCCCTTGGTCTCGTTGTAGTAGTCGACGCCCTGCACGAAGCCGTCCATGAAGATGGTGACGGGCGGAATCGGGATGCCGCCGAAGGTGCCGACGACGCCGGTCTCCGAGTAGCTCGCCGCGACGTAGCCCGCGAGGAACGCCGCCTCGACCGTGTTGAACTGAATCGGCTTGACGTTCGGAGCGTCGATGAACTCATCGATGATCGCGAAGTTGATGTCGGGGTTCGCCGCGGCGGCGTTCGTGGTCGCCTCGGCGAGCAGGAAGCCCACGGTGACGATCAGGTCGCAGCCCTGGTCGACGAGGTTCTGAACGTTCGGTTCGTAGGCGTTCTCGTCAGCAGACTCGACCTCGATGAACTCGACGCCGAGCTCAGCAGCAGCCTCGGTGATGCCATCGAGAGCGGCCTCGTTGAACGACTTGTCGTCCCAGCCACCAGCGTCGGAGACGATGCAGGGAAGGAAGTCGAGCGCTGCGGTTTCGTCGGGTGCCGCCTCGGGCGCTGCGGCGCATGCGGCGAGCACGAGCGTGCTCGCGCCGAGCAAGGCAAGCCCGCCGAGCGCGCGCTTACGAATGGTGATGGTCACTGTGTCCTCCAAAATTGCTGCCCAGCAGGACGCTGGAGCGAATTGGCTCCACGTTAGCGGCCGTGCGGGGCCGAGAGCAGTGCCGAAGTGCCTCGGTGATGCAAGCGTTACGAATCCGGGACTCGGCCGTAATCCCGCGGAAATGCTGGGCGCGACGCATGAGATGCGCATCCACGTGCGCGAATGAGCAGAACGGATGCGCGGCGCGAGCCGCTCCCGGCCCGCGCTGAGCGGCTAGAGCAGGTCGTCGCGCCCCGCCTGCTTGATAGCGTCGACGACGCTCTTGACGCGCTGCGCGTGCTCGCGCGTCGTGACGAGCAGGGCATCCGGGGTGTCGACGACGACGATGTCGGTGACCCCGACGAGTGAGATGAGCCGCTTCGTCTGGCTGACCACGACGCCGCTCGACGAGTCGGCGAGCACGCGTGCGCCCTCGCCGAGGATGGCGAGGTCGCCGGGCCGGCCGCCGGAGAGCAGCTTGGCGAGCGAGGAGAAGTCGCCAACGTCGTCCCACGGGAAGTCGCCGCGCACGACAGCGAGCCGACCGGCCGCGGCCGCGGGCTCGGCGACGCTGTAGTCGATCGCGAGCTTGGGCAACAGCGGCCACACGGCGTCGACGACGATGTCGCGCTTCGAGGTGTCCCACGCCGCAGCGATCTCGAGCAGGCCCTCGTGCAGCATCGGCTGGGTCTCGGCCAGTTGCGCCAGCAACTGTTCCGCCCGGGCGATGAACATGCCGCCGTTCCACAGGTAGTCACCCGAGGCGAGGTAGGTGGTCGCGGTCTCGAGGTCGGGCTTTTCGACGAAGTTCTGCACGAGGTGCGCGTGCGTCGCGCCCTCGATCGCGAGCGGTTCGCCGCACAGGATGTAGCCGAAGCCCACGGAGGGCTCGGTCGGCGTGATGCCGATGGTCGCGATGTAGCCCTCGCGCGCGACCGTGACCGCCTCGGCGACCGCGTGCCGGAACCGCTCGCCGTCGGTGATGACGTGGTCGGCCGCGAACGAGCCGACGATCACAGCGGGGTGTCGGCGATGCAGGATGGCCGCCGCGAGCCCGATCGCTGCCGACGACTCCTTCGGCTCGCTCTCGAGCACGATGTTCGCCTCGGTCAGCTCGGGTAGCTGCTGCTGCACGGCCGCGCGGTGCGCGCGACCCGTCACGACCATGATGCCGTCGGGGCCCGCAAGGGGGAGCACGCGGTTCCAGGTGTCGCCGAGGAGGGTGTGGCCGCTACCCGTGAGATCGTGCAGAAACTTCGGCGTGCCCGCCCGGGAGAGGGGCCACAGCCGGGAGCCGACGCCCCCCGCGGGGATGACGGCGTGGAAGTCGGGGAGAGCGCCCTCGATCTGGTGCATGCGCGCCACCCTATCGGGCGGGCGAATACTCGCCCGACCGCCGTTCGGAGCACTCAGAAAAGTCGACGTAGACTGCGTGTATCGGCGACCACCAGCTGAGAATCGGAATCCAACCGGAGTCCACGGGCGCGAGCGATCGTGCGCGTCGTCACTGCCCTGAGGAGGGTTTCTCGTGCCAGCGAAGGCATCGGGAGCCGGAGCGATGAGCTCGTCGGCATCCATCGAAGTACCCGTTCCCCGCCGATCGGTCATTCCCGGCGGCACGCTCTACCGCGGGAATGAAGGCATGTGGTCGTGGGTGCTGCACCGCATCACGGGCGTAGCGATCTATTTCTTCCTGCTCGTGCACATCCTTGACACGTCCCTCGTGCGGGTAAGCCCCGAGGCGTACAACGTGGTCATCGGCGCGTACAAGACGCCGATCATGGGGCTCGGTGAGCTCGCGCTCGTCGGCGCGATCGGGTTCCACGCGCTCAACGGCCTGCGCATTATCCTCGTCGACTTCTGGGGCGTCGGCACCCGGCACCAGAAGGCCATGTTCTACGTCGTGCTCGGCGTGTGGCTCGTGCTGATGATCGGCTTCACTCCCCGCCACCTGATCAACGTGTTCGGAGGCTGATCATGACGACCGACATGATGCTGGATGCTCCCCGCACGCCGCACGCCCGCACCAAGCGCGGCATCAACTGGGAGAAGTGGGGCTGGATCTACATGCGCGTCTCGGGCGTGCTGCTGGTCGTGCTGATCTTCGGCCACCTCTTCGTCAACCTCTTTCTCGGCGACGGCGTGAGCCAGATCGACTTCGCCTTCGTCGCTGGCAAGCTCAGCGACCCGTTCTGGCAGTGGTACGACTTCCTGCTGCTGACCTTCGCGCTCATCCATGGCACGAACGGCATGCGAACGATTGTCAACGACTACGTCGCCACGGCGAGCGTGCGCCGCATCCTGCACACCGCCCTCGTGGCCTCGACGGCCGTGCTGCTCGTGCTCGGCACGCTCGTGGTGTTCACCTTCGACCCCTGCCCGGCCGGGGCCGACCCCGAGTTCGTCGCTTCCTTCTGTGAGGACATCCTGTGAGCGGTACTGAGACCATGAGCGCGTCCGCCGCGCCCACCGTGCACCAGCACCAGTTCGACGTCGTCATCGTCGGCGCCGGCGGCGCCGGCATGCGCGCGGCCATCGAGGCCGGGCCCAACGCCAAGACGGCCGTCATTTCGAAGCTCTACCCGACGCGATCGCACACCGGTGCGGCGCAGGGCGGCATGGCCGCCGCCCTCGCGAACGTCGAGGAGGACAGCTGGGAGTGGCACACCTTCGACACCGTCAAGGGCGGCGACTACCTCGTCGACCAGGACGCCGCTGAGATCCTCGCGAAAGAGGCGATCGACGCGATCATCGACCTGGAGAACATGGGCCTGCCCTTCAACCGCACGCCCGATGGCAAGATCGACCAACGCCGCTTTGGCGGCCACACGCGCGACCACGGCAAGGCTCCTGTGCGCCGCGCCTGCTACGCGGCCGACCGCACGGGCCACATGATCCTGCAGACGCTCTTCCAGAACTGCGTCAAGCTCGGCATCGAGTTCTACAACGAGTACTACGTGCTCGACCTCATCATGAGCGAGGGCAAGGCGGCGGGCGTCGTCGCCTACGAGCTTGCGACGGGCGACCTGCACGTCTTCCACGCCAAGAGCGTCGTCTTCGCCACGGGCGGATTCGGCAAGATCTACAAGACCACCTCGAACGCGCACACGCTCACGGGCGACGGCGTCGGCATCATCTGGCGCAAGGGCATCCCGCTCGAAGACATGGAGTTCTTCCAGTTCCACCCGACCGGGCTCGCTGGCTTGGGCATCCTGCTCACCGAGGGTGCTCGCGGCGAAGGCGCCATTCTGCGCAACGCGAGCGGCGAGCGCTTCATGGAGCGCTACGCCCCGACCATCAAAGACCTCGCGCCGCGCGACATCATCTCGCGCTGCATGGTTCAGGAGGTCGCTGAGGGTCGCGGTGCCGGGCCGAACAAAGACTACGTACTGCTCGACTGCACCCACCTGGGCGCGGAAGTGCTCGAGACCAAGCTGCCCGACATCACCGAGTTCGCGCGCACCTACCTGGGCGTCGACCCCGTCGTCGAACCGGTGCCCGTCATGCCGACGGCCCACTACGCAATGGGCGGCATCCCGACCAACATCAAGGCCGAGGTGCTGAGCGACAACGACACCGTCATCCCCGGCCTGTACGCCGCGGGCGAGTGCGCGTGCGTCTCGGTGCACGGCTCGAACCGCCTGGGCACCAACTCGCTGCTCGACATCAACGTGTTCGGCAAGCGCGCCGGCCGGTACTCGGTCGAGTACGCGAACTCGGCCGAGTTCGTGCCGCTGCCGGAGGACCCGGCGAAGGAGGTGCGCGAGCTCGTCGAGCGCCTGCGCACGTCGAACGGCACCGAGCGGGTCGCGGCGATCCGCAAGGAGCTGCAGGAGGAGATGGACAAGAACGCGCAGGTGTTCCGCACCGAGGAGAGCCTCGAGAGCGTGACCAACACCATCCAGCGCCTGCGCGACCGCTACCAGAACATCGGCATCCAGGACCGGGGCAAGCGGTTCAACACCGACCTGCTCGAGGCGATCGAGCTCGGCTTCCTGCTCGACATCGCCGAGGTCGTCGTCTACTCGGCCCGCAACCGCAAGGAGAGCCGCGGCGGCCACATGCGCGACGACTACCCCGACCGCAACGACGCCGACTACATGCAGCACACGATGGCCTACCTCACGGGCGACGCGCACAGCGCCGACGCGAGCGACCACATCCGCATGGACTGGAAGCCCGTCGTGATCACGCACTACCAGCCGATGGAGAGGAAGTACTGATGGCGACCGCGACCGAGGCCCCCACCGCCGAGGTGGGAGCCGTTCAGGAGTTCACCGTCACGGTCATCATCCGGCGCTTCGACCCCGAGAAGGACGCCGAGCCCTACTGGCAGGACTTCGACGTGCAGATGTACTCGACCGACCGCGTGCTGGATGCCCTGCACAAGGTGAAGTGGGACCAAGACGGCACGCTCTCGTTCCGCCGCTCGTGCGCCCACGGCATCTGCGGCTCCGACGCCATGCGCATCAACGGCCGCAACCGCCTCGCCTGCAAGACGCTCATCAAAGACCTCGACATCACGAAGCCCATCTACATCGAGGCCATCAAGGGCCTGCCGCTGGAGAAAGACCTCATCGTCGACATGGAGCCCTTCTTCGCGTCGTACCGCCAGGTGCAGCCCTTCCTGCAGTCGAGCTCGAAGCCCGAGAAGGAGCGCATTCAGTCGATCGAAGAGCGCGCGCGCTTCGACGACACGACCAAGTGCATCCTGTGCGCGGCGTGCACCTCGTCGTGCCCCGTGTTCTGGACCGACGGGCAGTACTTCGGCCCGGCCGCGATTGTCAACGCGCACCGCTTCATCTTCGACAGCCGCGACGAGGCCGCCCAGGTGCGCCTCGACATCCTCAACGACAAGGAGGGCGTGTGGCGGTGCCGCACGACCTTCAACTGCTCCGAGGCGTGCCCGCGCGGCATCGAGGTCACGAAGGCGATCTCCGAGGTGAAGCAGGCGATCCTGCGGGGCCGCCCGTAGCATCCCCCTTCTCATCGCGACAGGCCCCGGGTCTCCCCCGGGGCCTTCGCTATGGTGGCGGGGTGACCGAGCCCGCCGCCGCCGAGCCCACCGGCTGGTGGGGGCGCCTCATGGCGTGGGTCGCTCGCGTGACCGCGTGGGTCATGGCGCTCAAGCCGGTACGGGTGTTCGTGCTCTACGGCGAGAAGCGCGGGCCGCTGCTCGCCGCAGGCCTCGCGTTCCAGGCGATCTTCGCCGTGTTCGCCGGCCTCTGGGTGGGCTTCGCGATCGCCGGTCTCGTGCTCGTCGCGAACTACGGCCTGCGCGAGGCGCTCATCGACGTGCTCGCGCAGACCGTGCCGGGGCTCATCGCGGTCGACGGGGGCGAGGGCGTCATCGACCCCGAGGCCCTGCTCTCGGCGGGCGTCTTCGGTTGGACGGGCGCCGTCGCCCTCATCGGTCTGCTCTTCTCGGCCCTCGGCTGGCTCGCGGGTGCTCGAGACGCCGTGCGCACGATCCTCGACCTTCCCGGCTCGCGCATGAACCCCGTGTTGCTCAAGCTCAAGGACCTCGGGCTCGCCGTGGGGTTCGGGGCCCTGCTGGCGCTCTCGTCGGTGTTGGCGGTGCTCGGCACCGTCGCCCTGGAGGGGCTGCTCGACGGTCTGGGGGCGCGTGACACGACCCTCAATGCCGTGCTCGGCCGCTTCGTGACCCTCGGAGTCATGTTCGCGCTCGATGCGGTTGTGCTCGGGATGCTCTACCGCGTGCTCGCGGGCGTCAAGGTGCCCCTCCGCCAGCTGCGCCAGGGCGCCCTGCTCGGCGCGTTCGCGCTCGGGGCGCTCAAGGTGCTCGGCACGAGCCTGCTCGGCGGAGCCAGTAACAACCCGCTTCTCGCCTCGTTCGCGGTGCTGCTGGGTTTGCTCATCTGGTTCAACGTCGTCTGCCAGGTGATGCTCATGGCCGCATCGTGGATCGCCGTGAGCGTGGCAGACGAGGGAATCGTGCTCGATGAGATCGCACACGAGGAGCGCCTCGAGCAGGCACGCGCGCTCGTCGCGGCGAACGAGCCGAAGCCCGAGGCCGCGAAGCAGCCCTGGTACCGGCGGGCCTTCCGCCGCCGCTGAGCGCTCGGCCCCCTGTCGGTCACGGCTCCTAGAATCGGGGCATGCCCACCCCCCTCCGCATCGCCTCCGTCAACGTCAACGGCATCCGCGCCTCGTACCGCAAGGGCATGGGCGACTGGCTCGCGAGCCGCGATGTCGATGTGCTCGCGATGCAGGAGGTGCGGGCATCGACCGATGACGTCACGGGGCTGCTGGGGCCGGAGTGGACCGTGCTGCACGACGCCGCGACCGCGAAGGGCCGCGCGGGCGTCGCAATCGCCGCGCGCCGCGAGTTCGCCGCGCACCGTGTCGCGCTCGGCTCCGACCACTTCGACTCGGCGGGCCGCTGGCTCGAGGCCGACCTCGACATCGACGGCACGACCCTCACGGTCGTCAGCTGCTACGTGCACTCCGGCGAGGTCGACACCCCCAAGCAGGTCGAGAAGTACAAGTTTCTCGAGGCGATGACCGAGCGTCTGCCGCTGCTCGCCGCGCACTCCCCCTACTCGCTCGTCGTCGGCGACCTCAACGTCGGGCACCGCGAGCTCGACATCAAGAACTGGAAGGGCAACCGCAAGAACGCGGGCTTCCTGCTCGAGGAACGCGCCTACTTCGACCGCTTCTTCGGGGCGCTGGATGCTGACATCGAGTGCGTCGACGGCGTCACGCGCCCCGGCCTCGGGTGGGTCGACGTGGGCCGCGTGCACGCCGGAGAGGTGCCCGGCCCCTACACCTGGTGGTCGCAGCGCGGCCAGGCCTTCGACACCGACACCGGCTGGCGCATCGACTACCACGTGGCGACGCCCGCCCTCGCGGCGACCGTGCAGTCGTACGCCGTCGACCGCGCGCCCTCGTGGGACACCCGGTGGAGCGACCACGCGCCCGTGGTGGTGGACTATCTGTTGCCCTAACCCACGACAACCGACGAGGCATAGCCTCGTCGGCGCTGGCGTCGCACGATCGCGATGCGATCGTCAAAGCTCCAGCGCGCCTGGAAGAATCTCCCCATGAGTCTTCCGCGCCTGTTCTCGGGCATGCAGCCCAGTGCCGCCAGCCTGCACCTCGGCAACTACGCCGGAGCCCTGCTGCAGTGGCGCGACATGCAGGCGACGCACGACGCCGTCTTCTGCGTCGTTGACCTGCACGCCATCACGGTGCCGCAAGACCCCGCCGCTCTGCGCGAGCAGACGCGCCGCACGGCCGCGCAGTACATCGCCGCGGGCATCGACCCCGAGCACTCGACGCTCTTCGTGCAGTCGCACGTGAGCGCGCACGCGCAGCTCGCCTGGGTACTCAACACCATCACGGGCTTCGGCGAGGCATCGCGCATGACGCAGTTCAAGGACAAGTCGGCCAAGGGCGGGGCCGATGCCGCCTCGGTCGGGCTGTTCACGTACCCGATCTTGCAGGCGGCCGACATCCTGCTCTACGACGCCGTCGTCGTGCCCGTGGGCGAAGACCAGCGGCAGCACATCGAGCTCACGCGCGACCTCGCCGCGCGCTTCAACGCGCGCTTCGGCGACACCCTCGTCGTGCCCGACGTGCGCATCCTTCGCGAGACGGCGAAGATCTACGACCTGCAGAACCCGGGGTCGAAGATGTCGAAGTCGGGCGAGAGCCCGGCGGGCATCCTGTGGCTCATGGACGAGCCGTCGGTGCTGACGAAGAAGGTGAAGTCGGCGGTGACCGACTCGTCGGGCGTCGTCGCGAACGACCCCGTCGAGAAGCCGGGGGTGTCGAACCTGCTGTCGATCCTGTCGCTGCTGACCGGTCAGGGTATGGATGCTCTCGTCGCGTCGTTCGAGGGCCTCCAGTACGGCGCGCTCAAGACGGCGGTTGCCGAGGCCGTCGTTTCGGCGTTCTCGCCCATTCGCGAGCGCACCCTGGAGCTGCTCGACGACCCGGCCGAGCTCGACCGGCTGCTCGCTCTGAACGCGGCGCGCGCCGAGGAAATCGCGGACGCCACCCTTCGGCGCGTGTACGACGCGCTCGGGTTCCTGCCGCGCGCGTGAGCGGCTCGCCGATCGAGGTCGTGCTGTTCGACCTCGACGACACGCTCATGGCCCACACCCGCGCCGTCGACGAGGCCATCGCGCTCGCGCAGGCGACGGCCGGAGGGCTGTTCGCGGCCGACGACACGGCCGCCGTGCAGCGCCGCTGGGCGCGACTCGAAGAAGAGCACTACACGCGCTACCTCACCGGCGAGCTGACCTACCTGGGCCAGCGCGTCGCCCGGGCGCGCGCGCTGCTCGCCCCCTACGGCATCACCGTCTCCGACGACGAGGCGCTCGCGTGGTTCGAGCGCTACCTCGTCGGCTACCGCGACGCGTGGCGGCTGTTCGACGACGTGCTGCCTGCGCTCGACGCCCTGCCCCCCGTGCGCGTGGGAATCATCACCAACGGCGACCTCGCCTTCCAGACCGACAAGCTGCGGCGCATCGACCTGTGGGATCGCCTCGACCTCACGGCCGTACGCGCCGACGGCTCGATCGACGACCCGGCTCGGCGGGGCCGCGTCATCGCCTCAGGCGAGCTCGGTGCCACCAAGCCCGACGTAGCGATCTTCCACGCGGCGGCCCGCGCCTTCGAGGTCGCTCCCGCGCAGTGCGCCTATGTGGGCGACCGCGTGCGCACCGACGCCGTCGGGGCGCACGATGCCGGCATGCTCGGCATCTGGCTCGACCGGGGCCGCGATCGCAACCCGATGACCGACCACGCCGAGGGCGATGCGCCCGCGGGCGTGCCGAGCATCCGGAGCCTGCTCGCCCTGCCGGCCTTGCTCGCCTGACCCGCCTGCCCACCGCCCGCCCGACACCCGTGGGGTGTTGTTCGTAACTCAGGCTGACGGGGCTGATGTGAGGCAGTACGAGCGCACATCGGCCGGCTCAGCCTGAGTTACGAACGCCGGTGCCGACGGGCGGCCCGCACTGAGCGACTCGTCCGCACAGCGCGCTCGACAGCGGCGACCACCACATCGCGCTCGTTCATGGCCTGGTCGTAGCGCACGCGCACCACCACGAACCCCAGGCGGTGCAACTCGAGATCACGCCGGGAATCCTCCGCTCGTTGCTCCGGAGTCGAGTGCCAACGCTCGCTGTCGACCTCGACGACGACGCGGGTTCCGACGAGGAGGTCGACGAAGCCGACGCCGGGTATGCGAACTTGCGGTGTGACTCGAAAGCCTGCGTCCTGCAGAGCCAGCCGCACGAGCGACTCTGTGCCCGAGCCTGCGCGTCCGTCGGCGAGGGACACCCACGGGCGTCGATCGTTCGGGACGACCGCCTCGATGCCGGGCAGCTCGTGCGCGCCGATGGCGCCGACGCTCAAAGCGCTGTCGAGCACCGCGATGGCGAGCTCACGCGGGAGGCACCGAACGCACTGCGCGACCGCGTCCAACCGACCGACGCGCCATGAGTCTGCGGTGCGCGGGTCGACCAGCGGATGCCAGTGCGTGCGGAGGTGAGTCCGGTCGGCGAGGGCCAGGGGAACCCGACGGCTGTGGGCGCTGCGGAGCCGGGATGCCTGACGTGGCAACCACACCTCCGTCAGCCTCTGCTCGGGGACCCAGAGGCCGAAGCTCTCGGCCGCTGTGGTGCAGGCCGCGAGCCCCCCGACCCGCAGGGCGCGGACAACGTGGGTCGGCGCACTGGCCGGGGCGTACACACCACGGCGCGCGCGGATCACCTGCCCGGCGTGCACCGAGGCTGCGATGGACCGCGGCGACACCCCGAGAGCGAGCAGCTCGGCTCGCGTGAGGCAGAGGGTCGAGCGCACGGAAAACGCTGTGAGGGCATCCATACCGGAACTGTGGTGGCCAGCAGCGGTCGACCATCCACCGCTCCTCACGACCGGGGACAACAGCGTCGGCTAGCATCCTGTGGCGGGGTGGTGTTCGCAACTCATGCTGAACGGGCTGATGTGTGGCGTTACCCGATCACAACTCGCCGCTCAGCATGAGTTGCGAACCCGACCGCTCGCGGGAGCGGGGGTCGGGTGCGCGGGAGGGCGAACCGCGGGGCTACGCCGAGGTGTCGTCGTCGACCCAGTCGAGGGTGCGGGTGACCGCCTTCTTCCAGACGCGTAGGCGGCGCTCGCGCTCGACCTCGTCCATGGCCGGCAGCCAGCGGCGGTCTTCGTGCCAAAGGTCGGTGAGCTCGTCGCGCGATGACCAGAAGCCGACGGCGAGCCCGGCGGCGTAAGCCGCCCCGAGCGCGGTCGTCTCGATGATGCGCGGTCGCACAACCGGGATGCCGAGGATGTCGGCCTGGAACTGCATGAGCAACTCGTTGCCGGTCATGCCGCCGTCGACGCGCAGCTCGGCGATCGGCACGGGCACCTCGCTATCGGCGGCGTCGAGCACCTCGCGTGTCTGGAAGGCCGTCGACTCGAGAGCCGCGCGGGCGAGGTGCGCGCGCGTGATGAACCGGGTGAGCCCGACGATGGCGCCACGGGCATCCGGCCGCCAGTAGGGGGCGAAGAGGCCGCTGAAGGCGGGCACGATGTGGGCGCCGCCGTTGTCGGGCACCGAGGCGGCGAGCGTCTCGACCTCGCCCGAGGAGGAGATGAGGCCGAGGTTGTCGCGCAGCCATTGCACGAGCGAGCCCGTGACCGCGACCGAGCCCTCGAGCGCGTAGCGCGGGGCCTCCTCGCCGAGGCGGTAGGCGACGGTCGTCAGCAGCCCGTGCTGCGAGGTGACGATCTGCTCGCCCGTGTTGACGATGAGGAAGTTGCCCGTGCCATAGGTGTTCTTCGACGCGCCGGCCTCGAACGCGGCCTGCCCGAACGTCGCCGCCTGCTGATCGCCCAGGATGCCCGCCACGGGCACCTCGCGCAGTAGCGAGCCGGGGTACGCGTGGCCGAAGACCTCGGCCGAGGAGCGGATCTCGGGCAGCATCGCACGCGGCACGCCGAAGGCGGCGAGGAGCGCGGCATCCCAGTCGAGGGTGCGGAGGTCCATGAGCAGCGTGCGCGAGGCGTTGGTGACGTCCGTGGCGTGCATGCCGCCGGTGACGCCTCCGGTGAGGTTCCACAGCACCCAGGTGTCGATCGTGCCGAAGAGCAGCTCGCCTGCCTCGGCGCGGGGGCGCGCGCCCTCGACGTGGTCGAGGATCCACGCGATCTTGGTGGCGCTGAAGTAGGTGGCGAGAGGCAGGCCCGTCATCTCGGCGAAGCGGCGCACGCCGCCGTCGGCCGCGAGGGCGTCGACGAGATCCTGCGTGCGCGTGTCTTGCCAGACGATAGCGTTGTAGACCGGCTTCCCGGTGGAGCGATCCCACACCACCGCGGTCTCGCGTTGGTTAGTGATGCCGATCGCGGCGACGTCGTGCCGCGTGAGCCCGGCCTTGCCAAGGGCCTGGCCGATCACTTCTTGCGTGTTGTGCCAGATCTCCATCGGGTCGTGCTCGACCCAGCCGGCCTTCGGGAAGATCTGCTCGTGCGGGTTTTGCCCAACCGAGACGATCGCGCCGGCGTGGTCGACGACGACCGCCCGCGTGCTCGTGGTCCCCTGATCGATAGCGACGATGTGCGTGGTCATGGTCTGCCCTTCCGCGAGCGCGCCGGTGCGCCCGTCGTATCTGCCGGTGCGAGCGAGATTCCGTGCCGGTCGGCGAGGTACAGCCTGGCACCCTCGCGCTCCTGGGCGCGACGCGCCGCCGACCACCCGAGCGCCTCGCCGAGCACCTCCGCGAGCTCGTCGAGCAGCGCCTCGGTGACGAGACCGCGGAACGCCAGCGACGTGCGCCGCAGCAGCACGTCGACGAGGCGCACGACCTGCTCGGTCTCGGCCAGATGAACGATTTCGGCGCGCGAGTAGTCGGGTGCGGCGGCGAGGGGCGCATCCGGCCCCGATTCGATGCGGCGCATGATCGCTTCGGCGCTCGTGCCGTAGCGCTCGAGCAGCTCGGCGGCGCGGTCGGCGCCGACCGTCGCGCCGTGGGTCGCGAGCCAGGCCGTGCGCTCCTCGGGCGAGGTCGGGTAGCCGACGGCCCCGCCGATGAGGCGTCCGTCGGTGCTCACCGAGCGGGTGCGGTCGAGAAGGGCGAGCACGCGGCCGCCGAGCTGCTCGCCGAGGGCGCGGAAGGTGGTCCACTTGCCGCCGACGAGGCTCAGCACGGGAACGCCGCCGCGCGCTCCCTCTTCGACCCGGTAGTCGCGGCTGATCTGCGCATTCGAGGCCGCGTCCTGCCGCGGCAGCGGGCGCACCCCCGAGAACCGGAAGACGATGTGCGAGCGGTCGACGGGAATGGAGGGGAAGACGTATCGCACGACCTCGAGGAAGTAGTCGACCTCCTCCTCGGTGCACCGGATCGGCTCGGCCATATCGTGCGCGATGTCAGTCGTGCCGATGAGCACGCGACCTTTGAGCGGGTAGATGAGCACGATGCGGCCGTCGGTGAACTCGAAGAAGATCTCGCGACCGTTGCAGGCGGCGAGCAGCGCGGGGTGGTCGACGACGATGTGCGAGCCCTTCGTTCCGCCCATGAACTGCGAAGGCTCGCCGAGGGCGGCGTTCGTGAGGTCGGTCCAGGGCCCCGAGGCGTTGACCACGACGCGCGGCCGCATCGTGAACTCCTCGCCCGTGATCGCGTCGCGCAGCAGCACCACGCCCTCGGCGTCCATGCCCGTCGCTTCGATGTAGTTGGATGCTCGCGCGCGGTCCCCCGTGGCCACGCCGTCCATCAGCACGTCAAGGGCGAGCCGCTCGGGGTCGTGCATCGAGGCGTCATAGTAGGTCGCCGTCCACTTGACGTCGCGGCGCAGCGCGGGCAGCAGGGCACGGGATGCTTGAGCGCCGCGGAACTGGTGGCGCGGCACGCGCCCGCCGTCGCGCGAGAAGATGTCGTAGATCGTCAGCCCGACCTTGATGATGAGCGCGCCGCGCTCTTTCTTGCCCCGGGTCTTCACACCGATGAATCGCAGGGGCGCCGCGAGCAGGCTCGAGAACGTCGAGAAGATCGGGATGGTCGTCGGCAGGGGACGCACGTAGTGCGGGGCCAGACGCAGCAGGGCGTTGCGCTCGTGCACCGACTCCTTGACGAGCCGGAACTCGCCGTTCTCGAGGTAGCGGATGCCGCCGTGGATCATGTGCGACGAGCCCGAGGAGGCACCGGCGACGTAGTCGTCACGGTCGACGAGCACGACGTCGACGCCGTTGAGGGCGAGGTCGCGGAAGGTCGCGATGCCGTTAATGCCGGCTCCAATAACGAGCACCTCGCACTCTGGCCGGGCGCGCAGGGCCTCGACGGTGGAGCGTGCGGGGCGAGGCGAGGTGCGGGTGGGCATCGTCGGTGGAACCGTTCTGTCGGGATCCGCGCGCGTTCACGCGCGGACTGTCGCCTCCATCTTGGATGCCGGGTGACAAACTTGCCAGAGTGCTGCACAAACGTGCATGGTGCCCGGATGCCCCCGTTCAGCGTCGGCGCGTGGGAGCGCCCGCCGGTCGGCTGGCGGGCGGAGTGTCGCGGGCAAGAGCTGCCGCGAGGCTTTCATCGAGGATGAGATCGGTGATGAGGCCCGCGGCGAGAGCCCCGCGCAGGCTCGGCAGCTTCTGCACGCCCGAAACGACGCAGATGCGACGAGCGACGCGGCGCAGCCGCTCGAGGTTGGGGCCCGAGGCGCGCGCATTGAGGTTGATATCGGCAAAAGTGCCGTCGCCCCGATAGAAGACCGTCGCGATGTCGCCGACGACGCCGTCGGCGCTCAGGCTGCGGTAATCCTCGGCGTCGAGGTAGCCGCCGATGTAGACCTGGCTGGGCACCTCAGCGAAGGGCGAGCCGAGCCCGAACACCGCGACATCCATACGTGACTGGATGTCAAGCAAGCGCCGCGTGCTGCGCTCGCGCCACAGGCCTTCTTTCGTGCGGGGGTCGTCGAAGAACGCCGGCACGGGAAACTGCTGCACCTGCGCGGAGTACGCCTCGCCGAAGCGGTGCAGGATTTCGCTCGCGTAGTCGATGCCCGTCGTCTGGGTGTTGCCCGCGCCATTCATCTGCACGACCGTCGAGTTGTGCGTGGGCTTCTTGACGAGGTGCCGGCTGATCGCGCCGAGCGTCGAGCCCCACGCGACGCCGACGATCATGTTTGAGTCGATGAATCTGCCGAGCAGCCGGCCCGCCGTCATCGCGACGCGCTCGAGGCGGTCAATGTCGCTGATCGACTCGGGCATGGGCACGACGTGCGCGACGACGCGGTGCCGGGTGTGGATCGTGTGCTCGAGCTTGATGCCACGATCGAAGGGCGATCGGATCTGGATGTCGACGAGCCCCGACTCGCGCGCGAAGGTCAGCAGGCGCGAGACCGATGAGCGCGAGGTCGAGAGCTCGCTCGCGATCGCCCCCATCGTGAGGTCTTGCATGTAGTACATCTGCGCCGCGGTCAGGGCGGCGACGACCTTCGCGTTTTCCGGATTGCTCTCGGGCATCGACCTCTCCCGCGTCGTGAGTATTCGTGCATGCCGTCTGGACGGTGGTGCGGCTTCCCACCGTACGACATGCCCAATGCCGCGCGGGTGCCCCGGGCAGGCAGGTGCACATGTGTGCAGATTGCTCAGTTCGGCGTGCATCTGATTTGGTGTGACCAATAGTCTGCGACCAGCAGGCGCACCACCCTCGCTCCTCGCCATCTCGCACGACCGCCCCCGCGCGACGCCCTCGGCGCCCGCACCGGTTCACAACAAAGGAGTTTGAACTGCAATGAGATCTGCACTGATGAAACGCAACGGCTTCTGGCTCATCATCGCCCTGGTGCTCGCCCTCGTCTCTGCCATCGGCGCCTCGCTCGTGCAGACGAGCGCAGGTGCCGTGACGGTGAAAGACCTGAAGTGGGAAACCGCGAGCGGGCGCATGATGAACGCGCTGCTGTTCACCCCCGATACGGCCACGGCTGACTCCCCAGCACCCGCGATCGTCGTGAGCCACGGCTGGTGGAACAACCGCGAGATGCAGTCGGCCAACTATGTCGAGCTCGCGCGCCGCGGCTACGTCGTGCTCTCGATCGACATGTACGGCCACGGCAACTCCGACCCGCTGCCCGCAGACGAGCTCATGGTGGGCGGCACGGGCATGTACGACGCCGTGCTACTGGTGGCCGACCTGCCCTACGTCGACGCCGAGAAGATCGGCATCACGGGCCACTCGAACGGCGCGCGCGCGGCGAATTTCTCGATCCCGCTTGACGACGCGGCCGACGAACAGCTCATCGCCTCGGTGCTGCTGGTCGACTACGACCCGATTTATACCGACGCCGAGGGTGCCTACGTCAACGCGTACGGCGCGCGCGACGTCGGAGTCATCCAGGCGCAGTACGACGAGTTCTTCTTCCGCAGCTACAGCCCGGAAGGCGAGCCGCTCACGGCACCGCGCGACTACCTCGGCACGCCCAACGCCCAGTCGTTCTTGCACTTCGGTGCAGCGCCGGATGACGTCGCCGGCGACGTGCGCGAGCAGGGCCAGGTGTACACCGAGTCGATCGACGGCACCGAGGCCATGCGCGTCATTTACTCGCTGCCGCAGACGCACCCGTGGACGACCATCTCGAGCACCGCCGTCGGCGATCTCGTCGACTTCTTCGACGAGTCGCTCGGGGCGCCGACGCCCATCGACTCCGGCAACCAGGTCTGGCAGATCAAGGAATTCTTCACGGCCCTCGGTCTCATCGCGTTCGGAATCCTGCTCGTCACGGTGCCGCGCGCTCTGCTCGGAACGCCCGCGTTCCGAGCACTCGCGACGCCGACGGCGCCGGCGGTCGCGGTCAGCGGGCGCATCCCGCGCATCTGGTTCTGGGGCGGGATGCTCGTCTCGGTGCTGATCTCGGGCATCAGCTATGTCTGGCTCAGCCAACAGCCGCCCGTGCTCGGCATCACGTTCAACGCGGTGCCCTCGATCGTTCCGCAGGGCTCGGTGTTCTTCATCGCGGTCTGGGCGGCGATCAACGGCCTCGCGGCGATGATCATCATGGCCGGCGCCTACCTGGCGTTCGCGAAGAAGGGCGGCATGAGCTTGCGCGACTCGGGCGTACTGCCCGGCTGGCGCGCATTCTTCCACGGCATCGGGCTCGCGCTCACGACGGTCGTCGCGGTGTATGCGGTCGTTTTTGTGCTCGACTTCCTGTTCAAGACCGACTTCCGGCTCTGGGTCATCGGCGTCAAGTGGTTCTCGGTCGACAAGATCGGGCTCGCGCTGTTCGTGCTGCCGCTGTTCCTGATCTACTTCGTGGCCAACTCGGTCGCGATCAACGCGTTCAACCGGTTCACGATCGCCGGTCGCGAGTGGGTCAACACGGCGGTGCTCGCGGTCGCGAACTCGCTCGCCCCGCTCGTGCTCGTGATCGCTCAGTACTCGGTGTTCGCCGTCTCGGGTGAGCTGATCCCCGGGTTCGGCGGCATCTTCAGCATCTGGCTGTTCCCGGTCATCGTGATCCTCGCGGTCACGGCGATCGTGTCGCGCAAGCTCTACCGCGCGACGGGCAACCCCTACATCGCGGGCTTCCTGAACGCCGCGATCGTGGCGCTCGTCTCGGTGTCGAACTCGCTCGTCATCACCTACTAGCCCGCGGCAAGAACGGCCCCCGCGCACCTCGCGCGGGGGCCGTTCTGCGCACACCTTTCCCAGCCAACGTTCGGGAATACTCCAGGGCCGCGGCGGTTGACTACTGTGACAGCAGTACGTGTTCCGGGGTCGGTGAAAATCCGAGCCGGCGGTGAGAGCCCGCGACCCGTGATCGAGGCAACTCGAGAGCGGTTGAACCGGTGGAATTCCGGTGCCGACGGTCAAAGTCCGGATGGGAGGAACACGCGAGCGGTAGCATGCCGTTCGCGCGCGCGACCCCGGATGCGTCCCGATCGACTCGAGGACCCCGGATGACCCGTACCGCCGCACCGCACGCCGACGAGGCTCTCGTCGCGGCGATGCGGCGCGCCCTGAGCCTTGCGACGCACGGCCCCGCCGTCGGCGAGAACCCGCAGGTCGGCTGCGTGCTGCTCGACGCCGCATTCACCGTCGTCGCCGAGGGTTGGCACCGCGGGGCGGGCACCAATCACGCCGAGGTGGATGCCCTGTCTCACGTGGCAGACGCGACAGGCCTCACGGCGGTCGTCACGCTCGAGCCCTGCAACCATACGGGCCGCACGGGCCCCTGCGCGCAGGCCCTCATCGATGCCGGGGTCGCCCGCGTCGTCTACGCGCTCGACGACCCCAATCCGATCGCGGGCGGCGGTGCCGACCGGCTGCGCGCCGCGGGCGTCGAGGTGCACGGCGGCGTGCTCGCCGACGAGGCCGAAGAATTGCTGCGCCCCTGGCTCACGAGCGTGCGCCTCGGTCGCCCGTTCGTGACCGTCAAGTGGGCGTCGACTCTCGACGGCCGCGCCTCCGCCGCCGACGGCACGAGCCAGTGGATCACCGGCACGGCCGCCCGCCAGCGCGTGCACGAGCAGCGCGCCGCTCACGACGCGATCGCGGTCGGCACGGGCACGGTGCTCGCCGACGACCCCTCGCTCACGGCGCGCGGCGACGGCGGCGAGCTGCTGCCGCACCAGCCGATCCCCGTGGTGTTCGGCGGCACCCCGGTTCCCGCGGGCTCCCGCCTGCGTCAGCACCCCGCCGGCCTGATCGAGATCGGCCACCGCGACCTCGCCGCGGCGCTGCGCGAGCTGCACGAGCGCGGCATCCGCCGGCTCTACGTCGAAGGCGGCCCCACGCTCGCGAGCGCCTTCCTGCGTGCCGGGCTCGCCGACGAGGTGCTCGTGTACCTCGCCCCCCTGCTGCTCGGCGGGCCGAGGACGGCCCTCGACGACCTCGGGGTGACGACGATGAGCGAGGCGCTCGCGCTGCGCATCCACCGCATCGAGACCCTCGGCGACGACCTACTGGTCGTGGCCCGCCCACGCGACCCCCGCCCCACCGCGAAGGATTGACGACATGTTCACCGGACTGATCGAAGAGCTCGGCGCCATGGTGCGCTGGGAGGCCGCCGGCGACGCCGGGCGGCTGACCGTGCGCGGGCCGCTCGTCGTGAGCGATGCCGCCCACGGCGACTCCATCTCGGTCAACGGCGCGTGCCTCACCGTCGTTGACCAGGGCGACGACTGGTTCACCGCCGACGTCATGGGGCAGACGCTCGCGATGAGCACGATCGGCCGCTGGACGGAGGGCGAGCCCGTCAACCTCGAGCGCGCCGCCTCGGTGGGCGACCGTCTCGGCGGCCACATCGTGCAGGGCCACATCGACGGCACGACGACCGTGCTCGACGTGCGCCAGAACGACGCGTGGCGCGTGCTGTGCTTCTCGCTCGACCCCGCCCACGCACCGCTCGTCGTCGACAAGGGCTCGATCGCCGTGGACGGCGTGAGCCTCACCGTGAGCGCGGCGGGCGACGACTGGTTTGAGGTCTCGCTCATCCCCGAGACGCTCGCCGTGACCACGCTCGGCCGCAAGCAAGTCGGTGACACCGCCAACCTCGAGACCGACATTCTCGCTCGACACGTAGCACGGCTGGCGCGATTCGGCGCCACCGCTGACGGAAGGACCCTGTCATGAGCATCGGTACGATTCCCCAGGCGCTCGCCGCCCTCCGCGAGGGCCGCCCCGTGCTCGTCGCCGACGACGAGAGCCGCGAGAACGAGGGCGATGTCATTCTCTCGGCCGAGCTCGCGACCCCCGCGTGGATCGCGTGGACCATCCGCCACACGAGCGGCTTCCTCTGCGCGCCCATGACGAACGAGATCGCCGACGAGCTGGAACTGCCACTCATGGTCACCGACAACCAGGATCCCCGTCGCACGGCGTACACGATCACGGTCGACGCGGCCGACCGCATCACGACGGGCATCAGCGCGGGCGACCGGGCCCACACGCTCCGCACGCTCGCCGACCCTGCGTCGACGCCCACGAGCCTCATCCGCCCGGGGCACATCCTGCCGCTGCGCGCCGTCGACGGCGGCGTGCGCGAGCGCGCGGGTCACACCGAGGCCGCTGTCGAGCTCATGCGGCTGGCCGGACTGCGACCCGTCGCGGCGATCGGCGAGGTCGTCGCCGAGGACGGCGACATGATCCGCCTGCCCGAACTCATCCGCTTCGGCGAGCAGGAGGGCGTCGTCGTCATCACGATCGTCGACCTCATCGCCTACCTCGAGTCGGGCGAGGACTTCGCCGCGGCGTCTCCGGCCCGCGCGGCCGAGCAGGTCAGCAGCGTGACCTTCGAGGTCGCGACGACCGTGCCGACCACGCACGGCCCGTTCTCCATGCGCGCGTACCGCGACCGCAAGACGGGTGCCGACCACGTGGCGATCGTGAGCGGGATGCCCCACGACGACATGATCGTGCGCGTCCACTCCGAGTGCCTCACGGGCGAGGCCTTCGGCTCGCTCAAGTGCGAGTGCGGGCCGCAGCTCGACGCCGCGCTCGATGTCATCCAGCGCCAGGGCGGCGCCGTGCTCTACATGCGCGGGCACGAGGGCCGCGGCATCGGGCTCATCAACAAGCTCAAGGCCTACCGCCTGCAGGAGGACGGCTACGACACGCTCGATGCCAACCTCGCCCTCGGACTGCCCGCCGATGCGCGCGACTACCAGGCCGCGAGCGACATGCTGCGCGACCTCGGCGTCTCGCGCGTGCGCCTGCTCAGCAACAACCCCGAGAAGCAGCGTCAGCTGACCCAGTACGGTATCGAGGTGAGCGCGCTCGTGCCGCTCGTCGTCGGCGTCGGCGACGACAACGAGGGCTACCTCTCGGCCAAGCGCGACCGGATGGGCCACCGCCTGCCCGAGGCCATCACGAGCGCCCCGGTGTTCGCGACCATCGAAGGGAAGACCGCATGAGCGGCGCAGGTTCGCCCCAGCTCTCCGTCGACGGCACGGGCCTGACCGTCGCCATCGTGGCGGGCCAGTGGCACACCGTCATCAGCGAGGGGCTCAAGGCCGGCGCGCGGCGCGTGCTCGAGGCATCCGGCGCCACGATCGTGGAGTACGCCGTGCCCGGTTCGTTCGAGCTGCCGGTGGTCAGCAAGGCCGCGCTCGAGGCGGGGGCGGATGCCGTGGTCGCGCTCGGCGTGATCATCCGGGGCGGCACGCCCCACTTCGAGTACGTCAGCGCCGCCGCGAC
>CAYPND010000012.1:0-70984 GCA_964412175.1 uncultured Microbacteriaceae bacterium | reverse complement strand
CCGCTACTGCATGAACTCGCTCGCCCTCGACTTCACGCCGGCGGCCGAGTAGCCCAGCGCTCTCCGCGCCGCCACCGGATGCTCGCCACGAGCACCCCGGAGAGCGCGAGCACCACGGCCACCGCCGTCGCGCTCGTCGAGCCCGGGCCGAGCGGCGCGACGACGTCGAACACGAGTGAGGTGACGAGCTGCCCCGTCACGAGGCACAGGCCGAGCACGAGCACCCCGATGCGGCCGACGGTCACGGTCTGGATGGCGATGAAGATCGCCCCGACCACTCCGCCGAGGTAGAGCAGCGGGTTGCTCGGCAGCGCCTCGGGCAGCCCGGCGACGAGCAGGTGCACGAGGGTTGCACCGGCGAGCGCCGCGGTGCCGACCGTGAAGTTGATGGTGGTCGCGGCGAGGGCCGATCGCGCTTCGGCCCGCACGCGGCCGTTGAGCCCCTGCTGGAAAGCGACGGCGACGCCCGCGAGCAGAGGCAGCACGATCGCCGCGGCCGGGAAGTCCGCGGTTCCGAGCCGAGGGACGACCGCCACGGCGACGGCCGCGATGGTCAGCACGGCGCCGATCACACGCGCGGGGGCGATCGCCGTGCGGCGAGCCCCCGCGAAGCCCGCGGCATCGAGCGTCAGCCCGGTCACGGTCTGGCCGGTGACGATCGCGATGGTAAAGATCGCGACGCCGAGTATCCCCGCCACGAGGCCCTGGGCGAGCACGAAGTAGCCACCGGCGAGGCCGCCCAGCAGCATCCACCAGGCGAGCCGACCGTGCCGAACCTCGGTGATGACGCGGGCCATGCCCTCCCGACCGCGCGGCGAGAACGTGAGGATCGCGAGCAGGATCAGCCACCCGCTGCCGAACGAGATGAGCGCCGCCGTGTAGCCGTCGTCGAGCCGCTGCCCGAGCTCGCCGTTGATGCGGCTCTGCGTCGCGACGCCGACGCCGGCCGCGAGTGTCGCGGCGATCGCGAGCGCGGTCGCCGCGCGCGATCCGTGCTCGGGGTGCGCGTCGTTCTCCGTGTTCGCATCGTCGTCGTGATGGGGCGAGGGCGGGGTGCTCATCGCCCCCAGCATCCCACGCCGCCACGACTCCGCCGCCTCTCGTCGACCGGCGGGTGTGTGCCCGTCGTAGGTGCCTTCAACGGATGCGGAACTTCGCGAGCGGCATTCACGAAAGTCCGAATCCGTTGAAGCGCCTCAGTCATCGTCGAGGCCCTCGCTGGCGAGGGCGCGGGCGGCGAGCGACTCCTCGCCCGCGAGCCGCCACACTTCGAGGGCCGCGCGACCGTTGAGCACGATGATCAGGGTGCCGAGCACGATGTCGGGCCAGCCCGTGCCGATCCAGATCGTCACGAGGCCCATGGCGATGATGGCGACATTGATGACGACGTCGTTGCGTGCGGCGAGCCAGGCAGCGCCCACCATCGACCCGCCGGCCACGCGGATGCGCGCGAGCAGCAGTGCGCAGACCAGGTTCACCAGTGCGGCACCGGCTGCCGCGAGCATGAGGGGCAGAGCGGCGGGCGCCTCGGGGTCGCCGACCTTGAGCACGAGCTGCACGATGACGGCGATCGCGGGCAACAGGATCACGAGTGCCAGGGCGCGTCCGACGCGCGCGCGGGCCGCGAGAGACCAGCCGAGGGCGAACGCGATGAGCAGGTTGACCGCGGTGTCTTCGAGGAAGTCGACACTGTCGGCGAGCAGCGAGACCGAGCGGATCGCCAGAGCGATCACGACCTCGACACAGAAGTAGGCGAGATTGATGGCGGCGACCACGAACACGGTGCGCCGCAGCACTCGCCGGCCCGGGAATTCCGGAACCTGATCACGTGCCGTCATCGGTGCTCCGAACCCGAGCGAAAGGGATGGAGCCGCCTGTGGGAATCGAACCCACGACCTTCTCATTACGAGTGAGACGCTCTGCCGACTGAGCTAAGGCGGCGGACACGGCCGAGGCCGTGACACGAGGTGAAAGCTTAGCCGATCAGCGGCCCGAACCGCGCACCGAGCCCTCGGTCTGGCCGTTCTCGTCGAACAGCACGCAGACGATGTCGCGGTCGCCCGCGCCCCAGTTGTTCTTCTCCGGCCAGTAGTAGGCAAAGTAGTAGAGCGAGCGGTCGTACGAGATGCCGACGTAGGGCTCGAACGCGTCGAAGCAGATCTCCTCCGCGAGCCGGAAGATCTCATCGTCGCCCGGGTAGGGGCCGTCGGCGAGCGTCTCGATCTCGTACACCTCGCTGTCGTGGGGCTCGGCGCAGTCGATGAGCGGAATCGACGTGAACGTCTCGGGAAGGTTGGCGTCGTCGAGACACATGCCGACCTCGAGCTCCCAATAGTTGACCTCGCCCGCGGGCGCCGGTGGAGCATCCACCCCGCCCGCCTCATCGCCGCCCGCGGCGGCGTCCGTTTCGCCGACGGGCTCGCCCGATCGGGCGTCGAGCTCGATATCGGCGCATCCGAGCGGGTTCACGGCCTCGCCCGACAGCGGAACCGATCCGGCGGGCGCATCGCCCTGAACCGAGCCCGACCAGCTCTCGTCGCCCGGTTCGACCGTGACCGTGAACTCGAAGTCGTCGACACTGACGGGCCGCTCGCCGACGAGGAAGAGCGTCGTCGACCCCGGCGCCGCGACCGCGTGCAGCCGATCGGCGCCGCACGCGCGCAGCAGCTCGTCGACCACCCAGGTGGCTGAGATCTGCGTCTCGGCGAGCGGCGCGGCCGCCCCCTCACCCGCGAAGAGCTCGCCGAACTCGGTGGCAGTCGAGCCCTCCTGGCCGCGGAACGCCTCGGCCGCCGCGGCGATGCCCGTGCCCAGCCCGACCGCGGTCGACACCGTGCCCGTCGTGATGGCGAGCGCGAGGGCGACGACCGCCAGAACCCGACCCCGGGCGCCGCGCACCGCGCGATCGACGGCGATGATCGCGACGACCACGCCGACCATGATGAGCGCAGCGGCGACCAGGCTCGCCCCGGGGAACGGCAGCGCGAGCGCGCCGAGCGGTAGCACCGCGAGCACGAGGGCGACGATCGCGAACGGGATGCTCGCCCGCCGCCTCTCGTCACTGACGGCCGCGGTCGCCTCAGCGTCAGTGAGCCCCGTCGGCTCGACCAGCGCCATCGCTCAACCCTGCTCGGGGTCGCAGACGAGACCGTCGGCGGGCACAGCCCCCGTGATGAAGTACTCGTCGACGATGTCGTTGATGCACGGGTCGCCCTCGTCATAGGCGATGTGGCCCTCGCCCACCCACGTGAGCAGCACCCCGCTCTCGAGCTGCTCGGCGAGCGCCTCGGCCCACTGGTACGGCGTCGCTGGGTCGCCCGTGGTGCCGACGACGAGGATCGGCGCGGCACCCGTGCCGCTCACGGGGCCGAGCTCGCCCTCGAACTGGAATGGCCAATTGGCGCAGAGCACGTCTCCGAGCGGCGAGGGGTCGCCGGTCGTCGGGGCGACCTCCAGGATCTGCGCGTTCTGTTCGGCGATGACCGCGCGGTCGGTCTCGACCGGGTAGTCGAGGCAGTTGATGGCGATGAACGCCTCGAGCGAGTTGTCGACGTACTCCCCGCCCTCGCGACCGTAGTAGAAGTCGGCGAGCAGGAAGCCCGTCTCGACGACGCCCGTGCGCAGCTCGGTGAACATCTGGCTCAAGAACGACCACGAGCCCTCGTCGTAGAGCGCCGTCGCGATCGCGATGTCGAGCACCGCCCCGTCGAAGAAGCGGCCGTCATCGGCCTCGATCGGGTTCTCACCGAGTTCGTCGTAGAGCTCGCGGATAAGCGTAAGGCTCTCATCCAGGCTGCCGGGGAACGGGCAGGCGCCGAGTTCGGGGCAGGCCTCGAGGTAGGCCCTGAGCGCGAGCTCGAAGCCCTCCGACTGCGCGAGAACAACGTCGAACGTCGTCGCGGTCGGGTCGGTCGCGCCGTCAAGCACGAGTCGCCCGACCCGTTCGGGGAAGCGGTCGGCGTAGCGGGCGCCGATGTCGGTGCCGTAGGAGTATCCGAAGTAGTTGAGCCGGGCATCTCCCACGATCGCCCGCATCATGTCGAGATCGCTCACCGTGCTGTTCGTGTCGACGAACTCGAGCAGGGGGCCTGTGTTCTTGGCGCAGGCCTCGGCGAAGGCGACCGAACTTTCGGTCACCTCAGCCTCCCACTCAGGGCTCCCGAACTCGGCCTCGGGGATGCCGAAGATGAATGCGTCGAGATCAGCCGGGTCGGTGTAGCACGTGACAGCGCTCGATCGCCCGACACCACGGGGATCCCACCCGACGATGTCGAACTCGCGCTGCAGGTCGGTGCTCACGGCGGCATCGACGCTGTCGCGCACGAAATCGAAGCCTGAGGCACCGGGGCCGCCCGGGTTGACGAAGAGCGAGCCCTGCGCCTGGCCGCCAGTCGCGGGGTGGCGCACGAGCGCGAGCTCGATGTCGTCGCCCTCGCCCGGGTTCTCCCAGTCGAGCGGCGCGATCGCCGTCGCGCACTGGGCGCCGCCGCCGCAGGCCCTCCACGTCAGCACCTGGGTGTAGTACGGCCGCAGCTCCTCGACGACATCCTCGCCCGTGGGTGTCGAGACGACGCCGCCGCGCACGAGACCCTGCAGCCAGCCGGGCACGCAGCCGCTCAAGAGCAACAGCGAGACCAGGACGATCGAGGCGAGGGCGGCGGCTCGGGGCGCAGTGCGGCGGGTCACGAGGGGGAGCCTAGCGCCGGCACCCGTCCACTCGCCGTGATGAGCATCGCCTCGAGCGCGAGCGCCGGCGGTGTGTTGCCTTCGATCCGGCGCCGGGCGAGCGCGACGGCGTCGAGGGCCGCGAGCGACTGCTCGGGATGCCCGGCACGCGCCGCGGATTCCAACTCGCCGCGAATCGCCTCGTTGACGAGCTCGACGCCCCCGCCGAGTTGCAGCAGCAGCACGTCGCGGTAGAGCGACAGGAGGTCGACGAGCACGCGGTCGATGCCATCGCGCACCGAGCGGGTGGCGCGGCGCTTCTGGTCATCTTCAAGCGCCTTGAGACTTGCCCGCAGGCCCATCGGCACGCTCGCCCCCGGCTCGAGACCGAGCGAGCGCAGCGCGGCGGCCCGCTCCTCTTCTTCGCGCTCCGCCGTGAAGGCCTTCGCATCGTCGGTCGCGATTGCGACGAGCCGCTCGGCCGCGAGAACCGCACCGCTCACGCTCTGCACCCCGAGCGCGAGCTCGAGCGTGCGCGCGCGGCGCTCACGCGCCTCGGCGTCGGTCGCGAGGCGCAGGGCCATGCCGATATGCGTCTGCGACTCGCGCGCCGCGCGTTCGGCGAGCGCGGGCTCGACGCCGTCACGGCGCACGAGCAGCGCGGCGACCTCGGCGACGCTCGGCACACGCAACCGCACCGTGCGCACGCGCGAGCGGATGGTCGGGATGAGGTCGGCGGCGCTCGGCGCGCAGAGAATCCACACCGTGCGGGGCGGCGGCTCTTCGAGCGCCTTGAGCAGCACGTTCGAGGTGCGCTCGGTCATGCGGTCAGCGTCTTCGATGACGATCACGCGGTAGGGCGCGACGCTCGGCGAGAACTGACTTTGGGCGACGAGCTGCCGCACCTCTTCGATCGCGATGATGACCCGATCGGTCGCGAGCACCGCGAGGTCGGGATGCGTGCGAGCCGCGACCTGCGCCGCCGTGCGCTGCGCCTCGGCCTCGCTCGGGGCCGATCCCTGCAGCAGCGCGGTAGCGAAGGCGAACGCGAGGTTCGAGCGGCCCGAGCCGGGCGGACCCGTGATGAGCCACGAGTGGGTCATCGCCTCGGGGTCTGCCGCGGCATCCTGCAACGCCGCGATCGCGGCCTCCTGGCCGGTGAGGTCGTCCCAGGCGGTCATGCGGCCACCCTAGTCGAGCAGCGCCGACACCCGATCGCGGATGCTCGACTGCAGTTCGTCGACCGGCCGGGTCGCATCGAGAACGAGGAACCGCTGCGGCTCGGCCGCGGCGAGCACGAGGTAGGCGGCGCGCACGCGCTCGTGGAAGTCGGCCTCTTCCGCCTCGAGGCGGTCGTACCGGGTGCGGCTGACGTCGAGGCGCTCACGGCCGACGGCGGGGTCGAGATCGAGCAGCACGGTCAGGTGTGGCAGCAGCCCCTCGGTGGCCCAGAGCGACAGGTCGCGCACCTCGTCGGGGTCGAGCACGCGGCCAGCGCCCTGGTAGGCGACCGAGGAGTCGAGGTAGCGGTCTTGGATGACGACCTCTCCGCGCTCGAGCGCGGGCCGCACGAGCGTCGCAATGTGGTGGGCGCGATCGGCGGCGTACAGCAGGGTCTCGGCTCGCGGCGCGATGTGACCGCGGCGGTGCAGCACGATCTCGCGTAGCTCCCGGCCGAGGTCGGTGCCGCCGGGCTCGCGCGCCTGTAGGACCGTGCGGCCGCGTGACTGCAGCCACTCAGTGAGGGCGCCCATCTGGGTGCTCTTGCCCGAGCCGTCACCGCCCTCGAGGGTGATGAACAGCCCGGTCACGACGCCTTCTTGGGCGCGGGCTTCGCGGCCGCCTTCTTCGCCGGAGCCTTTTTCGTAGCGGTCTTCGCCCCCGCAGCCGGCGCGCGCTTGACGGGCTTCTTGGCCGGGCCCTTCGCGCGCTTGTCGGCGATGAGCTGCACGGCCCGGTCGAAGTCGATCTCCATCGGGTCTTCTCCGCGCGGTACCGTGGCGTTCGTCTCGCCGTCGGTCACGTAGGGGCCGAACCGGCCGTCTTTCAGCTTGATGGGCTTGCCGCTGACGGGGTCCGCGTCGAACTCCTTGAGCGCGCTCGAGGCCGTGCGGGCCCCGTACTTGGGCTCGGCGAACTTCGCGAGGGCCCCGGCCAGGTCGATCTCGAAGATCTGCGCCTCGGCGTCGAGCGAGCGCGTGTCAGCGCCCTTCTTCAAGTACGGACCGTAGCGGCCGTTCTGCGCGGTGATGGGCTCGCCGCTCTCGGGGTCGTCACCGACCGTGCGCGGCAGGCTCAGCAGCTTCAGCGCCGTCTCGAAGTCGACCGTCGCCGGGTCCATGTTCTTGAACAGGGATGCCGTGCGCGGCTTCTCGACGGGAGCCTTCTTCTTCGCGGGGGCCCGCTTCTTCGGCGCCGGCAGCACCTCGCCCGTGGCGGGATCGACGACAGACTCGGCGGCGAGCGCCGCGGCGGCGGCAGCGGCTTCCTCCTCCGGCGTCACCTCGGGCTCCGGATCGAGCTCCGTGACATACGGCCCGAACCGGCCGTCCTTCGCGACGACGCGCTTGCCGTTCTCGGGGTTGATGCCGAGCACGCGGTCGCCGACCACGGGCGCGTCGACGAGCTCTCGCGCCTTCGTGGGCGTGAGCTCGTCGGGCGCGAGGTCGTGCGGCAGGTTGACGCGGCGCGGGGCCGCGGGGGTGCCGTCGACGGCAACCTCGGCGGCGGGGTCGACGACCTCGAGGTAGGGACCGTACTTGCCGATGCGCAGGGTGATGGTGTCGGTCAGGGGCATCGAGTTGAGCGTCTTCGCGTCGATGTCGCCGAGGTTGTCAATGACGGGGCGCAGGCCCGGCTGATGGTCGTCGCCGAAGTAGAAGCCCGTGAGCCACTCGGTGCGGTCGGCCTCGCCGTTCGCGATGCGGTCGAGGTCCTCTTCCATCTCGGCCGTGAAGTCGTACTCGACGAGGTCGCTGAAGTTTTCCTCTAGCAGGCGCACGACCGAGAAGGCGATCCAGTTGGGCACGAGGGCGGAACCGCGCGGGGTCACGTAGCCGCGGTCGACGATGGTCGAGATGATCGCGGCGTACGTGCTCGGGCGGCCGATACCCCGCTCTTCGAGCGCCTTGACGAGGCTCGCCTCGGTGTAGCGCGGCGGCGGGCTCGTCTCGTGGCCCTTGGCCTCGACGTCGACGACGCGCAGCGACTGGCCGACCGTGAGCGGCGGCAGCTTCGCCTCGGCGGGCTCGGCCTTCTCGTCGGTGTCGCGCGCCTCGTCCTTGCCCTCCTCGTACGCGGCGAGGAAGCCGCGGAAGGTGATGACCGTGCCGCTCGCCGCGAACTCGGCGATCGCCCCCGCCGGGGTGGCGGATGCGGCGGTCGGCCCCGCCTGGATGCTCACCGAGGCGGTCTGGCCGCGCGCATCGGCCATCTGGCTCGCGACCGTGCGCTTCCAGATGAGGTCGTAGAGCTTCCAGTCGTTGCCGCGCAGCGTGCCCTCGAGCTCGCTCGGGGTGCGGAACACGTCGCCCGCGGGCCGCACGGCCTCGTGCGCCTCCTGCGCGTTCTTCGACTTGCTCGCGTAGACGCGGGGCGACTCGGGGATGCTGTCGGCACCGTAGAGGGCGGCCGCCTGCGAGCGCGCCGCATCCACCGCCTGCTGCGAGAGCGTCGTGGAGTCGGTGCGCATGTAGGTGATGTAGCCGTTCTCGTAGAGCGACTGCGCGACCGACATGGTCTGGCGGGCGGTGAAGCGCAGCTTGCGGCCGGCCTCCTGCTGCAAGGTCGAGGTCGTGAACGGCGCGGCGGGGCGGCGCGTGTAGGGCTTCGACTCGACGCTCGTTACCGTCACGGCGATGGCAGGGTCGCGCAGGGCCTCGGCGAGCGAGAGGGTGTGGTTCTCGTCGAGCGCGACCGTCTCCGCCCCCGTGAGCTCGCCGCGGTCGGTGAAGTCGCGGCCCGTGGCGACCTTCTTGCCGTCGAGGCGCGCGAGGCGGGCAGTGAAGGGGGTGTCGCCCGAGGCGGGGGTGAGGGTTGTGTCGAGGTCCCAGTAGGCGGCGCTGACGAAGGCGAGGCGCTCGCGCTCGCGGTCGACGACGAGGCGGGTGGCGGCCGACTGCACACGACCGGCGCTCAGGCCCGGGCCGACCTTGCGCCAGAGCACGGGGCTGACCTCGTAGCCGTAGAGGCGGTCGAGGATGCGGCGGGTCTCCTGCGCATCGACGAGCGCCGTGTCGAGCTCGCGCGTGTTGTCGACAGCGCGCTGGATGGCCTCGGCGGTAATCTCGTGGAAAACCATGCGCTTGACCGGCACCTTCGGCTTGAGCACCTCGAGCAGGTGCCACGCGATGGCCTCGCCCTCGCGGTCTTCATCGGTGGCCAGCCAGAGCTCGTCGGCGTCTTTCAGCGCTCGCTTGAGGTCGGCGACCGTCTTCTTCTTCGAGTCGGAGACCACGTAATAGGGCTCGAAGCCGTTGTCGACGTCGATCGAGAACTTGCCCAGCGGGCCCTTCTTGAGCTCGGCCGGCAGGTTCTTGGGCTCGACGAGATCGCGGATGTGGCCGACGGAGGCCTGCACCTCGTAGTCGTCGCCAAGGTACTTGCCGATCGTCTTCGCCTTGGCGGGCGACTCGACGATGACCAGCTTCTTGCCCTGTGGCACGGTGCTCCTCTACATATGTTCGTCTCTGCGGCGGGGGGATCGCATCCGCACCCCGACCGGTGCCGCGGCACGGAGGCGGAGCCGTGTGCCGCAATCAGCCACACCATACACAGGAAACGCTTGAGCGCTACCACGCGGCATCCGGCGCACCAGCGCGCGCCGACCGCTCGACGGTGAGTCCCAGGATGCCCGCCTCGACCCGCACGAGCACCGTCAGCGCCTCGCTCGAGCAGTCGGCGAGCGTCACGGCATGGGCCTCGGCGACGCGCTGCGCAACCTCGCACGGCTCGCCCGCGACCCACCCCAGCAGGGCGTCGCCCGCGGCGAGCGCCGCCGCGTCAGCCGCCGCGCTGAGCTGCTGGCCGCGCACGAGCGCGTGGGCACCGCCGAGCACCGTGAGGCCCGCGAGCGCGACGACGGAGACGAGCCCGACGACGAGCACCGAGCCGGCCCCGAGGTCGCGCGGCGTCGCGCTCGCGGGTCTCACTGCTCGGGGGCGGATCGCGCGCGACAGCATGCTCGTCACCATCCGCCGACGAGGGCGCACGACGACCCGGCGACGCGCAGCGGCACGAGCAGCACGCGCTGCACGACCCGCACCGTGGCGCAGACGAGGTCGTCGGGCCGGGTGACGACGAGCTCGCCGCCGGGCACGGAGCGCGTCACGAGCTGCTCGGCCGCGACCTCGGGTTCGCCGCGGCCGAGCAGTCGTGCGGCATCGGCCGCGGCATCCTGAGCCCGCAGCTGCGCACTCGCGAGACCCAGGCCGCCGAGGCACGCCGCGAGCACGACGACGACCGCCGGCAGCGCGACCGCGACCTCGGCGGTCGTCGAGCCGCGATCGTCGATCCCGCGAGCGGCCGGGCTCACCCGCCGACCGTGAGCGCCGTGCGCACGAGGTCGGTGAGGATGCCGCGCACCTCGTCGCTCTGCATGATGACGACGAGCAGGCTCGCGAAGCCGACGGCCGCCATCGTCGCGATCGCGTACTCTGCCGTGGCCGCACCGCGATCGTCGACGAGGCGCGGGCGACGCGACGGGGGTGCGACGCGAGCGGACGATGCCGGGCGGCGGGAGGGCGTCGAGCGGGTGGGGCGGAGGTGCGGCGGGAGAGTGCGGTGCAGCATGGCGGTCGTCCATTCGTGGGAGCCCCGAGGGGCGGTCGGTCGGCACGAACGGCTCGAGTCTGGCTGAGCGCTCACCGCCTCGGTCGAGAGGGGCGCAGGCCCTCCGGCGTTGCTCACCAGGCCCCCGCTGTGGAGGAGAGCAGACCCAGCAGCATCGGCACGACGCCGAGCAGCAGGAACGAGGGAAGCACGCACGCTCCGAGCGGCAGCATGAGCCGCACCGCGAGCCGCTCGGCCGACTCGCGCGCCGCCGCTCGTGCGGCCGCCCGCGCCTCGGCGGCGTCAGCTCGCGCGAGCTCGCCGAGCGGGGCACCCGTGGCGCGCGACAGACCCACGAGGGCGGCGAGCGCCGCGGCATCGGTGTCGGCACCGTCGGGATCGAGCAGCCCCGCGCGCGCGAGCTCGCGTTCGACGAGGCGCGCGGCCGACTCGGGCGGCCCTCCCCCGCCCGCGGCGACCGCGAGCAAGTCGAACGCGAGGCCGACGGTCGGCGGGGGCGGCTCGGCGGCGCGCAGCAGCCGCCGCATCCAGCGCCGGGCGAGGCCGACGAGCGCGAGCCCCCCGACCACGGCTGCCGCACCGATGGGGGTCATGAGAGTCGCGACGAGATCGACCCCCATGAGCAAGCCCAGCAACACCGCGATGACGGGCAACCCCATGACGATGCGTGCGGTGGCCCGGGGGCCGGCGAGGGCGATGCGGATGTCGCGTCGCGCCGCCTCGCGGTCGCGCATGCCCTCGGCGAAGCCCCGCAGGGCGGGGGCGAGCGGGGCGCCGCTCTCGGTCGCGACGCTCCAGGCCGCCGCGAGCGACCGCCACGCCAACGTCGGCGTCGCGGCGGAGTCTGTCGCGGAGGGGCCGGCCGCCGCCTCGATCGCCGCCGCGATGCCCTCCCCGCGCTGCACCGCATCGGCGATGCGCGCCATCGTGGGGTCGTTCGAGGCCGCGGCCACGTGCATCCACGCCGCGTGCGGTGCGAGCCCCGCGGTGACGAGCACCGCGAGGCGGTGGAGGTGGCCCCCGAGCGCGGCATCGGCGGCGGGCTCGGCCGTCATGCGCCCCCTCCCGGAAGCGGCTCGACGCGCAGCCGCTCGCGCTCGTCGAGCGCCAACCGCCCGAGTGCCGCGCGCCGGGTGCCGGCGCCGTCGCGCTCGAGATGCACGACGAGGTCGATGCCGCTCATCGCCTGGCGGGCGAGCGCCTCGGGGCCGAGCCCGGCGATCATGCCGACGGCCTCGAGCCGCGAGGCGACGTCGAGAAGAGAGTTCGCGTGCAGGGTGCCGGCGCCGCCTCGGTGGCCCGTGTTGAGTGCGGCGAGGAACTCGCGGATCTCGGCGCCGCGGCACTCGCCCACCACGAGCCGGTCGGGACGCATGCGCAGCGCCTCGCGCACGAGCCGCGCGAGATCGACGCCGCCCGCGCCCTCCATGTTGGGCTGCCGGCACTCGAGCGCGACGAGGTGCGGGTGGGAGATCGGGGCCTCGGCGACGTCTTCGATGATGACGATGCGATCGGATGCGAGTGCGTCGCTGAGCCACGCGGCCATCAGGGTCGTCTTGCCGCTGCCCGTCGCCCCCGTGAACAGCACGGTGCGGCGGTCGACGAGCGCCGCGCGCAGCACTGTCAGGGTCGCGCCGTCGAGGCCCCAGCGGTCGAGCGTGAGTCGCTGCACGCGCGGCAGGCGAACCGAGATGGCCGTGCCGCCCCACGCGATCGGCGGCAGGGCGACATGCACGCGCATGCCGTCGCCCAGGCGCACGTCGGCGCATGGCGTCGCCTCGTCGACGTGCCGCCCGCCTGCCGCGATGAGGCCGACGGCGAGGGCGCGCGCGGCGTCGGGCTCGAGCCGCAGCCCCGGCACGCGCTCGGCCCCGCCGCCCCGGTCGCGCCACACGCCCCCGTCGGCGGTGACGAACACGTCGGTCGCCGCGGCGTCGGCGACGACCGCGGCGAGCGGGCCGAGCGCCGCGCGCGCCGCGGGAGGGATGCGGCGCTCGGGCACCTCGGCACGCGCCGCCACCGACTGCGGTCGCGCACCGACGGTCGCGGGCGCCCGGGGGTCTCGAGGCACGAAGGGCTGCACCGCTCGAGGATGCCCGGGTGGGGCGGGCGGCGCGGCGCGCGGAGGGCATCCGGGGGCGGAGACGACGATGGCCCCTCATGAGGAGGGGCCATCGCGGTGCTGTGCCGCGTGGAGCGGAATGCGGCTTAACGTCAGGGGCGGCGTCCGCATTGGGGGGAATCGGACGCCGCCACAGCAACACGTGATTGGGGGGAATCGTTCGCGTTGCCTAAGTCAGGCTTGCTGCTGACCCCTCAAGTGTATGCGCCGGAATCGGCACGTCAAGCGAATTCGCCCCCCGTTTTGTCCTCCATAGGGAGGACTCGGCAAAATGTCCCCCGATGGGGGACAGAATCACGCGCCCTAGGATGGGGATGTTCACTGTTTCGAAGTCGGCAGACCAGGCCAGTCCGCTTCACATCGACCAAGGATGACGATGTCAGAGACCTCGATCGACAGCCTCCTGCACGAAGACCGCCGCTTTCCGCCCAGCCCCGAGTTCGCCGCGGCGGCCGTGGCGAAGCCCGAGCTCTACGACGACGCGCAGGCCGATCGCCTCGCGTTCTGGGCCGACCGGGCGCGCGAGCTGCACTGGCACCGCCCGTTCACGCAGACCCTCGACTGGTCGAACCCGCCGTTCGCGCGCTGGTTCGCCGACGGCGAGCTCAACGTGGCGTACAACTGCCTCGACCGGCACGTGCTCGCCGGCAACGGCGGCCGCGTCGCCCTGCACTGGGAGGGCGAACCGGGCGACACGCGCTCGCTCACCTACGCCGAGCTCACGCGCGAGGTCAAGCGCGCGGCGAACATGCTCGCGGGCCTCGGCGTGTCGCGCGGTGACCGTGTCGTGATCTACCTGCCCGTCATCCCCGAGGCCGTCATCGCCATGCTCGCCGTGGCGCGGCTCGGTGCGATCCACTCGGTCATCTTCGGCGGGTTCAGCGCCGAGAGCATCAGAGCACGCGTCGAGGATGCTGACGCCACGCTCGTCATCACCGCCGACGGCGGCTGGCGCAAGGGCCGGGTCTTCCCGCTCAAGCAGGCCGTCGACTCGGCCCTCGCGGCCGCGGAGTCGAGCGTCGAGCGCGTGCTCGTCGTGCGCCGCGGCGAGAACGACGTCGACTGGACCGAGGGCCGCGACCTGTGGTGGCACGAGCAGCTCGAGGGCGTCTCCGACGAACACGAGGCCGAGGGCTTCGAGGCCGAGAACCCGCTCTTCATCCTCTACACGAGCGGCACGACCGGGAAGCCCAAGGGAATCCTGCACACGAGCGGCGGGTACCTGACGCAAGCGGCCTTCACCCACAAGAACGTCTTCGACCTGCGCCCCGAGACCGACGTCTACTGGTGCACCGCCGATGTCGGCTGGATCACGGGCCACAGCTACGTCGTCTACGGGCCGCTCGCGAACGGCGCCACCCAGGTGCTCTACGAGGGCACCCCCGACACGCCCCACCCGGGTCGCTGGTGGGAGCTCATCGAGAAGTACAAAGTCAGCATCTTCTACACGGCCCCCACAGCCATCCGCTCGTTCATGAAGCTCGGCCGCGAGATTCCGCAGGCGTTCGACCTGTCGAGCCTGCGCGTTCTCGGATCGGTGGGCGAGCCCATTAATCCCGAGGCTTGGGTCTGGTACCGCGAGATCATCGGCGGCGGCACGACCCCCATCGTCGACACCTGGTGGCAGACCGAGACGGGTGCGATCATGATCAGCGCCCTGCCCGGCATTACCGTCGCGAAACCCGGCTCGGCGCAAGTGCCGATCCCGGGTATCAGCATCGACGTGCTGGACGAGGCCGGTGTGCACGTGGGCAAAGAGGCGGGCGGGCTGCTCGTCGTCACCGAGCCGTGGCCGAGCATGCTGCGTGGCATCTGGGGCGACCCCGAGCGGTTCCGCGACACCTACTGGTCGAAGTTCGCCGACGCGCCGAACGGTCCGCTCTACTTCGCGGGCGACGGCGCGCACCTCGATGCCGATGGCGACGTGCAGCTGCTGGGCCGAGTCGACGACGTCATGAACGTCTCAGGCCACCGACTCTCAACCATGGAGATCGAGTCGGCGCTCGTCTCGCACCCGATCGTGGCCGAGGCGGCGGTCGTCGGCGCGAGCGACGATACGACGGGTCAGGCGGTCGTCGCCTTCGTCATCCTGCGCGCCAAGAAGGCCGACTCGGTCACGGCGACCGAGGCGAGCGTCATGCTGCGGGCGCACGTCACCGAGCAGATCGGCGCGATCGCGCGACCGCGCGAGATATTCGTGGTCGCCGAGCTGCCGAAGACGCGCTCGGGCAAGATCATGCGGCGACTGCTGCAAGACATCGCCGAGGGTCGCGAGATCGGCGACACCACGACGCTCACCGACGTGAACGTCGTGCAGTCGATCCGCGGCACGCTCGACTAGGTCGCGCCCGCACCTCGCACGGAAACGGACACCTCGCACGCTTCGTGCCGTGGGAGGTGTCCGTTTCCGTGAGAAGCACGAGCCGCGCGCCGACGGCGCGGCCGCCCGACGCGGGCTAGGCGAACTCGAGGATAAGCTCGACTTCGACGGGAGCATCCAACGGAAGCACCGCGACGCCGAGGGCGCTGCGCGCGTGCGCGCCCGCCTCACCGAAGATCTCGCCGAGCACGGTCGACGCGCCGTTCGCGACGGCGGGCTGGCCGGTGAACTCGGGCGTCGAGGCGACGAAGACGACGACCTTGACGACGCGGGTCACGCGGTCGAGCGAGCCGATGACGCTCTGCGCCGCGGCCAGCGCGTTGAGCACCGCGGTGCGCGCGTAGCCGACGGCGTCGTCGGGCGAGACCTCGGTGCCGACCTTGCCGGTCGCCGACAGCGCGCCGTCGACGAAGGGCAGTTGGCCGGCGGTGAAGACGAGATTGCCGCTCACGACGGCGGGCACGTAGGCGGCGACCGGCTTCGTCACCGCGGGGATGCTGATGCCGAGCTCGGCGAGACGCGCGTCGATCGCGTTCACGCCGCGGACCCCGCGATTGGACGCTTCAAGTAGGCGACGAGCCCGCCCTCCGGTCCGGTGACGACCTGCACGAGCTCCCAGCCCTCCGAGCCCCAGTTGTTGAGGATCGCTTGGGTCGTGTGGATCATGAGCGGAGTCGTGAGGTACTCCCATTGCGTCATCGCGGTGTCCATTCAGCGTCGTCATAAGCCAGGTGGCGTAGGCTCAAGCATATGTCTGCCCAGAATCAGAACGCCTCCGGCTCGACCGCGACCGGAGTGATCGGCGCAATCGGCGGGATGCTCGGCCTCAGTGCCCTGGCCGGCGTGCTCGTGACCGTCATGGTCACCCCCGCTCTCGCCGTGACCGGCATGGCCGCAAGCAACACCATCGGGATTTTTGAGAGCCTGCCCGAGTACATCAAGATCAACGAGCAGTCTCAGCGCAACGTACTGTACGCCCAGAACACCGCGAACCCGGCCGACGGCTACACCCCCATTGCGACCGTTTACGCGGAGAACCGCGAGGAGGTCGCGTGGGACGACGTGTCGCAGTACCTGAAAGACGCGACCGTCGCCGGTGAAGACCGCCGCTTCTACGACCACAACGGCGTCGACGTGCAGTCGATCGTGCGCACGGCGCTCGGCAACGTCGCCTCCGGTGGAATCGAGGGCGGTGCCTCGACGCTCACCATGCAGCTCGTCAAGAACATCTTCATTACCGAGGCTCTCAAGGCCGACACGATCGAAGAGCGCGACGACCTCATCGCCCAGGCCCAGGAGCAGACCCTCGAGCGCAAGCTGAAAGAGGCGAAACTCGCCATCGGCCTCGAGAAGGAGTACACCAAGGACGAGATCCTGCTGGCGTACCTCAACATCGCCGGCTTCGGCGGCAACACCTATGGCATCGAGGCGGCGGCGCAGCAGTACTTCGGCGTCTCCGCCGCCGACGTCACGATCGCCCAGGCCGCGAGCCTCATCGCGATCGTGCAAAAGCCGGGCGCCCGCTCGCTCGGCAGCCCCGACAACTACGAAGCGAACCAAGATCGCCGCGATGTCATTCTCGGCTTCATGTGGGGCGAGGGGTACATCACCGAGGCCGAATACCGTGAGGCCATCGCGATTCCGGTCGACGAGAACTTTGTCTCGATCAACCCGCCGAAGAGCGGCTGCTACGCAGCAGACCCGTACGCCAAGTTCTTCTGCGACTACGTGATCAAGAGCGTGGGAGACTTCGAGACCCTGGGCGAGACGGTCGAAGAGCGCGAGACCGCCTGGCAGCTCGGCGGCTACGACGTCTACACGACCCTCAATCTCTCGGCCCAGATCGCCACACAAGACCAGATGTGGGCGACGGTGCCGGCCACCGACGGTCGGATCGATGTGGGCGCGGCCGCGGTCTCGGTCGAGTCGAACACCGGCCGCGTCGTGACCATGGCGCAGAACCGCACCTTCGACGACCGCAGTATCGAGTCGGGTGGTGGTGCTCCGGGCACGACGGCCATCAACTACGCGACCGATCGTCCCTACGGCGGTTCGAGCGGCTTCCAGGTCGGGTCGACCTACAAGATCTTCACGCTCATCGAGTGGCTCGAGCAAAACCGCGGCCTCAACGAGGTCGTCGACGCAACACGCACCCAGATCAACCAAGCAGGGTTCACCGACACCTGTCCGGACGGCGGTGGACCGTGGGGCAATACGTGGCGTATCCGCAACTTTAGCCCGTCGGCTCCCGCCCTGAGCGCGTTCGACGCGACTCTGCAGTCGGTCAATACTGCGTTCGCCTCGATGGCCGAGCAACTCGACCTGTGCGAGATCCGCAAGACGGCCGAAGCAATGGGTGTGCACCGGGCAGACGGCGACCCGCTCAGGACCAACCCCGCCGCCATTCTCGGAACAAACGAGATTGCACCGCTCACGATGGCGGCCGCGTACGCGGCGATCGCGAGCGGTGGCATCTACTGCGAACCAATCATCGTCGACCGATTCGTCGATCGCGATGGCAAGGAACTTCCTGGACAGCAGGTGGATTGTCGTCGCGCCATCTCGGCAGAAGTCGCCGCTGCGGCAGCAGCGCCGATGGCCCGCATGTTCGACCTCGGAACGGCGCGCGTGGCGCGCGTTGGCGACGGCGTACCCATGATCGCCAAGACGGGGACGACCGACGCGGCCGTCGACACCTGGATCGTGGGCGGTACCTCGCGCATCACGACCGCGGTTTTTGTGGGCAATGTCACCGGCAAGGTCACGATCAACGTGCTGCCGAGCGGAACACTCATGAGGCACAACGTGTTCCGTGCAGCGCATGCCGTTCTCAACGCGCAGTACGGCGGCGACGCGTTCCCCGCGCCCCCCGCTCGACTGCTGACAGGCTCCGGCGTCATCCTGCCCGACCTTGCGGGTCAGACGCTCGAGCAGGCCAAGTCGCTGCTCGAGGGCCTCGGCTTCCGGTTCGCGCAGGGCGACGCGGTCGACTCCGACCTCGAGGCCGGTCTCATCGTGTCCGCCTCCCCGACACCGGGCACGCTGCTCGCCAAGGGCACGACCGTCACTGTGACGACGAGCCTCGGCAACCTCGTGCGCGTGCCCGATGTCGTCTCGGCCGGTGTCGACTTCAACGACGCCGTCGATATTCTGCAAGACGCCGGGTTCACGAACATCAGCGAGGTCTGCGTCGAGTATCCGCCTGAGCCTGGCCCGAGCCCCGGGCCTGGGCCAGGCCCGGGGCCGCAGCCGGATCGAGTGACCGCTCAAGACCCTGCTGCCGGTACAGCGATCAAGTACGAGACCACCATCACACTGACGGTCTCGAAGACCGAGTGCTGATGCCCCCATCAGCACGTATCGTGGCCGCCGCATCCCTCGGGATCGCGGCGGCTACGGCCGTGTACGGCGCGGCGATCGAGCGGCGGGCGTACCGCGTGCGCCGCGAGACCGTGCCCGTGCTGGTGCCCGGTGCCGACCCGATCCGCGTGCTGCACCTCAGTGACCTGCACCTCGCCCCCTGGCAGCACGAGAAGGTCGCGTGGGTGCGCTCTCTCGTCGCTCTCAAACCCGACCTCATCATCAACACGGGCGACAACCTGGGGCACGCGGATGCCCTGCCGACGCTCATCGAGGCCTTCATGCCTTTCGACGGCGTGCCGGGGGTGTTCGCGCACGGGTCGAACGACTACTTCGCGCCGACGCCCAAGAACCCGCTGCGCTACCTCATGGGCCCATCGAAAGGCGAGACCGAGACGGCCGTACGGCTCGACACCGAGGGCCTCGACGCGCTGCTGCACGGTCGGCTCGGGTGGCATCCGCTCAACAACGCGGTCGCCCAACTCACCATCAACGGCTCGATTCTCGAGTTCATGGGAACCGCTGACGCCCACCGCGGGTGGGACCGCCTCGACCGCCTGCCCGGGCTCGTGGATGCCCTGCGCGAGCTCGACGACGACGACACCGACGACCCGGCCGTCATGATCGGCGTCACCCACGCGCCGTACCAGCGCGTGCTGAACGCGTTCACGACCCAGCGCGCCGACCTGATCTTCGCGGGCCACACGCACGGTGGTCAGGTGTGTCTGCCCGGCGGCAGAGCGATCATCACCAATTGCGACCTACCGCGCGACCGAGCGCGCGGGCTATCGGTCTGGAACCACGCCCACGAGGCCTCCTACCTGAACGTCTCGGCAGGCATCGGCACGTCGATCTACGCTCCCGTGCGATTCGCCTGCCCTCCCGAGGCCGTGCTTGTGACACTCGTGGGCGACGACATCGGCTATTCTTGACGGGTTGTCTCGGTTCGCCGGGGCGGCACCGGGGTATGGCGCAGCTTGGTAGCGCGCGTCGTTCGGGACGACGAGGCCGCAGGTTCAAATCCTGTTACCCCGACACGAGAAATGGGACTGCCTATGGCGGTCCCATTTCTCGTAGGTGCCTTCGTGGTGTCGAAGCGCGAGCGCTCTGACAACGCGCGCGCCGCGACCGACGAACCACTGTCAGCTGAAGTCGGCGTCGGGGCCGAGCGGCCCCGACGCGAGCGGGTCGACCGCGTCGAGGGGAACAGGAGCCCGCCATCCCGATGCCAGATTGTCATCCGACTCGTCGAGGTAGCAGGCGGCGCACAGCGACTCATACGTGACATCGACCCCGTCGATCGCCACCTGGTCGCCGTCGAAGACGAAGATCCCGTCGATGGATCGGCCGTTGAAGATCGCCTTGCGGCCGCAACGGCAGATGGTCTTGAGCTCTTCGAGCGAGTGCGCGATCTCGAGCAGGCGGCGGCTGCCGGGGAAGGCGACGGTCTGAAAGTCGGTGCGGATTCCGTAGGCAATGACAGGAACGTCTTCCCGCACCGCGATACGCAGCAGGTCGTCGACCTGCGGCATCGTGAGGAACTGGGCTTCGTCAACGAGCAGGCAGGAGATGTCGTGGCCCGTCGCGCGGAGGATGACCGCGCGGTGCGCCTGGAATCGCGAGTACACGTCGTCGGCGGCATCGATCGTGAAATCGACCGGTCGGGTCACGCCGAGGCGCGAGACGATCGTCTGATCGCCCTTCGTGTCGATGCGCGGCTTCGCGAGCACGACGGTCTGCCCGCGCTCCTCGTAGTTGTAGGCGGCCTGCAGCAGCGAGGTGCTCTTGCCGCTGTTCATGGCGCCGTATCGGAAGTAGAGCTTGGCCATTACTGCAGGTGTCCGTCTTCTGCCGCTCGTCGGATGAGGTCGGCCTTCGTGCTCGCCGGACGCCCTGCGCGGGAGTACTTCTCGCGCACGCGCCGCAGGTAGGTCTTCGCGGTCTCGTACTGCACGTTCATCTGGCTCGCGACCTCGGCCATGCTGTAGCCGCTCGCGTATAGGGCGAGCGCCTCGCGCTCGCTCGTCGAGAGCTTCGGGCGGGCGGGATGCTGCGCCCCTTTGGGCAGGGGTCGCCAGTCGCGCACGGGCTCGCCTGTCGACTCCATACCCATGACCCGGCGCGCCGTCTCCATGACCTCGCCCAGAGGCATGGCCTTGGAGAGGAAGGCCGACGCTCCGGCGTCGAAAGCACGGTCGCGGGCCTCGACAGTGTCGAGACTCGTGAGCACGATGACCTTCGCCCCGGCCGCGCGGCAGGTGCGCACCCGCGCCTCGATCGAGACGGGCTCTTGCAGCTGGAAGTCGAGCAGAACAAGGTCGGTCGGAAACTGGTCGCTCTGCACGAGTTCGAACCAGGTGGGCGCGGTGAGCACGAGGTCGAAGTCGAGCGCGTGTGCGGCGATCCATGAGGAGAGGCTGTCGAGCAGCAGCTCGTGGTCGTCGAGGATCGCCAACCGCACCCGGGATCGGGGGCGCGCGTCAGTATCCATACTCAAACTCTAGGACCAGTCGGCCTGGCAGCTCGCGAACCGAGGAGCGCAGGGTGAGGCCGCGGATGAGCTCGAGCATCGCGCGCAGCTCGCGCAGGGCATCCGGAAGGGGTCGCGGCGTCGCGACGCTCCACTGCACGGAGAGCCGGCCCTCGGGCGCGCTGAGCCGCAGCTCGAGCTCGGTCGCCGCGAGGCGCTCGACGCTGATCGCAGCGAGGGCGCGTAGCAGCGTGCGCCGCTCGAGCACAGCCCGGCGACCCAAATCGTCGGGGTCGTCGGCCAGGGCGGTGATGTTCAGCCGGGGGTGCCGGGCGACGAGGTCGTCGAGCATGAGCCTCGCCCAGGTTTTCTCGACATCGGTCACGAGCAGGGTGCGGATACTGCGGGCGAGCCGGCGGGCCTCGTCGCGGTCGTCGTCGCCGATGCTCCCGGCCTCGACGACGCGCTGCAAGTAGGGAACGACCTCGCGGTTGAGCAGCGAGACTCGGCGCTGCTGCACCGAGCGCGCGACCCCGCTGCGGTGCTCGAGCGCGGCCGCCGCGGCTGATTGCCACGCGCGGTCGTGCCACAGCTGGGTCGAGCTGTTGAGCGAGCGCGCGTAGGCGGCGGCCGCGAATCCCATGACGGCGACGCTGAACGAGCCCGTGACGGCAAGCGTCAACACGGGCACATCGGTTGATGCCGAGGGCGACTGCACCACACCGAGCGCCGCGCCGAGCAGCGTGTGCACGATCGTCCAGAACATGATTTCGCGCGCGGGCCGGTAGGGCGTGCTCGCAACGAGTAGCACGCCGACGACGAGCGGGGCCCAGTCGTCGCGGATGAGCGCGTTGGCCCCCGCGGTCGAGGCTGCGCTCGTGACGAGCACCGACGCGAGCAGCACCTGGAACACTTGCGCCGCCGCGGGTCGCCATAGGGGTCGGGATGCCCGAGAGCGGTCGAGCAGCAGCCAGACCGCCGCGGCAAGGGCCGTGAACGACACGATGAGCCAGATCGGCTGCGTCACCTCGTACGAACGGCTCAGCACCGTGACCGGAGGGAGCGCGAGCGCGAGGAGCGCGGCCCCCGTCGTGATGGGGCGCGCGGCGGCCGCGGAGAGCGGGTCGAGCCGCTCGAGGGTGACCTCGGAACTGGGGATGGGCGGGTCCAGGTTCATGGGCGGCTCCCCGCCGCAGTCGAGGAGCGTGCAGCCGGCACCCGTAGCAGCACCGAGGTGCCCTTGCCCGGTTGCGACCACACGGTGGCCGAGCCGCCGATGGTCTCGAGCCGACCGACGATGCTCGTACCGACGCCGAGCCGGCCATCGGTGCGGGCGTCGAGCGCGAAGCCCTGGCCGCCGTCAATAACCATCGCCGAGACCTCGCCACCCCCGCCGCCGAGCACGAGGTCGGCCGTGTCGACACCCGCATGGCGCCGCACGTTGGCGATGCACTGGCCGATCGCGCGGCTGAACTCGTCGAAGGCCTCGGAGTCGAGCGCGTCGAGCACGGCGGTGTCGCCCTCGATCTGCACGCGCACCTCGCCCCCCGCGGCGTCGTCGACGATCGCCCGCAGGCGTCCTTCGCGGTCAGCGGTCTCGCCCGAAGCGTCCTCGCCGGCCGCGCCAGAGGCATCGACGTCGAACCACTCCTGCCCGACGATCGTCTCGAGGTCGGCGCGGATCGCGGCCCGGACGGCCGGGGAGAGCTCGCCGGGGGTCGCGGTGATGACCGCGAGCTGATTGAGCACGGTGTCGTGCAGGAGGGCGGTGGCCCGCTGCTCGAACACGCGCCGAACATCTGCCAGCATCTCGTCGCGCGCGGCGCGGTAGATCTCCGACTGCGAATCGCGCCCGGCCAGCCGATCGGCCCGTAGCACCGAGAGCAGGCCCACGACAATAAACCACACGGCGAAGGAGATCGTGTCGAACCGCCAGGGTGCCCCGAGCATGACGAGAGCCGCGATCGAGGCGAACTCGCCCACGAAGTAGGCGACCGTCGTCCAGACCATCGAGATGCCGAGGCTCGGCCCCACCCCGATGACGAGGATGAGCGAGAGCTTGAGTAGCACGATCGTGAAGTCGTCGTTCGCGACCGGGGTGTCGAGTTGGGTCGAGGCGATGAGCGAGTACCAGACCACGCACAGGCCCCCGATCGCGAGGTAGCTCACGGCGATGAACGCCGAGGGGCTGCGCTCGAGCAGCACAAGCAGCACGACCATGGGAATGAGCACGACGAGCGCAGGCCAGAGAATCACCTGCGGCAGATAGGCCTGGATTGAGACGACGATGAGGCCCACGGTGGTCAGGCATACCGCCGCGGCCGCGTGCCCGGCGCGGGCGATCGCCGTGCTCGTGGTGCGCGCGGAGAGGTGCGGGGGCAGGCCCAACGGCACGACGCACCCCTTCCTGCCTGCATGCGAGTGCATGGAGTCTCTCTCGCATTATGGCGGAGCCGGAGGACACCGGCCAGTTTTCGCGCGGGGAGCGCCGCCCGTGCGCGCGCGTCGTAGGCTCAGGGCATGGCCACCGTCGACCTCAACAGCGATCTCGGCGAGTCGTTCGGCGCGTGGACGATGGGCGATGACGACGCGATGTTCACGCTCGTCACGAGCGCCAACCTCGCCTGCGGCTTCCACGCTGGCGACCCCGCGACCATGCTCGCGTCGTGCCGCGCCGCGGCGGAGCACGGCGTCGAGATCGGCGCGCATCCGGCCTACCGCGATCTCGCCGGATTCGGGCGTCGCGACATGGAGGTGCCGGCCGATCAGCTGCATGCCGACGTGCTGTACCAGGTGTCGGCGCTCGTCGGCATCGCCGCGCACGCGGGAACAGTCGTGCGGTACATCAAGCCGCATGGCGCGCTCTACAACCGCGTCGCGGTCGACCTCGAGGTCGCGGAGGTCGTGGCCGACGTCGCGAACGGTCTCGGGCTGCCCGTGCTGGGCCTGCCGGGCTCGGCGATCGAGACCGCGTGCCGCCAGGCGGGCGTCGCCTACGTGCGCGAGGCCTTCGCCGACCGCGGCTACCTCGCCGACGGCACGCTCGCCCCCCGCGGTTTGGCCGGGGCCCTCATCACCGATCCGCTGGCCGTCGCCGAGCGCGCACTGCGGATGGTCATCGAGCGTGTCGTCGAGGCCGTCGACGGCACTGAGATCGCCGTAGGCCCCGACTCGCTGTGCGTGCACGGCGACACGCCCGGTGCGGTCGCGATCGCCCGTGCGGTGCGCGCGGCGCTCGACGGTGCCGGGGTCGAGGTCGCGGCCTTCGCATGAGGCTGCTGCCGTGCAGCGACCGCGCGCTGCTCGCCGAGTTCGCGACGCTCGAGGCCGCGCTCGCGGCCCACGCGGGATGGAGCGCCGCGGCCCCCGCGGGCATCGTCGAACTCATGCCGGCCGCGCGCACGGTTCTCGTGCGGCTTGACCCGGCAGTGCTGGGACTCGGGGCGGCCGAGCAGTGGCTCACCGCCCACGCACCGACCGCGACGGCAGCGCTGCCTGCCGCCGGGCTCGTGACCCTGCCGGTGGTCTACGACGGCGACGACCTCACCGTGGTCGCCGAGGCCTGGGGATGCTCGCCGCACGCCGTCGCCGACCGTCATGCCGCGACCGCATGGGTCTGCGCGTTCATCGGCTTCGCCCCGGGCTTCCCGTACCTTGTGCCCGAGGACGCAGCGCTGCCGCCCGTGCCGCGGCGCGCGACCTCGCGCCCGCACGTGCCCGCGGGCGCGGTCGCCCTCGCGGCCGAGTACTGCGGCGTCTACCCCCGATCCTCCCCCGGCGGCTGGCAGCTCATCGGCCGCACCGCTGCGGTGCTGTGGGATGCCGACCGGGCATTCCCCGCCCTCGTGAACCCGGGCACGCGCGTGCGCTTCACGGCGGTGCGTGCGTGAGCGCCGTGCGGGTCGTCGACCCGGGCCCGCTCACGCTCGTGCAGGATCTCGGGCGGCCCGGCCTCGCCTCGCTCGGCGTGAGCGCCTCGGGCACCTTCGATCGCGCGGCGCACCGGCTCGCCAACCGCCTCGTCGGCAACGACGAGAATGCGGCGGCCCTCGAGTGCCTGCTCGGCGGCCTGCGCTTGGCGCTGCCGGCGGGCACCTGGTTCGCGGTCACTGGAGCGTGGAGCGACGCCGTGCTCGTGACCGACGGCCGGCGCACGCGCCTGGAGCCGCACACCGCGATGCAGGCGGATGCCGATGCCGAACTGCACCTCGGCTCCGTGACGCACGGATTGCGGTCGACCGTCGCCGTGCGCGGCGGACTCGCCGTGCCGGCCGCGCTCGGCTCGCGGGCCCGCGACACCCTCGCCGGGCTTGGGCCCGAGCCCCTGCGCGCGGGCGACGTGCTGCCGCTCGGCCCCGAACCCTCGTCGCCCGTGCCGGAGGGCGACCTCGTGCCGGTCGATCCCCCGACCGACGGGGTCGTCGAGCTCGGGGTGCGCCCCGGGCCTCGGCACGACTGGTTTGACGCCGCGGCCTGGTCGCTGCTACTGACGAGCGAGTGGATCACCTCGGCCCGCAGCGACCGCACGGGAGTGCGCCTCGAGGGGCCCGCGCTCGAACGGGTGCCCGACCTCGTGGGCGTCGAACTGGCGAGCGAGGGGATGCTGCGCGGGAGCATCCAGGTCTCGCCCGACGGTGCGCCGACCGTGCTGGGGCCCGACCACCCCGTGACGGGCGGGTACCCCGTCATCGCGGTCGTCGTCGATGCGTCGCTCGACCGGCTCGCGCAGCTGCGACCCGGTCAGCCCGTGCGCCTCCGGCTCGTCGCCGGACGCCGCTAACCCCTCACCGACCGGCGGCGCGCTCCGCAGTCTCGACGACGTTGGCGAGCAGCAGCGCGCGCGTCATGGGGCCGACCCCGCCCGGGTTGGGCGAGATCCACGAGGCGACCGTCGCCACGTCGTCGGCCACGTCGCCCGCGATGCGCGAGACGCCCGTGTCGGGGTCGACGAGTCGCGAGACGCCCACGTCGAGCACGATCGCGCCGGGCTTGACGTCGGCGGCCGTCACGATGCCCGGCACGCCCGCGGCGGCCACGATGATGTCGGCCCGGCGCAGGTGCGACGAAAGGTCGCGCGTGCCCGTGTGGGTGAGCGTGACGGTCGCGTTGTACTCGCGCCGCGTCAGCAGCGAGCCGATCGCGCGTCCGACGGTGACACCGCGGCCGATGACCACGGCATCCCTGCCGGCCCACGACAGCCCGTGCCGCTCGACGAGCTCGATGACGCCGCGCGGCGTGCACGGCAGGGGCGTGTCGATCGGGCGGTCGACGCGCAGCACGAGCCGCCCCAGGTTGGTGGGGTGCAGCCCGTCGGCGTCTTTATCGGGATGCACGCGCTCGAGAATCGCGTCGGTGTCGAGGTGCTTCGGCAGGGGCAGCTGCACGATGAACCCCGTCACCACGGGGTCGGCGTTCAGCTCGTCGATCACGGATTCTAGCTCGGCCTGCGTGGTGGTGTCAGGCAGGTCTCGGCGGATCGAGGCGATGCCGACCTCGGCGCAGTCGCGATGCTTGCCCGCGACGTACCACTGCGAGCCGGGGTCGTCGCCGACGAGCACGGTCGCGAGGCCGGGCACGATGCCGCGCTCGCGCAGCGCCGTCACGCGCTCGGTGAGCTCGGCCTTGATGGCCGCGGCCGTGGCCGTGCCGTCGAGGCGCTGGGCGGTGGAGTGCGACTCCGCCACGACTACAGCCCCGGGTAGAGCGGGAACGCGTCGGTGAGCGCCGCGACGCGCGCCTGCAGGGCCGCGACGTCGGGGTTCGGCATGAGCGTGTGGGCGATGATGTCGGCCACCTCGGTGAACTCGGCGTCGGCGAAGCCGCGGGTGGCGAGCGCCGGGGTTCCGATGCGCACACCGCTCGTGACCATCGGCGGGCGCGGGTCGAACGGCACGCCGTTGCGGTTCACCGTGATGCCGACGTGGTGCAGTAGGTCTTCGGCTTCGAGGCCGTTGAGGGGCGACTCGCGCAGGTCGACGAGCGCGAGGTGAACATCCGTGCCCCCCGTCAGCACGTTGACACCGCCAGCGATCGCGTCGTCCCGCGTCAGGCGCGCGGCGAGGATCTGGGCGCCGCGGATGGTGCGCTCCTGCCGCTCGACGAACTCCGGCAGCGCGGCGAGCTTGAACGCCACGGCCTTCGCCGCGATGACGTGCATGAGCGGGCCGCCCTGCTGGCCCGGGAAGACGGCCGAGTTGAGCTTCTTGAAGAGCGACTCGTCGTTGCTGAGGATTAGACCTGAGCGCGGACCACCGAGGGTCTTGTGCACCGTCGAGCTGACGACGTGCGCGTGCGGCAGCGGCGAGGGGTGCAGGCCCGCGGCGACAAGGCCCGCGAAGTGCGCCATGTCGACCCACAGCTTGGCACCGACCTCGTCGGCGATGGCGCGGAAGGCGGCGAAGTCGAGCTGGCGCGAGTAGGCCGACCAGCCGGCGATGATGACGGTCGGCTTGACCTCGAGCGCCTTGGCGCGCACGACATCCATGTCGACGAGCATCGTCTCCGGGTCGACGCCGTAGCTCGTGGCGTTGTAGACCTTGCCCGAGAAGTTGAGCTTCATGCCGTGGGTGAGGTGACCGCCGTGGGCGAGCTCGAGGCCGAGGATCGTGTCGCCGGGCATCGCGAGGGCGTGCAGCACCGCGGCGCTCGCCTGCGCGCCCGAGTGGGGCTGCACGTTGGCGAACTCGGCACCGAACAGGGCCTGGGCCCGCTCGATGGCGAGGTTCTCGGCGATGTCGACGAACTCGCAGCCGCCGTAGTAGCGCTTGCCGGGGTAGCCCTCGGCGTACTTGTTGGTGAGCACCGAGCCCTGGGCCTCGAGGATGGCGCGCGAGACGAAGTTCTCGCTCGCGATCATCTCGAGCGTGCCGCGCTGGCGGCCGAGCTCCTGCTCGAGAACGGCGGCGATCTCGGGGTCGACGTCGATGAGGGCGTCGTTGAACGACGAGGGCAGTTTGTCAGACACGGGAGGTCTCCTTCGAGGGTCTGCCGGGCGCGCCCGGCGGGATTCTGCTGGGGGCCCAGGCGTACGGCCCCGCACCGTGTCGGTCGCTCCCTGATGGTGACCCATCCGAACGCCAGTCGCGACGGGTGAAAGTCTACCGCGGCCCGAGACTCCTCACGAAGGCCAGCACCACGCGCTTGCGGGCCATCTCCAGCCTCTCGTCGGGAATCTCGCGAATGCGCTGAGCCAAGAGGGACGGATCGATCAGGCTCGCATCGACGAGAGCGCGGACAAAGGACCGATCACGCTCTTCGTTGCGGGCGAGCTTGGCGGCGCAGGTGTCGTGCGGTTCAAGACAGACTGCATCGATCTCTGACTCGTCGTCGATCGGCACACGAACCGTGCGACCCTGCCAACCCTCGGGCAACACCGCCGTGTCGACGTCTACCCCTTGCACGTAGAACCCGTGCTCATCATGGAAGTCGGACCACTCACCCAAGACGCGGTCGATGCGATCAGCTGCCTGCGAGTCGACGTCTCCGAACACGTCGATGTCGAACTCGAGAGATGCCGTCGCAGCGGCAGGCAGGACGTCGTGCATGAAGCTGCCGAGTAAAGACTGGCTACCGACCACGAGGAAACTCCCGCCTCGAATGAGGTGACTCGCCTCTCGAAGCGCTGTCTGCAGGTCATCGTTTGTCGCCATCAGCGCGCCCGTCGTATCGCATCGAGTCGCTCGGACTCGCTCAGCACCCCGTTGAAGGGGCCGACCTGCCGCATGTCGATCGAGTGCTGATCTGTTGAGGTCATCGCGTGCAAGAGGCCGGGCAGATCCCGTGCGTCAGCAAGGAGCATCCACTCGTCCAGCAGCCCAGCCGTGTAGGGATCGACTCTGCTGCGGGCTTCGGCTGCGACGCGTTCGACGCCAGCGAGAGTCGCATCCGTGTCGCGCAGCAGAAGCTCGGCAACTTTCTTATGCAGTTCGAGCGCGACGCGCTCTTCGCGGCGCTCCAGCCTCGGAATCGTCGCCGTGCTGACGCGGACGATCACGGTCGCATCAAGCGCCCCGAGCGCGCGCCGCAAGGTGTCGAGCTGGATACGACCGCCCGCCTCCGCACGCTCATAGCTCTGCACGGTTGCGGGGCTCACGTCGAGGCGACGAGCCAGTTCGCGCACGCTCACGCTTGAGCGCTCGCGCTGGTGCCGAATAAGCGTGCTCACGACTTGCTCCTTCATGCGTATGCTCACAAGCATACACTTTTGGCTTTTCGCCGAACGAGATGTCCCCCATTGGGTGGAGCGGACACTATCGAGGTGTGGAGCATGATGACCGAGCACTGTGGGACCGCGTTCTCAGTGGTGACCAACGCGCGTTCGGCGTGTTATTCGAGCTCCATCGAGATCGCATCTTCCGAGTCTTGCTGCGTTCCAGCCCGGTCGCAGCGGATGCGGAAGACCTCACAGCAGTCGTTTTCCTCGAACTGCGGCGCCGCCGCAACTCCGCGCGGTTCGTCGACCGGTCTTTGCTGCCGTGGCTGCTGGTGACGGCGGGGAACGTCGCTCGCAACGCGACGCGCAGCCGGCGCCGTTACGAGCGGTTCCTCGCGGCGCTGCCTGCTCCTGACGTGGAGCCAGACTTCATACCGGCCGTCGATGAGCACCTCGACACCAAGCCCGCGACCGATGCCCTGAACACCGCACTCGCTCGACTCCCTGCGGTCGACCACGCGCTCATCACCCTGACCACCATCGAAGGCTTCGCTCTCGCCGAGGCAGCCGATGCTGTCGGACTCACCTACGGTGCAGCGAAGACCCGCCTGTCTCGAGCGCGGCGGCGACTTCGCGACTCGCACCCTCACTTCTCAGTAGTGGATGCAACATGAACCCCGAATTCTCAGGCGCGCGAAGTGACGCGATCCGCGTGGGCCTCGAGCAAGCCGTAGCCGTCAACATGCCCACCTCAGCGCGTCGAGTGCCGGGGTGGATCACAGGGACGTCGTTACTGATCGTCGGTCTCGTCGCCGGCGGTGCCGTGTCGGCTGCGGCTGTCACGGGCCCGCAGTCTCCATCTCCCCCCGAGGCGTCGGCAAGCACTCCGATCGAGGCGCCTCCAGGAGCGCTTCCGGGTGTGCCCATCATCTCGCTACTCGGCGAGACGGCAAGCTACGAGATCAGCGGTGGGGCCACCATCGAACTGTCAACTCCACCAGACGGCGCGACTCACCTTCGAGCCACCATTTCGAGCCTCACTGTCGGGTCGTTCAGCTGGGGCACCGACCAGACGGGCAACAATCCCTCCGTCTACTGTCGCGCTGACGATGTGAGTTCCGGCTCGGGGAACGCGTCGATGGACTTCCGGCTCGACACGGGCACGCGGTTCCTCTACGCCCAGACGGCTCCCGAGGGCCGGGCGCTTCTCGCGGTGCAGTACGTCAACTACGTGCCGACCGCCCTCGGGCGCAATGCTTCCGGTGAAACCTACGGCTCAGGCGGCACCGGTCTGGAACCGAACCTCGTTGCGGTCGACGGCATCGCCCCGGACGGGTCGTCGTTTGTCGGATATGCGCGAGCGAGCGACCTCGACGCATTCGGGCCCGACTGGCCGGGTCAGCCATCCAGTCCGGAGCAGGCGCTGGAGTGGCAGCGTGAACGAAACGAGCGGTACCCAGACGGGTGGGAGATTCCGGTCTACTCCTCTGACGGACGAACGGTGCTCGGGACGCTTCTGATCTCGAACTAGCCTCGTCGCCGATCGCTGTCGAGAGCCTCGCCGCCGAGGGCCACTCCGGCCAGCCACGGCTTCACCGAGTTTTGCTCTGCGATGATGTGGAGATGTCGAATCGAGCGAACTCCGGGCTACGGGTCAATCTGCTTCGCCCGTCAAGCGGATCGGGCGCGGAGCGCACCGACCGGGTGAGCTTCGTCGAGCTGTTCTTCGACCTCGTGTTCGTCTTCGCCCTCACACAGGTGAGCGACATCGTCGCCGAGATCGACTCGGTTCCCTCCGGCGTCGTCGTGGTCGTACTGCTACTAGCGATGTGGTGGTTGTGGATGCACACGACGTGGGCGACCAACCGGCTCGACCCGCAGCGACTCGAGGTGCGGGCGCTGCTCATCGTGCTCGCCTTCGTCGGCCTCGTCGTGTCGCTCTCGCTGCAGGAGGCCTCGGGCGAGCGAGCGCTCGTCTTCGCCCTCGCCTACGTCGGCCTGCAGCTGGGCCGCACGCTCGCGATGATCGGCGCGACGGCTCATCACGATCGGGCCGCGAACGCCGACTTCCGGCGCATGGCCGCGTGGTTCGCCCTGAGCGGTGTGGCCTGGATCGCCGGCGCCCTGCTCGGCGGCATCGCCCTCGTCGTACTCTGGGTCGTCGCCGTCGCGATCGACTACCTCGGCGCGGCCCTCTCGTACCGCACGCCCGTGCTGGGCCGCGGCGACATGGAGCGGTGGGACCTCTCGGCGGCGCACATGGCCGAGCGGGCATCCCTGTTCGTCATCATTGCGCTCGGCGAGACCTTCCTCGTCACGGGCTTTGCCTTCGTCGCCGTAGAGCTCACGATCGAGCGCTCGTTGGCCATCGTGAGCGCGTTCCTCTCGGCCACGGCAATGTGGTGGTTCTACTTCGACCAGGGCGAGTGGTGGGGCGAACGCCGGCTCAAGAATAGCGGGAAGACGGGTGCGATCGCGCGGGCCGCCTACTCCTACGCGCACGTCGTCATCATCGGCGGCATCGTGCTCTCGGGCGTCGCCGACGAGCTCGTCGTCGACAAGCCCGACACGTGGTCGACGATCGCGCTCGTGAGCATCGTCGGCGGCCCCGCGCTCTACCTGCTGGGCTGCGCGATCTTCCGCCGCATCGTGGGCGCGCCGGGCGTGCTCGTCGCGGTCGTCGCCGGCCTCGGGATGCTCGCCCTCACCCCTCTCGCCCTCATCGCCTCACCCGTGCTCCTGTCGGTGAGCGCCACGGCCCTGCTCGTCGCGACGGCCGCGCTCGACACCGCGCTGCGCGTGCGCCGCGGCGGCACGTCGCGCGGGTAGCCACGCCCTACGGCGACTCCGCCTCGACGACCCGGATCGGGCGGGTCACGAGGGGCACGCCGCGCGCCCGGCGCCGCGCCTCCATGATGATGAGCGCGGCGATCGCAAGCACGAGCGCGCCGGCCTCGATCCACGGCAGCCAGGTCGTGCCCGAGAACGAGAACAGCACGGCGCCGATCGCGGCCCCTCCGCCGATGCCGATGTTGAACGAGGTCGTCAGCAGGGCCGCGCCGACGTCGCGCACGTTGGGCGAGGCCACCTGCAGCAGGCGCGTTTGCAGCAGGGTCGGCAGTCCGCCGAAGGCCGCGCCCCACACGATGAAGGCGATGACGACGACCACGGGAACGCCTGCGAAGAGCGCCAGCACGCTGACGGCGAGGATGACCCCCGCGAGCATCCCGTACAGCCCGCCCCGCGGGTACCGCCCGCCGACCACGCCCGCGAGCACGAGGCCGATAGCACCCGCACCGCCGTAGAGGAACAGCAGGATGCTGAGCGCCCCGGGTTCGAAGCCCGCGGTGTCGAGCACGAACGGCGCGATGTATGTGTAGAAGACGTTGTGGCCGGTCACGATGATGACGACGAGCAAGCACACGAACAGCACCGAGGGCATCGTGGGGTCGCGGCGCACGGGAACCGTGATCTCACCCGTCGCGAGCGAGATGCGGTGGTCGACGGCGGGCAGGAACCGGATCACCAGCATGACGAGCACGACGACGATCGCGGCGATCACGCCGAACGCGGCCCGCCAGCCGAGGGCGAGACCGAGTGCCGTGCCGAGGGGCACGCCGAGCACGAAGGCGGTCGTGCCGCCCGCGCTCGTGACGGCGACGGCCCGGGCGAGCTGGTGGCGCGGCACGAGGTGCCCGGCGTAGGCGCCCGCGATGGCCCAGAACAGGCCGTGCGCGAGCCCGCCGAGCACGCGTGCACCCACGAGCATCTCGTAGTTCGGCGCGAGGGCCGCGAGCACGTTGGCGAGGGCGAAGACGGCGAGCACGACGAGCAGCAGGCTCTTGCGCGAGTAGTGGCGGGTGAGCGCGGCGAGCGGGGCCGCCGTGAGCACGACCGTGCCGGCGAAGATCGTGATGAGCAGGCCGATCTGCGACTCGGTGACGGCGAGGTCGGTCGCCATGATGGGCAGCAGGCCCGTCGGCAGGAACTCGCTCGTGACGAGCACGAAGATGGCGGCGGCAAGAGTGATGAGCCCGACCCAGGGGAATGGGCGGTCAGCAGAAGACATGGGTGGCAGAACGCTTTCGCGGTCGGCGTAACGGGCCGACTCCTCCGGGGATGCCCGAGCGGAGCATCCGCATCTACGCTAGCGCTACCGCCAGCCACCAGGAGTACCCGTGACCCGCTACCTGCCCGTCGTCCGCCTGTTCCGCAGTCGGGAACCCGGCGCCGACCGCGTCGCCTTCGTCGAGCTGTTCTTCGACCTGGTCTTTGTGTTCGCCGTTACGCAACTCTCGCACCACCTCATTCAGTACCCGACGCCTCAGGGGGCACTCGAAACGCTCGTCATGCTCGTGGCGGTGTGGTGGGTGTGGATCTACACGACGTGGGTCACGAACTGGATGAACCCCGAGAAGGGGCCCGTGCGGTGGATGCTCATCGCGCTGATGCTCGCCGGGCTCGTGCTGAGCACCGCCATTCCCTACGCCTTCGACGACCGCGGCCTGCAGTTCGCGATCGCGTACCTACTCATGCAGGTGGGCCGCACGGTCTTCGTCGTGGTCAGCTACCGGCTCATCGGCGAGCCCGAGGCCGCGCTCAACCTCACCCGCATCACCCTCTGGTTCGTCTACTCGGCGCCCTTCTGGATCGCCGGGGCGATCGTCGGCGGCGACCTTCAGCTCGTGCTGTGGTCGCTCGCGCTCGCGATCGAGCTCTCGGCGCCGGCCGTGCGGTACTGGGTGCCGGGCATCAAGGCCTCACCGATCGAGAGCTGGCAGGTCGCGGGCGGCCACATGTCAGAGCGCGCCGGGCTGTTCATGATCCTCGCCCTCGGCGAGTCGATCATCATCACGGGCACGCTCTTCAGCCGGGCCGAGATCACGACGTCGACCGTGCTGGCCATGCTCGCGGCGTTCGTCGGCACGATCCTGTTCTGGCTGCTGTACTTCAGTCATGGCGCCGAGCACGGCAACCGGTTCATCAGCCGAGCCGACCAGACCGGGCGCATCGCCCGGCTGACCTACACCTACCTGCACATGATCCTCGTGGGCGGGGTCGTGCTGCTGGCCGTGGGCGACGATCTCGTGCTCGCGCATCCCGATGACCCGCTCGATGCCGCGACGAACGCGATCGTCGTGGCCGCCGCCGCGCTCTACCTGCTCGGCAACCTGCTGTTCAAGCGCTCGATCGGGCGACCCTGGCTGCGCTCGCACCTGCTCGGTATGGCGGCGCTCACGGCACTGTGGGCGGTCGCGCCGCTCGTGCCCGGCATGACGCCGCTTGTGCTCACCTGGATCGTCAACGGCATCGTCGCGCTCGTCGTCGTCATCGACGAGTACGTGTGGCCGAACGACGAGGAGGCCGAGCGCGAGGTTCAGGAGGCGGCGGACTCGGTCGAGATCTGAGTCTCGGCCCGCCGGGCGAGCAGGCCGACGACAGCGACGAGCCCGAGCGCCGCGAGCACGCATGAGACGGTCACGATCGGCAGCGCCCCGAGCGACCACGCGTTGATCACGATGCCGCCGACCAGCGCGCCGCCGCCGATGCCGATGTTGAACGCGACCGTCAGCCATGCCGCCGCGATGTCGCGCAGGGCGGGGGATGCCGTCTGCAGCAGCCGTGCCTGGAAGATGACCGGCACCCCGCCGAGGAGCGCGCTCCACAGCACGAGTAGCACGACGACCGCGGCCGGTTGTGCAGCCAGCGCGGCGAGCGCGGCGACCGAGAGCGCGACGCCGATGAGCAGCACGGGCAGCAGCGAGCGGGGCATCCGGTCGCCGAGAACCCCCGCCACCGCGACACCGAGCGCACCCGCCGCCCCGAACAGCAGCAGGATGCCCGCGACGGCCCCCGCATCGAACCCCGCGACCTCGATGACCCACGCCGCGATGTAGGTGTAGAACGTCGCGTGCCCGAGGGTGACGAGCACGACCGTGGCGCAGAGCACGAGCACGGGGGCGAGCGTCGCGTCGCGGGACCGACGGCCGGTGGCAGACGCGACGTCGCGAGCCGCCGCCCGGTGCTCGACCGGCGGCAGCACCCCGATGATCAGGGCCGCGATGATGCTGACGAGGCCGGCGATGACGGCGAATGACGCTCGCCACCCGACGGCCGCGCCGAGCAGGGTGCCGAGCGGCACTCCGGCGACGGTCGCCACGGTCGCCCCAGAGGTCGCGATCGCGACCGCGCGGGCGAGGCGCTCGGGCGGCACGAGCCGCGCGGCATACGGCGTCACGACGGCCCAGAACACCCCGTGCGCGGCACCGCCGATGATGCGCGCGACGACGAGCACGGCGTAGCCCGGGGCGAGGGCGGCGACAAGGTTCGCAACCGCGAACACGGCGAGCAGCAGCACGAGCAGGCGCTTGCGCGGTACCGCCCGAGTCAGGTGGGTGAGCGGCGCCGTCGCGACGACGACGGTGCCCGCGAAGACCGTGATGAGCAGACCGACCTGCGCATCGGTGATGCCGAGCTCGTCGCGCAGCTGCGGCAGCAGCCCGATGGGCAGGAACTCGCTCGTGACCGCCACGAAGATGCCCGCCGACAGCAGCAGCAGCGATGACCAGGGCAGGCGCACGCGCTCAGCGTAGCCGCGCGGGGGCGGCGCGCCTCGGCGAATAGGCTAGACGCGTGAGCGAGACCCCACACCACTGGATCGTGACGCTCGTCTGCGACGACCGCCCCGGCATCGTGCACGCCGTCACGGGCGCGATCGTCGAGGCCGAGGGCAACATCACCGAGCTGCAGCAGTTCTCGAGCCTCGGCTCGGGCCGGTTCTTCCTGCGGCTGCAGACCGAGACGGCCGCCGATCACGACCAGCTGCTCGCGGCGCTGCAGCCCGTCATCGACCGCTACGGCATGGAGTGCCGCATCGATGCCGTCGGCCGGCCGCTGCGCACGCTCGTGCTCGTCTCGAAGGCCGCGCACTGCCTCAACGACCTGCTCTTCCGCCAGCGCAGCGGGCACCTGCCCATCGAGATCCCCCTCGTGCTCGGCAACCACCCCGACCTCGCCGAGCTCGCCGCCTTCTACGACGTGCCCTTCGAATCGCGGGCCGTCACCTCGCCGGAGGAGAAGGCGGCCATGGAGGCGCGCATCCTCGAGGCCGTCGAGCAGCACGACATCGAGCTCGTCGTGCTCGCGCGCTACATGCAGATCTTCTCGCCCGAGCTGTGCGCGGCGCTCGCGGGGCGGGCCATCAACATCCACCACTCGTTCCTGCCCGGCTTCACGGGCGCGAACCCCTACGCGCGCGCGCACGCCCGCGGCGTGAAGCTCATCGGGGCGACGGCGCACTTCGTCACGAGCGACCTTGACGAGGGCCCGATCATCGAGCAGAACGTGACGCGCGTCGACCACTCGCGCTCGGCCGACGAGCTCGTGGTCATCGGGCGCGACATCGAAAGCCGCACCCTCAGCCAGGCTGTGCGCTGGTTCGCGGAGGACCGCGTGCTGCTCGACGGTCAGCGAACCATCATCTTTACGTAGGGGGTCGCCCGTGCCGACGCTACTGACGAACGCAAGCCTGCTCGACGCCGACGGCCGTCGCGCGGGCTGGGTGCTGATCGATGGCGACCGCATCGCGTCGACCGGGCTGACGGGGGTGGATGCTCCGCCTCCCGCCGCGACCACGATCGACCTGCGCGGCCGCACCGTGACGCCCGGCTTCATCGACCTGCACGGCCACGGCGGCGGGGGCGCAGCGTTCGACAACGGCACGGAGGAGATCGCCACGGCGATCGCGGTGCACCGCGCGCACGGCACGACCCGCTCGGTCATCTCGCTCGTCGCCAATCCGCTCGTCGACGTGCGCGAGTCGCTCGCCCTCGTCGCCTCGCTCGCCGATGACGACCCGACGATCGTCGGCTCGCACCTCGAGGGCCCGTTCCTCGCGATCGGCCGCCGCGGCGCGCACGCGCCCGAGTTCTTGCGCGAGCCCGACCCGCAGACCATCCAGGGGCTCATCGACACCGGCCGCGGAACCATACGGCAGGTCACGATCGCGCCCGAGCTGCCGGGAGCCCTCGATGCCGTGCGGCAGTTCGTCGATGCGGGCCTCGTGGTAGCGATCGGGCACACCGAGGCCGACGAGCACATCGCGCGCGCGGCCTTCGACGCGGGAGCGACACTCGTGACGCACGTGTTCAACGCGATGCCGGGCATCCACCACCGCGACCCCGGGCCGATCGCGGCGGCGTTCGACGACGACCGAGTCTCACTTGAGCTCGTCGCTGACGGCGTGCACGTGCACCCTTCGGTTGTACAGATGGTCTTCCGCGCCGCACCGCACCGCGTCGCGCTCGTGACCGACGCGATGGCCGCGGCGGGCGGAGCCGACGGGCACTACCGCCTCGGGTCGCTCAACGTCGACGTGCGCGAGGGCATCGCGCACCTCGCGGGCACGTCGACGATCGCCGGATCGACCCTGACGCAAGATGCCGCGCTGCGGCACGCCGTCATGGTCGCGGGCGTTGACGAGGCCGCCGCGATCGAGGCGCTCACGCGCACGCCCGCGCGCGTGCTCGGTCGCGATGCCGAGTGGGGCTCGCTCGCCGCGGGATTCGCGGCCGACCTCGTCGTGCTCGACGCCGACTGGCGGGTCGAACGGGTCTGGGCCGCCGGAGCGGAGATCGGAGGGATCGTGTGAGCACGATCGATGCGCCCTCGAGCGGCACGCCGTTCGCGCGGGGAACGTGGACGCGCGAACCGGTCTCGAGCGCGCTCGACGCCGACGGCGCTCTCGTCGTCGAGGCCGCCGAGGGCAGCGACTGGTGGCGCGACACCGCCTACGGGTTCCGCCACGAGAACGGGCACGCCCTGCTCGCGCCGTGGGAACCCGGCACGGCGGTCGAGGTCACCTTCGCGCTGGAGGGCTTCACGGGCGAGTTCGACCAGTCGGGGCTCGCCGTGATCGTCGACGATGAGCACTGGATCAAGGCCGGGGTCGAGCACAGCGACGGACACCAGCAGCTCGGCGCCGTCGTGACCGTCGGGGCGAGCGACTGGTCAACCGGGCGCGTCGATGAGTGGGTGGGTACGGCGGTGACCGTGCGGGCATCCCGCATCGCCGATGCCGTCGTCATCCGGGCGCGGTCGTCGGCCGACCCCGAGTGGCGGCTCGTGCGCGTCGCCCGCTTCCCGCACGATTCGGCGCTCATCGGGCCGATGCTGTGCGCCCCGACCCGCTCGGGCCTGCGCGTGCGGTTTCTCGACTGGCGCGTGACCGCCGCCGACACCGAGCTGCACGCCGAGCCGCCCGCATAGTTGCGGCAAACCCTTCGTGCGGGCACAGCGAATATCCACCGACAGCCGACACTCTGGTCAGTGCCGGCTGAGTGCCGCCTGACACCCACGACGTTCCGGAGAACTGATGACCCGCATGATGACCGGTAGTGCCCGAACCAGGGCCGCGCGCGTCGCCGCGCCGATCGGCGCGACCGCCGCCCTACTCGGAACCCTCACCGGCTGCGCGATCGCGGCCGCCGAGGCCGAGGTGCCCGTCGACGCCAGCTACCGCGACGGCACCTACCAGGCGAATGGTACCTATCAGTCGCCCAACGGCAACGAGAACATCATCGTCGTGGTCGAGCTTGAGAACGATGTCGTCACGGACGTGCAGGTCACGATCAACCCCAACAACCCCACCACGGCCAACTACCAGGGCCAGTTCGCCGACGGCATCGGCGCACTCGTGATCGGGAAGGACATCGACACCCTCGATGTGACCGTCGTCGCGGGATCGTCGCTCACGAGCAACGGCTTCCGCGAGGCCATCACCGCCATCAAGACGGATGCCCTCGAGAGCTGAGGCTGTGCCGCAGCCAACGCAGTTCGAGGCGATCGGCGCGCCCTGGCGCATTGGCGTCGGTGACGCACAGACGCCCGTGGCCTCGCTCGGCGCTCCGCTCGCCGATGACGACCTCGCCGCCGTGCTCGAGCGCATCGACCGCTTCGACCGCGACTGGTCGCGCTTCCGCGACGACTCGCTCGTCGCGCGCATCGCCCGCGACTCTGGGTCGTGGACTCTGCCCGCCGACGCCGAGCCGCTGCTCGCGCTGTACGAGCAGCTGCACGCGCTGACGGATGCCCGGCTGAGCCCCCTCGTCGGAGCCTCGCTCGAGCGGCTCGGTTACGACGCCGCGTACCGCCTGACCCCGGGCGGCGACCCGCTGCCGGCCCCGCGTTGGGCTGACGCCATCGCCCTGCGCCGCACGGCTGCGGGCGTCGAGCTCGACACCGTCGCGCCCGTCGTGCTCGACGTGGGCGCGGCCGGCAAGGGCTACCTCGTCGACCTCGTCGGCGACCTGCTCGCGGCCCGCGGCGTGGGCGAGACGGTCGTCGATGCGAGCGGTGATGTGCGCGTGCGGGGCGAGCGCAGCATCCGGATCGCGCTCGAGAACCCGACCGACCCGACGAAGGCGGTCGGCGTCGCCGAGGTGACCGATGCTGCGCTGTGCGGGTCAGCGATCAATCGGCGGGCGTGGGGCGAGGGGCTGCACCACATCGTCGACGCCGTCACGGGCCGCCCGGTCGCCGACGGTGTGATCGCCGCCTGGGTCGTCGCCGACACCGCGCTCGTGGCCGACGGGCTCGCGACGGCAATGTTCCTGGCCGATCCGGCGCGTCTATGCGAGCGGTTCGCGTTCGAGTGGGTTCGACTGGGCATCGACGGTCGCCTCGAGGCGAGCGCAGGGTTTCGAGGGGAGCTGTTCGCATGAGAGCACGGGTGGATGCCCTGACCGGCCGGGTGAGCATGTACCGGCTGGCCACGATCACGCTCGCGATCGTGCTCGCGCAGGCGGTGCTGTTTGGCTTCCTCAACGTGATCGGGCCCGATCCCTACGCGATTCTCGGCACCCTGGGCGTGGTGATCGTCGCCACTCTCGGCGCGAACGAGATCGCCGCGCAGCTCGCGCGCGTCGTGCCGCACCGCGAGTCGAGCGTCATTACCGCGCTCATCGTCACGTGCATCGTGCAGCCGAGCCTCACGACGTCCGGCCTCATCGCCGCCGCGGGTGCGGGTGTGCTCGCGGCGCTCTCGAAGTACCTCATCGTGTGGCGCGGGCGGCACCTGCTCAACCCGGCGTCGACGGGCGTGTTCATCGCGGGAATCGTCGGCTACTACGTCGGGCAGGGCGTCGGCTTCTGGTGGATCGCGACGCCCGCCCTGCTGCCTGCGGTCGCCGTGGGCGCCCTGCTGCTGCTCGACCGTACCCGTCGACTCGACGTGGGGCTCATCTTCATCGGGCTCACGTTCGTCATCATCGGCATCCGGCTCGTTGCGACGGGCACCGCGCCGCTCGGGGCCGTGACGACCGTGCTGCAGCTCTTCCCCGTCGTCTTCCTCGCGGGCTTCATGCTCAGCGAGCCGCAGACGCTCCCACCCCGACGCTGGCAGCGCTGGCTGACGGCCGCCGTGGTCGCGGTGGCGTTCTCGGTGCCATTCGGCTTCGGCCCGATCTACACCTCGCCCGAGCTCGCCCTCGTGATCGGCAACATCGTGGCCTTCGCGGTCTCGCGCCGCACCGGCTTCTCGGTTCGGTTCGTCGACCGCGCACCCCTCTCGGAGTTCGCGACCGAGTACCGCTTCGAGCCCTCCCGCCCGCTGCGCTTCGAGGCCGGGCAGTACCTTGAGCTGCACCTGCCGCACGCCACCGATATCCGGGGCGCGCGCCGCACCTTCTCGATCGCGTCGGCGCCCGAACGCGCCACGGCCGCGGAGCCGCTCGTCGCGATCGGCATGCGGACGCCCGAGGGCGGCAGCTCGTTCAAGGCGGCGCTCGCGACCCTCGAACCGGGCACGCCCGTCCGGGCGACGCAGGTCGCTGGCGACTTCGTGCTCCCGCCCGACCCGAGGATCCCGCTTGTCATGGTCGCCGGCGGAATCGGCATCACGCCCTTCGCGAGCCAGCTCGCGAGCCTCGCCGAGCGCGGCGAGCAGCGCGATATCGTCATGGTCGTCGTCTCGTCGAACCCCGGCGAGGTGCTCTACCGCGGGGCGATCGAGGCAGCCGGAGCGCGCCTCATCGAGCTCGCCCCCGATCAGCTGACGCCGGATGCCCTGCGCGAGCTCGTGCCCGACCTCGCCTCCCGGCGCGGGTACGTCTCGGGCGCGCCCTCGATCGTCGCCGCTGCCCGCACGACCCTCCGCCGGGCGGGAGTGCGCCAAGTGCGCACCGACTACTTTGCCGGCTACTGACGAACCCGTTCGACGCTCGTGACCGGCTCTGACCAGGCCTTTCGCAGTGCGGAAACTCTTGGCACTCTCGGTGGTTGAGTGCTAACATTCCTGTACTTGAGTCACTCCGACTCAGGTTCTCAGACACCCGCCCGCCGGCGGGCGACGTGACGAAGGAGGATCGCGATGACCATGTTTTTCGACCCATTCCGCGAGCTTGACCGCGTTGCCTCGAGCCTGCTCGACCAGCGCCAGAGCCCTCGGCTGATGCCCATGGACCTGTTCCGTGACGGCGACCACTACGTACTGACGGCCGACCTGCCGGGCATCGACCCGGGCTCGGTCGACGTCGATGTCGACGGCCAGTTGCTGACCATCCGCGCCGAGCGGTCTGCCCGCGCCCACGAGGGCGTGCAGTGGCTCGCCCGCGAGCGCGGCTACGGCAGTTACCTGCGCCAGCTGACGCTCGGCAAAGACATCGATAGCGACGGCATCTCAGCTCACTACGAGAATGGCGTGCTGAGCGTCATGATCCCGGTGGCCGAGCGGGCCAAGCCGCGCAAGATTAGCGTGGCCACCGCGGGCGACCGCCAGGAGGTCACGGCTTAGTCGGGCCAGAGGTATCCGGCCGCATTCGAGGGGCCTCGCACCGGAGAGCGCGAGGCCCCTCGTGCTGTGTATTCTGCTTGGTCGGCTCAGTCGATCAGCTCGACGTCGACACCTGCTGATCGTCACGGCGACGACGCCGGAGCGCGACCAGCAGCAGAAAGGCAATCGCAAAGGCAAGGCCGACGAAAAGGATGCCAGCACTGATCGCAATCGGGCCGCCCACGCCGAGGCCATCTGTCTGCGTACCTCCCGCGCCCGCGTCCGATACCTCGCCCACCGAGTCGACCACGCCCGGTGCCTCGACCTTCTCAACTACGAGAATGCCCAGGGAGAGTTCGATCGTTTGACCCTGCGGCCCTATCCCCGTCACGACGATCGTGTGCTCGCCCGGCCCAATTTTGGAGGGCAGCGTGACGGTGGCTCGAGCCGCCGTGCGCTCGTCGGCGGTCATGCTCGCGAGCCACGTCGGCGCAGAGAAGGCCCAGATCTCGACTTGGCCGTCAACAATGAACCCCTCTACCTCGACGATCAGATCGCCCCCCACGACCACGACCGGGGTTGCGGTGGCCGAGGTTGCCATAGGGCGCGTCACGACCGGAACGACAACGAGTCGCGCACCTTCAGCCATAACAGTGAAGCGCTCTCCGTCACTCTGGAGCGTCGACTCGCGAACCTGGCCGCCCACGAGCACCCCGCCGGAGCCTGGTGTTTGCGACAGTGACCGCGGCGTAGTGGGCCCGCTCGGGGTCGTGCCAGACGGTGCTGGCGGTGCAGGCGGGAAAGGCGCGGGTACTGGTGGCCTGGTCACCGCCGCAAGCGACACCCCCGATGTCACGGCATCGGCGTCGCGGTAGCCTGCGCGGCTAGCAGTCACCGTGACTGCCGACGTCGCGCCGGGCGCGAGACCCGAAACCGTCACCATCGACCCGCTCATCGTGACGCTCGCCGCGTTCGTCACGGCGAGCGAGTAGCTGATCTCGCTCGAGAAGTTGGTGATCAGAAAGGTGAACCCTCCCGTCGTGCTCGTCGAGCCAGAGAAGGTCGGTGCGGTGCCGATCGCGAGAGCGGTGCCGGTGACCTCGGCCGTCGCATCCGTCTCGCCCTCTTTCGAGTAAGCGATCGAGACCGTCGCCGACTCCCCGGGCGCGAGGCCCGTGACCACGATGGTCGAGCCGTCGAGCACCACGGTGCCCGCGGTCGTCATCAGCGCGTAGGTCGCCTCGACATCAAAGTCGGCGATGACGACCCGGAAGCCATCGAGCGTTGGCGTCGTGCCCGTAGCGTCGATCGCGCCCTGGCCCAGGGCCGACGATGAGACGCTCGACGGAGCGTCGGTTCGGCCATCGACGACGGCGACCACCGTCACGGTAGCCGTCTGCGCCGGTGCGAGGCCCGAGACCACGACGGTGGTTCCGCTGAGGACCGCGGTGCCCGCGGTACTCGACACAAGGTACCCGACGCCATCGGCGGCGTTGTTGATCGTCAACGAGAAGCCGTCAGGCGTGCGGGTGCCAAGCACGAGCTCGGGCGCCGTGCCCGTCGCCAGTGCCGCGCTCGAGGTGGCGGTCACGCTGTCAACGTGGTCGACGAGCGATGCGGTCACGGTGAGCGTCGACTCCTGGCCGGGCTCCAGGCCCGTGACGACGATAACCCCCTCGCTCAGCACAACGCTGCCCGCTGTGACACCGAGGGCATAGTCGACGCCGTCGACGGGATCGATGAGCGGCACGGTGAAACCGTCGGCCGTGCGCACAATCTCGCCGAGCTGCGGACGTGGCGAGGCGGGCAGCGCCTCGCCGGTTACTGACGCGGTTGCGTCAGCGCGACCGGCGCGCGTCGCGGTCACCGTGAGTTCAGCTGATGCTCCATCCGCGAGCCCGGAGACGGTAAGGCTCCAGCCGTCGAGCGTCGCCAGGGCGCCCTCGGGCACGGTCAGGAGGTATTGAGCCTCTGCATCAGGATTCGTGATCTCGACCGTGAATCCGCCATCACGCGAGACCGGTGCACTGAGCTCGGGTGCGACGCCCGCATCGAGGGCCGTGCCGCTCGTGCTTGCCGACGTCGTCGTGTAGCCGTGACGGGCTGCCTCGACCGTAACGGTCGCCTCGGCGCTCGCCGGCAATCCGCTGACGGTCACGGTCGAGCCGTTGACGACGGCGTTGGCACCGTTCGTCGCCGTCGCCGAGTACACGGTCGGCGCGTAATAGTTGGTGATCTCGACCCTGAAGCCGTCGTCGGTCCGCACCGGCTCGCCGAAGGTCGGCGCGACCCCGATGCCGGTCGGGCTCACCGCCGCAGACGGAACGCTTGCGATGCTCGCGCCCTGCGCGTTGACGGCGTAGACGATGAAGGTGTACTCGGTGCCGTTCTCGAGATCGGCGACCGTGGCAGAGCGCTCGGTGCCGACGCCGTCGTTCCACAGCGTGTACTCGCTCGCCCCGACCGCGCGGTACCAGACGGTGTAGTCGGTCACGGCGCTCGCGCCGGCTGCTCCCGCATTCCACGTCACGGTCGCCTGCGCATCACCAGCGACGGCGACGACGCCGCTCACCGAGCCCGGCTTGCCGGTGTACACGACGGGTACGCGCGGTGTCGACCGAGTGCTGGTTCCGGCGGCGTTCGTCGCGTCAATCGTGATGTAGTACGTCGTGCCGTTGGTGAGACCGGTGATCGTGCAACTCAGTGCCCCCGTCGTGCTGCACGTGCGCACCTGGGTGCCCTGGCTTGCGGCCGACCATGCGACGACGGAATAACCCGTGATGGCCGAGCCGTTCGCCGGCGGCGCTACCCAGGAAATGATTGCAGAACCGCTGGCCGGTTCTGCGATGATCGTGGCCGAGTCAGGAGTTCCGGGTAGCGTAAACGGTGTGGCGGTGCGCGTGTTCGATGCCGCACCATCTCCAGCCGCGCTCACGGCCCGCAGTGCGACCGTATAGGACGTGCCGTTCGTGAGCCCCGAGATGACCAAGGGGCTCGACGTTCCGGCCGCCGGGGTCCACGCCCCGCCGTTCAGTTGGTACTCGTAGCCGGCGATCGGGCGCGAGCCCGCCGCGCCGGCCGTGAAGGTCACCGAGACGAAAGTGTTTGCAGCCGTGATGCCGGTGAGGTTCGGCGCTGCGGGCTTAGCGAGCGGCAGCACCGCGACGCGCGGTGCCGAAGCAGCGCCCGTGCCCGCGGTGTTCGCGGCGACGACCGATACGAAGTACGTCGTGTCGTTGATGAGCCCCGTGATGGCGCAGTCGGCGCCAGCCGTCACGCACGCGGCGATCGGGGTCGTCGAGCTCGCGGTCGCGTACGCGGTCGCGGTGTACTGCGAGATGCTCGCGCCGCCGTCGGTGGTGGGAGCCGCCCAGGCGACGAGCGCCCGAGCATTGTCGGCGACGACAGTGACCGCGGTCGGCGCGCCCGGAACGGTGCGAGGAGTGGCGGAACGCGTCTCTGACGCAGCACCCGCCCCCGAGACGTTCACGGCGCGCAGTTGCAGACTCGCGGCCTGCCCATTCGGAAGCCCGGTCAACACGAACGGCGACGAGAGCGAGCCCGTGGAAACGAAGGCCGAACCGTTGAGGCTGTACTGCATGTCGAGAATGGGCGAACCGCCGTCATCGGCGACCGAGAACGCGACCGATACGCCGCCATCGAGTGGTGTCAGCGACGTAACCGTTTGCGCGGGCACGGCACGCGGGCTAAGGATACGCGGGGCCGAGGCCGCGCCGGTTCCCGCAGCACTCGCGGCGCGCACCAACACGGTGTAGTTCTCGCCGTTGACGAGGCGGGCATCGGGGTCGGACGACAGCGCGGTGATCGCGAAGGGGCTCGTGCTCGCTCCGGCAGCGGCCCACGTGGCGCCCGCGTCGGTCGAGTACTGCCATGCCGTGACGGACGTGCCGCCGTCGTCGAGGAGCGCGACCGATAGTGTCAGCGTGCGGTCGGTCGGCAGGAAGGTGACGATCGTCGGCTGGCCAGGAACCGCGACGGGCGTCGCACTGACCGGCTCTGAGGAGGGGCCGTTGCCGACGGCGTTGACCGCGCGCACCGAGACGAGGCGGGGGGTGCCGTTGGTGAGCCCGGTGATCGAGAACGAGGTGCCGAGCCCGCTCGTGACGATCCAGGCACCGTCGTCGAGACGGTATTGGTACGAGGTGATCGGCGAGCCGCCGTTCGCAGGGGCAGAGAACTGCACGCGCAGCTCGCCCGATCCGACCGTGACGTTCGTGATGCTCGGCGCACTCGGCATCGTTCGGGCGATGCCCTCGGCGACGCCCGAGGCGGTGCCCGCGCCCTGCGCGTTCACAGCGCGCACCTCGACATAGTACGTTGTGCCATTGGTTAGTGGGGTAGTCCCGTCGCTCGAGAGCGTCGTGATGACCAGTGGGCTGGCCGTCGTGCCATACTCGCGCGGCCGCCAGGTCGCACCGCCGTCGGTGGAGTATTCGTACGTCGTGATGGGCGAGCCGCCGTCAGAAGCAGGAGCTGTGAACTGCGCGCTGAGGGTCGCGTCGAAGCCGGAGACGGTGTCACCGACGATCGTCGGGGCGCTCGGGGTAGTCGCCGGGGTAGCCTCGACCGAAACCGATGCGAGACCGGTGCCGACAGCGTTGATCGCGCGCAACTGCACGCTCACTGTCTCACCGTTCTCGAGGCCCGTGATCGTCACAGGGCTCGCCGTCGACCCAGCGGAGACCCACTCACCCAGGTCGAGACGGTACTCGTAGCCGGTGACGAGCGATCCACCGTCGGAACCGGGGGTGACATCGACCAGCAGCGCGCCGTCGGTAGCCGCGATCGAGTCGATCGTCGGTGCGCCGGGTGCCGACGGGGTCACGATAGTGACGGGCGCCGAGGGCGTGCCGCCGCCCGCAGTGTTGAGCGCCCGCAGTTGAACGATTGAGCTCGTGCCGTTGCCGAGGCCGCTGATCGTGAGGGGGCTCGAGGGGCCGGAGGTCACCCAGTCACCGCCGTCGACCCGATACTCGTAGCCGGTGATGACGCCGCCACCCCCGAAGCCGGGCGAAAAGTCGATGTTCGCGCCGCCGATCATGGGGCTCACCTGGTCGATCGTCGGGGCACCCGGTGTTGAGATCGCCATGCCCGAGACGGGCTCTGAAGCGTCGCCCGCACCGATAGCGTTGACGCCGCGCAGGCGCACCTCGTACGTTCTGCCATTGCTGAGGCCGCTGATCGTGATCGGGGTGGAGGAGGCCGATGTCGCCGTCCACGCGCCACCATCGATTTGGTACTCGTAGTACTCAATCGGAATAGGCGAATCGGCTGCCGAGAACGCCACCGTGAGCGCAGCATCCCGCGACACGATTGCGGTGATGGCGGGAGCGCTCGGCGTACCGCTCGCAAAGACCGCCTCGGAGGGTGCAGAGGGAGTGCTTGTGCCGAACGAGTTGACCGCAGAAACACGGAAGAGATACGAGGTGCCGTTCGTGAGCCCGGTGACTCGTGTCGAGGTGTCAGTCGAGACGCCGTCATCGACGGTCTGCCACGCAGGAGTCGCGGAGTCTTCGGTGTACTCGATGACATAGTCGGTGACGCTCGCACCCCCCTCATTCGCCGGCGCCGTCCAGTTCACGTCAACGCTCGAGTTGCCCGTCGTGCCGATGACGTTTGTTGGCGAATCGGCCGAGCCAACCGAGTACGTGATCGAGATCGAACCGTTGCCGCTGTTTCCGGAGAAGTACACATAGGTCGCGCTCACGCCCGTGAGCCCCGCTGTGGAATTTGCGCCGGGAGAGCCACCGTAGCCGAGCCATTCGGTGTACTGTCCGGTGCCGAACTCGACGCCTCCTTGGGCACCGCCCTGAGCGCCACCACCGCCACCACCGCCACCCCCGCCGTCGCAGGCAGTGGTGCATATCTGCAGCACGTTGAATCCGTCTTGACCGACACCCGTGGTTCGGTCGGTGCGAGCCGTATGCGTCGCCTGAGCCTGTCGACCGATCAGGATGGCCCACTGGCCGCTGCCGCCGCCACCGCCAGCGCCGCCGGCGACGAGCGTCTCGGTTCCCGCCATGAGCACGGTCGCTGCGCCGCCACCTCCACCGCCACCCGAGCATCCCTGATTGCCGGGCATGCCGCCGCCACCACCGGAATATCCGGTGAACGGGCTCGCTCCTCCTGAAGCGCGCGTCTGCGAGTTGGAGCAACTGGCTCCGGCCGCTCCGCCGCCACCGACGCTCATCGACAGCACTTGGCCGGGTGTCACGGCAATCGTGCCGGTCACTTGACCCTTGTAGCCGCCGGGTTCACCGAAAACGCCGTCGCGGCCACCCCGGCCACCTTCAGCTCCGGACAGCGTGACCCCAAGCTGCGTCACCCCGGCCGGTACCGTGAAGGTCTGCGCAGTCCCTGTATAGCCAAAAGTCTGCGTGACAGCGCTGGGCGCCGCCGCCGCTGGAGGGGCTGGCGTGGCCACAACTCCGGCAACGACGACGACGACGGCAAGCAGTGCAGCGAACGCGCGAGGCGCGGCGGTCGAGATCGACATTGAGTTCCCCCCGCCCGATTTCCCCCGGGTGCTCGAACAAGGGCTCGAACTCCGTGACAGCGTTCGGGCTCGACGATGTCTCCTACATCTTGGCCCAGTCTGTCCAAGAGCGAAACTGGTTCAGATCCCCCCGTCCGGGGGTTCCCCGCTCATGTCCCCCGTTTCAGCGCAAGCACGATGTGACGACGGATGCCCCGGGACACGCGGCCCCGGGGCATCCACTCGCGTGATCGGTCGGCTAGACGCCGAGTCGCGTCTTGAGGTTTTCGTCGAGCGCGGCGAGGAAGTCCTCGGTCGTCAGGTACGGCTGCTCGGGGCTGATGAGAATCGCCAGGTCTTTCGTCATCTTGCCGCTCTCGACCGTGGTGATGACGACGTCTTCGAGGGTCTCGGCGAAGGTGATGAGCGCGGTGTTGCCGTCGAGCTTGCCGCGGTGCATGAGCCCGCGGGTCCACGCGAAGATCGAGGCGATGGGGTTCGTCGACGTGGGCTTGCCCTGCTGGTGCATGCGGTAGTGGCGCGTGACCGTGCCGTGAGCCGCCTCGGCCTCGACGACCGTGCCGTCGGGGCTCGTGAGCACGCTCGTCATGAGACCGAGCGAGCCGAAGCCCTGCGCCACGGTGTCGCTCTGCACGTCGCCGTCGTAGTTCTTGCAGGCCCAGACGTAGCCGCCCTCCCACTTCATGGCCGAGGCGACCATGTCGTCGATGAGGCGGTGCTCGTAGGTGATGCCCGCGGCCTCGAACTGCGCCTTGAACTCGGCCTCGAAGACCTCCTCGAACAGATCCTTGAAGCGGCCGTCGTAGGCCTTGAGGATCGTGTTCTTGGTCGAGAGGTACACGGGGTAGTTGCGGGCCAGGCCGTAGTTGAGCGAGGCGCGCGCGAAGTCGCGGATCGACTCGTCGAGGTTGTACTGCACCTGCGCCACACCGCTGCCGGGCGACTGGTAGACCTCGAACTTCATCGGCTCCGAGCCGTCCTCCGGCGTGAACTCGACGGTGAGCGTGCCCCTGCCCTCGAAGCGGAAGTCGGTGGCGCGGTACTGGTCGCCGAAGGCGTGGCGGCCAATGATGATCGGCTTGTTCCAGCCCGGCACGAGGCGCGGGATGTTCGAGATCACGATGGGCTCGCGGAAGATCACACCGCCGATGATGTTGCGGATCGTGCCGTTCGGGCTCTTCCACATCTTCTTGAGGCCGAACTCCTCGACGCGGGCCTCGTCGGGCGTAATCGTGGCGCACTTCACGCCGACGCCGTGCTTGATGATGGCGTGCGCGGCATCGATCGTGACCTGATCGTCGGTCGCGTCGCGGTGCTGGATGCCGAGGTCGTAGTACTCCAGTGTGAGTTCGAGGTAGGGGTGGATGAGCCGGTCCTTGATGAACTGCCAGATGATGCGCGTCATCTCGTCGCCATCGAGCTCGACGACTGTTCCTTCGACCGTGATCTTCTCCACGAGGGGGTGCCTTTCCGTTGGTGATGTGCCGCCCGCCAGCCTACCGGCTCCCCGGGGTTGTCTCGATATCGAGATATATCGGCGACCCCGCGGGTCGGGTCCACCGTCTACCCTGGGGTGCATGGGGAGCCTGAGACTAGAAGAATTGTCGGCGAAGACGATCGTGGCGGCGAACGGCCTGACGCTGAGGCCGGGGCAGGAGCAGTTCGTCACGCCCGTCTCGTACTCGGCGGCCGACGCCTACGTGAACCCCACGACGACGTGGGCACGCGTCGTGCTCGACGGCGACGACGTCGTCGGCTTCATCCGCGGCAACTTCGACGCCGACAACCCGCGACCCGAGTTCCGCAGCTGCATCTGGCGCATCAACGTGGATGCCACGGCGCAGGGCCGCGGCGTCGGCAAGTTCGCCGTGCACGAGCTGGCGGAAGAGGCGCGCCAGCGCGGCTTCCACACCGTCACCGTCATCTGGGAGACCGGCGATGACGGCCCGGGCGAGTTCTTCCGCCGCATCGGCTTCGTCGAGACCGGCGAGACCGAGTACGGCGAGAAGATCGGCTCGCTCACGATCTGACCACCCGGTGGCGATCGATCACAGGATGCCCGCCGGGAGCGAGCCGCCTCTCGACTTCGGCGGCGCCGTGCTGCTCGTGGTCGACGGCATCCCGCCCGGCCGCGTCATGACCTACGGCGACGTCGCCGCCGAGCTCGGCTCGCGCGGCGCCCGCGCGGTCGGTCGCGTCATGGCCACCGAGGGCTCGAGCGTGCCGTGGTGGCGCGTCGTGCGCGCCGACGCCCGCCCGCCGGCGGGGCATGAGGTCGAGGCGCTCGCGCACTACCGCGCCGAGGGCACACCGCTGCGCTGGGGCAACGATGCCCGGGGGCCGCTCGACTACCGGCTCGAGCTCGCGGTGGCCAGCTGGGCGCCGGCGTAGCGACGCGGGTCGAGCGGCCTGCGGCGGGTCAGAGGGCCGAAAGCAGCATCCCGCCGCCGGCACCGACGATGACGACCGCCCACGCCGGCACGAGCACGACGATGAGCAGCGCCGTGCACAGCACCGCGAGCGCGACGGTGGGCGCGTCGACGAGCGCGCTCGTCGCGACGGGGTCGTAGAGCGCTGCCGCGAGCACCCCGACGACGGCCGCATTGGCGCCGCGCACGAGGGCAGGCACAGCGGGGCGGCCCTGCAGCGCGCTCCAGAACGGCAGCACGCCGACGATGAGCAGCAGCCCGGGCAGGAAGATCGCGACGAGGGCGATCACGGCGAGCAGCACGCCCTCCGCACCCGGGGCGATCGAGGCGCCGAGAAAGGCCGCCACCGTGAAGAGCGGCCCCGGCACGGCCTGCGCGGCGCCGTAGCCCGCCAGGAACTGCTGCTCGCTCACCCAGCCGGGCTCGACGACCGCGGTCTCGAGCAGCGGCAACACGACGTGCCCGCCGCCGAACACGAGCGCCCCGGCGCGGACGAAGCCGTCGGCGACCGCGAGCGGCTGGCTCGGCACGAGCGCGGCGAGCAGGGGCAAGCCGAGCAGCAGGACGCCGACCGCGACGAGGCAGGCGGCGCCCACGCGTCGAGAGATCGGGATGCTCAGCCCGGCCGCGGCGGCCACGCGACCCGCGCGGCACAGCAGCAGGCCCGCGAGGGCACCGAGCACGATCGCCGCGAGCGTCGCCCACCCGGTGCCGACGAGCAGCACGAACAGGCCCGCGACGACGGCGATGCCCGCGCGGCGCACGTCGGGAGTGAGCGTGCGCGCCATGCCCCACACCGCGTGCGCGACGACCGCGACGGCGACAACCTTCAGCCCCGCGATGAGCCCCTCGGCGACCGGGCCGTCGAGCAGCGGCGCGCTGAGGGCCGCGAGCACGAGCACCACCGCGCTCGGCAGGGTGAAGGCCGCGAGCGCCGCGAGCCCGCCCCGGATTCCCGCCCGGTGCACCCCGAGCGCGAACCCGACCTGGCTCGAGGCGGGGCCGGGCAGGAACTGCGCGAGGGCGACGAGCTCGGCGTAGCCCTGCTCGCTGATCCACCGCTGGCGCACCACGAGCCGCTCGCGGAAGTAGCCGAGGTGCGCCACGGGTCCGCCGAACGACGTGAGGCCGAGCACCGCGAACTGCCCGAGCACCTCGAGCGCCGACCCGCGCGGGGCGGGCTCGGGCTCCTCGGAGGGCTCGAGCGCAGCATCCACGGGGCGATCGCTCACACCGCGAACCCTACCCAGCCGCGGTGAACGCCCCTGTCGCCGTCGTCGTACCGTTTGCGACACCTCGTACGCAGGCTTACGTGCGAGGTGTCGCGAACGATACGAGTTGCGAGGCAACGGCGCGGTGGCGTCGCTCGCGCGGTCGATTCACGCGCCGCCTAGATGAGCGATTCGCGCCAGGCCGCGTGCAGCTGCGCGAACGTGCCCGTGCCCGCGATGAGCTCGGCTGGGGTGCCGTCTTCGATCACGCGGCCGTGCTCCATGACGAGCACGCGGTCGGCGATCGCGACGGTCGAGAGCCGGTGCGCGATGATCACCGCGGTGCGGTCGGCGAGCAGGGTCTGCAGGGCCTGCTGCACGAGCCGTTCGCTCGGGATGTCGAGCGAGGCCGTGGCCTCGTCGAGGATGAGCACGGTCGGGTCGGCGAGGAAGGCCCGCGCGAACGAGATGAGCTGCCGCTGCCCCGCCGAGACGCGGCCACCGCGCTTGTTGACGTCGGTGTCGTAGCCGCTCGGCAGCGACTCGATGAAGTCGTGCGCGCCGACGGCCTTCGCGGCCGCGACGATCTGCTCGCGGGTCGCCTCGGGGTTGCCCAGCGCGATGTTGTCGGCCACGGTGCCCGAGAACAGGTACGCCTCTTGCGTCACCATGACGATCGCGCGCCGCAGGTCTTTCGGGTGCAGCTTGCGCAGGTTGACGCCGTCGAGCGTCACGGCGCCGCCGGTCGGGTCGTAGAAACGCGCGATGAGCTTCGCGAGCGTCGACTTGCCGGCGCCCGTCGTGCCGACGAGCGCGATCGTCTGGCCGGCGGGGATGGTCAGCTCGAGATCGGGCAGCACGACGGTGTCGTCGTTGTACGAGAACCGCACGCGGTCGAAGTGCACCGTGCCGCGTGCCTTCCACAGGTCGATCGGCGTCGTCGGGTCGGGCACGCTCGGCTTCTCCTCCAGCACGCCCGAGATCTTCTCGAGCGCGGCCGCGGCCGACTGGTACGAGTTGTAGAACATCGCCATCTCTTCGGCCGGGTCGAAGAACCGGCGCGTGTAGAGCACGATCGCGAGGAGCGAGCCGATGAGCAGCGCGCCGTCGACGACGCGGAACGCGCCCACGACAAGCACCGCCGCGACCGTCACATTGCCGATGAGCACGAGTCCGGGATCGAAGATGCCGAAGAGGCGGATGACGCGCGCGTTCGCGTCGCGGTAGTCCTCGACGTGGCCGGCGAACTGCCGCTCGTTGCGGGGCTCCTTCCGGAACGCCTTGACGGCGCGGATGCCCGTCATGGTCTCGACGAAGTGCACGATGAGGCGGGCCGAGGCCACGCGCGTCTGCCGGAAGAGCTTCTGCGAGCGCACCTGGAACCACCGGGTGAGAGCGAGTAGCGGGATCAGCGAGACGGCCAGCACGATGCCCGAGACAGGGTCGAGCAGCACGAGCGCTGCCGCGGTGAACCCCATGTAGAGCACGCCCGAGACGAGCTGCGTGAGCCCCGAATCGAGCAGCTCGCGAATGGAGTCGAGGTCGCTCGTCTGGCGCGCGATGATGCGCCCCGAGGTGTACGACTCGTGGAACTCGAGCGAGAGCCGCTGCGTGTGCAGGAAGACGCGTTTGCGCAGGTCGAGCAGGATCGCCTGGCTCAAGCGCGCGCTGATCACCTGGAACGCGGCGGCGAGGCCCGCTCCGACGACGCCGGTGAACACGTAAGCGCCGACGATGAGCGCGACGGGCATCCAGTCGTTCTGATCGAGTAGCGCGGGCAGGCCCGTGTTGATGCCGAACGCGATGAGCGCAGGGCCTGCGACCTGCAGCGCGATCGAGATGACGAGCACGACCATCGTGCCCACGATGCGCCAGCGCACCGGGCGCACGAGCGAGCCGAGCAGGCGCAGCGATCGAGCCCGGATCTGCTTCGACTCGGCGCGCGAGAAGTCGTCGCGCTCTTCGCCCTCGACCCCCGTGACGCTCATCGGGTCACCTCGCCCTCGTTGTCGATGACTCTGCTCTCGCGGTCGATGGCATCGCGCCGTCGGCCCTCCAGCTCGGCGAGCTTGAGCTCGCGGTCGGCGCGCTCGGCCGCGGCGAGCTCTTCGTCCTCCAGTGACGAGATGACATAGCGGTAGTGCTCGTTGCGCGTGAGCAGCTCGCTGTGGGTGCCGACGTCGGTGATGCGCCCCTCCTGTAGCAGCGCGACCCGGTCGGCCATCTGCACGGTGGATGGCCGGTGCGCGACGATCAGGCCGGTGGTCGTCGCGAGCACGCGCCGCAGCGCGGCCTCGACGAGAGCCTCGGTGTCCACGTCGAGCGCGCTCAGCGGGTCGTCGAGCACGAGCACGGCGGGGTTCGCGGCGACGGCGCGCGCAAGTGCGAGACGCTGGCGCTGGCCACCCGAGAGGCTCAGGCCCTCCTCCCCCACGGTCGTGTCGACGCCGTCGGGCAGGCTGTGCACGAAGTCGGCCTGGGCGATCTCAAGCGCCTCGGCGAGCACGCGCTCGGCCTCGGCCGCATCGGCCGGGTCGTCGCTCTCGGTGAGCTCGGGGCGCCCGAGCAGCACGTTGTCGCGCACGCTCGCCGAGAAGAGCGTCGCGTCTTCGAAGGCCATCGCGATGTGGCGGCGCAGCTCGTCGCGCGTGAGGTCGCGCACGTCGACGCCGTCGAGCAGCACGCGCCCCGAGGTGGCGTCGTACAGCCGCGAGGCGAGTGCCGTCATGGTCGTCTTGCCGCTGCCCGTGATGCCGACGAGGGCCATGGTCTCGCCGGGCTCGAGGGTGAGGTCGATGCCGTCGAGGATTCCGGGCTGGTCGGCGGGAGCATCCTGGTACCGGAACACCACGTTCTCGAAGGTGAGGCGACCGGTGGGTGTGGTGATCGAGACCGGCGACTCGGGGTCGGTGATCGTGTTGATCTCGTCCATGACCTCGAAGAAGCGGTCGGTCGCCGTGCGGGTGTCGAAGGTCATCGAGAGCAGGAAGCCGATCGACTCGATCGGGAAGCGCAGCACGGTCGCCGTCGCGAAAAAGGCGAAGAGCTCGCCGACCGTGAGCTCACCGTTCGCCGCGAGCGCGACGCCGCCGAGCAAGCACAGCGCGAAGGCGACATCGGGGACGAGCAGCAGCCAGAACCAGATGCCCGCGATCGCCTTGGCCTTCTCGATCTCGGTGCCGCGCAGCAGCTCGGCCTGGTCGGCGAACTTCAGCAGCGAGTGCTTGCCGCGCCCGAAGGCCTTGAGAACACGGATGCCGTGCACGCTCTCTTCGACCGCCGTGGCGAGGTCGCCCTGCTGGTCTTGCGCGCGCCGCGCGATGACGGAGTACTTGTTCTCGAAGAGGTAGCCGTAGATCCACAAGGGGATGCTCATCACGAGGAAGAGCAGCCCGAGCCAGAGGCTCCAGTTGATGAGCACGATGAAGCCGATGACGATCGTTACCGAGTTGACGATGAGCAGCACGAAGCCGAACGACAGCCAGCGGCGGATGAGGTTGAGGTCGCTCACGGCGCGGCTCAGCAGCTGGCCCGACTGCCAGCGGTCGTGGAAGGCGACCGGCAGATCTTGCAGCTGCGCGTAGAGGCCGTTGCGCATGCGCGCCTCGATGTGCGTGCCGGGGGTCAGCACGAACAGGCGCCGCAGCATGATGAACACGGCCTCGAGCACGCCGAGCACGAGCACGATGATCGCGGCAGGCCAGATCTGCGCGGGGTCGCCCGTGCGCAGCGGGCCATCGACGAGGCCCTGCAGCACGATCGGGATGACGAGCGTGACGATTCCCGCGGCGAGCGCCGCGCCCATGCCGGCGTAGATCCAGGGCATGGCGGGCTTCGCGAAGGGGTAGATGCGCGCGATGGCCCGGAAGGTGCTCAGGCGGGGCTGATCGGGTTTCGTCGTCGACACGGTGAGTCCTCGAGGCAGCGCGCCCGCTCGTGGCGGGTGCGGGATGGTGGCAGATGATGCGCTGCCCAGGGTGGCTGAGCAGAGCCTTTCAGCCTATGGGTTTGGTATGACGATTGTCGAACCCGGCCCGAATCGTGATGCGGGCGTTACTGACTGCCTACCTGACGAGCACGCTCGGGCACGTGACGCACCCCTCGAGCTTCTCGAACTCGGTGATGTCGACCGTCACCACGCGGTAGCCGAGCGATCGGATGAGCTCGGCGCTCTGCGGCGCCGAGGCCGCCATGAGCACGGCGTCGTCGCTCAGCACGACGACGTGGCCGCCCTCGGCCTCGGGCATGGGCAGGAAGCTGCGCCACATCGACACGTCATCGATGAGAGACGGATGCCCCACCACGGTTCCGTCGGGCAGCGCGGTCACGGCGCTCTTGAGGTGCAGCGCCTTCGTCACGGGCACGGCGACGACATCACGCCCGTGCCGCCGGGCGATGGCCCGCAGCTGCCGAATGCCCTCCGCGTTGGTGCGCCCACCCCGGCCGACGTAGAGCACGTCGCCAATCGCCAGAACGTCCCCGCCATCGAGCGTGCCGGGCTCGACGATGCGCTCGATGTGCAGCCCCAGCTCGCGCGCCGTCTGCTCGGCGGCGTCGACCTCGGCCCGGCGCGAGTCGGCGCCCGGGCGCGTGACGACCGCGGTGCTGCCGATCATGACGAGCGCGTCTTCGATGAACACCGAGTCGGGCAGCTCGTCGGCGGGCGGAACGTTGACGATCGAGAAGCTCTCGGCGCGCAGCGCCTCGACGTAGGCCTCCCACTGCGCATCGGCGAGATCCATGTCGACGGGCACGCGCTCCTGGTGGGTGAGCTCGCCCTCCGCGAGGCGCGAGCTGGGCATCCGCACGATCGCGAGGCGGCGGGATGCCGCGGCGCCCGCCTGGCGCGCCATCCACACGCGTCGACCCACCGTGACGACCGCGAGCACGGCGACCACCTGGAACAGCAGGTTGAAGCCGAAGACGCTGATCCACAGGTAGTCGATGAGCTCGCCGCTGATCGGGTTGCCCGCCGAGACGATCGCGAGCAGGGCGCCGAGCCACGACGAGACGAAGGCCGCGAGCACGGCGACCGCGAGGGAGATCCAGCGGTTGTCGAGCACGCCCGCCGTGCCGATGATGGCGACGAAGATGAAGAGCAGCAGCGACGAGAAGCCGAAGACTCCGTTGACCTGCGCGAGCACCTCGACCGTCGCCCCGTTAATCGCGGCGAAGAGCACGACCGTCACGACGTGCGTGACGAGGGCGACCGCGAGCGCGGCGAGGAAGGAGTCGAGCAGGCGGCGAGCGAGGGGCGTCATGCTCTCCACGCTACCCGGGCGGCTAGTGGAAGAAGTGCCGCTCGCCCGTGAAGTACATCGTCACGCCGGCCGCCTGGGCCGCCGCGATGACCTCCTCGTCGCGCACCGAGCCGCCGGGCTGCACGACGGCCGCGACACCCGCATCGATGAGCACCTGCAGGCCGTCGGCGAAGGGGAAGAACGCGTCGCTCGCGGCGACCGAGCCGCGCGCACGATCGCCCGCGCGCGAGACGGCGAGGTGGCACGAGTCGACGCGGTTGACCTGGCCCATGCCCACGCCGACGGATGCTCCGCCCGACGCCAGCAGAATCGCGTTCGACTTCACGGCCCGGCACGCGCGCCACGCGAATTCGAGGTCGGCGAGCTGCTCGGCCGAGGCGGCGGGGCCGGAGACGAGCTGCCAGTCGCTCGCGGGCGCGAACTCGCGGTCGGCGCTCTGCCGCAGCCATCCCCCGCTCACTTGGCGCAGCTCGACGTCGCCGAGCGCGAAGCCCGGGGGCAGTTCGATGAGCCGGATGTTCTTCTTCTCGCGCAGCACCTCGAGCGCCCCGGGCTCGAAGCCCGGCGCGACGACGACCTCGGTGAAGATCGGGGCGATCGACTCGGCGGCTTCGCGCGTGATGACGCGGTTGGCGGCGATCACTCCCCCGAAGGCCGAGACGGGGTCGCACGCGTTCGCGGCTGCGTGCGCGTCCGCGATCGAGGCCGCGACCGCGATGCCGCAGGGGTTCGCGTGCTTGATGATCGCCACGGCCGGGGCGTCGTGGTCGTAGGCGGCGCGCACGGCGGCGTCAGCATCCACGAAATTGTTGTACGACATCTCTTTGCCGTGCAGCTGGGTCGCCTGCGCGATGCCCGGCGCTGATTCAGAACCGCTGCCGTCGGCGCGGTAGAGCGCGGCGTGCTGGTGGCTGTTCTCGCCGTAGCGCAGCACCTGCTGCAGCCGCGCCGACACCTGCAGAGTCGCCGGGCTACCATCGGCGGCCGGGTGCTCGGAGCGCACCCCGAGCGTGTCGGCGAACCAGCCGGCGACCGCGGTGTCGTAGGCGGCCGTGTGCGCGAAGGCCTTGGCGGCGAAGCGCTGCCGCTGGGCGAGCGTCGTGCCCCCGAGCGTGAGCGCCTTCGTGACGGCGACGTAGTCGGCCGGGTCGACGATGATCGCGACGTTGGCGTGGTTCTTGGCGGCGGCGCGCACCATCGCGGGCCCGCCGATGTCGATCTGCTCGATGACCGCATCACCCTCGGCGCCCGAGGCGACGGTCTCGACGAAGGGGTACAGGTTCACGACGACGAGGTCGAAGGGCGTCACGCCGAGGTCGATCAACTGCGCCTCATGCGACGCCAGCCGGAGGTCGGCGAGGATGCCCGCGTGCACCTTCGGGTGCAGGGTCTTGACCCGCCCGTCGAGCGTCTCGGCGAAGCCCGTGACGGCCGCGACCTCGGTGACGGGATGCCCCGCCGCGGCGATCGTCGCCGCCGTCGAGCCCGTCGACACCATCTCGACGCCGCCCGCGGCGAGCGCCGAGGCGAGCTTGAGCAGCCCCGTCTTGTCGCTCACCGAGATGAGCGCGCGGCGAACCGGTACGGCATCGCGGTGGCGGTAGAGGGCGGGGTCGTGCGCGGGGCCGGCCATTGAGGACTCCAGGGGTGATCAGGGGGTGGATGCTGCGCCGAGGGCGATGGACCCGTCGGCGATGCCGCGCACGACGTCGATGAGCAGACGCCGCTCGACGGGCTTGATGCGCTCGTGCAGGCTGTGCTCGGTGTCGTCGGGCAGCACGGGCACGCGCTCCTGCGCGAGCACGGGGCCCGTGTCGACGCCGGTGTCGACGACGATGACGCTCGCCCCGGTCTGCGCGACCCCCGCGGCGAGCGCGTCGCGCACGCCGTGGGCGCCGGGGAACTCGGGCAGATAGGCGGGGTGCGTGTTGATGAGCCGCGGCGCGAGGGCCTCGACGACGCGGGGCGGCAACAGGCGCATGAGCCCGCTCAGCACCACGAGGTCGGGCTGCCACTCGTCGATCGTCGCGAGCAGCTCGTCGCCCCAGGCCTCGCGCGAGGGGTACGACGAGTAGGGCACCGTGAACGACGGGATGTCGAACGCCTCGGCGTGCGCGAGGCCGTCGGCGTCGCGGTCGGCGCCGACGGCGACCACGTGCGCGGGGTAGTCAGCGTCGCGGCACTCCTCGAGAAGAGCGCGCAGGTTCGACCCGCCGCCCGAGATCAGCACGACGACCCGAAGCACGCGCCCAGGCTACCGGGTGCGCGCGAGGGCCTGCGGCCGGGCGACCCGCACACCGCCGGCGAGCAGGCCCAGGGATGCTCCGATGAGGGTTTCGACGAGCATCCACAGCCCCACGGCCACGGGGTCGGGGCCGACCACCGCGAGGCGCCCCGGCCCGGCTGAGCCCGCCGCGACGAACGCGAGGAAACCCATCGCGAGGGCGGCGACGACGGCCGCGAGGGCCCCCGTGCCGAGCGCCCAGAACCCCGGCGGCTCGCCGTCGAGCGCGGCGACGAGTCGCGGGCGCACCGCGAGGCCGGCGATGAAGGCCGCGAGCACGGGCACGAGCAGGGTCATGAAGCCGAGCGGCGATGGCTCGGCGGGCAGGGCGCCGAGCAGGGGCACGGCGGGCAGGGGCCCGAGGCTCGTCGCGATGGCGCTCACGCTCGAGCCGGCGCCGACCGCGAAGCCCGGGCCGACGAGCCAGGCCGCCGCCCACAGCACGAGCGTCGGCAGCAGCGCGAGCTGCGCCACCGTGAGCGCGGCACCGCCGAGCACTCCCGCCTGCACACTCTCGTAGAGCGCGATGACCTGGCCGTAGCCGAGCACGAGCGCGGCCGCCGTCACGAGGGCCGCCGCCGCGACGACGGTCGCGACGGTGCCGAGGCCCGCCCGCAGCGCCGCGCCGCCGGCCGCGAGCCAGGGCTGCGGCCCCTCGGCGAGCAGGCGCCGCAGGCGCACGCGCGCAGGGTTGCTCGCGCCGATCGAGCCGATCGCGAGGCCGAGGCCGAGCACGAGGGCCGGGAAGAGCAGTGCCTGCCAGCGCGAGGGCAGTGCTGCGGGATGCGCGGCGCTCAGCGTCGCGAGCCCCGAGAGCACGACGACCGTGCCGAGCGCTACGAGCTCGCCGAGCACGCGATGCGGCTCGAGGCGCAGGCGGCGGCCGAGGGCGACCCCCGCGAGGGCCGTGCAGAGCAGGAACCCGCTGAGCGCGAGCGAGACGACGAACGGATCGCCGACGCCCGTGACGCCGAGCGCGAGGGCCGTCTGCGGATCGAGCTGGAAGGTGACGGTGACCCCGTGGCCGACGAGCCAGATGAGCACGGCCGCGCGCCAGAATACGACCCAGTCGACCTGGAATCCGAACTGCGCCGCCCACATGATGGTGAGGATGCTCAGCGGAACCGCGATACCGATACCGACGATGAGCATCGCCTCGAGGGCGCTCAGCACGGCGATCAGGCGGCGGGTCATGGCGCTCGCGAGCCTACTGGCCTGATGCTCAGCAGAGGCTCGCCCGCGCCGCAACCCGCGCGGGCTCGAGGCGTCGGCCGCGTCAGCCGAGGATTCGACGGGCCGCATCTCGCGCGCGGCGAGCGTCGCCCGCCGCAACCGCCGCATCGGCCGCACGACGACAGTCGTCGAGAGAGACATCAGCGAGACGGCGCCCGACCGGAGTGATCGCGCGCGCCGCCATCGACAGGCTCGACGCGCCGAGGCCGACGAGCACGGCGCTCAGCGCCAGATCGGCCGCCGCCTCGCCGCACACCCCCACCGGGGTGCTGGTCGCCGCACCGGCGTCGCCGACGATCTGCATGAGGCGTAGCAAGGCCGGCTGCCAGGGGTCGGCCAAGTCGGCGAGGTCGCCGACCATGCGATCGGCCGCGAGCGTGTACTGGGCGAGGTCGTTGGTGCCGATGCTGACGAAGTCGGCGACCACCATCAGCTCGCGTGCCGTGAGAGCGGCGGCGGGAGTCTCGACCATGACGCCGACCGTGGCGATGCCGGCCGCTCGAGCGACCGCAACGAAGCTTTCAGTCTCGGCCAGGGTGGCAATCATCGGGGCCATGACCCATATGTCTGCCTGCTCGGCCGTGGCCGCCTCGGCGATAGCCGCCAGCTGCCGCTCGAGCACCTCGGGGTCGCGTCGAGCGGTGCGCACGCCGCGCACGCCGAGCGCAGGGTTCGGCTCGTTATCGGCCGTCAAGAACGGCAGCGGCTTGTCGCTTCCGGCGTCGAGCGTGCGCACGACCACCCGTTGACCGGCGAAAGCCGAGAACACCGCGCGATACTGCTGCACCTGCTCGGCGATGGTCGGCTCGACCTCGCGGTCGAGAAAGCAGAACTCGGTGCGAAACAGGCCGACGCCCTCAGCCCCGCGCTCAACGGCACGCGCGACGTCGCGCGGGGCTCCGACGTTTGCACTCAGCAGCACGCGGTGGCCGTCGCTCGTACCTCCCGGGCCGACGAACGGCGGCAGCGTGATGACGCCGGTCGCGGTCGCCTGCTCGGCGACATCGGGGTCGACGATGAGTTCGCCCGTGTCGCCATCGACGAGCACGAGCGTGCCGTCTGCCAGGTCGGTGGCCCCTGCGCGACCGACGATCGCGGGCAGCCCGAGCTCGCGGGCGATGATCGCCGTGTGCGTGGTCGGCCCGCCTTGCTCGGTGACGAGGGCGAGGCAGACCGTCGGGTCGAGGGTCACGGTGTCGGTCGGCGCGAGGTCGTCGGCGACGAGAATGTAGGGCTCGCGGCGGTCGGGAAGGCCCGGGGGTTGCTCGCCCCGCAGCGCCGCGATGACGCGGTCGCGCACGTCGAGCAGGTCGGTGACCCTCTCGGCGATGAGCCCGCCCGCCTGGCGGTACTGCTCGGCGAGTTCTGCCGCGGTCACCCACGTCGCGCGCGCCGGGGTGAGTCGGCCGTCGCTGATGCGCATCGTGAGCCCCGTAGTCCACGCCGGGTCGTTCACCATCGCGACCGTGGCGTCGAGCACGGCGCGACGCTGCCCTTCGACCCTCGCGGCCCGCTCGCGGTAGTCGGCGGCGACGCGCTCACGCGCATCCCTCGCCGCCGCGAGCGCCGCGTCGACGTCGGAGTCGGCAAGGCGCTCGGCGGCGTCGGGTTCGCGCACCGTGCGCCGCAGCACGACGACCGGGCCGATGACCCTGCCCGCACTGACGCCGATCGGTCCGGTCATGGGTGCCGCGATGTCGACGTGCGGCTCGGCCGCGGCGCTCGTCGACGTAACGCCGTCGAGATCGATGAGTTCTTCGCCGAAGCCCTCGTCGAAGAGCGCTTGCAGCCGCGTCACCGCGGCCTGGGCATCGGCGCCGTGCGCCGAGATGCGCACACTCGTGCCCGCTTTCGCGGCGAGCGTGGCGATGCCGATCGGGCTCTCGGCCGAAACCGCCGCGCGATCGCCGATCGAGAGCGACACCTCGGCAGCGAACTCCGACACGACGCCCGCGATGATCGCCGCGGGTCGGGCGTGCAGGCCGGCGACGTTGCGCACCGTGACGAGCGCTTCTGCATCCGCGTCGCTCGCAGCAGGGGCCGCGGCGGACGCGGCAGTGCTGCCGAGGTGCTCGAGCTTGGGCCGCATCGCGGCCGCGGCCTCGGTGGCGACCTCGTCGAGCGTCGCTCCTCCCGCGGCGCGCACGACGGCGGCGAGCAGACCCTCGACGAAGGGTGCGGCAACCAGGCGCACGCGACCGGCTAGGGCGGGCTCGACGAATTCGAGCGCGAGCTCGGCACTCATGATGGCCGAGCCGAGGTCCATGATGACGGCTACGCCCGCGCCCGAGTCGACCTCGGCGATCGCTTCGGCGATGCGCGCCGCGTCAGTGCCGGTGCCGCCGTCGGCCGAGCCCGCGGCGGCGGCGATCGCCGGCCCACCCTGGCTCGTCATCTCGAGCGCGAGCGCGATCGCCGCATCGGCGAGAGCCCTGCTGTGCGAGACGGCGACGACGCCGACAAGAGTCATGCGGATGCGACCTCCGCGAGGGCATCGAACAAGAGGGCGGTCGAGGTGGCACCGGGGTCAAGGTGACCGGCGCTGCGTTCGCCGAGGTAGCTCGCGCGCCCCTTGCGCGCCACGAGAGGCGCGGTCGCGTCACGGCCCGCCGCGGCAGCCGCGCTCGCCGCCGCTGTCGCCTCGGCGAGCGACGCACCGGAGGCGACGGCCGCATCGAGCGCGTCAAGGGCCGGCGCCAGGGCGTCGAACATCGTCTTGTCTCCCGCTTCGGCCTTGCCGCGCGCGACGACGCCGTCGAGGCCGGCGCGCAATGCGGTGGCCAATGTGGCGGCATCGCACTGCTGTACAGGCCCTGCCGCCATGCCGAGGCGCAAGAAGAAGGTTCCGTAGAGGGGCCCGCTGGCGCCGCCGACCGAGGTGACAAGGGTCATGCCGACCAACTTGAACAACTCGTCGGCGGTCGCCGCGGGTGTCGAGCGCACCTTCTCCATGACCGCCGCCATGCCCCGTGCCATGTTCGAGCCGTGGTCGGCATCTCCGATGGCCGAGTCAAGCTCGGTCAAGTAAGCCTTCTGCTCGGTGACTCGAGCGGTGAAGGCGTCGAGCCAGGCGATGAAGCCGTCGATGGTGAAGGTGGCACTCATGATTCTCCTTTGAAGGGCGGTTGCTCGCGCGAGATCGTTCAGCGACCCCAGCGCAGGCCGGGGGTCTCGACCGGAGCATCCCACAACGAGAGCAGCTCGTCGTCGGCGCGCAGCACCGTCACCGAGCATCCCGCCATGTCGAGCGAGGTGATGTAGTTGCCGACGAGCGTACGAGCCACGGTGATGCCGTGCTTCTGCAAGATCGCCGCAACCTCGCCGTACATCAGGTAGAGCTCGATCATGGGCGTGCCGCCCATGCCGTTGAGCATCACGATCGTCGGCGCGCTGCCGAATTCGAGGTCGCTCAGAATCGGCTCGACCAGCTGCTCCGCGATGCTCGCCGCATCGGCGAGCGGTACCCGGTGACGACCGGGTTCGCCGTGGATTCCCACGCCGATCTCCATCTGGTCGTCGGGCAGGTCGAACGTCGGCTTGCCGGCCGCGGGCACCGTGCAGCTCGTCAGGGCCATGCCCATCGAGCGGCCTGCGCCGTTGATCGACTCGGAGAGAGCGACGAGCTCGTCGAGGCTGCGACCCTGTTCGGCCGCTGCGCCCACGAGCTTCTCGAGCAGCACCGTGAGGCCCACGCCGCGGCGACCCGCGGTGTAGAGCGAGTCCTGCACGGCGACGTCGTCATTCACGACGATCGTTTTGACGTCGACACTGGCCTCCATCGCGGCGAGCTCGGCGGCCATCTCGAAGTTCATGACGTCACCGGTGTAGTTCTTCACGATGTGCAGCACACCAGCGCCGCGGTCGACCTCTTTCGTGGCCGCCTGCATCTGGTCGGGCGTCGGCGAGGTGAACACCTCGCCGGCGCACGCCGCGTCGAGCATCCCGAAGCCCACGAAGCCGCCGTGCAGCGGTTCGTGACCCGAACCGCCGCCGCTCACGAGCGCAACGGTGCCGTGGTCTTTCGGGGTCGCGCGGTAGATGACGCGATTGACGTGGTCGACCCGCTGCGAGGGGTGCGCGGCCTCGATGCCCTTGAGAGCATCGGCCAGAACCGCCTCAGGGGCGTTGATCAGTTTCTTCATCGGCTCTATCCGTCCTGCTTCACGAGGGTCTCTTTCAGACCAGTCTTGTCGGTCGAGGTGTGTGCGATCAGCGCGAACGTGAGCGCGGCGAGAACTCCAGCGAGCAGTTCGGCGCCGACGTAGACGGGCCACTGCTCCCAGGCGACCTCGCCGCCCAGGATCTGCTGCACGAGCATGGGGCCCGTCGTGCGCGCGGGGTTGATCGAGGCGCCCGTGGTCGGAGCGACGGGGATGATGGCCGCGAAGACGACGAAGCCGATCGCGAGTCCCGCCCAGCCCGGAGCCGCCTTGCGGTAGATCACGCCGAAGACGGCGAAGACCAGCAGGAAGGTGCCGATGAACTCGGCGAAGAACGCCTGGTACCAGGGCGTCTCGCTCGCGTAGCTCGCGACGCCGAGACCGACTTCGCTCGCCCGCATGCCGAGCACGCCGACGATCGTGAACGCACCCACAATTGCGCCGAGCAGTTGCGCGGCGAGGTACGCCGGCACCTGTCGCCACGGAAACTTGCCCGCGACGGCGAGACCGAGGGTCACGGCCGGGTTGATGTGGTTGCCCGAGATGTAGCCGAACACGTAGACCGTGACGACGACGATGGTGCCGAACGCGAGCGAGATCATGCCCAGATCGGCCATCGTGAACGGCGCATCACCGTTCACGATGAGGGTTGCTGGCACCGAGCCGACCCCGACGAAGACGAGGAAGGCGGTGCCCAGAAATTCGGCGACAAGCTTCTGCCATTGCCGGTTGTCATCCATATGTGCTCCTTCGAACATGCGGATCATCGATGGGCGCCGTGCCCGACGTCTCAGGGGGTTTCTGGAACGTCATTCGATAATGTCGAATACTTGCCGCAAAACATGACCCTGTCAAGAGTGAAATCGGCACAAAGTGCGACCAGATCGCGCGCATAATGGTCTGACCCCACGAAAGGATCACCGGTGATCCAAGCAATCGACCGAGCGGCGCGCGTGTTGTCGTCGCTGCAGGGCGCTCGACACTTGGGCATCACCGAACTCGCAGGCATTCTCGAGCTGCCGCCGTCGACCGTGCACGGCATCGTGAAGTCGCTGCAGACCCACGGCCTCGTCGCCAAAGAGCCGGGCGGTCAGCGCTACATGCTCGGCCCGGCGCTGCTCAAGCTCTCGAACGTCTACCTCGACACGCTCGACGTGCGTGCGCGCGCGATGCGCTGGACCCGCGAGCTCGCCCGCCGCACGGGGCTCTCGACCCGGCTCGGCGCCGAGCTGTTCGACGAAGTCATCATCATCCACCACAACCGCCGGCCCGACGGCAGCCAGCAGATGCTCGAGACGGGCATCACGATCCCCGCCCACGCCTCCGCCCTCGGCAAGGTGTTGCTCGCCTATCGCCCGCAGGCCGCCGACGAACTGCTCGCGAAGCCGTTGCGCAGCCTCACCGGCGACACCATCACTGACCCGGCGACGCTGCGCCTGCAGCTCGCGAGCGTCGCCGAGCGCGCCCTCGCGATGGAGGAGGACGAGGCCGTGCTCGGCGAGTCATCGGTCGCTGTGCCGGTCGCCGATCGCAGCGGCGCCGTGATCGCCGCGGTCTCGGTCGTGATGCCGTCGAGCGAGTGGCCCCCCGAGGCGGGCGTGCTCAACGACCTGCGCGAGACCGCCCGCAACATCTCGCGCGAGCTGGGCTCCAGCGAATGGCCGCCGAAGATCATCGCTGCCGACGAGTGAGCTCGGCGGCCCGACCGGTCGGGTGCCGCCGACGCACCCGCTCGGGCCCTACCGGTGCGCCACGAGTAGCGAGGCGCGCTCCTACAGCGCCGCGACGATCTCGCGCATGAGGGCGGCCGCCTCGCTCGGCGTCTTGCCGACCGTGACTCCGGCGGCCTCGAGGGCCTCCTTCTTCGCCTGCGCCGTGCCGGCGGAACCGCTGACGATCGCGCCGGCGTGACCCATGGTCTTGCCCTCGGGAGCGGTGAAGCCGGCGACGTAGCCCACCACGGGCTTCGTGACGTTGGCGCGGATGAAGTCGGCCGCGCGCTCCTCGGCGTCGCCGCCGATCTCGCCGATCATGACGATCGCCTTCGTCTCGGGGTCGGCCTCGAAGGCCGCGAGGGCGTCGATGTGCGTCGTACCGATGATCGGGTCGCCGCCGATGCCGATGGCGGTCGAGAAGCCGAGATCGCGCAGCTCGTACATCATCTGGTAGGTCAGGGTGCCCGACTTCGAGACCAGCCCGATCGGGCCTTTGCCCGTGATGTTCGCGGGCGTGATGCCCACGAGCGCCTCGCCGGGCGTGATGATGCCGGGGCAGTTCGGGCCGATGATGCGCGTCGCGTTGCCGCCTGCCTGGGCGTGCGCCCAGATCTCGGCGGTGTCGAGCACGGGGATGCCCTCGGTGATGATGACGAGCAGCGGGATTCCCGCGTCGATGGCCTCGAATGCCGCGTCTTTCGAGAAGGCCGGCGGCACGAAGGCGATCGAGACATCGGCGCCCGTCGCGGCCATGGCCTCGGCGACCGTCGCGAAGACGGGCAGCTCGACGCTCGACCCGTCGGCCGCAGTGTGGGTCACGGTCGTGCCGGCCTTGCGTGCGTTGACGCCGCCGACGACCTGGGTGCCGGCCTTGAGCATGAGCGCGGTGTGCTTGGTGCCCTCACCGCCCGTGATGCCCTGAACGATGACCTTCGAATTCTTGGTCAAGAAGATCGACATGGTGTTCTGTTCCCTTACTTCGCAGCGAGCGCGGCAGCTGTATCAGCGCCGTCGTCCATGGTCGTGGCGAGCGTGACGAGCGGGTGCGCGGCCGCGGCGAGGATCGCCCGGCCCTCGTCGACCTGGTTGCCGTCGAGGCGCACCACGAGCGGCTTGGTCGCGGCGTCGCCGAGCATCTCCAGCGCGGCGACGATGCCGTTGGCCACCGCGACGCACGAGGTGATGCCGCCGAAGACGTTGACGAAGACGCTCTTGACCTGCGGGTCGCCGAGGATGACGTCGAGGCCCGCGGCCATGACCTCGGCCGAGGCGCCGCCGCCGATGTCGAGAAAGTTCGCGGGCTTCACGCCGCCGTGCGCCTCGCCCGCGTACGCGACGACGTCGAGCGTCGACATCACGAGCCCGGCGCCGTTGCCGATCACGCCGACCTCGCCGTCGAGCTTCACGTAGTTGAGGTCGTGCTGCTTGGCCTTCGCCTCGAGCGGGTCGGCCGCATCCTTGTCTTCGAGTGCCTCGTGGCCCGGCTGCCGGAAGCTGGCGTTCTCGTCGAGGCTCACCTTGCCGTCGAGCGCGACGATGTCGCCCGCGCCCGTGAGCACGAGCGGGTTGACCTCGACGAGCGTCGCGTCTTCCGCGACGTAGACGCCGTAGAGCGCCACGAACACGGGGGCGACCTTCTCCACGAGCTCGGCCGGGAACTTCGCGGCGACCGCGATCTCGCGGGCCTTCTCGAGCGTGATGCCCACGGCCGGGTCCACCGCCACCCGCGCGAGCGCCTCGGGGCGCTCCTCGGCGAGCTGCTCGATCTCCATGCCGCCCTCGAAGCTGCACAGCGCCAGGTAGTTGCGGTTCGCGCGGTCGAGCAACACCGAGAAGTAGTACTCCTCTGTGATGTCGGCGCCCTGAGCGACCATCACGCGCTTGACGACGTGGCCCTTGATGTCGAGGCCCAGGATGTCGCGGGCCGCGGCCTCGGCGTCATCCGCCGTCGTGGCGACCTTGACGCCGCCAGCCTTGCCGCGGCCGCCGACCTTAACCTGCGCCTTGACGACCGTCACCCCGCCGATCGACTCGGCGGCCGCACGGGCCTCCTCCGGGGTGTCGGCGATGATGCCCTGCAGCACGGGAACACCGTGCTTCTCGAAGAGGTCTCGGGCCTGATACTCGAAAAGATCCACGCTGCTCGTCCCATCCGCGTGCGAAAAGAGAAAGATAAGGGGATGCGGTCGGCCTCTCGATCGTGAGCATCCTCACCGGAGAGATTTCTCGATATCGAGACACATCGCAGTCTCTACTGTACCGCCCGCACTCCGGCGGCCACGACCGCCGGATGCCCGGTCGGCCGTCAGCCCGCGTCGTCGCGCCGCACGAGCAGCACCGTGACGTCGTCGCTGTTCGCGCCGAGCGCCCGGGCCCGGATCGCCTCGATGATCTCCCACGGATCGTGCGCGAGCAGGGCGAGCGTCACGAGGTTGTCGAGCGAGCGTAGCGTGCCGTCATAGAGGTCGAGCACGCCGTCGCTCACGACGATGAGCGTGTCTCCCGGATCGAGCTGCACGGTCTGCACCTGCCACTCGGTCTCGGGGTCGACGCCGAGCGGCGGGGCCGTCGACCGGAGTCGCTGAGAGCTGCCATCGGCGCGCGCGACGATCGAGAGGCCGTGCCCCGCATCCACGTAGCTCAGCACGCCCGAGTCCATGTCGAGCCGCGCGTGGAACGCGGTGACGAAGACGCCCGCGTTGTCGAGGTCGACCGTGAGGGCCGCGGATGCCGCGTCGACGGCGCCCACGACGTCGCCGAAGCGGGCCGCCGATCGTAGCACCGCGCGCACCGTCGCCGCGATGATGGCCGCCGCGATGCCCTTGCCCATGGCGTCGGCGAGCGTGAGCGCGGCACCCTCGCCCACGGGGTACCAATCGTAGAAGTCGCCGCCGACCGCGCGCGCGGGAATGCACACTCCCGCGGTCTTCCAGCCCGGGAGGCTCAACATCTGCTGCGGCAGCAGACCCTGCTGCACTTCGGATGCCCGGCTGAGCTCTTGGCTCACCGTCAACTCCTGCTGCACCCAGCCGGCGAGGTCGCGCAGCATCTCGGTCTCGCGCGCCGAGAAGTGCCGCGGCTGCGAGTCGTAGACGCAGAACGCACCGATGCGCTCGCCGCCGGGAGCGTAGAGCGGGAATCCGGCGTAGAAGTTGAGGAGCCCCGGCACCATCTTGTGCGCGTGGGCGGGATCGGCCGAGAGGTCGGGAACCACGAGCGGCTCGTCGTGCTGAATGGTGACGGTGCACATCGACGCGTCGCGCGGCATCTCGACCGGCCCGATGCCCGAGACGGCCTTGGCCCACTGCCGATCGCCGTCGATGAGGTTGACCGCCGCAGTCTCGACGCCGAACAGCTGGCGCGCGAGGCGCGTAACGCGATCGAAGCGCTCCTCGGGAGGCGTGTCGAGAATGCCCATGTCGTCGAGGGCGCGCTGGCGCGCCATCTCGTCGATGACTCCCGCGATCGAGATCGAGGGCATCGCCTTGCGCGGCGGTGCGCCGCCGTGGCGACGGCCGCGCACGACCGTCCAGTGGTTGAAGCCTTCGATGCGCCGGTGCTCGACGCTGTCGGAGAGCGCCTGCATGATCGGCAGCCCCCGACCGCGCTCGGCGTACTGGTCGGGCATCGCGCGATCGCGCAGGTCGACGTGATCGACCACGCCCTCGTCGGTCACCGTCGCCTCGATTCGGTCGTCGTAGACCACGATCGAGATCGTGAAGCTCACGGGCTCGCCGTTGTTCGCGTGCTCCATGACGTTGGCCGCGAGCTCGACGATCGAGAGCTCGGCCGCCATGCGGTCGGCGGAGTCGAGCTGCGGGGTCTGCGCCCAGACGGTCGCGAGAAGGTCTTGCAGCGTGTCGACCGTGTCGGGCGGGCAGTGCAGCCGGAACGACCGGGAGACGACTTCAGGCATGGGGGAAGGCGGCGCCGACCGAGTCGAAGCTTTGCAGCACCGAGCCCATGTTGGTGAGCTCGAGCACGAGCTGCGCCTGCTCGGCGGGGCGCACGAGGCGCAGATCGCCGCCGGATGCCCGCACCGACTTGAGCCCCGCCACGAGCGCCCCGAGCCCCGAGGAGTCGAGGAACACGACCTGCGAGAGGTCGACCGCGACGTTCGGGTGGTTGGCGTCGACGGCCTGCTCGATGGCCTCGCGCATGCGCGCGGCCGTCACCATGTTGAGGCGCCCGCCGACCGTGACCTCGGCGACCCCGAAGGGGTGGTGCACCACCGTGATATCCATTGACCGTCCTCCCCGTCGAACCGTGCCCCCATTATGGTCCGGGTCGCGCGCTAGAGCTTGTCCAATGGGTTCGACGCGGACGAGCGTCGAACAGACGGAGGGGCTCGAGAAGCTACAGCTTCTCGATCGGACTGATCTTGATGAGCAGCCGCTTGCGACCCGCGGTGTCGAACTGCACCTCGGCGATGCTCTTGGGCCCCACACCCGTCACCGCGCTCACGG